>NZ_VWPY01000008.1 GCF_011839805.1 Kineococcus rubinsiae | reverse complement strand
AGCCGGGGCGGGCGCAGGGGCCGGCGCGGGGGCCGGCGCGGGCGCGGGGTTCCCGCGCGGCGGGGCGACCTCGCCGGCGGGCAGCTTGTAGACCTGCACGACCCACAGGCGGCCGTCGCCCGAGCGGACCGCCCCGACGCCGAGCTGGGTCACGTCCTGGCGCAGCTCGTTCGCCCGGTGCCCGGGGGAGCCCCAGAACGCCTGCTGCAGCTGGTCGGCGTCGCCGCCGACCCCGACGTTCTCGGCCACGAGGCTCCAGCCGGACAGCTGCCGGGAGAGGTCGGGGTTGTGCGTGAGGGTCCCGACGGTGGCCAGGTGGAACGCCCAGTCGGTCGCGACCTGCGTGGTGTCCGGCGCCAGGCGCAGCGGGGCCAGCCCGGCCTCGACGCGGGCGGCGTTGACGAGGTCGTAGGCGCGCCCGGCGGCCGTGCCGTCGCCCGTGACGGCAGCGGTCGCGGCGGGAGTCGCGGCGGGGTCCACGTCGTCGGCCTGGGCGGGCGCCGCGCCGAGCAGGCCGGCGGAGGAGGCGACGAGCGCGGCGATCGCGAGCGCCCGGCGGGCGCCGGTGCGCGGGCGGGGGGTGCGGGCGGGGAGTGCGGGGGCGGCGGCCACGGGGGTCCTCCAGGTCGGCGTCAGGCGGTGCGGCGTCGGGCGTCGGCGGTGCGTTCCCCGTCTTGGTCGGCGCCCGGGGCGCCCGCCTGTAGGCCGTCCGGGTGGTTCCGCGTAACGCCCGCGCTCCCCGCCGACCGCGCCGCACCCCTCGAGCAGCGCCGTCGGTAACCTCCGGCATGGACACCACGCCGCTGGCCCGCGAGATCACCGCTGCACTGCCCGGCTGGGTCGACGACGAGCTCGCGCCCCTGCCGGCGACGGCCACCGACGAGGGCTGGATGGCCGTCGTGAACACGCTCGCGGCGCGCAACCCGCGCGAGGGCAGCGGTGGCCCGTTCGCCGCGCTCGTCGTCGAGACCGCGACGGGGGCCCTCGTGTCGGCGGGGGTGAACCTCGTCCTCTCCAGCGGGTTGTCCTCCCTGCACGCCGAGGTGACGGCCCTGTCCCTCGCGCAGCGGCGGCTGGGGTCGTGGGACCTCGGGGCGGCGGGGCTGCCGGCCCACTCCCTCGTCGTCAACTGGCGCCCGTGCGCTATGTGCTACGGCGCGGTCGTGTGGTCCGGCGTGACCCGGCTCGTCGTCGCGGGCTCGGGGCCGGAGCTCGAGGAGCTCACGGGGTTCGACGAGGGTCCCGTGCGCGAGGACTGGGCGGAGCAGTTGCAGCGCAGGGGGATCGAGGTCGTCTCCGACGTGCTGCGCGAGGAGGCCCTCGACGTCTACCGCGGCTACGGGGAGTTCGTCGCCGGCAGCGGCGCGACCGTCTACAACGCCCGCGGCACCGCCCCGGCCTGAGGCCCGCGCCCGCCGGCCGGGAAGGGCGTCGAACCGCACGACCCGCCACGCCGTTCTCCGTGGTGAGGGACTCCCCCGTCCCCATCCGCCCCACCTGGAGGACCCGTGCTCGACACGTTCGACGGCCTGCCCGTCCACGCCCTGGTCGTCCACGGCGTCACCGTCCTGGTGCCCCTGACCGTCCTGGGGGTCATCGCCATCGTGGTGCGGCCCCGCTGGCGGGAGCGCTTCGGCCCGCTCGTCGTCGCCGTGGGCGTGGTCGCCGCGGTCCTCTGCCCGCTGGCCACCCAGAGCGGCGAGGCGCTCGCGGGACGGGTCGGGAACCCCGGGCAGCACGCCGAGCTCGGCGACCAGCTCGTCTTCTTCGTCGTCCCGCTCGTGCTGCTGTCGGTCGTCCTGGTCCTGCTGGACCGCCGCACGCGCCGCACCCCGGGGCCGCGCCGCACGGCGAGCAGCGTCGTCGCCGTCCTCTGCCTCGTCGCCGCCGTCGCGGCCGGCGTGCAGGTCTACCGGGTCGGGGAGTCCGGCGCCCGGGCCGTGTGGGCCGACCAGATCGCGGCCACGTCCTCGTCCGGCGCAGCTTCCTGACGGAGTCACTCGCCGTGAACAGAGCGTGACTGTCAGACTGCGGGGGTGATGCCCCGACGAAGCCTGGACACGGCGGTGCCGGAACGCGCCTCCCGGCGCCGCGAGGCGGTCGTCCTCGCGCTCGCCATCGCCTGGGTCCTCGTCCTGGGCGGGGCGCAGGCGACCGTCAGCGGTCGGCTGGTGGTCGTGCCCTGGCTCGCCCTGGGGCCGCTCGCCGCCTCGCTCGTGCTGACGTGGCGCCGGACCGCCGTCGTGGCGGTCCTGTCCGTCCTGGCCGTGGCGCTGCTGTCCCTGCGGGTCGGCGACCCGTTCCTCTGGGCCGGCGCCATCCGCATCCTCGGCAGCGCAGCCCTGGCGGGCTTCGCCGTGTTCGGCGCGTCGGTCCGCGCGCAGCGCGAGCAGCGCATCCGCGCCGTCACCGAGATCGCCACCGTCGCGCAGACCGCGATCCAGCACCCCGTGCCGACCCTCGTGGCGGGTCTCGCCCTGGCCTCGCGCTACGTCTCCGCGAGCGCCGACGCGCTGGTGGGCGGCGACCTCTACGACGTCGTCGCGACCGAGCAGGGCGTGCGGGTCATCGTCGGCGACGTGCGCGGCAAGGGGCTGCCGGCCGTGCACACCGCCGCGGCCGTGCTCTCGGCCTTCCGGCACACCGCACCGCTGCCCGCGGCGCGGCTGGACGACGTCGCCCGCGCCGTCGAGCAGGCCGTCCTCGCCCGGCTGGGGCCGGAGGACTTCGTCACGGCCGTGTTCTGCGACGTGCACCCCGACGGCCGGCTCGACGTCGTGCTCTGCGGGCACCCGTCACCGCTGCGGCTCACGGCCGGCTGCGCCCCCGTCGCGGTGGGCGAGCACCGCTCCCCGCCACTGGGGCTCGGCCTCGACGTGCGCGTGGAGACGGCGACGCTCGGGGAGGGCGAGCGGCTGCTGCTGTTCACCGACGGCCTCGTCGAGGCCCGCTCGTCCGACGGGGAGTTCTTCGACCTGACCAGCCAGCTCAGCCTCCTGGCACCCCGGGAACCCGTCACGCCGCAGTCGCTGGAGACCGACCTCGACCGGCTCCTCGGCGCCGTGCGCGGGCACGTCGGCGGGGTGGTCGGCGACGACCTCGCGCTCCTGCTGCTGCAGCACGTCCCCGCCCCGGGCGCCGGTCGCCGCTGACCCCCGCGCGTCCGGGAGACTGCCGCCATGTCGCCCGACGGCTCCGCGCCCCCTCCCCTGACGCCCGAGGAGGAGCTGACGTGGCGGACCCTCATGCGGCTGATGGTCGCGCTGCCCCGGGCGATCGACGAGGACCTGCTGCGGCGCAGCGGTCTGGGGCTGACGCGCTACGTCGTGCTCATGCGGCTGTCCGAGGCGCCCGCGCACACCCTGCGGATGAGCGACCTGGCCGAGGCGGCCTCGATCTCGCCCAGCCGGATGACCCGCGTGGCGCAGTCGATGGCCCAGGACGGGCTCGTGGTGCGCAACCCCGACCCGAGCGACGCGCGGGCCGCGCTCCTGACGCTCACGGACGAGGGCCGGGAGCGGCTCGAGGAGGCGTGGCCCGCCCACCTGGCGGGGGTCCGCGCCCTGGTGATGGACCACCTCGGCGCCGAGGACCTGCCCCGCGTCCGGCGGTTCACGGACCTGCTGCTGCGGGCGGTCGAGGGCTCCGCCCCCGAGGGACCGTGAGCGCTCAGGAGGCGAACCGCTCGCCCGCCGAGTCCTCCGCCTGACCCGCCTGGTCGACCTCGGCCCAGACGGCGTCGAGGGACAGGCCGAGGACCCCGGCGATGGCGGCGATCGTCGGGAACGCGGGGCTGGGCACGCGGCCTGACTCGATCTTGCGCAGCGTCTCCGGGGACACCCGGGCGGCCAGGGCCGTGTCGAGCATCGGGCGGCCGCCCCGCGCGCGCCGCAGGACGGCCCCGAGGCGCTGACCGCGCGCGATCTCGGCGGGGGTGTGGGGCAACCGGACCATGCCCCGATCCTAGGCCGGGATAACATGGCCGGGATAGTTGTTGGTCGCGAGGAGGGTTGCACGGTGATCGAGATCCTGAACGGCACGGAGCTGGCGCGGGCCAGGGACACGGGGGGCCTGGTCGCCCGCATCCTGCAGACGCTGAAGAGCCGCGCAGCCGTGGGCACGAACCTGCTGGAGCTCGACGGGTGGACCCGCGACGCGATCGTCGAGGCCGGCGCCGTGTCCTGCTACGTCGACTACGCGCCCTCCTTCGGGCGCGGACCGTTCGGCCACCACGTCTGCACCTCGGTCAACGACGCCGTGCTGCACGGGCTGCCGCACGACTACGTCCTCGCCGACGGTGACCTGCTCTCCCTCGACCTCGCCGTGTCCCTCGGCGGCGTCGTCGCCGACTCCGCCATCAGCTTCGTCGTCGGGGACACCGCCGCCCCCGAGGACCTCGCGATGATCGCCGCGACCGAGCGCGCGCTGGCCGCGGGCATCGCCGCGGCGGGGCCGACCGCCCGCGTGGGGGACCTGTCCGCCGCCATCGGCGCCGTCCTCACCGAGGCCGGGTACCCCGTGAACACGCAGTTCGGCGGCCACGGCGTCGGCTCGACGATGCACCAGGACCCGCACGTCGCGAACACCGGCCGCGCCGGCCGCGGGTTCCCCCTGCGCCCCGGCATGCTGCTGGCGCTGGAGCCCTGGATCATGGCGGACACCGCCGAGCTCGTCACCGACGCCGATGGCTGGACGCTGCGCAGCGCCACCGGCGCCCGCACGGCGCACAGCGAGCACACCATCGCCATCACCGAGAACGGGGCCGAGGTCCTCACCCTCTCGTGACACGACCCGTCAGATCGGCTCGTCCGTCCCGTGCCCCGGAGGGGCCGTGCCGGCGACGAGGTAGTTCTGCGCCAAGTGGAAGGACGACGCGGCCACTTCGCCCGGCTGCCGTCAGCGTGTTGGGCCGCTGGGTCGAGTGCCTCGTTGGGAGTCCTGCATGAGTAGCCTCATCCGCTGCCCCGGTCCGGCTGCCTCCTTGGAGGAGCTGCAGGAGTTCGCCCTCTCTTACAACGCCTACCGGCGTATTGCCGACTCGCCGGAGCGCCTGCTGCAGGTAGTGCGGCCCGTCGTCCGCGCCCTCGACGCCAGCAAGTCCATCCCCACCTGGGTGGGGATGGACTTGCTGAGGGCCGCCATGTTCTACGTGCAGCGCCGGGCCCGCGCTACCGAGTACGACGACCCCTCGCCTACGGCGGAACGCTACTACCGCCTCCTGGCACGGCGCATCAGTGAGCTGGCCGGCTCAGAACCTCTCCCGCGTGACCACTTCGGCTAGTGGCTCAAGGCGGGTTGGGTCGAATCCTGTCCTGTCACTCTGCGACGGGCTCCTCCTGATCGCGCTGGCGCAGCACGTCCGAGGTCATGCGCTGACCCTCGGTGAGCACTAACGATGGCACCTGCCGCGCTCGCCTCTGCCTTCCGCCAGACCTTGACCGCCGGCTCATCGCGGTCAATGACCCTTGAGTGCCGACTCGCGTGCCAGGGTGAGGCTCGTGCCTCCCGCACCTCGACCTGGGAGCCTTTGGGCCACCCGTGTGCGGGTCTCCACTGCGGAGCAGGCCGACTCCGGCGCTGGCCTGGAAGCCCAGCGCGCCGCCCTGCAGGCTGAGGCTGACCGGCGCGGCTGGGGGCTGGAGTACCTCGTCGACGCCGGCTGCTCCGCCGAAGACTTCAACCGCCCGGCCCTGATCGGCGCGCTGGGCCAGCTGAACGCACGCGCGGCCGACGTGCTGCTGGTGGCCAAGCTGGACCGCCTCTCCCGCTCGGTGCACGACTTCTCCGGCCTGGTGAAGGAAGCCACCCGGCGCGGGTGGTCCGTGGTCTGCCTGGACGTGGGCGTGGGCACCTCACCCCCAACGGCAAGTTCATGGCCACCGTCACCGCAGGCATCGCCGAGCTCGAGTGCGAGCTGATCGGCCAGCGCACCCGCGAGGCTCTGGCGGTGAGGAAAGCCACCGGCGTACGCCTGGGCCAGCCTTCTGTGCTCCCGGTGAGTTGGTGCGCGGCATCCTCGAAGAGCGCGACGCCGGCCGCTCCTAGCGGACCATCGCCGACGCCCTGACCGCCGACGGCATCTCCACCGCCTGCGGCGGTGTCCCCTGGACCTTCTCCTCCGCGCGAGCCGTCTACAACTCCCAGGCCGCCCCTAGCCGCAACGCTTCTCAGCCCTGAGAAGCGTTCCCTGACTCGCCGACTTCGAAGCTTCTGCTGCCGCGACACACCCGATCGGAGTCTTCAGTCGTCCCCAGGACCGCGTCGATCACTTGAAGCAGTGGCTTCGAACGCAAGGGATGGTCATGAGTCAGTCCAGTCCGGTCTACAGCCCCGACGGGCGTCACCTTTGGGACGGCCAGCAGTGGGTGCCGATCGCCAGCGGTACCTCGGCCACGCTCCTGCCCAGCCGGCCGCCTGCTGCTCCCTGGTACCGCATGCAGATCGCCAGTCCCGGCATGGTCATGATTCTCTTGGTGATTTTCGGTCTGCTGGGCTGGGGCATCGTCTCGCAAGCGCAGGCCGACGACGAGAATTCGCAGCGAGCCGATCAACGCGCCTGCTATCGATTCAGCGAGGACATCAGCCAATGCTGGACCGGTGTGCCGTCACGGCAGCTGCTGTCACCATCGCCGGCCTGATGAGCCTGGCCGGTTGCAGCGGAGGAGCCGAGGTCAGCAGTCAGACCATGAACACCGGGGACTGGCTCGAAGGCCCCATGGACTCCAGCCTCGACTCCTTGACCTCAGCGGGGCACAACCGTCAGCGATCACGCCACCCAGACGACCTTCGTGCCCGCGGACTGCGACGCCCTGGCAGCCGCTGTGTCCGGCGTCCGCACTGAACCGCTGCCCACAGACGTTGAGCTGGCCGGCCACTGGGGCAGCCTCGTAGACACCTTCGACGGAATGGCCGACGCCTGCCGAGCCAACGACCTCGCCGCGTTCCAAGCCCAGCTGCAAGCGATGAGCCCCTTGGTAGATGCCATGCAGGCCCGCATCGAGCAGCTCTGAACGAGGAGGACAAACACCGCACATCGATGAGCTAGCCAGAGCGGCGCGATTCGACCGTCACGGACATGAGTTCTAAGGCGGCATGTCGCGGCCCAGCGGCCTCTCCCCCGCCGCGTCTCGCGATCGGTGCATCTTGAGACGCCGTCACCCTCTGGCTACGCCGGGGCCGTCGGCTCCTGCAGCGCCCGCCACACCCGGTCGGCGCTGAGCGGCAGCTCCCGCAGCCGCACACCCGTGGCGTCGCGCACCGCGTTGGCCAGCGCGGGCGCGACGGGGTTGTAGGGCGCCTCGCTCATCGACTTGGCGCCCAGCGGCCCGATCGTGTCGACGGTGTCGGCGTACAGCACTTCGGTGTCGACGAGGTCGCCGATCTGCGGCACGTGGTACTCCCGCAGCGTCGGGGTCGTGACGCGGCCGTCGGCGTCCGTGCGGACCTCCTCGAACAGCGTCGAGCCGATCGCCTGCGCGACCCCGCCCTCGACCTGGCCGCGCAGCTGCACGGGGTTCATCACGACGCCCGCGTCGACGGCCTGCACCGAGCGCAGCAGCCGGACCTCGCCGGTCGCGGTGTCGACCGCGACCCGGAAGCCCTGCACGTTGAAGGCCACGGACCGGCGCGCGGCGTCCTCGCGCCCGTCTGCGGACGGTGCGGAACCGCTGCGGCGCAGAGCCTCGGCGTGGACGTCGGCGAGCGGGACGAGGACCGCGCCGCAGCGGACCCCGCCGGGTTCCAGGACCGCGTCGTCGACGGGAGTCCCGGCCAGGGCGGCGGCGAGCGCGCGGACCTCCTCCGCCAGGCGGCCGCAGGCCACGAGCAGCGCCTTGCCGGCCACGACCACCCCCGCGGACCCGAACGCCCCCGTGTCGTGCGCCGTGACGTCGGTGTCGGCCTGCCGCAACCGGATCCGGTCGGCCGTCGTGGCGAGCGCCCCGACGGCGATCTGGGTGTGCACGGTCGTGGTGCCGTTGCCGAACTCCGCCGTGCCCACGGACAGCAGCCACGTCCCGTCGGGTTCCAGCGCGGCCGTCGCGTCGGCGTAGTGCCCGCGGGGCGGGGTGGTCGCGATCATCGACGCGGCCATGCCCGTGCCCGTGCGCCACTGCGGACCCTCGGGCGCGGGCAGTCCGTCGCGGCCCAGCGCCTCCTCGACGAGGTCGAGGCACTGGTCGAGACCGTAGCTGCCGTAGCGCAACCCGTCGTCGACGCCGCCGTGCTCGGGGTCGGAGGTCACGACGAACGGGTCCCCCGGCACGACGACGTTGCGCCGGCGCAGCTCGAACGGGTCGATCCCCAGCTCCCGCGCCAGGTCGTCCAGCGCGGACTCCAGCGGGAAGATGACCTGCCCGAGGCCGTACCCGCGGAACGCGCCCGACGGCACGTTGTTCGTGTAGACCGCGCGGGCGTCCACGCGCTTGTTCGCGCAGCGGTACACCGCGATGGACTCGTGGCAGCCGTGGAACATCACCCCGGGCGAGTGGTTGCCGTAGGCGCCCGCGTCGGACAGGACGTCCACCGCGAGCGCCGTCAGGACGCCCTGCGCGTCGGCGCCCAGGCGGACGCTCACGCGCATCGGGTGCCGCACGGGGACCACGGTGAGCTCCTCGGTCCGCGTCAGCTCGAACTGCACGGGCCGCCCCGTGCGCAGCACCGCGAGGCCGACGAGGTCCTCGGTGAGGAGTTCCTGCTTGCCACCGAAGCCCCCGCCGACGCGCGCCGCGAACACCCGGACCCGCTCGGGTGCGAGCCCGAGGATGCGCGCGAGCTCGTCGCGCACGAGGAACGGCACCTGGGTGGAGGTGCGCACCACGAGGCGGCCGTCGTCGTCGAGCCACCCGAGGGCGGCGTGCGTCTCCAGCGCGACGTGGGACACGCGCTGCGTCTGCCAGGTCCCCTGCACCGTGACGTGCGCGGCGGCCAGCGCGGCCTCGACGTCGCCCACCCCGCCGTGCAGCTCGGCGACGAGGTTGCGGTGCGGGTCCGCGATGCGGGAGGCGGCGGGGTCCTTGTCGCCGTGGACGAGGGGCGCCCCGGGCAGCAGCGCCTGCCCGGGGTCGAACACCGCGTCCAGCACCTCGTACTCGACCCGGACGCGCCGCAGCGCCTCCTCGGCGGTGCCGCGGTCCTCCGCGACGACGGCCGCGACCCGCTGGCCGTGGAAGCGGACGACGTCGTCGAGGACGCGGGTGTCGTCGGGGTCGTCAAGGCGGTCCTCGTGGCGGCCGGTGGAGAACAGCACGTCGGGGGAGTCGCGGTGGGTCAGCACCGCGACCACGCCGTCGAGGGCCTCGGCGGCCGAGACGTCGATCGCGGTGATGCGCGCGTGCGCGTGCGGGCTGCCGAGGACGGCCAGGTGCAGCAGCCCCGGCACGGCCGTGTCGAGCGTGTACGGCTCGGTGCCCGAGACGACGCGGCGCGCGGCCGGGGCACCGACCCGCTCCCCCGTCGCGCCGCTGTCCCGCAGGTCGGCCGCAACTCCCTCGACCGCGTCGCGCGCGGCCCGGTACCCCGTGCAGCGGCACAGGTTGCCCTTGAGGTGCTCGTCGAGGTCGGCCCGCTGCTCCGCGTCCAGCGAGGCCGCCGTGACCACCATCCCCGCCGTGCAGAACCCGCACTGGAACCCGGCCGCGTCGACGAACCGCTGCTGCACGGGGTGCAGGGCGGCCGGGGTGCCGAGGCCGGTGACCGTGGTGACCTCGCGCCCCGCGGCCCGCACGGCCGGGTACAGGCACGAGTGCACGGCGGCGCCGTCGACGAGGACGGTGCAGGCACCGCAGTCGCCCGAGTCGCAGCCCTTCTTCACGCCGTGGTGGGCGTTCTCGCGCAGCAGCGTGCGCAGGCACTGGCCCGGGCGGGGTTCGACCTCGATCGCGGTGCCGTCGACGGTGATCTTCACGCGAGCTCCTCGCAGACCTCGGCGACCGAGCGCAGCGTCGTCGCGCGCCGCCAGTCGGGCGCGCCGTGCACGTCGTCGAACCAGCCGCAGCTCGCCGCCACGCGCTGCTCGACGTCGCGGGCCACGACCGGCGCGGGCGGCGCCTCGGGGTAGCGCAGGACGACGGGCCGCTCGGTCGCCGCCGTGACGGTCACGACGAGGCCGCCGTCGAGGTCGCGGCGGCCCACGACGAGCGACGCCGAGCGCCCGAGGCGGCTCAGCGAGGTGCGGCGGAACGCGGTCGTGGCCCGCAGCGCCGCGTCGGGCAGCGTGACGGCCCGCAGCACCTCCCCGGGGCGCAGGGCGGTCCGGCGGTCGCCGAGCACGAGGTCCGCCACGGCGAGGCGGCGCACCGAGCCGTCCGCGGCCCAGAGCTCCGCCGTGCCGTCGAGCGCCGCCGCGAGCGAGGTCATCGACCCGGCCGGCAGCGCGAGGCAGACGTTCCCGCCCACCGTGGCGACCGAGCGCACCTTGAACGAGGCCAGCAGCGCGCGCACGCACTGGCGCAGCAGCGGGTGCGCCGCCCAGCCGGGCTGCGCCGGGACCTCCGCGACCGCCGAGACCGGGCAGGTCCCCGCCAGCCGCAGCCCCTCGCCGGTCACGGTGAACGGTTCCCAGCCGAGGGTCGTGAGGTCGACGAGGCGCCGCAGCTGCGGCTGCGGGGTGGAGAACAACCAGGTGCCGCCGGCGAGCACCGCGGTCGCCGGGTCCCCGTCGTGGGCCGCCGCGAGGGAACCGCGGTCGTGCACGGCGACGACCTCCTCGAGGCCGGCGAGGTCCACGGTCAGTACGCGACCCGGGCGGCCGCGGCCAGCCAGGCGTCGAAGGGGGCGGCCGCACCGGCGCCGCGCTGCTGCTCGATCCGCACCGACCACAGCGAACGGTCGGTGGCGAACAGGTCGTAGAACGCGAGGTCGTCGAAACCCCCGCGCGCGGCGTCGTGGCGGTCGGCCGCGAACAGCACCCGGTCCACGCGCGCCCACAGCGCCGAGGCCAGGCACATCGGGCACGGCTCGCAGCTGGAGTACAGCGTCGCCCCGGCCAGGGAGAACGTGCCCAGCACGCGGCACGCCGCCCGGATGGCCTGCACCTCGGCGTGGGCGGTCGGGTCCACGTCGCGCGTGACGCGGTTCTGCCCCGTCGCGACGACGGCGCCGTCGAGGACGACGAGCGCGCCGAACGGCCCGCCCCCGTCGGTGACGTTGCTCGCCGCCAGGTCCACCGCGGCCTGCAGGTGGCGCCGGTCCAGCTCGGCCGTGCCCTCCAGCGCGGGCGCGCTCACAGCAGCGACCCCGTCTCCCACGCCAGCGGGGCCGCGGGTTCGTCGTCGCGCACGATGCGCGCGTGGATGTGGCCGTAGGGACGGTCGTCGGCGTGGAACACCTCACCGCGGTTCTCGACGCCGAAGCGGGCCAGGTCGTAGTCGAAGTGGTGCTTGTTCGGCGCCGACAGCCGCATCTCCGCGATCTCCGGGACGGCCTCCAGCGCGGACCGGCCCATGTGCCACATCGTCTGCTGCAGCGCGGAGGAGTGCAGGGTCGCGAACACCCCCAGCATCGTGCGGCGCACGGTCTCGTAGGCGGCGTCGAAGTCGTAGCCGTCCGCCAGCGCGGCCGGGGTGTAGCGCCACGCCACCGACAACGACGTGGCCATGACGCGGTCGTCGGTCTCCGGCAGCGTCGTGTACCCGTCGACGAGGAAACCCTTGAACTCCGACCCCGTGGACTTCAGCACCACGAGGTCCTTCAGCCCGGCCACGACGTGGGTGACCTGCTCCGCGCCCGTGCCGTCCACGGTCACGGCCGCCGTGCGGACCTCGGTCCCCGAGCGCACCCAGGAGTGGTCGTGCTCCACGCCGTCGACCACGACGCGGTCCCACAGGTAGGACTCGACGTCGATGCGGGCGCCCGTCACGGGGGCCACGTCGTCGACGAAGTGGCGCGCGAGGTCGAGGGCGTACGTCTCGACGCTCGTGAGGCCCTTCTCCTTGGCGTAGGAGTAGATCGTGTTCTTCTGCGTGTCGGTGGGCAGGACCTTCGCCTGGTCCCCCGCGAGGTAGGCGTCGGAGAAGTCGCCGCGCAGCGTCGAGGTGACGTTCAGGTCGACGATCTCGTGCCGGGCCGTGTCGCGCTGGAAGCGCACGACGCGGTTCTCGGCCTTCCCGTACTGGTGGTCCGCCAGGACGATGGCCATGTCAGCTCCCTCGGTAGGTGGAGTAGGCGAACGGCGACAGCAGCAGCGGCACGTGCAGGTGCTCCCGGTCCGCGGTGACGGTGAAGGCGACGACGACCTCCGGGTAGAACGCCTCCCGCTGCGCCGCCGCGAAGAACTCCCCCGTGGCGAACGCGAGCCGGAACGTGCCCGGGGCGAGGTCGGGGCCGAACCGCGCGCGACCGTCGGCGTCCGTGCTCGCGCGCGCGAGCTCCGCGCCGTCCGCCCCGGTGAGCAGCAGGCCCACCCCGGCGGCCGGCGTCCCGGTGCTCGCGTCGAGCACGTGCGTGCTCAGGGTGGTCACGCCGCGGCCCCCTCGAGGGCGCGCAGCAGCCGGAGACGCGTGATGGCGGCGAGCTCGGTGCGCAGGACGCGGCGCTCGGTGGCGGGGTCGTTGCCGAGGCGGGAGCGCAGGACGGCCAGCAGCTCCTCCGCGCTGCGCCCCGACGCGCACACCAGGTAGACGTGCCCGAAGCGCGCCTCGTAGGCGGCGTTGCCCTCCGCGAGCTCCGCGAGGACGGCCGGGTCCGCGGCCAGCGCGGCCGACTGCTCGCGCTGCGAGGCGGCCCCCGCGGGCCGTTCCCCGATGCGCGGGTGCGCCGCGAGCGCCGCGTCGACGTCGGCCTCGCTCGTCGCCGCCAGCTCCTGCTCCGCCGCCGCCAGCAGGGCCTCCGGGCCGTCGAACGGGCGCCGGGCGAGGACGTGCTCCGCCCACGCCGGGGCGTCGCAGCAGGAGAGCAGCAGCGCGCGGAACGCGTCGTCGTCGTCCACCTCGGGCAGCACCCGTCACCTCCGCACCTCGTGGCCGGGGACGTCCCGGTCCCCAGAGTTCTACGCCATCCCCGGGGGCCCGAGCGCCCGGACCACCCGGACGCACCGCCGCCGGAACCGGCGCGAAACCTGCCCGAAACGTGGCGCCCGGACGCTCCGCCCCGTGTGGTGGGATCTCGATCGTGAGAGCGCTGGGGATCGTGCTGGCCGCCGGGGCCGGGCGGCGGATGGGGGCGCCGAAGGCCCTGCTGCGCGGGCCGGACGGCCGGACGTGGGTGGCGCGGGCCGCGCAGGCGCTGCGGGCGGGCGGCTGCGCCGAGGTCGCCGTCACGCTCGGGGCCGCAGCCCCCGACGTCCTGGCGGAACTCCCCCCGGGGGTGACGGGGCTGGCCGTGCCGGACTGGGCGGAGGGCGTGGGCGCGGGGGTGCGGGCTGCGCTGGAGCACGCCGCGGCGGGCGGCGCCGACGTCCTGGTCCTCGTGCCCGTCGACCTGCCGGGCCTGAGCGCCGACGACGTCGCCGCCGTCCTCGCCGCGGCCGCGGCCGCCCCGGAACCCGCCGCGGTGCGCGCCACGGACGGCGGACGCCCCGGGCACCCCGTCGCGCTCGGGCGCGGGCACTGGGCCGCGGCCCTCGCCGCGACGGGCGGCGACACGGGCCTGCGGGCGTTCCTGGACGGCGTCGGGGTGCGCGAGGTGCCCCGCGCGGGAGCGGTCGCAGACGTCGACTCCCCCGCCGGACTGCCCCCCGGGACGCTGCTCCCGCCGCCGCACGCGTAACGCACTCTTCACACGGCGAGGGGCCCCGGGCCCTGCCGCGGGCCGTCCCCGGCTGCCACCGTGGAACTTCCCCACCCGAGGAGGCCGCGGTGTCCGCACCCACGCTCGAGGTCCACGGCACGCACCCCGTCGACCAGGTCCCGCCGCTCGCGCGCCTCGCGCCGCTCGGCCTGCAGCACGTGCTCGCGATGTACGCGGGGGCCGTGGCCGTCCCGCTCATCGTCGGCGGCGCGATGATCTCCGCGGGGCAGATGGCCCCCGACGACCTGGCGCACCTCGTCGTCGCCGACCTGTTCGTCGCGGGCATCGCGACGATCCTGCAGTCGGTGGGGTTCTGGCGCTTCGGCGTCCGGCTGCCCCTCATGCAGGGCTGCACGTTCGCCGCCGTCGGCCCCATGATCACCATCGGGACGAACCACGGCATCACCGCGATCTACGGCTCGGTGATCGCGTGCGGGCTGTTCATGATGCTGCTGGCACCGGTGTTCTCCACGCTGCTGCGGTTCTTCCCGCCGCTGGTCACGGGCACGGTCATCCTGCTCATCGGCCTCTCGCTCATGAGCGTCGCGGCCGGCTGGGTCGGCGGCGGCACGGGCACCCCGGACTTCGGGGCGCCGTCGAACCTCCTGCTGGCCCTGTTCACCCTCGTCGCGATCCTGCTGCTGGAGCGCCTCGCGCCGCCCGCGGTCGCCCGGGTCTCGATCCTGCTGGGCATCGCGGCGGGCACGGCCGTCGCGGCGCTGACGGGGAAGGTCGACGTCTCGGGGGTCGCCGCGCAGGACTGGGTCGGCATCTCGACGCCGTTCGCGTTCGGGGCGCCGACGTTCGAGGTGGGCTCGGTGATCGCCATGTGCGTCGTCGGGCTCGTCATCATGACCGAGACGACCGGCGACATCCTGGCCATCGGGGAGATCGTCGAGCGGCCCGTGACCCGGCGGGCGGTCGCCGACGGCATGCGCGCCGACGGGTTGTCGACCGTCCTCGGTGGCGTGTTCAACACGTTCCCGTACACGGCGTTCGCGCAGAACGTCGGCCTCGTCAGCATGTCGGGCGTCCGCTCCCGCTACGTCGCGACGTTCGCCGGCGGCGTGCTCATCGTGCTCGGCCTGCTGCCCAAGCTCGGCGCCGTCGTCGCGGCCGTGCCCGTCGCCGTCCTCGGCGGCGCCGGGGTGGCCCTGTTCGGGATGGTCGCGGCCAGCGGCATCCGCACCCTCGCCTCCTGCCGGCTCGACTCCCGCGCCCTGCTGATGATCGCCACGGCGATCGGCGTCGGCCTGCTGCCCACCGTCAACCCGGAGATCTACGCGCAGACGCCGAGCTGGTTCCAGACGATCTTCGACTCGGGGATCTCCTCGGGGGCGATCACGGCGATCGTGCTGCACCAGGTGCTCTGCACCACCCGGCACACCCCGCAGGAGAACGCCGCCGCCGCCGCGGAGGCCGCGGGGGTGGTAGGACTGCGACGGTGAGCCAGGCCACCACGGACGACGCCCCCCGCCGGCGCTGCGGGACCACCGACGTGCACGTCCGGCTGCTGGAGCAGGACCCGGACTACCGCAGCGCGCGGGCCTCGATCGCGCAGGCCCGCACCGCGGCCACCGCACGGACGGCGCCCGGGACCGAGGAGGTCGTGCGGATCCCCGTCGTCGTGCACGTCGTCTCCCCCTCGCCGCAGGACGTGACGGACGAGCAGGTCGCCGGCCAGGTCGCGGTGCTGAACGCCGACTTCCGCGCCGCCAACACCGACCTCGACGCCGTGCCCGAGCCGTTCCGGCCGCTGGTGGGCGACGCCCGCGTGGAGTTCGTCCTGGCCACCACGGCCCCGGACGGCTCGCCGTCGACCGGCACCACCCGCACGAGCACGGACGTCGCGGAGTTCACCACCGACGACGCCGTCAAGGCCGCCGCGACGGGTGGCGCCGACCCGTGGCCCGTCGAGACGCACCTGAACCTGTGGGTGTGCCCGCTGGGCGGCGGGCTGCTCGGGTACGCGCAGTTCCCCGGGGGCCCGCCCGCCACGGACGGCGTCGTCGTGAACATCACGGCGTTCGGCACCACGGGGACGGCGAGCGCCCCGTTCGACCTCGGCCGCACGGCCACCCACGAGGTCGGCCACTACCTCGACCTCTTCCACCTGTGGGGCGAGTTCGCCGCCAGCTGCGAGGACACCGACGAGGTCGACGACACCCCCAACCAGGGCGGCCCCAACCACGGCCGGCCCGCGTTCCCGCACGTCAGCTGCGACAACGGGCCCGACGGGGACCTCTTCGTCGACTACATGGACTACGTCGACGACGCGGCCATGGTCATGTTCACGGCGGGCCAGGTGACGCGCATGCGGGCCGCGCTCGCCGGGGCCCGCGCGCCGCTGGCCGCCGCGGGCGCCGGACCCTCCGGCTCCCCGGCGACGGCGGGCACCCCGTGACGCAGGAGCCGCCGGACCCCGCCGGGGACCTCCTGCCCGGCGCCTGGGGGCACTCCTTCGAGGAGGACCACGACGGCGTCGCCGTCTACCGGCCCGCGGGCTTCGCCTTCCCCCGGGCCCGCGGCCGCGACGGGCTCGAGCTGCACCCCGACGGGACCTTCCTCGACGTCGACGCCGGGCCGGGCGACGCGGGCCGCGCGCGGTCGGGGAGCTGGGAGACCGCCGAGCGGGACCGGCTGCGCCTGCGCGGCCCCGCGGGCGAGCGGACGCTGCGCATCGTGCACCTCTCCCCCGAGCGCCTGGAACTGGGGCCCGGAGACGCGTGACACCGCTCTCACGGGCGAGCACACTCTCTGCACCCGTGATGTGGTGGGACGTCACCACCGAGCGTTCATGCCCGAGCGCGGCCAGTGCGACGACTCCCCCCGGCGAGTCGTGCCTCGACGAGCCGCCCGGAGGACGCCGTGCACCGCATCCAGGACGTGCTCGCGCGCGGAGCCGTCCGCAGCGAGTTCCAGCCGATCGTCGACCTCGTCAGCGGTGACGTCGTCGCCCACGAGGCGCTGGCCCGCGGGCCGGAGGGGCCCCTGCAGACCCCCGACGCCCTCTTCGCGGCCGCCCGCGGCGAGGGGCTGCTCGCCGAGCTGGACCAGCTGTGCCGCGCGGCCGCGTTCCGCGGCGCCCTGGCGCAGGAGGTCCCCACGCCGCTGACGGTCTTCGTCAACGTCGAGCCGGAGGTCCTGGACACCGCGCCGGTGGACGAACTGCTGGCCCTGGTCGACAGCGCCCCGGGGCGGCTGCGCATCGTCCTGGAGATCACCGAGCGCGCCCTGTCCGCCCGCCCCGCGGAGCTGCTGCGCACCGTGGGCCGCGTCCGGGACCTGGGCTGGGCCATCGCCCTCGACGACGTCGGCGCGGACTCCGCGTCCCTGGCCTTCATGCCGCTGCTGCGGCCCGAGGTCGTCAAGCTCGACCTGCGCGTGGTGCAGGAGCGCCCCTCCCCCGACGTCGCGGCGATCGTCAACGCGGTCAACGACTACGCCGAGCGCACGGGTGCCCTGCTGCTCGCCGAGGGCATCGAGACCGAGGCGCACCTCGCCACCGCCCGCGGGCTCGGCGCGAGCCTGGGCCAGGGCTGGCTCTTCGGCCGTGCGGTGCCCGCCCCCGAGGCCCGCCCCCAGGTGGGGGAGCTGCGCTTCCCGCCGCCCGTGCCGCGCCCGGACGACGCCGTTCCGCCGTCGCCGTTCGCCTGCCTGCCCCCGGGCACGGAGCTCAAGCACGCCCCCAAGCGGCTGCTGGTCGAGCTCAGCCGGCAGCTCGAGCGGCAGGCCGTGCAGCTGGGCAAGACGTGCGTCGTCGCCGCGACGTTCCAGGAGGCGCGGCACGTCACGCCGCGCACCATCGACCGCTACCGCGAGCTCGCCGCCGCCACCGCCTTCGTCTGCGCGCTGGGCCACGACGTGGTCCGGCAGCCGCTGCCGGGCGTGCGCGGGGCCGCGCTCGAGGCCGACGACCCCGTCCGCGCGGAGTGGGACGTCGTCGTGGTGAGCCCGCACTTCGCGGCCGCGCTGCTCGCGCGCGACCTCGGCGACGTGGGCGTCCCCGACATGGACCGCCGGTTCGAGTACGCGCTGACCTACCGCCGCCAGACGGTGCTGGCCGCCGCCCACAGCCTGCTGCTGCGGGTCGCGCCCGACGGCGCCTCGACGCTGACGCGGGTGCCCCGGAGCGAGCCCGCCCCGCCCGCCGGGGCCAGCGCGGGCGAGCCGCCCCTGCACCGGGCGCTGCGGGCCGCGACGAGCGGCATCACCATCGCCGACCTCCGCCGGCCCGGTCACCCGCTCGTCTTCGCCAACCAGGCCTACGCCGACCTCGCCGGCCAGCCGCTCGGGGAGCTGGTGGGCCGCAGCGCCCGCCACCTGGACGGCGGGTGGACGGACCGCGCGGCCGTGGACCGCCTCGTCGCCGCCGTCGCCGACGGGCGGAAGGTCCGCGAGACGCTGCTGCAGCACCGCGGCCCCGACCGCACCCCCTGGTGGAGCGAGGTGCAGGCCTCCCCCGTCGTCGACGAGCGCGGCCGGGTGGTGCAGTGCATCACCGTGCACACCGACGTCACCCGCACCCGGGAGCGCGGGCAGGCTCCCCGGCGCGAGGGCCGCGGGTTCGCGGGCCTCCCGGACGTCTCCCGGGAGGGCGCCGGGACCGACGCGCTCACGGGCCTGCTGGACCGGCACCGCTTCCACGACCTCGCCGAGCGCGAGCTGCGGGCGGCGACCGGCGCGGGCACGGGGACGGCCCTGCTCAGCGTCGGCCTCGACGGACCCGGCGTCGACGGGTTCGGGACCGCCGGCGACGCGGGGCGGGCGGCCGCCGACCTGCTGCTGGTCTCGGCCTCGCGCCGGCTGCAGTCGCGCCTGCGGCGCAGCGACCTCGCGGGCCGCCTCGGGCCCCGGGAGTTCCTCGTCGCCCTCGTGGGCCTGGACCGCGACACCGCCCGCGCCGAGGCCGGCCGCATCGCCGCGCACCTCGGGTCCGCGCTGTCCGCGCCGTACCGCATCGGCGGGCACCCGGTGGACGTGTCGGTGAGCATCGGCGTGAGCAGCTGCCCCGGCGACGAGGGGAGCCTGGGCCGGCTGGTGGTGCTCGCCGGGGACCGGATGCGCGAGCGGCAGGAGGCCCGTCGCCGCGCACCGGTCCTCGACGTCGCCGGGGAACCCGGCCCGCGGGGCTGACGGGCGGGGAAACCGGTGGACGGGGGTTCCGGCCGCCGAGCACCCTGGACGGCGTGCAGCAGCAGGACGTGTGGGACGACGAGGCCGCCCGGCGCTACGACACCCCCGGGACGGGGATGTTCGCGCCCGGCGTCCTCGACCCCGCCGTGGAGCGCCTCGTCGCCGAGGCGGCCGGCGGCCCGGTGCTCGAGTTCGCCGTCGGGACCGGCCGGGTGGCCCTGCCGCTCGCCGCGCGGGGCGTCGCCGTGACCGGCCTCGAGCTGAGCCGGCCGATGGTGGACCGGTTGCGCGAGAAGGCGGACGAGACGGCCCTGCCGGTCGTGCTGGGCGACATGGCCACGACCCGGGTGCCCGGGGAGTTCTCCCTCGTCTACCTGGTGTTCAACACGATCTCGAACCTGGTGACGCAGGCCGGGCAGGTCGCGTGCTTCCGCAACGCCGCCCGCCACCTGCGCCCGGGCGGGCGGTTCCTCGTCGAGCTGTTCGTCCCCGACCTGCGCTCCCTGCCACCCGGTGCGGGCGCCGCCGTCTTCGCGCAGGAACCCGGCTACCTGGGGGTGGACACCTACGACGTGCTCGCGCAGCAGCTGGTCTCCCACCACGTGCGCTTCGGCGCGGGCCGCTCGGCCGAGGTGTTCCGCAGCCCCCACCGCTACGTGTGGCCCTCCGAGCTCGACCTCATGGCGCAGCTGGCCGGGTTCGTCCTCGAGACCCGCGACGCCGACTTCGCGGGCGCGGAGTTCACCGCGGAGTCGACGTCGCACGTCTCGGTCTACCGCCTCCCCGGGTAGTTCCCGGCCCGCGCGCGACGGCCCGGTGCGAGGGACCGTGCCCGGGTGCGGGAGCGCCGCGCGTCCCCGAGGATCGGCGCGTGGATCGAACGGTGCGCCTGCTGGACGACGTCGTCGCCGGGGCCTTCCGGCTCGCCGCGAGGCTGCGCTCGGCGAAGGCGGTGCACACCGTCGGCACGGTCGTGGCCGCCGACGTCGTGCGCCACGGGCTGCACCCCGGCACGGGCGTGGCGTGGATCGACGAGGCCGGCGTCGACCGGGCCGTCGTCCGGTTCTCCCGCGGCGCCGGGCTGCCCGCCCCGCTGCCCGACGTGCTCGGCATCGCCGTGCGGGTCAGCAGCCCCGCGGGCGACCCGTGGGACCTGCTGCTCGCCTCCAGCGCGGACCGCTGGCCCGCCCGGCGCTTCCCGCTGCCCAGCGCGCACTGGCGGCGCCCCACCTACTCCAGCATCTCCGCGTTCCGCACCGCCCGCGGTCTGCTCGTCGTCGGGTCCCGCTGGCGCGACGGGCGGTTCCTGCTCGCGGTGGCCGAGCCCCGCGGGCCGTGGCGGCCCTTCGCGGAGCTGCGCCTGCTCGACGACCCCTCGACCGCGCCCGAGCAGGTCATCACCTACGACCCGGTGCTGCACCCGTTCCCGGGCCTGGAGATGCCGGTGGGTTGGCAGCACGTGCGCGAGGCGGCCTACGCCGGGTCGCGCGACGGGCGCTCCGGCGCGCACCACGGCTGAGGGGCCGGGCTCCAGCGCCGCACCGCGCCGCGGTGGCAGGCTCACCACCGTGACCGAGCCGAGCACGAGCGCCCCCGTCGTCGCCGAGCACGAGGACACCCGCTCCGACGGGCCCATGACGGGCGACGAGCGGGCCGTGCTCGACCACTGGCTCGACCTGTACCGCGACACCCTGCTGCTGAAGGTCGCCGGGCTGGACGCTGAGCAGCTCGTCCGGCGGGCCGTCCCGCCGTCCACGATGAGCCTGGCCGGGATCGTCCGGCACCTCACGGAGGTCGAGGCGTACTGGCTGCGGGTCGTCCTGCTCGACGAGCAGGACGTGCCCGACTACTACTGCGTGCCGGACAGCCCGGACGGCGACTTCGACGACGTCGACGCCGCGACCGCCGCGGACGACGTCGCGGCCTACCGGGCCGAGCTCGTCACGACCCGCGCGAACACCGCGTCCTGGACGGACCTGGCGGCCCCGGTGCGCGGGCTGCGGCGCGGGCGCCCCGTGAACCTGCGGTGGATCCTCACCCACCTCGTCGAGGAGTACGCGCGCCACCTCGGCCACGCGGACCTGCTGCGCGAGGCCGTCGACGGCCGCACCGGCTACTGAGGCGGGCGGTCGCGCTCAGTCCGACTCGACTCGACCCAGTCTGACTCAGTCTGACTTAGTCCGACTTAGTCCGACTTAGTCGACTCGGCCCGTCGTGGTCCGTAAGGTGGAGTCGTGACGCAGACGGTGAACGTGCACGAGGCGAAGACGCACCTGTCCCGCCTGCTCGAGGCGGTGGAGCGCGGCGAGGACGTGGTCATCGCCCGCGCGGGCAAGCCCGTGGCCCGGCTGGTGCCGGCCCGCTCACGAGGGGTCCGCCGTCCCGGGTCCTGGAAGGGACGGGTGGTCATGGCCGCCGACTTCGACGAGTCCCCGCCCGAGCTGGTCGCGGCCTTCCAGGACGACCTCGACCCGCACGTCCCGTGAGCCTCCTCCTCGACACCCACGTCCTCCTGTGGTGGCTGGCCGACGACGAGCGTCTCCCCGAGCGGATGCGTGCGGCCGTGGCGGACGACGAGCAGGAGGTGCTCGTCTCGGCGGCCACGGCCTGGGAGATGTCGATCGAGGCTGCTCTCGGCAAGCTGACCGCGCCGGACGGCCTCCGCGAGGAGCTGCAGCGTCAGGGTTTCACCGAGCTGGCGGTCACGGTGGAGGACGGCCTGGCCGCCGGGGCGCTGCCCCGCCACCACGACGACCCGTTCGACCGCATGCTCATCGCGCAGGCCGCCCGACGCGGTCTGCAGCTGCTCACCGTCGACCGACGGTTCGGCGACTACGACGTCCGGCTCCTGTAGCGGGGCGCGCACGGACGGCGGGTGCGGGACCACCCGCCCGGACCGGCTCAGTCCCGGGCGGCCTCGCCGTCCGGGTCGTCGCTGCGCTCGCCGCGGCCGCCGGCCAGGTGGTGCGCCGCCACGACCAGCGGGAAGTGGCTGAACGCCTGCGGGAAGTTGCCCAGCTGCCGCTTGGAGACCGGGTCGTACTCCTCCGCGAGCAGGCCCAGGTCGTTGCGCAGGGCGAGGAGCTTGTCGAACAGGGCCACGGCCTCCTCGGTGCGGCCGATGCCCTGCAGGGCGTCGACCAGCCAGAACGAGCAGGCGAGGAACACGCCCTCGGAACCCGGCAGGCCGTCCTCGGCCTCCTCCACCTTGTAGCGCAGCACCAGCCCGTCGTGGGTGAGCTCGCGCTGCACGGCCTCGACGGTCGCGACCACGCGCGGGTCGTCGAAGGGCAGGAACCCCACGCGGGGGATCAGCAGGAGGCTCGCGTCGAGCGCCTCGGAGCCGTAGGACTGGGTGAACGCCCCGGTGGTCGCCGAGACCCCGTGGGTGAGGACGTCGGTGCGGATCTCCTCGCGCACCCGCCGCCAGCGCTGCACAGGACCGGGCAGCCCGAATTCCTCGGCGCTGCGGACCATGCGGTCGGCCGCGACCCACGCCATGACCTTGGAGTGGGTGAAGTGCCGCCGGGGGCCGCGCATCTCCCACAGCCCGTTGTCGGGCTCCTGCCAGCGCGCCTCGAGGTGGTGCATGAGCGCCTTCTGCAGGTTCCAGGAGTCGTCCTCCTCGTTCTCCAGCCCCGCCTGGCGCGCGAGGAAGAGGCTGTCGAGGACCTCGCCCCACACGTCGAGCTGCAGCTGCCCCGCGGCGGCGTTGCCGATGCGCACGGGCGAGGAGCCCTCGTAGCCCTTGAGCCAGTCCAGCTCCAGCTCCGGCAGGCGGCGGGTCCCGTCGAGGCCGTACATGATCTGCAGGTCCCCGGGGTCGCCCGCGACCGTGCGCAGCAGCCACGCGCGCCACGCGGCCGCCTCCTCGACGTGCCCGGACAGCAGCAGCGCCTGCAGCGTGTACGTCGCGTCGCGCAGCCAGCAGTAGCGGTAGTCCCAGTTGCGGGAGCCGCCGAGCTCCTCGGGCAGCGAGGTCGTGACGGCCGCGACGATGCCGCCCGTCGGGGCGTACGTCATGGCCTTCAGCACGGTGAGGGAGCGGTTGACGGCGTCGCCCCACGGGCCGGTCATCGGCACGGCCGTGGTGGAGCTCCAGTCCGCCCAGAAGTCCAGGGAGTCCTGCAGCGCGTGGTACGGGTCGGGACGGTGCGGCATGTCCTCGTGGCTCTTGCCCCACGTCAGGACGAACGGGACCTTCTCGCCCTCGTGGACGGTGAAGTCGGACACCGACGTGAGGTCGCGGCCCTCGATGGGCGCGGTCGACCAGAACCACACCGAGTCGGGGCCGGCGACGGCCTCGAGCTCGTCACCGCGCCGGCGCACCCACGGCACGATCGAGCCGTAGTCGAAGCGCAGCGCGAGCTCGGAGGACATCCGGACCTCGCCCTCGAGGCCCTCGACGATGCGGATGACGTCGGGGTGGTTGCCGCGGGGCGGCATGAAGTCGGTGACGCGGACGGTCCCGTCGGGGGTGTCCCACTCCGTCTCCAGGACGAGCGAGCTGTCCACGTAGCGGCGCCGCGTGCAGGACGCGCCGCCGCTCGGGCCGATCCGCCAGCGCCCCGCGTCGGGGGTGTCGAGCAGCGCCGCGAAGCAGGCCGGCGAATCGAAGCGCGGGAAGCAGAGCCAGTCGATCGACCCCGTGCGGTCGACCAGCGCCGCGGTGTGCAAGTCGCCCAGGAGGGCGTAGTCCTCGATCCGCGCCATGAGGTCATTCTGGGGCTACGCGTGAGGCCTCAACGACCAGGGCGCGCGGGGACTGGGCCGATCAGCGGAGGTGACCCTTGAGGGCGACGTTCAGGGAGCCGGCGATGATCACGCGCAGGTGACCCGCGGGGGCCGTGGCGCGGGTGGTCACCGTGACGGTCGCGGTGGAGGCCTTGGTGGCCTTCGCGACCGGAGCGGCGGAGGCCGCGGGGGCGAGCGCGGCTGCGCCGGTGAGGAGCGCACCGCTGACGACGACGGCGGCGAACGCACGGGGCAGGGACACGGCGGGGCTCCTCGAGGCTGGTGAAGTCCGGAGACTCTCAGTGACTGACAACCCAGGCTTCGGCGTGCGCCCACGCTGGCTTGAGCACTTCGAGACGTCGGATGTCGTCACTGCGAGTGACAGGCGGGTGAACCGCGTGAACGCTCCACGATCCGCGGCGGCCCCCGGGGCCTGGAGCGGGAGGTTCAGGGGACCGTCGGCAGGGTCAGCCGCATCTCGACCTCGTCGGTCGTCTCGTCGAGGCTGTACGGGAGCCGCACACCGGTCTCCGCGAAGCCGCGCCGGCGGTAGAACCCCCGGGCGCGCTCGTTGGCCTCGTGCACGTGCAGCAGCACGCTGCCGCCCTCGGCCTGGCGCCCCACCCAGGCCAGGGCCTCGTCCAGCAGCGCGTCGGCGACCCCCGCGGCCCGCCCCCGGTGGCCCGGGGCGACGAAGACCGACACGAGGAAGGGCCCCTCGACGGGGTGCACGAAGGCCGACATCGTGCCCAGCCAGCGCCCGTCCGCGCCGACCGCGGCCCACCCGGCGTTGCCCGGCGTGGCGCAGCGGCGGGCCCGGAAGCGCCACTCCGCGTCGTCCAGCGCGAGGGCGTGCTCGAGGGTCTCGCCGAAGGCGAGGGGGGTGTCGGCGAGCATCTCGAGCCGGATCGCCCGGTAGGCGCGCCACTGCGCCTCGTCGATCGCGACCACGCGGACGTCCACGCGCGCAGCGTAGGACCCCGCCCGGCCCTCCCCCCTGCACGCCTCGCGCACGACCCGGCCGGTGCACCGCGCCGCCGGATCGGGCAGCCTCGGGGCCGCACCCTCCGCCCGCCACCTCCCGGGAGCCCCGTGACCCCCACCGCCACCCGGCGTGCCTGCTACACCGGCTACGTCACGCAGGCCGTCGTCAACAACCTGGCGCCGCTGCTGTTCATCGTGTTCCAGCGCCGCTACGACGTGCCTCTCGACGTCCTCGGCCGCCTGGTGCTGCTGAACTTCGCGACCCAGCTCGTCACCGACGTGGTGGCCGTCAAGGTCGTCGACCGGGTCGGGTACCGCGTGCCGCTGGTCCTGGCCCACGTCCTCGCCGTCGCCGGGCTGCTGCTGCTGGCCGCCGGGCCGCAGTGGGGGCCGAGCCCCGCGGCGGGACTGGCCGTCGCTGTGGTCGTCTACGCGGTCGGCGGTGGGCTGCTGGAGGTCCTCGTCAGCCCCGTGGTCGAGGCGCTGCCCAGCCCGGCCGAGGGCAAGGCCGCGCAGATGAGCCTGCTGCACTCGTTCTACTGCTGGGGCCAGGTCGCGGTGGTCGTCGGGACGACCCTGCTGCTCGCGGCGATCGGCGAGCAGAACTGGCAGCTGCTGCCCGTGCTGTGGGCGCTCGTGCCGCTCGCGAACCTCGTGGTGTTCACCCGGGTCCCGCTGCCCGACACCGTGCCCGACGAGCACCGCACGAGCCTGACCTCGCTGCTGCGGGCGCCGGCGTTCGCGGCCGTGCTGCTGCTCATGCTGGCCGCGGGGGCCGCCGAGCTCACGATGTCGCAGTGGTCCTCGCTGTACGCCGAGCAGGGCCTCGGGGTGGGCAAGGTCGCCGGCGACCTCGCCGGCCCGGCGCTGTTCGCCGTCCTCATGGGGCTGGGGCGCATGGCGTACGGCCTGCTGGGCACCCGGGTCCCCCTGGTGCCCGCGCTCACGGTCTCGGGCGTCCTGGCGGCCGCCTGCTACGTGCTCGCGGCGGCCTCGCCCAGCCCCGTCGCGAGCCTCGTCGGCTGCGCCGTCTGCGGGCTCGCCGTCAGCCTGCTCTGGCCCGGCGCCTTCAGCCTCGCGGCGGCGCGCTTCCCCCTCGGCGGGGCCGCGATGTTCGGCGTGCTCGCCGTCGCGGGGGACGCGGGCGGGGCCGTGGGTCCCTGGGCCGCCGGGGTCCTGGCCGAGGCGTCGACGAGCTCCTCGGGTGTCCTGCAGCGCCTCTCGGCCGCGCTGCCGGCCGACGACGGCTCCGGCCTGCGCGTCGGGATCCTGCTCGCGGTGGCGTTCCCCGTGCTGGTCGTCGTCGCGGCCGGGAGCTTCGCCGTCCTGCAGCGGCGCCGCCCGGGGTCCGCGGCCTGAGCCCGCTTCCCGCGGGTGCGCACCGGGGCACCCTGCGGGCTGGCCCTGCGCGCCGGACAGTGCGAGGCTGCCGGGACGTCTTCGGTGCCGAGGACGCGGCCTTTCGACGAGGGGGTCCACGTGAGTGCGACGACCGGACGGTCCGACGCTGAGCTCCGCGCGACCACGGGCAGGCGGCAGTTCCTCAACGACCGCGACGACTTCGTGGCCGAGGCGCTGGAGGGTTTCGCGCTGGCCCACCCGCAGCTCGTGACGCTGCACCGCGACCCCGACTTCCTGCGCCGCGCCCCGGCCGGTCGGCGGCCCGGCAAGGTGGCGCTGGTGGCGGGCGGCGGTTCCGGGCACGAACCCCTGCACACGGGTTTCGTCGGCGTCGGGATGCTCGACGCGGCCGTGCCGGGCCGCGTGTTCACGAGCCCCACGGCGCTGCAGGTCGCGGCGGCCACGCGCGCCGCGAACACCGGCGCCGGCGTGCTGCACGTGGTGAAGAACTACACCGGTGACGTCCTGAACTTCCGCATCGCCGCGGAGATCGCCGCCGACGACGGCGTCGAGGTCGACCAGGTGCTCGTCGAGGACGACCTGGCCACCGACCCGGCCGTCACGGGCCTCGACGACGGCCCCGGCCGCCGGGGCACCGCCGCGGTCGTCGTCGTCGAGAAAGTCTGCGGCGCAGCGGCGGAGGAGGGTGCCCCGCTCGCCGACCTCGTCGCGCTGGGCCGGCGGACGGCCAAGCGCTCGCGCACGCTGTCGATCGCGCTGACCGCGCCCACGCACCCCGGCGAGCGGCTGCCGTCGTTCGACCTGCCCGAGGACGAGGTCGAGTTCGGCGTCGGCATCCACGGCGAGCGCGGCGTCGGCCGCCGCGCGTTCTCCACGGCCGCCGACCTCGCCGAGCAGCTCGTCACACCCGTCGCCGACGCGATCGAGGTGCAGCGCGGCGACGCGGTGCTCGCGGTCGTCAACGGCCTGGGTTCCACGCACCCGCTCGAACTGTCCGTCGTCTTCCGGGAGGTGGTCCGCGTGCTCGAAGCCCGCGGAGTCCGCGTCGTGCGTTCCCTCGTCGGGTCGCACGTCACCGCGCTCGACATGGCCGGGGTGTCCGTGACGCTCACCCCGGCCGACCACGACCTCGTGCGCCTGTGGGACGCGCCCGCGCGGACGGCGGCCCTGACGTGGTGACGCCGCCGCAACGCCCGCCGCGCCGCACCACGATCGCCGCGCCCGAGCGCCTGGAGCTCCTGCACGACGGCACCCCCGTCCCGCCCGTGCGCGGGGGCCGGGCGGCCGACCTCGACGCGACCCGGGTGCGGGCGTGGTGGGTCGGGTTCTCCGAGCAGGTCCGCGAGCGCGCCGAGGAGCTCACCGAGCTCGACCGCCTCGCGGGCGACGGCGACTTCGGGCACAACCTGCGCGCCGCCGTCCGCGGCGCCGACGCCCGCCTGGACCGCACGCGCCCGGGCGACGTCTCGGGCGTCTTCGACGCCGTCACGCAGGCCTTCCTGGACACCGGGGGCACGAGCGGCCCCCTGCTCGGCATGTGGTTCCGGGAGTTCTCCCGCGCGACGGGCGCCACCCTGTCCACGGAGGACCTCGCCGCGGCCGCCCGCGCCGGGTTGGACACCGTCCAGCGCCTCGGCGGGGCGCAGCTCGGGGACAAGACGATGGTCGACGCCATGGGGCCGGCGGCCGACGCCCTGCAGGACGCGGCCCACGCGCACGTCCCCGTCGTGGCGGCGCTCGGGGCGGCCTACCGCGCCGCGGCGGACGGGGCGCGCGGCACGGAGGCGCTGCGGGCCCGGCGGGGGCGCGCGAGCTACGTCGGCGACGTCGCCCGCGGCGTCGTGGACCCCGGGGCCCTCGCGGTGGCCTGGTTCTTCGAGCGGGGCACCGTGGTCTGAGGTTCCCCGATCGGCCTCCAGAAGTCGTTGACGCCTCAAACAAGCGCTGCTACCTTCAAGGACAGCACTTGCGGCGGCAACTACTTCTGGAGGACCTCATGGGCCTGTTCGGTGGCAAGAAGGACAACAGCAGCACCACGACGCTGACGCGCGAGCTCCCCGCGGTGGACGGCTGGCAGGCCGGCACGTGGACGATCGACGCCACGCACTCCGAGGTGTCGTTCACCGTCCGGCACATGGGCATCAGCAAGGTCCGCGGCCGCTTCGGCGAGGTCTCGGGCGAGATCGTCACCTCCGACGCGCTCGGCGAGTCCACCGTGACCGCGGAGATCGACGTCACCTCGGTCACCACCTTCAACGAGGCCCGCGACGGCCACCTAAAGACGGGCGACTTCTTCGAGGTCGAGACCCACCCGAAGGCGACCTTCCGCAGCACCGGCATCCGCCACGACGGCGACGACTACGTCATCGACGGCGAGCTCACGCTGAAGGGCGTCACCCAGCCCGTCACCCTGGTCACCGAGGTCGCCGGCCTGGGCCCCGACGCCTACGGCGGCACCCGCATCGGCTTCTCCGCCAAGGGGACCGTCAACCGCCGCGACTTCGGCCTGTCCTTCGACGCCCGCCTCGACAACGGCGGGCTCGTCGTGGCCGAGAAGGTCGACCTGCAGCTCGACGTCGAGGCCGTCCTCAGCGCCTGAGCGTCCTCAGCCGGACCGTCGCCGGGCCCGCCCGGCGACGGTCCGCAGCATCGGCCCCCGCGGCGAGGACGCCATGAGGCGCAGGTCGTCCGCGAGCCCGGTGGAACCGTCCAGGAAGCCCAGCACGCGGTGCACGGGGTTGCGGGTGAACAGCTGCACGAACAGCTCGTCGCCCGCCAGGCGCGAGCGCGCCACCGCCTCCAGCACCAGCGAGTCCATCAGCAGGTGGCGCCGCCCGTGCGGGCGCGGCGGGACGGGTTCCCCACCCCGCGCCAGCGCCGCGGCGACCGCGTCCGCCTGGCGCTGCACGGCGCTGAACGCGTACCCCGTCGAAGGCCGCACGGCGCCGGCCGCGGCCCCGAACCGGAACACCCCCGGCACGGGGTGCGGGGGGAACGGCGCGTCGGTCATGGGGATGACCCCGCGCTCCTCCTCGAGCACCTCGTGCTCGCCGATGCCGCTGCGGTGCAGGTACTCCCGCCACGCGTCGTCGTAGCCCGCGTCGTCGAGCAGGTCGGGGGAGAACTCCGTGTACTCCACCAGCGCCTCGTGCGCGGACGTCGGCAGCACGTAGCCGAACGCCACCCCGCCGCGCGGCTGGGGGACGCGGAAGTCCATGAGCGTCACGCAACCCGCGTCGAACACCGGGTCCTGCGTGCGGATGCGCCGGCCCAGGAAGTGCTGCAGCAGCAGCGTGCGGCCCGTGGTGGGCACCGGCACGGGACGCGTGTCGAGCACCCGGCGCGCGAGCAGGTCGAGACCCTCGCCGCGCACGGCGACGCCGGCCGGCCCGGCCACCAGGTCCTCGACCACCCCGGCGACGACGGGCACCCCCGCGGCGGTCAGTCGCTCGCGCACGGCGGCCTCGACGTCGGTCGAGCGCAGCATCCGGTAGCGCCACGGGTCCAGCGAGCGCTGCACCTCAGCCCCGTCGGCGGCGACCACCCGCAACCGGGACCAGCTCGCGGCGACGAGCGGGCCGAACGGCCCGGGCCCCGCGGGGCCCCACGTGCACCACGTGCGCACCTGCGTGCGGCGCGAGGAGGCCGGCGGCGGTTCCACGACGGCGAAGCGGGTCGCCGTGCCCGCCAGGCGCCAGGCCAGGCTGCCGCCCGCGGCCCCCAGGCCGACGACGGCGAGGTCCAGCGGTCCGTTCTCGGGCGGGGGCACCCGGCGATCCTGCCTCGCCGATCGCCTCCGGTGCCCGGCGGCTCCCCCTAGGGTCGGATCACCACCCACCGACCAGGGAGTCCCATGCCGCTCATCACCGGGTTCAAGAACTTCGTCCTGCGGGGGAACGTCATCGACCTGGCGGTGGCCGTCGTCATCGGCACGGCCTTCGCGGCGGTGGTGAAGGCGCTCGTCGACAGCTTCATCAACCCGCTCGTCGCCGCCGTCGTCGGCGGGTCCACGCTCGCGACGTCGATGAAGATCCCGCTGCGCGGCGACGCCGCGATCGAGTTCGGCGCCATCCTCGCCGCGATCCTCAACTTCGTGATCGTCGCGGCGGTCGTCTACTTCCTCGTCGTCGTGCCGATGAACCGGCTGCTGGCCCTGCGCAAGCAGGGGGAGGTCGCGGAGCCCGCGGCCCCCGCCGAGGACGTCCTGCTCCTCACCGAGATCCGCGACCTGCTCGCGGCGCAGAACGGCACCGCGACGGCGACCAGCCGGCCCTAGTCCGGCCGGTCACCGGCGGCCGGGCTCAGCGCGCGCCGGGGTTCTCGGGGCCCGTGTCGCCCGGGACGGCCGCGGCCGCGTCCTCCTCGGAGATCTGCACGCCCGCGGTGGGGTCGCCGCCGGCGGTGCCCGCGACCTCGTCGTCGTCCGGCACGCCGGGGACGGCGTCGGCCGGGCGCGCCGGGCTCGGGACGGCCCCGCCGCCGGACGCGCGCGACACCGGGGAGGTGGCCTGCTCGTTGGTCTGGCGGACCTCGGCGTTGTCGTAGACGTCCACGGCCTGCTCGTCGGCCGTGCTGTCGGCGGTGCTGTCGTCGGTGCTCATGCCCCCACCCTCGCGATCAGCGTGGTCCGGCGCCACCGGGGGCCCGACGCGAGGGCTCAGCCGAGCCGGGCGCCCGCGGCCGCCGCGGCCGGGCGGCGCCCCAGCCAGCCCTCGAACTCGGCGGGCGGCATCGGGCGGGCGTGCAGGTAGCCCTGCGTCTCGTCCACCCCGAGCCGGGCCAGGACCTCGAGCGTCGCGCCGTCCTCGACGCCCTCGGCCACGACCCGCAGGCCGAGGCGGTGCGCGAGCCCCACGGTCGCCGCGACGATGTCGGCCGTGCGCGGCTCCCCGAGCACGCGCAGCGTGAAGGCGCGGTCCAGCTTGAGCTCGCTGGCCGGCAGGTCGGTCAGGTAGGCGAGCGAGGAGTACCCCGTCCCGTAGTCGTCGATGCTCAGCTGCACGCCGCGCGCCGTGAGGTCGCGGGTCACGGCGAGCGCGAGCGCCGGGTCGGCCATCAGCGTCGTCTCGGTCACCTCCAGCACGAGCCGGCCCGGCTCCAGCGCCCCGGCGGCCAGCGCGCGGTCGACGACGGCGAGCAGCCCCGGGCGCGCCAGGGAGCTCGCCGACAGGTTGACCGAGACGCGCAGGGGCCGTCCGCCGGCCGACCAGCCGCGCGTCTCGCCCACCGCGCGGTGCAGCAGGAACGCCGTCAGGTGGTCCATGAGCCCGTGCTCCTCGACGAGGTCGAGGAACGCCACCGGGGGCAGCAGGCCCCGCTCGGGGTGGCGCCAGCGCACGAGGGCCTCGACGCCGACGACGCCGCCCGAGGCGAGCTCCAGCTGCGGTTGGTAGAAGAGGACGAGCTGCTCGGTCAGCGCCGCCCCGCCCGGGACCCCGTCGCGCACCTCGCCGGCCAGCAGCGCCCGCAGGTCGGCCAGCAGCGCGGCGCGGTCGCGGGCCGCGGCGTCCGCCTCGGCGTCGAAGACGCTCAGCCCGCCGCCCGCGGCCTTCGCCACCCACATCGCCGCGTCGGCCCGCCGCAGCAGGTCGTCGGGGTCCAGGGTGCCCGGGGCGAGCGCGGCGACCCCGACGCTCACGCCGACGCCCAGCGGGCGCGCGTCGGCGCGGACCACGGCCACGACGGCGTCCACGAGCCCGCGGCCGACGGCCGACCCGCCGCGCTCGGTCCCGTGCGGCACGACCAGCGCGAACTCGTCCCCGCCCAGGCGGGCCAGGAGCGAGCCGGCCGGCGCGGCCGCCTCGAGGGCCCGCGTGATGACCCGCAGGAGGTCGTCGCCCTCGACGTGGCCGTAGCGGTCGTTGACCTCCTTGAAGCGGTCGAGGTCGACCAGCAGCAGCCCCGCGCCGAGCCCGTCGACCGCGAGGGCCTCCAGGCGCGCCACGAGCGCCCGCCGGTTGGCGACGCCCGTCAGGTCGTCGGTCCGCGCCTGCAGGCGGGAGGCGGCGAGGTCCTCGAGCTCGCGCACCAGCCACACGACGCGGGTGCTGACCAGCAGGACGGACAGGCCCGTGAAGACGACGGGGAGGATCCCGGCGGCGGCGCTCGCGTGCCCGTCGACCGCGAGCACGACGACGCTGACCAGGGTGAGGACCACGACCGCCACCGCGGGCGTCTGCGGGGAGATCGCGACGGGCTCGATCGGCCGCTCGTGCAGGGACGAGGCCGCGAGCAGCACGAAGCCCGCGACCCAGCAGACGTGCAGCAGCGGGTCGCCGGCCGGGCCGTCGCGCCCGACGAGGAGGGTCGCCGCCAGGAGGCCGGCCGCGGCGGCCGCGAGCACCCACAGCCGGGCGTCGCGCAGCAGCCGCCCGGCGGCGGCGACCGTCACCGCGGCCCCCAGCAGGACGACCAGCACGGTGCAGCCGAGGAGCCAGCCCTCCACCCGCCACAGCGGCCAGGCCGTGAACAGCTCCGGCGCGGCCGAGGCCAGCAGGACGTTGCCCGCGCCCGTGCCCGCGAGCACGGCCGCGAGGCCGTTGAGGTGGTCGCCGGGGTCGCGGAGGTAGGAGCGGGACTGGTTCCAGCGCGTGAGGCCCGCGTAGGCGAAGGCCCCGCCGACGAGCACCGACGCCCCGACGACGGAGGCCACGGGCACGGGCAGGGGGTGGCCCGTGGCGTCGTGCAGGACCGCGTCGGCGAAGGCGACCGCGCAGCCCGCGGCCACCGCGGTCGTCGCGCGGGCGAACCAGCGCCAGGCGGTGCCCCCGGGCGCGCGCCGCGCGGCGCGGCGCAGCTGCAGGGTGGCGGCCAGGAGCAGCACGGTGAGCAGGCCCTCGAGGGCGCTCGCCGGGACGCGGTCCCGGCCGGCGGCGAGCACGGCGAGCACGGCCGCCGCGGCCAGGGCCCCGGCGCGCGGGACGAGGCGGGGGAGGAGGCGGGCGACGGTCGCGGTGAGGGGTGCGCGCCGCGGCCCGGGGTCCCGGGTCCCGCGCACCTCAGCCGTCGTCACCCGCTGAGGATCGGCGCGTCCGGGCTCCGGGTGGAACCTCCTGCCCCCGAACGGCTCAGCCGACGCGCCGCCCGGGCGCGAGCGTGGTCGCGTGCACGTCGACCGCGAGCCCGCCGCGGACGCCGTCCTCGCGCTCTGGCGGCACCCGGGAGGGTGAGCCGCGCTCAACCGGGCCCCGCGGCCGGTCGATGGAGCTGACGTGTCGACGGTCCGCGCTCCCGGGACCACCGTGCGCCCGCCCGCCGAGCGGCTGGACGCGCTGGTGGCCTCCTCCGAGCACGCCCGCACGCAGGGCGCGTACTCGGAGGGCCGCCGCCTCGCCGAGCGCGCCGCCGACCTCGCCGCCGCCCTCGGCGACGACGCCCGCCTCGCGCACGCGCTGCGGCTGGTCTGCAACCAGGCCGTGCGCCTGGGCGACCACGAGGCCGCGGCCCGCGCCGGCCGCCGCGCCGTCGCCGTGTCCGAGCGCACCGGCGACGTCGCCGGGCACGTCGACGGCCTCAACCTCCTCGCCCTGACCTACCTGGAGCTCGGCCTCTTCGACGAGGCGCTCACCGCGATGGAGACCGCCATGGCCGCCGTCGTCACGCTCGACGACCACGAGCTGCGCTCGGGCACCTTCAACCGGGCCGGGACCGTGCGCTCCTCGCTGGGCGACTTCACCGCCGCCGCCGAGATGTTCGACCGCGCGGAGGTGGAGCTGCGCGCCGCGGGGGTCCGCGCCACCCCCGAGACGGAGTTCTGCCTCCTGACCAACACCACCGACCTCGTCATCCAGAACGCCCACGGCGGCGGGGCCGTCCCGGTCGCCGACCTGTGGGCGGGGGTGGACCGGGCGGCACGCGCCCTGGCGCTCGCCGAGGCGTCCGGCAACCCCTACCGGGTGGCCATGTCGCACCTGAACGCCGGCGCGCTGCTCGTCCACCTCGACGACGCCGCCGCCGAGGACCGGTTCGCGGCCGCCGTCCGGATCAGCCGTGAGCACGGCTACCGCTCCCTGGAGCTCGGGGTGCTGGAGGCGCGGGCCGTCGGCGCCCAGCGCCGCCAGGACCACCGGGCGGCGCTCGCCGTGCTCGCCGAGGTCGTCGCCCTCGCGGAGGAGACGCACGAGTCCTCGATCGCGCTCAGGGCGCACCGGATGGCGTCGGTGTCGTGGGAGGAGGTCGGCGACTTCCGGCGGGCGCTGGAGTCCTACCGGCGCTACCACGAGCTGGAGGCCGCGGCCCGGGTCCAGACCGCGGAGGTGCGCGCCCGCCTGCTCGGGGTCGGCGAGGAGCTGCACCAGCTGCGCCACGAGGCCGCCGAGCTCGAGCGCCACGCCCTCCAGGACGCCCTCACCGGGCTCGGCAACCGCCGGCACTTCGACGCCGCCGTCCCCGGCCTCCTCGCGGCCGCCGCCCCCGGCGAGCAGCTGTGCGTGGCGCTGCTGGACCTCGACCACTTCAAGGCCGTCAACGACACGTTCGGGCACTCCACGGGCGACGTCGTGCTGCAGGCGCTCGGGGCGCTGCTGCGCGAGAGCGTGCGCTGCGGCGACGTCCTCGTCCGCCTCGGCGGCGAGGAGTTCGCGGTGGTGTCCGTGCTGCCCGAGCCCGCGCTGGCCGCGCAGCTGGCCGAGGTCTGCCGGGCCCGCGTCGAGGCGCACGACTGGGACGCCGTCGCGTCAGGGCTGCGCGTGACGGCGTCGATCGGCGTCGTCACCGCCGACGCCCCGCTGCGCGGCACCGTCGGCGACCTCGTCGCAACCGCGGACCGGCTGCTCTACGCGGCGAAGGCCGCGGGGCGCAACCGGGTGCACGCCCTAGCGCTGGGCGAGCAGGTCCCGCAGCCCGAGCGGCGGGTGCCCGGTCACCTCGGCGACGGCGCCGGAGACGACGTCCAGCTCCCCTGACCGGATCGCCGTGTAGGTGCTGACCCAGCCGTCGAGCATCCAGTCCGGCGCGCCCGAGGACGCGCGCGACGCGTACGCCTCCTCGACCGTCTCGTCGACGAAGCGCACCTCGCGGCCCGTGGCGCGGGTCAGCTCCGCGGCCACCTCGGCCAGGCTCAGGCTCTCCGGGCCGGTCAGGTCGTACGTCCGGCCCGCGTGGCGGTCGTCGAGCAGGGCCGCGAGCGCCACGTCGGCGACGTCGTCGCGCGCGACGGCCGCCAGGCGCCCGTCCCCCGCCGGCCCGCGCAGCGCCCCGTCGGTGACGAAGTCGGGCAGCACGTCGAGGTAGAAGGAGTTGCGCAGCGCGGTCGCCTCGAGGCCCGCGTCAGCCAGGAAGCGCTCCGTCGCGGCGTGGTCGCGGCCGAAGGTGAACGTGCAGTCCGGGGCCGCGCCGAGGAACGACGTGTAGACGACGCGGCGCACGCCCGCGGCGGCCGCGGCCTCGACGGCGTTGTGGTGCTGGACCACCCGCTGCTCGTCCTCGGCCGCCGACACCAGCAGCAGCACGTCGACGCCCGTGAAGGCCTCGACGAGGGCGTCCGCGTCGGCGTAGGTGGCGACGGCGACCTCCGCACCCGGCAGCGCCGGCGCGCGCGCCGCGTCGCGCACCACGAGGCGCTGCTGCGCGCCCCCGGCGGCGAGCTTGCGCGCCACCCGTCCGCCGATGTGCCCCGTCGCGCCCGTCACTCCGATGAGTCCCACGGCCTCAGGGTGCCAGCTGCCCGTAGACGTGACCGACCGCGAGGCGCACCACGCACCGCTGGTCGGCGACCATCGCCCGCCGGTAGTCCGCCCAGTCGGGGTGCTCGCCCTGCAGCGTCCGGTACAGCTCGACAAGCTCCTCGACGGTGTCGTCGTCCTCGGCCCGCGCCGTCGGGCTCAGGGTCGCGTCGCCCTCCACGACGGTCCACGCCCAGAAGTCGGGGCGCGTCACGTGCAGGCTCGCGCGCGGATCGCGCGCGAGGTTGCGGGCCTTGGCCCGGTCGGCGGTCACGGAGACGCGCACCGTGCGGGTGGCCGCGTCGAAGAGGTAGGTGATGTTCGACAGCTGCGGGCGGCCGTCCCGCTTCTGGGTGGTGAGCACACCGTCGTGGGAACCGGCGACGAGGTCGAGCAGCTGCGCCTCACGGGCGTCGGGAGTGGTCATGACGGGGCAACAGCGGGGACGCCCGTCCTGCTCCCGGCCGGGGCCTGGGGGCGCTGCGCCGCTGGACGGGAGCCCTTGATCCGTTGTGCTACACCTTTGGGGCCCGCGGTCGCAGGGCGCACGCGCGGGGGTCGGGCAGTGGCCCCACGGCATCGGCGGGAGTGCTCCGGTGGAGACCTGGATGGACCGCGAGCACCACCTGCGACGCCGCGCCGAGCAGGTGCGCCTGCTGCTGGAGGGCCTGTGGGGCGACGGTGCCCCACCCGGCCGCGACCCCCGGCTGACGGTCCTCGCGGACGCCCTGACGGGCGACGACGAGAACGGCCGGGCGGGGCAGGTCGTCGTGCGCGGCGACGACCTCACGTACCGCCAGCTCGTCGAGGCGGTCACGGGGACCGGCGAGCCGTGCTCGAGGCTCGCCCGCCTGCCGGAGCCCCTGCTCGCGCACCTGCGGAGCTCGGGGGCGCTGGACCCTCCGCTGATCAGCCGCGGGATGGCCGCCCTGCCGGACGAGCGTGCCGGCGCCTGGGAGCTGGACGCCGCCACGGGCGTCCTGAGCTTCGACTCCGTCACCGCGCGCCTGCTCGGGGTCGGGGCCACCGAGGGCTGGTGCGACATGGAGTCGGTCGGCCTGCAGGCGCTGCACCCCGACGACCAGTTCCACGTGGCCTCGGCGCTGGAGGAGGCCCTCACCACCCGCCGGCCGTACCAGGTGCGCTTCCGCACGCGCCAGCCGCACGGCGACTACTCCTGGCGGGCCAGCCGCGCCCGGGTCCTGGCCGGCGAGCGCAGCGACGCCCTGCGCCTCGTGGGGTTCGTCGCCGCCGACGAGTGACGCGTGTGGAGGTCCTGCCACGAGACCTGCACCGGGTGTCCCCGGGAACGACGAAGGCCCCGGTCGACTCGACCGGGGCCTCCGCCTGCTGTGCGCGAGGGGGGAGTTGAACCCCCACGCCCTTTCGGGCACACGGACCTGAACCGTGCGCGTCTGCCTATTCCGCCACTCGCGCAGACGATGAGAACCTTAGCAGCCCCCGAGGGTGCTCGCGGACGCGCTGATCACGCAGGAGCGGGTCCGGGCGCCCTCACCCCGTTAGGCTGCCGAGGACCGGGCATCGTGCGGGGACGGGACGACCGAGCGGAGAGGGGTGCGGCGTGGGTGTGCTGGACCGCTTCGAGCGGGGCGTCGAACGGGCCGTCAGCGGCGTCTTCGCGAAGGCCTTCCGCAGCGAGGTGCAGCCCGTGGAGGTCGCGAGCGCCCTGCGCCGCGAGCTCGACGACCGGGCCGCCGTGCTCTCGCGCGGGCGGACCCTGGTGCCCAACAGCTTCACGGTGGAGCTCGGCCCCTCCGACCACGACAAGATCGCGTCCTGGCAGGACACGCTGGCCGACGAGCTGGTCGCGGCCGTCACCCAGCACGCCGACAAGCAGCGCTACTCCTTCGTGGGCCCGGTGCGCGTCGACTTCCACGAGGCCGACGACCTGGAGACGGGCGTCTTCCGGGTGCTGAGCTCCACGGTCAAGGGCCGCGTCGCCCCGGCCACGCCCCGCACCTCCACGGCGGGCCGGCCCCGCCTGGACGTCGACGGCCGCGGGTACGTGCTGACGGAGGCCGTGACCGTCCTGGGCCGCGGCTCGGACGCGGACGTCGTCGTGGACGACCCGGGCGTCTCCCGCCGCCACGCCGAGATCCGGGTCACCCCCCACGGCGCGCGCCTCGTGGACCTCGGGTCGACCAACGGCACCTTCGTGGACGGCGAGCGGATCTCCTCGACCGACCTGTTCGACGGCACGGCCGTGACGATCGGCCGGACCCGCATCGTCTTCTCCACGCCCCGGCGCGACGAGAGCTGGACCTGATCCCCTCGTGAGCGAGCTCACCCTGACCGCCCTGCGGCTCGGCCTCCTGGTCGTGCTGTGGCTCTTCGTGCTCGCCGTCGTCGGCGTGCTGCGGGCCGACCTCTTCGGCACCCGCGTCACCGCGCGCCGCACCGAGCGGGCCCGCCCGCGCGTCCCCCGCGCCGCGCGCGGAGACGCCCCCGACGCGGGGGAGCCCGCGCGGCCGGCGCGCGCGACCCTCGTGGTCGTCGAGGGCTCGCTGCGCGGGACGACGCTGGCCGTGGGCACGGCGCCCGTCCTCATCGGCCGCGGCCCGGACTGCACGCTCGTCCTCGACGACGAGTACGCCTCCACCAAGCACGTGCGCATCTCCCCCGCCCCGGCCGGCGACGGCTGGGTCGTGGAGGACCTGCAGTCCACCAACGGCAGCTTCCTCGGACGCGACCGGCTCACCGTCCCCCGCCCCTTCGAGCCCGGGACGCCGCTGCGCATCGGCAAGACCGTCCTCGAACTGCGGAGGTGACCGGTGGCCATCGCCCTGCGCTACGCCGCCCGCTCCGACGTCGGCCTCGTGCGCTCCAGCAACCAGGACTCCGGCTACGCGGGCCCGCACCTGCTCGTCATCGCCGACGGCATGGGCGGGCACGCCGGCGGTGACGTCGCGAGCTCGCTGGCCGTCGGGGAGCTGTCGGTCCTGGACGGGGAGTCGCACGGCAGCGACGACGCCGCCGAGCACCTGTCGGCCGCGCTGGACGCCGCGAACGCGCAGCTGCGCCGCCGCGTGGGCGTCGAGCCGGAGCTCTCGGGCATGGGCACCACGGTGACCGCGATCCTGCGGGCCGGGTCCCGGCTGGTCCTGGCGCACATCGGCGACTCCCGCGGCTACCTGCTGCGCGAGGGCGTCCTGACCCAGCTCACGCGGGACCACAGCTACGTGCAGAGCCTCATCGACGAGGGCAAGCTCACGCCCGAGGAGGCCGAGCACCACCCGCAGCGCTCGGTGATCATGCGCGTGCTGACGGGTGAGCGGCAGGACACCGCCGACGTCTCCGTCCGCGAGGCCCGCCCGGGCGACCGCTTCCTGCTGTGCTCCGACGGCCTGTCCGGCGTCGTCAGCCACGACACCCTCGCCGAGGCGCTGGGCGCGGGCGACCCGCCGGACGCCACCTGCGAGCGCCTGGTCGAGCTGGCCCTGCGCGGCGGCGGGCCCGACAACGTCTCGTGCGTCGTCGCCGATGTCGTCGAGCTCGGCGGCGGCACCCCGCCCTCGACGACCCCGCAGGTCGTGGGCGCGGCCGCGTTCCACCGCCCCACCCGCTCCGTCGCCGCCGGGACCCCCGCCGCGCGGGCGCGCGAGCTGCGCGCCCCCGGCTCCGACGACGAGGAGGACGACCAGCCGGGCCCCACCGCCCGTGAGCGCCGCCGCACCCGGCTGCGCTGGGTCGCCGGCCCGCTCGTCCTCGTCCTGCTCCTGCTCGCCGGCGGCTACGGCGTGTGGTCGTGGAGCCGGCAGCAGTACTTCGTCGGGGCCGACGACGGCCGCGTCGCCCTGTACCGCGGGCTGACGCAGGACATCGGGCCGCTCGGGACGTCGACGGTGCTGGAGCGGACCACCGTGGCGGTGGCCGACCTGCCGCAGGCGTGGCAGCAGCGCGTCGAGGACCGCATCAGCGCCACCGACCGCGCCGGGGCGGAGGCGACGGTGGTGCGCCTGGGCGACCTGGCCGCGCAGTGCCGGGCCGTCGCGGCCGCGCCCACCCCCGTTCCCAGCACATCAGCCCCCAGCACCCCAGCCCCCACGACGCCGGCGCCCGGCGCCGCCCCCACGACGGAGGTCCCGCTGCCGAGCCCCACCCCGTCCACCCCCGCGGCGGCGAGCCCGACGACGTCGCCCGACGCCGCCCAGCGCGCCGCGGCCTGCGCGGGGATCGGCTGATGGCCACCGTGACGCCGGTGTACCCGGCGACGCGGCGCAACACCGAGCTGGCGCTGCTCGTGATGGCCGTCGTGGTCGCCACGGGCGCGTGGGCCGTGGTGGGCCTGACCGAGGACGGGAGGCTGCCCCCGGGCCTCGCGCTGTACGGCGGCGGGCTGGCGGGCCTCGCGGTGCTGCTGCACCTGGTGCTGCGCTGGAAGGCGGCCTACGCCGACCCGGTCCTGCTGCCGGTCGCGACGCTGCTCAACGGCCTGGGCCTGGTGGTCATCCACCGCCTGGACCTGTCCTCCTCGCGCACCGACCAGGCCCCGCGGCAGCTGCTGTGGACGGCCATCGGGGTCGTCGCGGCCGGCGCCGTGCTGTGGCTGCTGCGCGACCACCGGGTGCTGCGCCGCTACACGTTCACGGCCATGGTCGCCGGTCTCGTGCTGCTCCTGCTGCCGCTGCTGCCCGGGATCGGGCGGACCATCAACGGCGCGCGCATCTGGATCGGGATCGGCCCGCTGTCCTTCCAGCCGGGCGAGCTCGCGAAGATCGTCCTGGCGGTGTTCTTCGCCGGCTACCTCGTCGTGCACCGCGACGCGCTGTCGCTGACCGGCCCGAAGCTCCTGTTCCTGCGGCTGCCGCGGGCCCGCGACCTCGGCCCGATCCTCGTGGCCTGGCTCGCGAGCGTCGGGGTCCTCGTGCTGCAGCGCGACCTCGGGACGTCCCTGCTCTTCTTCGGCCTGTTCGTGGCCGTGCTCTACGTCGCGACCGAGCGGGTCAGCTGGATCGTCCTCGGCCTGCTGCTGTTCGTCGCGGGCGCGGTGCTGGCCGCGACGACCTTCTCCCACGTCCAGGAGCGCGTGGCCATCTGGCTGCACCCCTTCGCCCCGGACAACGCCGACCAGAGCTACCAGCTGGTGCAGGGCCTGTACGGCATGGCCAACGGCGGCCTGCTGGGCACCGGCCTGGACCGCGGGCGCCCCGACATCGTGCCGTTCGCGAACTCCGACTTCATCTACTCCTCGATCGGCGAGGAGCTCGGCCTCGTCGGCCTCTTCGCCGTCCTGCTCCTCTACGGCGTGCTCGTCGAGCGCGGCCTGCGCACGGCGATCGCGGTGCGCGACGGCTTCGGCAAGCTCCTCGCCGCCGGCCTCGCGTTCTCCGTCACGCTGCAGGTCTTCGTGGTCGTCGGCGGGGTCACCCGGATCATCCCGCTGACCGGCCTGACCATGCCGTTCCTGGCCGCGGGCGGCTCCTCGCTCGTGTCCAACTGGATCGTCGTGGGCCTGCTGCTGCGCATCTCCGACCTCGCCCGGCGCCCCGCGCCCGAGGTCCGCAACGGCCCGGGCGACACCGGGGTCACGCAGGCGGTGCGGATCCCGTGAACCGCCCCCTGCGCCGGCTCTCCGCCGTGGTCGCCGTCCTCTTCGTGGCGCTCTTCGCGTCGACGACGTGGATCCAGTACTTCCAGGCCGACTCGCTGAACGCCCGCCCCGGCAACAGCCGCCAGCTCTACGCCGAGCTGGGCCGCGACCGCGGCTCGCTCATCGTGGCCGGTCAGGCCGTGGCGTCCAGCAGCCCCGTCGACGACCCGTACGCCTTCCAGCGCCAGTACGCCGCGGGCCCCGTCTACGCGCCCGTGACCGGCTACTACTCGATCCGCTACGGCACCTCGATGCTGGAGCGCTCGGAGAACGACGTCCTGGCGGGCACCTCGGACCGGCTGTTCTACCGCCAGCTCTCGGACCTCCTCACGGGCGAGAAGCCCCGCGGCGCCTCGGTCGACCTCACGCTCGACCCGGCCGCGCAGCAGGCCGCCTACGACGCGCTCGACGGCCGCAAGGGCGCCGTCGTCGCGCTGGACCCGGCGACCGGGGACGTGCTGGCCATGGTGAGCAGCCCCAGCTACGACCCGAACGCGCTCGCGAGCCACGACACCAAGGCCGTGCAGCAGCAGTGGAACGCGCTGCTCGCCGACGACGACGACCCGCTGACCAACCGGGCCATCGCCGGCGACCTGTACCCGCCGGGGTCGACGTTCAAGCTCGTCACGGCCGCCGCGGCCCTGGAGACCGGGAACTACGAGGAGTCCACGCTGCTGGACGGCCCCGCCGAGCTCGACCTGCCGCAGACCTCGGCGACCCTCGGCAACGACGAGGGGACCGCCTGCGGGCCGAACGACCAGGTCTCCCTGATCGACGCGCTGCGCATCTCCTGCAACACGGCCTTCGCCTCGCTGGGCATGAAGCTCGGCGCGGACGCGCTGCGCAGCCAGGCCGAGAAGTTCGGCTTCGGCCAGGACCTGTCCGTCCCCATGCGCGTGACCCCCAGCACCTTCCCGGCCGACCCGAACGAGCCGCAGACCGCGCAGTCCGCGATCGGCCAGTTCGACGTGCGGGTCACGCCGCTGCAGGTGGCGATGTTCTCCGCGGCCATCGCCAACGGTGGCGTCCTCATGAAGCCCAACCTCGTCCGCGACGTGCGGGCCGGCGACGACCTGTCGGTCATCGAGACCCCGGCGCCGCAGGAGATCGGGCGGGCGGTCAGCGCGAGCACGGCCTCGACGCTGACCGACATGATGAAGGCCGTCGTCGCCCGGGGGACCGGCACGCGGGCCCAGATCGACGGGGTCGAGGTGGCGGGCAAGACGGGGACCGCGCAGCACGGCGCGGGGCTCCCCCCGTACGCGTGGTTCACGTCCTTCGCGACGAAGGGCGACCGCGCGGTCGCGGTCGCGGTCGTGATCGAGGACGGTGGCACGGTGGACAGCGCCTACGGGGGACGGCTCGCCGCCCCGGTGGCCAAGCAAGTGATGGAGGCGGCGCTCGGTGGTTGACGCAGACGGTGGTTACGCGGGGACCGGTGAGGCGGGAGCCCGGCGGCTGCTCGGAGGCCGCTACGAGGTGGGCAGCCTCCTCGGGCGGGGAGGCATGGCCGAGGTGCACGTGGCCCGGGACACCCGGCTCGGGCGGACCGTGGCCGTGAAGCTGCTGCGCGCCGACCTGGCGCGCGACCCGTCCTTCCAGGCGCGCTTCCGCCGCGAGGCCCAGTCCGCGGCGTCGCTGAACCACTCCTCGATCGTGGCCGTCTACGACACGGGCGCGGACCCGTCGCCGCAGCCGGGCGGCGGCAGCGTCGACCTGCCGTACATCGTCATGGAGTACGTCGAGGGCCGGACGCTGCGCGACATGCTCAAGACCGACCACCCCCTGGCGCTGAGCGAGTCCCTGAAGATCACCGAGGGCGTGCTCGCGGCGCTGGAGTACAGCCACCGGATGGGCATCGTCCACCGCGACATCAAGCCCGCCAACGTCATGATCACGCCCGCGGGCGAGGTCAAGGTCATGGACTTCGGCATCGCCCGGGCCGTGTCGGACTCCTCGGCGACCCTGACCCAGACCTCCGCCGTCATGGGCACCGCGCAGTACCTCTCCCCCGAGCAGGCGCGGGGGGAGCAGGTCGACGCCCGCAGCGACCTCTACTCCGCGGGCTGCCTGCTCTACGAGGTCCTCACCGGACGCCCGCCCTTCGTGGGCGACGCGCCGGTCGCCGTGGCCTACCAGCACGTCAGCGAGCAGCCGCGCCCGCCGAGCGCGCTGGAGCCCGGCATCCCCCCGGCCGTCGACCACGTCGTGCTGATGGCCCTGTCCAAGGACCGCGAGCACCGCTACCAGTCGGCCGCGGACTTCGCCGACGACCTGCGCCGGGCCGTCGAGGGCCGTCCCCTGCGCGGCGCCACCGTCGGTGCGCTGCCGACGCCCGCGCCCGCGGCGGCCGACGCGACCCGCGTGGTGCCGACCGTGGCCGCCCCGCTGGCCGCCACCGCGACGGGCGCGCTGCCCCGCGTGGGCGACGACGACCCCCTCGAGGAGGAGCGCCGCCGCCGCTGGCCGTGGGTCCTGCTCGTGCTCGTGCTGCTGCTCGGCGTGGGCGGCGTCGCGTACGCGCTGTCCCAGACCGGGGGCGGGGGGACGCCGACCTCGACGCCGTCCCCGACGGCCACGCCGGTGCCCGAGGTGGTCGGCCAGACGCAGGAGGCCGCGGAGACCGCGCTGACCGACGCGGGGCTCACCTCGACCGTGGTCCAGGCGCCCAGCGACGACCAGCCCGCGGGGACCGTCGTGTCCTCGGACCCGGCGGCCGGCACCTCGGCGGTGCTCGGCTCCGCCGTCGCGCTGACGGTCTCCAGCGGCCCGTCGGCGGTGACCGTCCCCGGCCTCGCCGGCAGCACCCAGGACCAGGCCCGCGAGCAGCTCGCGCAGGCCGGGCTCACGGTGGGCAGCGTCGAGACGACCGACGAGGACCCGAAGGCCGACAAGGGCAGCGTGGTCCGCACCGACCCCGGGGCCGACGCGTCCGTCGCGCCCGGCACGCCGGTCAAGCTCTTCGTCGCCAGCGGTCAGGTGACCGTGCCCGAGCTCGTCGGGCAGGCCCGCGACGCGGCCCGCGCGCAGCTGAACGCGCTCGGCCTTCAGGTGAACATCGACACCCGGGAGTCCTCGGACGCCTCGCCCGGGCAGGTCCTGAGCCAGAGCGTCACCGAGGGTTCCACGGTCGACGTCGGCAGCGAGGTGGACCTCGTGGTGGCCTCCGCGCCCCCGTCGACGCCGTCGCCGAGCACGAGCTCGCCGACGTCCAGCCCCACCGCCAGCCCGTCGGCGTCCTCGCCCGACCCGACCGACTCGCCCACCAGCACCGCCGCGGCCGGCGCCCCCGGGAACGGCAACGGGAACGGCAAGGGGAACGGCAACGGCAACGGGAACGGGAACGGCGGCGGGAAGGGCGACGGCTGATGGCGGACGCCCGCGTCCTGCACCTGTCCGACACGCACCTGCTGGCCGACGGGGGGCTGCACCAAGGCCTCGTCGACACCACCGCGACCCTGCGGCACGTCCTGGCAGGGCTCGCCGGAGTCGGCCCGCTCGACGCGGTGGTCGTCTCGGGTGACGTGTCCGACGACGGCAGCGCCGAGTCCTACCTCAGCGCGCAGGAGCTCGTGGAGGGCTTCGCCGTCGAGCACGGGGCCGCCGTCGTCTGGGCCGCGGGCAACCACGACCAGCGGCTGCCCTTCGCGGAGGTCCTGCTGGCCTCGCCGGCCGAAGGGCCGCTGGACGGCGTGCACGACGTCGACGGCCTGCGCTTCGCCGTCCTCGACTCCTCCGTGCCGGGCGCCGGGTACGGCGAGCTGGGCCCGGAGCAGCTCGAGCGGCTGCGCGAGGTGCTCGCGGAGCCCGCGCCGCGCGGCACGGTCGTCGTGGTGCACCACCCGCCGCTGCCGGCGCCGACGGTCCTGCACGACGCGCTGCGCCTGCAGGACCCCGGGGCCCTGCTGGACGTGCTGCGCGGCACCGACGTCCGCGCCGTCCTGTCCGGGCACTACCACCACCCGTTCGTCGCCACCGTCGACGGCGTCGTCGTCGTGGTGGCGCCGGGCGTGGCCAACCGCAACGACGTCCTGGTGGCGGCCGGGCAGGAGCGGGCCGTGCGCGGCAGCGGCGCCTGCCTCGTCGAGCTGGGTCCGGACGGCGTGCGCACGACCGTCCTCACCGTGCCCGGCCCGGGCGACGGCGAGGAGCTGTTCGTCCTGACCCCCGACGTCGTCGGGCGCATCGCGCGCGACGCCGGCGTGCCCAGCTCCTGAAGGCGGTCAGCCCCTGAAGGCGGTCGGCCCCTGAGGGCGGTCAGCGCAGCCGCAGGACGAGCACCGCGGTGTCGTCCTCACCGTCGACGGAGTCCGTCTCGGCGAGCACGGCGTCGCTGAGGTCCTCCGCGGAGTCGCCCGCGTGCCGGGCCACGACGGCGACGAGCCGCGCGATGCCCACGTCCAGGTCCTCGTCGCGGCGCTCCACGAGGCCGTCGGTGTAGAGGACCACGGAGCAGCCGGGAGCCAGCGCGACGAGGTGGTCGCGGCGCGAGGCCTGCGGGTCGTGGCCCAGCAGCAGGTCGGGGGTGCCCTGCAGCACCTCGACGCTGCCGTCGGGCCGGGCGAGCAGCGGCGGGGGGTGCCCGGCGTTGGCCCAGCGCAGGCAGCGCCGGGTCACGCCGTCGCGCTCGCCGACCTCGAGGCGGGCGACGACCGCGGTGGCCAGGGCGTCGAGCTCCAGGCCGACCATCGCGGCGTCGAGGCGGTTGAGCAGGTCCGCGGGCGGGTCGTCGCTGTCGTAGGCGATGCCGCGCAGCAGGCTCCGGACCTGCCCCATGGCGGCGGCCGCCGCCCGGTCGTGCCCCGTGATGTCCCCGACCGCGAAGAGCGTGGCGCCGCCCGCGGTCACGAAGGCGTCGTACCAGTCGCCGCCGACGCTGGCGCCCCGCGCGGCGGGCCGGTAGCGCACCGCGACGTCGAGGTCGTCGCCCAGGGCGGGCCGGGTGAGCAGGCTGCGCTGCAGCGCCTCGGAGAACTCCTGTACCGCGGCCGCGGCCGCCCGCTGGGCGGCGGCGACCTGCAGCCGCTTGAGGGTCTGGGCGAGCTGCGCCGCGAAGCCGTCGAGGAGGTCGAGCTCGTCGTCGGTGAAGGCGTGCTCGTCGCGCCAGGACACCGCGAGGCTGCCGAGGTGCTCGTCCTGCACGGTGAGGGGGACGAAGGCCCAGGCGCGGCGGCGGGTGTCGGCGTAGACGGTCGCCATGAGCGGGAGGAAGGCCAGCCCGCTCCCGACCGTCGGCAGCAGCACCCGCTCCCCCGTGCGGGCCGCGTGCACCGCCGGCAGGGGGCTGTCGTGCGGGAGGTGGCCGTAGGCGACCTGGACGTGCGGGCCGAGGACCTCGCTGATGGAGAGCCGCCAGCCGCCGCCCTCGGCGACCGTGACGACGGCGCCGCCGTCGGAGCCCAGGACCGCCGGCGCGCGGCCCACGACGATGCGCTCCAGGTCGTCGATGCTCTCCGCCGTCGTCAGGGCGAGGGCGACCTCGGCCAGGCTCGCGACCCGCCGCGCCGCCAGGTCGCGGGCGGCCTGCGCGGCCTGCAGCTCTTGCGCGCGCAGGAAGAGCTCGGCCTCGACCCGCTGCGCCCGGTCCTGCCAGCCCTGCCCCCGGTCCGCACCGGCGAGCAGGCCCTCCCGCTCGCGCACGAAGTCGGTGACGTCCTCGACCCGCTCGACGAGCAGGACGGTGCGGCCCTCGGCGTCGGCCACCGGGGCGGTGACGACGGACCAGAACCGCTCGACCACCTCACCCGTGCTGTCGTCCCGCACGTCGTACTGCTGCAGCGGCAGCGCGTCGGGACGGCCGGTGCCGAGAGCGCGGCGGAAGGAGGTCTCGAGGGGGTTGGTGCCGTCGGGCGCCAGGGTGAGCGGCGACGGCGGGAACGCCTCGAAGACGGGCCGGCCGGCGATGTCCGCCAGCCTCCGCCCGAGCATCGCGAGGTAGGCGGGGTTCGCGTGCAGGATGCGCAGGTCGGGCGTCATCACCAGGTAGGCCGTGGGCAGGGCGTCGACGACGAGCCAGCCGTCGACCAGCGACCCGGGCACGAGCGTGCGGGGTGCGTGCGTCACGGGCCCTCCGTCGGTGGCGCGGCTCCTCCCGCGCGACAGACGGGTGGTCACGCACAGCATGACATGGCTACGAGTAGTGACACGGCCCTTCGTCCCGACCGCTCACGCCGATCGGGCGCCCCGCCCACCGGCGCTCAGGAAGGCCTGCAGCCACCGTCCGCTGTCCTTGATCGTGCGGCGCTGCGTCGCGTAGTCCACGTGCACGACGCCGAAGCGCCGGGTGTACCCCCAGGCCCACTCGAAGTTGTCCATCAGCGACCAGAGGAAGTACCCCCGCAGCGGGACTCCCCGCCCGAGCGCGTCCCGGCACGCGGCGAGGTGCTGCTCGAGGTAGGCGCGCCGCTCCTCGTCGTGGACGCCGTCGGCGGTCAGCTCGTCGTCGTAGGCCGCACCGTTCTCGGTCACGAGCAGCGGCAGGCCCGGGCGCCGGGCCGCGGCCATCTCGAGCACGTCGACGAGCCCGTCGGGGTGGACCTCCCAGCCCATCCGCGTCCTGGGTGCGCCGGTGTCGACCATCTGGACGAACTCGCTGCCGGGGTTGGCGCTCGGCGCCCCGGACGCGGTGCCCGCCGCGGTGGTGTGCCGGCTGTAGTAGTTGACGCCGAGGAAGTCGACGTCCACCCCGATGGTGGCGAGGTCGCCCTGCGCGTGCTCGGCGAACCACGCCTGTTCGCCGAGGTCGCGCAGCACGTCGACCGGGTAGGAGCCCGCGAGGACCGGGTCGAGGAAGAACCGGTTCTGCAGGCCGTCGATGCGGCGCGCCGCGTCGACGTCCGCCGGGCTGTCGCTGGCCGTCCGCACCGAGTAGAGGTTCAGCGTGATGCCGACCTGCAGGTCGTCCGCGGCGGCCCGGATCAGGGGGACGGCCCTGCCGTGCGCGAGCAGCAGGTGGTGCGCGGCGCGCGCGGCCTGCGTCCCGACGTGGCGGCCGGGGGCGTGCTCGCCGCTCGCGTAGCCGAGGAACGCCGAGCACCACGGCTCGTTGAGGGTGGTCCAGTGCTTCACGACGTCGCCGAGCTCGCCGACGACGAGGCGCGCGTACTCCGCGAAGGCCTCGGCCGTGCCGCGGTCCAGCCACCCGCCGCGGTCCTCGAGCGCCTGGGGCAGGTCCCAGTGGTAGAGGGTCGCCCAGGGCGTGATGCCCTGGGCCACCAGGGCTTCCGCGAGCCGCCGGTAGAAGGCGATCCCCTCCGGGTTGACGGCCCCCGTGCCGTCCGGCTGGATCCGCGACCAGGAGATCGAGAACCGGTAGGCGTTCACCCCGAGGTCCGCCATCAGGCCGACGTCCTCGAGGTAGCGGTGGTAGTGGTCGTCGGCCGGCTCGCCCGTCGTGCCGTCGGCGATCGCCCCCGGGGTGCGGGCGAAGGTGTCCCAGACGCTCGGTCCGCGGCCGCCCTCGGTGGTCGCCCCCTCCACCTGGTAGGCGGCGGTCGCCGTGCCCCAGGTGAAGTCCGCCGGGAAGTCGCTCCTGCTCAGCTCCGTCATCGGTCCCCCTCCTCCCGCGACCCGCTCAGCCCGCGGGTGCGTGCGCCTCGAAGGCCGACCGGCCTGCGTGGTAGGCGCTCACGAAGCGTTCGAGCAGGGCCTCGGTGGCCGGATCGGGCGCGGTCGCCCCGGGGTTCGCCGTCCGCCACGCCAGCATCCGGCGCACCGCGCGGTGGAAGGTGAGCCGCTGCCCGAACGCCGGCACGAACCGCTTGATCTTCGTGTTGTCGAAGACCGCGCTGTGCGACAGGTCTCCGACGAACAGGTCGGACCAGAACCAGTCGGGCGCGACGACCGGGTAGAGCTCGCTCGGCACGTGGACCAGCCGGGGCGCGACGCCGAGCACCTCGGCGATGGTCGTGTAGATCTGGTCCCACGTGTGCACGTCGTCACCGGTGATGTGGAACGTCTCACCGATCGCCCGCGGGTTGCCGAGCAGCCCGACGAGACCGACGGCGAAGTCCTCGGCGTGCGTGAGGGTCCACAGCGAGGTCCCGTCCCCGTGCACGGGGATCTCCTCCCCGCGCGCGATCCGGTCGACGACCGTCCAGTCCCCCGGCAGCGGCGGGTTCGCGTCGTCGTAGGTGTGCGACGGGCGCACGATCGTCATCGGGAAGCCCTGCTGCTCGTAGGCGTCCCGCAGGCCGGCCTCGAACCGCAGCTTGGCCCGCGCGTAGGCGAGGAAGCGGTTGTGCGTGGGCGTCGACTCGGTGATCGGCGTCTGCAGCACCGGCTTTCCGTACACCGAGGCCGACGAGATCCCCACGTACTGCCGCGTGTGCGGGCCGAGCACCCGGACCGCCCGGTCGGCGGCCGTCTCGTCGAAGGCGAGGAAGTCCACGACCGCGTCGAACGTGCGCCCCTCGAGCGCGGCGGTGAGCGACGCCTCGTCCGTGACGTCGCCCGTGATCCTCTCCACCCCGTCCGGCAGCGGGCGCTGCTTGCGGTCGGTCCCGCGGTTGAGCACCGCGACCCGCAGGCCGCTCTCGACGGAGAGCCGGACGCAGGAGGCGCTGATGGTGCCCGTGCCGCCCAGGAAGAGGACGGACAGGCCGGCGTCGTCGTGCTGCAGCACCGCTCAGCCCTCCGTGGGGTAGGAGACGTAGGCGAACCGGCGGGAGTCGGGCGCCCAGCTGTTGACGTTGATCGTCCCCTGACCGCCGGGGAGGAGGATCCGCTCCCGCGGCGTCGACCAGTCGGCGGTGTCGACCACGACGAGCGCGACCTCCTTGTCCGCCGGGTGCCCCAGGGTGCCGGCGGGGAACTCGATGTAGACCGCCGTGGCGCCGTCGGGCGAGAGGTGCGGGAACCAGTCGACCGTGCCGCTGGTCACGAGGCGCTCGACCTCACCGCCGCCGTCCGGCACTCGGGCGAGCTGCGCCTGCCCCGGCTCCCCCGCCCAGCGCTCGGTGTTGAAGTAGAGCCAGCGACCGTCCGGGGACCACTCCGGGCCGTCGACGTGGCCCTCCCCCGTGTCGACCAGGGTCGTCTCGCCGCCGGTCGCGGCGATCACGGCGAGCCGGCCCGGCTCCTCGAACGACGCCATCCGCACGTACGCGAGCCGGTCCCCGTCGGGCGAGACGCCGTGCAGGAAGTGCCAGACGCCGTCGTCGCGCGTCACGCGGGTCGCCGCTCCCCCGGACGTGGGGGCCCGGTAGATGTGCCCGTCCGCCGCCGACAGGTAGAGGTGCTTCCCGTCGGGGTCGAGCACGTGGTCGTTGTTGATCTCGGGCAGCGCCTCGTGCTCGACGCGCACCGGCACGGCGCCGGGCACCGGGTCCAGCGACCACAGGACGCCGTCGCCGTTGAGCAGCAGCGCATCGCCCGAGGCGGCCCAGTTGGGGGCCTCGAGCAGCACGTCGCGGCTCTCGTGGACGAGGACGTCCTCACCGGTGACGGCGTCGTGGATGTGGACGCGCGCGGTCTGCCGGGGCGCGAGCACGCGGAAGTTCGCCATGGTCGGGTTCCTTCGGATCGGTCGTGCGCGGATCAGGCCGGGGTGCTCTCGGCCGCGTACCAGGCGGCCCCGTGCACCTCGAGGATCACGCACAGGATGTTGTCCCGCTTGACGCCGAGCGCCGCGAACCCGTCGGCGATGGCGGCGAAGGCCGCCTGCTTCTGCTCGTCGGTGTAGCCGACCCCGGCGGTGAGCTCGATGAAGATGATGTCGGTGCGCTGCTGCGACGGGAACGTCGGCGAGTAGAACAGCTCGCCCTCGTCGTGCAGCGTGAACTTCTGGAAGAAGTCGTCGGCCGGCATGTCGAACCCCTCGACCATGCCCTGGAGGATCGCCTGGCTGAACTCGGGCAGGCGGGGGGCGTGGACCCGGTGGAGGTCGATGCGCGCGTGGGGCATGAGGGGTTCCTTCGTCGGTGGGGGTGCAGCGGTGGAGGTGGCGCGGTGGGGGTGGGTGCGCGGCTACTTGAGCGCACCGGCCGCGAGGCCGCGCTCGAAGTACCGCTGCAGGGCGATGTAGGCGATGACGACCGGCAGGGCGGTCAGGACGGCCGCCGCGAGGACCTTCGTCTGGTCGTTGTTGTACTGGCCGACGAAGTACTGCGGGACCAGCGTGATCGTCTGGTGGTCCGGCGTCTGCAGGAAGAGCAGGGCGAGCAGGAACTCGTTCCACGAGTTGATGAAGACGAGGACGAGGATCGCGGCCATGATCGGCCGGGTCAGCGGCACGAGGACGTACCAGAAGGTCCGCACCGTGTTCGCCCCGTCGACGCGGGCCGCCTCGAGCAGCTCGTTGGGGATCCCGTCGACGAAGTTGCGGGCGAGCAGCGTCGTGAACGGGATCTGCAGGGCGGCGACCGGGAGGATGACCGCCCAGATCGAGTTGTACGCGCCGACCCGCGTGACCGTCGCGAACAGCGGCGCGAGCAGCACCACCCCGGGGAGGGTGAGGCAGGCGAGCAGCAGCCAGAAGAAGAACTCCTTGCCCCTGATGTGCAGCTTCGAGAAGCCGAACGCCGCCGTCATGGTGCAGACGAGCACGATGGCGATCACCGCCGCCGCGATGATCGCGCTGTTGCGGAAGAACCCCGGCAGCAGCGGCAGCGACAGCACCGTGCCGTAGTTGGCCCAGCCGGCTCCCTTGAGCGAGCCCTGCACCATCGCCACCAGGGGGAAGACGAAGGGGACGACCAGCACCGTCAGCAGGACCTGCAGCAGGACGCGGGTGCGGATCCGCCTGGTCTCAAACATCGTTCGCGCTCCCTCGTCGTCCTCTGACGTTGATGATCACGGCCGCGGCGAGCGCGAGGACGAGCAGCACCATCGACAGCGACGCCCCGTAGCCCACCTGCGCGAAGGAGATGCTGACGCGGTAGATCTGCGTGCCGAGGAACTCCGTCCCGTAGCTCGGTCCGCCCGAGGTGACCAGGAAGGGGATGTCGAAGGTCTTCAGCGATCCGATCGCGGTCAGGATGGTGATCGCGATGGTCGTGCCCCGCACGCTCGGCCAGACGATCGAGGCGATGATCCGGAGGTTGCCGGCGCCGTCGAGGCGGGCCGCCTCGACGATCTCCGACTCGATCTGGCCGATGGCGGCGAAGTAGAGGACGAACACGACACCCGTCGACTGCCAGACCTGCACGGAGATGACGATCAGCAGGGCGATCGTCGGGTTCGACAGCCACGTCTGCTGCAGGCCGTCGAGCCCGACCGCCCCGAGCAGCCCGTTGAGCGTGCCGTCCGGCGCGTAGATCTGCCGGAACACCGGGGCGACCGTCGCGGTGGCCAGGACCACCGGGATGAAGATCAGCACCTTGTAGAAGGTCTTCAGGTAGAGCTGCGAGTGCAGGAGGCAGGCGAAGACGATGCCGAGCACGACCTGCACGACCAGCGACACGACGAAGAACACGAGCGTGTGCCGCAGGGCGCCCCAGAACACCGGGTCGCTCAGCATCTTCCCGTAGTTCCCCGCGCCGACGCTGTCCTTCAGCGGGCTGGTCCCGTCCCAGTCGAGGGTCGAGAGGTAGGCCGTGTAGAAGATGCAGTAGTAGAGCAGCCCGACCGACACCACCAGGGCCGGCAGGATCCAGGGCAGACCCGCGGGGCGCCGCAGGCGCCGGCGCGACGACGTCCCCGTCGTCACGCCGGGCCGGTGGGTGGTCGTGGTCATCCTCGACCTCCGTCCGGGAGCGTGGTCACTCGCCGGTCGCCGCGGCCGCCTGGACGGCGTCCACCACGTCGGCGGGCTTCTTGCCGCTCGTCACCTGCTGGCACGCCTGGACGATCGCCGCGCTGAGCTGCGCGCCGATGCCGTAGGAGCGGGCCTCGGTGGCCGAGGCCAGCTGCGTGGTGAGGTCCTTGAGCGCGGGCTCCTGGACGGCCGGGTTGACGAGGGTGGCCTTCTCGAACTGCACGTCGACGCCGTTCAGCGTCGGGAACTCGTCGAGGTTGTTGGCCACGACCTGCTGACCGTTCTCGGTGTTGCCGAGCCACAGCGCGAACGTCTCGGCCGCGTTGCGCACCTTCGACTTGGCGTTCACGGCCTGGCCCGCGTCGGGGTCGGTGAACAGGGTGGAAGGGTTGCCCTTGCCGGCGACGTCCGGGAACGGGATCGGCATGATGGTGATCTTCTTCGTGTCCGCGGGCACCCCGGCGCCCTCCAGCGCGGCCGTCAGGCTCGCCACGGAGGCGTACTGCTGGTACCAGGTGCCCATCTGCACCATGGGGACCTTGCCGGTGAGGAAGTCGTTGTTGACGTCGGGGTACTGCTGGATGCCGGTCGCCCCCTCGTCGAGGATCCCCGACGTCGTGAGGTCCTGCAGGATCTGCAGCGACTGCACGACCCCCGCGTCGGTCCACTTCGCCTTGCCCGCCAGCAGGTCGCTCCACAGACCGGGCTGGTAGCTGTCCATGATCGAGTGGAGGGTGTCGATGACGAAGCCGGACGTGCCGCCCATGCCCTCGCGGAAGCAGCCGAGTCCGTTGGCGCGGAACGTGTCGCACGCCTGCTGCCACTCGGCGAGGTTCGTCGGGACCTTGACGCCGTACTGGTCGAACGCCTCCTGGTTGATCCACATGTTCCCGGCGCCGACCTTGGCCCACTGGGAGGCGACGAGCCGGCCCTTCACGGTGAAGGCCTTGACGCCGATCGGCGAGACCTTCGACTGCCAGTCCTCGCCGAGGAGCTTCTTCGTCCCCTCCGTGAGGTCGAGGGCGTAGGGGGCGAAGGTCGTTCCCGAGAACGACCCGCTCGCGTTCACCGTGAAGACGTCCGGGCCGTCGTCGGAGGCGAGCGCCGGGCGCAGCAGGGCCGCGTAGTTGTCGATCGGGACCTTCTTGTAGACGACCTCGATGTCCGGGTACTCCTCGTTGAACGCCGCGATCTCACGGCCCGCGAGGTCGTTGTCCGGGGTCCAGCTCCACCAGTTCACGGTTCCCGCGGTGGCCGACCCGCCGTCGCTCGCGGCCTCCTGCCCACCCGAGCACGCGGTGAGCGTCCCGGCGACGAGGGTGCCGCCTGCGAGTGCCGCGAAGGCGGCGCGCCGAACGTGCTGAGAAAACGTCATCGTCTTCCGTCCGTCAGGTGGGCAGGGCCGCGAGGCCTCGTCCACGAAGCTGTGTCGCGAGGAGCATAGGGTCGCGTCCGGCGACAAAGCAATACTTGCGAAACTAAGTCTTCCGGGCAGGGCACGTCCCCGCGAGGAGCGTGGGAGACCGCTCTCCGGGAGCGGCCCGCGATCAGGTGACCGGGCCGGTGCGGTGCGGCGTGAGGTGCCGCTGCAGCACGACGGAGGCCGCGCCGAGCGCTGCGGTCTCCGAGCCGATCGACGCGAGGCGCACGGTGATGGGGTGCAGCTCGCGCATGAACCCCGTGGTCGCCACCCGGTGCTGGGCCGCCTCCAGGAAGACGTCCTCCATCCCCGCGAGGCCCGGGCCCGCGAGGACCACGAGGTCGAGGTCGAGCGTGTTGACGAGGTCGCTGACCGCGGACGCGAAGTAGCCGGCCGCCCGGTCGAGCATGGCGCGGACCCCCTCGTCCCGGGTCACGGCCCCGGACGTCAGGCGCTGGAACACCTCGCGGATGGGCGTCCGCGCGGTGACGCCCACGGCCGCGCGCAGGGCGGGGTCGGCCAGCACCTGCTCCACCATCGCGCGGGGGCTGGCCACGGTCTCCAGGCAGCCGTGGGAACCGCACCAGCAGAGCCGGCCGTCGGGGACGGCGACCATGTGACCGATCTCGCCGGCGTTGCCCGAGACCCCGCGGTAGATCGCGCCGTTGATGACGATGCCGGCGCCGATGCCGTGCGACACGTAGACCGTCACGAAGTCGCGGTGGGGCTCCGGGCTCACCCAGAACTCGCGCAGCGCCGCGCAGTTGGCGTCGTTCTCGCGGACCACCGCGTACCCGGTGCGCGCGGCCAGCTCCTCCTCGACGGAGAAGGGCTCCCACGAGCCGAAGAAGGACGCGTCGACGTTCCACCCCTGGGGGAACCCGCGCCGCCCGGCGGAGGCCACGCCGAGCCCGACGACGGCGGAGCGCTCGATCCCCTCCCGCGTCATCAGGGCGTCGATCTCCCCGGCGAGGCGGTCCAGCACGACGGGGGGCTCGTCCACCCCGGTGCCCCCGGAGGAGACGCGCGCCAGCTCGGTGCCGTCGGGCCCGCAGACGACGATCGTGGAGCGGTGGTAGTCGAGGGTGAGCCCGAGCGCGTAGACGCCGCTGTCGTTCATCTTCAGCAGCACCGGGCGCTTGCCGCCCGTGGACTCGGCGTACCCGGCGTGGACGACCAGGCCCGCCGACAGCAGTTCCTTGACGATCTTCGAGATGGTGGGCTCGGTGAGCGCGGACCGCCGCGCGAGGTCGACCCGGCTGATCTTGCCGCTCGCGCGGATGAGGTCCAGGACGGCGCTGCGCGTCTCCGCCGACGACCGGCCGCGCAGGGTGACGACCGACGCACCCGGCGGGTCAGAGGTGTCGGCCACACCGCCCCCCGTCCCGGTCCGTGAGCGACTCGCCGCCCGCGAGCGGCGAAATCTACACGGCACGCGGCGGGGTCGTGACTTCCTTAGGCGAGTAGGGGTAAGTTCGCGCGGGCCGCTCGCAGCGCCCCGGACCGCACGGGGACCGACCGGGCACCCGCTCCCCCGACCCGGATGAGGCTCGATGACGAACCCGCAGGTGACCCCCGGCTCCGCGTCCTGGACGCGCACCCTCGGCGCGACGGGCCTGCGCGTGTCCGCCGTGTCGGCCGGCGGCGGACCGCTCGGCGGGATGCCGGAGCTGTTCGGCTACGACACCCCCGAGGAGCAGGGCATCGCCGTCGCGCTCGGGGTCCTCGCCAGCCCGATCACGATGATCGACACCGCCAACGGCTACTCCGACGGCCGCAGCGAGGAGCGGATCGGCGTCGCCCTGGGCCGGGTGGGCGCCGGGGACGTGCTGATCGCGACCAAGGTGGACGCCGCCGACGGCGACTTCTCCGGCCGGCGCGTCCGCGCGTCCGTCGAGGAGAGCCGCGCGCGCCTCGGCATGGACCACCTCCCGCTGGTCCACCTGCACGACCCGGAGTTCCACCCGGACGCGGGCTTCGACCAGCCCGGCGGGGCGGTCGAGGCCCTCGTCGCGCTGCGCGACGAGGGGGTGATCGGGCACCTGGGGATCGCCGCGGGTCACGTGCCGACCATCGAGCGGCTGCTCGACACCGGCGCGTTCGAGGTGCTGCTCACGCACTCCCGGGCGACGCTGCTCGACCGGGGCGCGGACCCGCTCATCGACCGCGCCCGCGCGGCGGGCCTCGGCGTCGTCAACGCCGCGGTGCTCGGCGGCGGGCTGCTCGCCAGCCGCACCGCGCAGCCGCTCTACGGCTTCCGACCCGCGCGGGCGGAGGTCCTCGCCGCGGCGGCCGCCCTGCACGACCTCGCCGACGAGTTCGGGATCGCGCTCGCCGACGCCGCGGTGCAGCGCTCGGTGCGCGACGAGCGCATCGACACCACCGTCGTGGGCTTCTCGAAGCCCGACCGCATCCCCCGGCTGCTCGCGTCGCTCGCGAACCCGGTCCCGGAGGAGTTCTGGGCGCGCGCGGAGGAGCTGCTCCCCGACCCCGCGCTCTGGCTGGACACCGCGAGCGGGGGCCGCTGACTCACCCGGCCGGTCGCCGCCCGGCCCGGGCGGCGGCCGCGGCCGCGAGGACGGCGAGCAGGAAGAAGGTGCCCATCCCCGCGGCCATGGCGACCACCGTCTGCGCGCCCAGCAGGCCCGTCAGCGGTGTCGTGAGCGCGCCGGCCAGGAAGGGCAGCCCGCCGCTCAGCGCGGAGGCCGCCCCGGCGTAGCGCCGGCCCTCGCGCTGGGCGATCGCGGAGTTCGCCGGCAGGTAGGTGCCGAGGCCGAAGGTCATGACGGCCAGCGGCACCCACACGAGCACGAGCGGCGGCGGACCCGGCGTGCACGCGAGCGCGATCGCCGTCAGCGCGAACACCCCGGTGGCCTGGATCCCGAACGCCCAGCGGCGCAGCAGCTCCGGGCCGAGGCGCACCACGAGGACGCGGAACAGCACGCTCGAGGCGATCATGGTCGAGGCGTTCGTGGCGAAGACGGTGGCGTAGGTGCCGGGGGTGAGCGCGAGGTCCTCCTGGAGCACGATCGAGGACCCGCCGATGTAGGTGAAGAACCCGCACGTCACGAGGCACTGCACCGCGACCGGCGTGATGAAGGCGCGGTCGCGGACGAGCTCCGCGGAGCGCCCCAGCAGCTGCGTCAGCCCCCCCGGGCGGCGCCGCTCGGGCGGCAGCGTCTCCGGCAGGCCGAGGGCCGCCGCCGCGGTCATGAGCACGCCGACGGCGGCGAGGAACCAGAAGACGGTCCGCCACCCCCCGAGCGGCAGCAGCAGCGCCCCGATCGCGGGCCCGACGACCGGGGCCATGAGGCTGACCGCCGTCAGCGTCCCGAACGTCGCGGCGGCCGCCCGGCCCTCGCGGGTGTCCGTCACGCACGCGCGCCCGACCGCCGCGGCCGCGCCGGCGGCCATCCCCTGCGCCACCCGGGCGGCGAGCATCACCGCGATCGAGTCCGCGAGCGCGCAGAGCACGGACATCACCGTGAAGGTGAGGGTGGCAGCGAGGACGATCCGCCGGCGTCCCCGCGAGTCGCTCACGGGGCCGATCAGCAGCTGCCCGAGGGCCAGCCCGCCGATGCAGGCCGTCAGCGTCAGCTGCACGGCGGCGTCCGAGGTGGAGAACGACTCCCGCATCGCGGGCAGCGCCGCGATGTACGTGTCGGTCGACAGGGCGGAGGTCCCCGTGACGAGGACCAGCGCCAGGATCGACGGCGTTCCCGGCCGGGCACTGCGGCGCGTCACGGCTGCTCCGTCGTCCTCACGTGGGGCCACGCCTCCGGCACGGAGCGGCTGCGGCCACCGTAGTGGGGGCGGTCGGGGTGCCCCGCCGGGGTTCGGCCCGGGGCCCCGCAGCCTGTATCCTCGACCCCGGCATCGAGCGTCAGCGTCAAGCCCTGGCTTGCTGACCAGCAACCCTCCCCCGCGGCGGGGTGCTCCAGGTGAAAGCCCGGTGGGACGAACCCGTCCCACAAGCGTGAGTGACCGGGACCCGTCCCGGCCTGCCCCACCCGGAGGACCACCTTGTCCAGCCCCACCCCCCCTGCGCTGCCCAGCAAGCCGCGGCGCAACCGCCTCCCCCTCCTCATCGCGGCGCTCGTCGCCGTCGTCGTCGTGGCCGTCGCCGCCGTCGTGTGGCGCACCACGGGCGACGACTCGACCGCGACCGCGGCGTCCACCCGCACCGTCAAGATCGGCGTGACCGACAAGGCGGAGCCGTACTGGACGACCTACGTCGACCTGGCCCAGAAGGAGCTCGGCGTGGACGTCGAGCTCGTGAACTTCTCCGACTACAGCCTGCCGAACCCGGCCCTGAAGCAGGGCGAGCTGGACCTGAACCAGTTCCAGCACGTGCAGTACCTGGCGAACTACAACGTCACCTCGGGCGACGACCTCCAGCCCATCGGCGCCACGGCCGTGTACCCGCTGCCGCTGTACTCGACCACGGTGAAGGACCCCGCGGCGCTGCCCGCCGGGGCGAAGGTCGCCATCCCCAACGACGCCATCAACCAGGCCCGCGCGCTGCTCGTGCTGCAGGCCGCGGGGATCGTGACGCTGAAGGACGGCGGGACCGCGTTCTCGACGACCCAGGACGTCACCGACGCGAAGGTGGAGGTGGTGGCGCTCGACGCGTCGCAGACCGCCAACGCCCTGCAGAGCGGCTCCGTCGCGGCGGCCGTCGTGAACAACAACTACGCCACCAGCGCGAAGCTCCCGGCCTCCGACACGATCTTCTCCGACGACCCGAACGGGCCGGCCGCCGCCCCGTACGTCAACGTGTTCGCCGCCCGCAAGGCCGACGCCGCGGACCCGACGTACCTGAAGCTCGCCGAGCTGATCCACGACCCGGCCGTCGAGGCGGAGTTCCGCAAGAGCTACCCGAACGGCGTCCTCAGCACCACCGACGCCGCTGCGCTGCAGTCGGAGCTCACCACCGTGGAGAAGGACGCCACGGCGGCGGGCAGCTGAGGTGGCGGACAGCATCGTCCGCCTCGGTTCCGTCACCAAGCACTACGTGCGGGCCGGCGCGAAGACGGTCACGGCCGTCGACGACGTCGACCTCGACGTGACCGAGGGGGAGGTCCTCGCGGTCATCGGCTACTCCGGCGCGGGCAAGTCCACGCTGGTCCGGCTCGTCAACGCCCTCGAGCGGCCGACCTCCGGCACGGTGACGGTGGCGGGTCAGGACCTCACGACGCTGTCCGAGCGGGACCTGCGCCTGGCCCGGCGGAAGATCGGCATGATCTTCCAGCAGTTCAACCTGTTCCGCTCCCGCACCGTGGCCGGGAACGTCGCCTACCCGCTGAAGGTGGCGGGTGTCGCGAAGGCCGAGCGCGACGCCCGCGTCGCGGAGCTGCTCGACTTCGTCGGACTGCTGGACCGGGCGCACGCGCACCCGGAACAGCTGTCCGGCGGGCAGAAGCAGCGGGTCGGCATCGCCCGCGCGCTCGCGACGAACCCGCCGCTGCTGCTGGCCGACGAGGCGACGAGCGCCCTCGACCCGGAGACCACGGCCGAGGTGCTCTCGCTGCTGCGGCGCGTGAACCGGGAGCTCGGCGTCACCGTCATGGTCATCACCCACGAGATGGACGCCGTGCGCCAGATCGCCGACCGCGTCGCCGTCATGGACGCGGGCCGGGTCGTCGAGCACGGCGACGTGTACGACGTGTTCTCCACCCCGCGCACCGCGGCGGCGAAGCGGTTCGTGCGCAGCGCCCTGCACGACCGCCCCGACGCCGAGACGCTGCGGCGGCTGCGCGGGCGCCACCCCGGCCGCCTGGTCTCGGTGTCCGTCACCGACGAACCCGGCCTGCAGCAGCGCATCGACGCGGCCTTCGCCGACGCCGGCGTGCGCACCGAGCTCGTGCACGGCGGCGTCGCGGAGCTGCGCGAGCGGCGCATCGGCTCGCTCACCTACGAGACGACCGGTTCGCCGGCCGCCGTCGACGCGGCGCTGCAGGCGCTGCGCGCGCACGGGATCCGCACCGAGGAGGAGGTCTGACGTGGAGGGCTTCCTCGCCACCGTCGACGTGTACCGCACCGCCATCGGGCAGACCCTGTTCATGTCCCTGGTCTCGATGGTCGTCTCGGGGGTGCTGGGCCTGGCGCTCGGCATCGCCCTGTACGCGACGCGGCCGGGCAACCTCATGGGCAGCCGGGTGGTGTTCGGCGTCCTGGGCGTGGTCGTGAACGTCGTGCGGCCCATCCCGTTCGTCATCTTCCTGGCGGCCGTGACGCCGCTGCAGCTCGCGGTCGTCGGCACCACGGTCGGCACGAACGCCGTGACGTTCGCCATCGCGCTGGCCGCCGCGTTCGCGGTCTCGCGCATCGTCGAGCAGAGCCTCGTCGGGGTGGACCCGGGCGTGGTCGAGGCGGCCCGCGCCGCGGGGGCCTCGCGGCTGGGGATCCTCCTCGGGGTCGTCGTCCCCGAGGGCCTCGGGCCGCTCGTGCTCGGCTACACGTTCGTGTTCGTCGGCATCGTCGACATGTCCGCGCAGGCCGGCCTCGTCGGCGGCGGCGGGCTCGGCGACTACGCGATCACCTACGGCTCGCAGCGCTACGACTACGGCATCGTCTACGTCAGCGTCGCGACGATCATCGTGATCGTGCAGGTGGGTCAGCTCGTGGGCAACCGCATCGCCCGGGGCGTCCTGCGCCGATGACCCCCGGCCCGGCCCCGCGGGGCCGGGCCGCCGTCAGACGTCGCCGCTGCGGCGCAGCAGGAGCAGCAGGACCCAGCCGAGCGGCACCCGCGCCCAGAAGGTCACGAGCCGGTGCAGGAGCGCGGCCGACAGCGCCGTCGTGGGGTCCACGCCGACGGTGACGAGACCCGCGACGAGGGCCGCCTCCGCGGCCCCGATCCCCCCGGGGACGGGCACCGCGCCCGCCACGGCGGAACTCCCCACGACGACGAGCACGAGCAGGCCGAGCGGTGCGGAACCCCCGAAGGCGTGCACGGCGCACCACAGCGTCAGCGTGAACCCCAGCGTCGTCACCAGGTGCCCCAGCACCGCGGCCGTCAGGCGCCCGGGGGAGGAGAGCGTCGCCCGCAGCGGCGGCCACGACGCGCGCAGCGGGGCCAGGACGCGGCGGCGCAGCCAGGCGCGCGCCCCTCCCCAGGAGCGGACGACGACCGCGACCACCGCGAACACGGCCACGACGGCGACGGGCACCTGCCACGGCACGAGCCCGCCGATCTCCCGCACCTGCCCGGACGTCAGCAGCAGGACCGCGACCAGGACGAGCGTCACGAGCCCCGCCGAGGACTGCACGACCCCGACGGTCGTGACGGCCGCGGCCACGGGCACCCCGCGGCGGTGCAGGTAGCGCATGTTCAGCGCGACCCCGCCCGCGCTCGCCGGGGTCACGAGGTTCACGAAGGACGTCGCGAGCTGCACGGCCGCGGTGCGCACGACGGGCAGCCGGCCGGGGGTCAGCGCGACCAGCGAGGTGACGTTGCCCAGGACGGGGAGCGTGGAGGCGAGCACCGCGGCGGTCACCCACCAGCCCTGCGCCGAGCGCAGCCGGTCGCCCAGGTCCGCCGCCTCGAGGCGCCGGCCGAGGACGACGACCGCCGCGACGGTGGCGACGGCCAGCACGACGCGCCACACGGTCCTCCAGCGCACGGTCAAGGGCCCGACGCTACCGTCCGCCTGCGCGGTGCCGGGACGAGGCCGGGACGCTCTGGACGGTCCCCGCGGGCGGTGCCAGGCTCGTCCCGGGGGCCAGGACCCTCACGAGGGGGCGGTGCACGTGCGCGTGGTCGAGATCATCGCGGACCTGCGCGTCGCGGACATCGACGCGGCACGGGACTTCTACGCGGGGTACCTCGGGCTGGGGACCGAGGAGTTCCACCTCGGCTGGGTGGCCCGGTACACGTCGGCGGAGACCGGCGCGCGGCTCCAGCTCGTCACCCGCGACGCGGCGGCGCCGGAGGACCCGGTCGTGACCGTCAAGGTCGACGACGTGGACGCCGCCCACGAGGAGGCGCTGCGCCGCGGCTACGAGATCGTCCACCCCCTGCAGGACGAGCCGTGGGGCGTGCGCCGGTTCCTCGTCCGGGCCCCGGACGGCAACGTGCTCAACGTGGTGCAGCACCGCGAGGACCGCTGAGCCGTGGCCTCCCTGCGCGACGTCGTCGTCGACGCGCGGCACCCCGCGTCCCTGGCCCGCTTCTGGGCCGGGGTGCTCGACGGCTACCGGGTCGCCCCCTACGACGACGCCGAGCTCGACCGCCTCGCCGCCCGGGGGATCGACGACCCGGAGGACGACCCCAGCGTCCTGGTCGAGTCCGCGGCCGGCGGGCCGCGGTACTTCTTCACCCGGGTCCCCGAGGGCAAGGTCGTGAAGAACCGCGTCCACCTCGACCTGGACACCGACGACCACCCGCGCGAGCTGGCCCGGCTGCTCGCCCTCGGGGCGACGGTCGCGGGCGAGCACGAGGGCTGGGTGCAGCTGCGCGACCCCGAGGGCAACGAGTTCTGCCTCCTCCGCTGAGGGGCGCCCGGGACCGGCCGCGACGGCGGTGAACGCGGGCGGGACGGGCCGCGTACCCACCACCGAGCCCGGCACGGACGCTGGGCCACCGACCCTGGAGGACACCGTGCGCAAGCCCGTCACCGCACTCGCCGTCGCCGCCCTCGTCACCGCGGTCGCCGCGGCCCCCGCCGCCGCGAGCGGACCCACCGCGAAGGAGAGCGGCTCGTCGTCGAGCTCGCACCGCGCGGTCGGCCTCGTGGGGGGCACCCAGCTCGTCACGTTCAGCACCCGCGACCCGCGCCGCAGCGGGCCGATCGGCACCGTCACGGGCCTGCAGCAGGACACCCGCCTCGTCGGGATCGACGTCCGCGTGCAGGACGGCAAGCTCTACGGCGTGGGCGACCGCGGCGGGATCTACACGCTCGACACCCGCACCGCGAAGGCCACCTACGTCCAGCGCCTCACCGTCGCCCTGCAGGGCACCAGCTTCGGCGTGGACTTCAACCCGGCCGCCAACGCGCTGCGCGTCGTCAGCGACACCGGCCAGAACCTGCGCCAGCCGTTCGCGACCGCGGGCGCGGCCACCGTCGCGGACACCCCGCTGAGCACCCCGCCGGCCGCGGGCACCACCGCGGGCGTGACCGGGGCGGCGTACACGAACAACGACCTCGACGCGGCGACGGCGACGACGCTGTTCGTGCTGAGCACCGCCACCGACGCGGTCGCCGTCCAGTCCCCGGCCAACGCGGGCACCCTCGCGGCCACGGGTTCCCTCGGCGTCGACGCCACGGGTCCCGCCGGCTTCGACATCAGCTCGACGCTGGTGAAGGGGAAGTCGGTCGACGTCGCCGGGTACGCCAGCCTGTCGGTCGGGGGCGGGCGCGGCCTGTACGAGGTGTCGCTGCTCACCGGGCAGGCGAAGCGCGTCGGGGCGTTCGCCCAGGACGTCACGGACATCGCCCTGCCGCTGCAGCGCTGACCCACCCCTCTCCGCGGGCGGCGACGCCCGCGGGGAGGGCCCGGTCCTGAGCGAGGGGACAGGACCGGGCCGCACCCCGCGGGCGCGAGGACCGATGATCGACCGACGACCGACGACCGACGACCGATGACCGATGACGCGAGAGGAGCAGCCGTGGTGCTGCGGGCCGGCCGGCACTCCCGCGCGCGTCCCGACGCGCCCACCGCGGTGGACGAGGCGCTGCGCGACGAGCAGGCCGTCGCCCGCGCCTACGACGCCCACGGGGCCGAGGTCTACCGGTTCGTCCTGCGCTCGCTGGGCGACGCGGGCAGCGCGCAGGACGTCGTGCAGGAGACGTTCCTGCGGGCGTGGCGCGCGGGTGACCGCTTCGACCCGTCGCTGGGGAGCCTGCGCACGTGGCTGTTCTCGATCGCCCGCAACGCGATGATCGACCACGTCCGGGCCGCGGAGGTGCGGCCCTGGCAGGCGGCGCTCGTCGACGACCCGGCGGCGGCGTCCCCGCACCCGGGTGACGACCCGAGCGAGCGGCTGCTGCGCGGGTGGATCGTGGAGGAGGCGCTGCGCCGCCTGTCCGGGGAGCACCGGACCGCGATCGTCGAGACCTACCTCAAGGACCGGCCGTACGCCGAGGTCGCGGCCGAGATGGACCTGCCGGTGGGGACGCTGCGCAGCCGGGTGTTCTACGGGCTGAAGGCCCTGCGCGTGGCGATGGACGAGATGGGGGTGGAGCCGTGAACGCCGACGACCGCACCGGTCCGCGCCCGCAGGGGTTCAGCCACCGCGAGCTGCGCGAGATGCTCGGCGCCCACGTGCTGGGCGCCCTCGGCGAGCCCGAGACCGTCGCGCTGCGCGCCCACCTCGACGGGTGCGCGAGCTGCCGCGCGGACCTGGAGGAGCTGGCCCCGCTGGCCGGCGACCTGCGCCTCGTCGACCCCGACCGGGCCCCCGGGCCCGTCGCACCGCCGCGCGAGCTGGGCGTGCGGATCGCCCGGGCCGTCGCAGCGGAGGCGGTGCTGCGCGAGCACCGCGACCGGCGCGCGGTGCGCCGCGGCCGGCTGCGGGCCGTCCTGGTGCCGGTGGCCGCCGCCGCCGTGGCGGCCGTGGTCACCGCGATCGCGGTCCTGCCCGACGACGCACCGCCGCCCGCCCCGGCGGTGGCGTTCGAGCAGCTGCCGCTGCGCCCGCTGGACCCCGCGGTGAGCGCGGACACCGCCACGGTGGTGCCGCACACGTGGGGCCTGGAGGTGCGGATGGTCGCGGCTGGCTTCGGCGCCGGCCAGACCTACCGCGGGATCGTGCGCACCACCGACGGGCGGTCGCTGCCCGCCGGGGAGTTCCTCGGCACGGGGGCGAAGGCCGTGACGTGCAACCTGCAGACCGCCGTGCTGCGGGCCGACGCCGTCGACTTCACGGTCGTCGACAGCGCGGGCCGCACGGTGCTGGACCTGCCGCTGCCCGTGGTGCGCGCGGGCTGAGCCGCGGGCGTTGACCGCCGGCGCGGCAGCGGCGACGCTGGTGCGCCGGGGCCGCCGCGCCCCACCGCACGAGCACCTGACCGCACGAGCACAGGGAGCGCACCCGTGGGCAGCCGGCACATCGAGGTCCGCGGGGCGCGGGAGAACAACCTCAAGGACGTCTCGCTGGACATCCCCAAGGGCGCCATCACGGTGTTCACGGGGGTGTCGGGCTCGGGGAAGTCGTCGCTGGTGTTCGGCACGATCGCCGCGGAGTCGCAGCGGCTGCTGAACGAGACGCACACGGCGTTCGTGCAGAACTTCCTGCCGAGCATCCCGCAGCCCGACGCCGACGCGCTGCGCAACCTCTCCGCCGCGATCGTCGTGGGCCAGGAGCGGATGGGCGGGAACAGCCGCTCCACCGTGGGCACGGTGACGGACCTGCAGACCATGCTCCGGCTGGTGTTCGCGCGGCTGGGCGAACCCGCCGTCGCGCACGCCTCGCAGCTGTCGTTCACCTCGCCCGAGGGCATGTGCCCGCGCTGCGAGGGGCAGGGCCGCGTCGACGACATCGACGTGGACGAGCTGGTGGACTGGGACCTGTCGCTGAACGCCGGGGCCATCAAGCTGGCCGACTACCAGCCCGGCAAGTGGTACCACCAGATCTTCACCGAGTCGGGGTTCTTCGACAACGACAAGCCGCTGCGGGAGTTCACCCCGGCCGAGCGCGAGACGTTCCTGCGCGGCGCCACTGCCAAGGTGAAGACCGCGACGATGACCCTCACCTACGAGGGCCTCCTCGACAAGTTCCGCCGCACCCACCTCGCCAAGGACTACGCCTCGCTGCAACCGCACGTCCAGCGCGTCGTCGACCGCGTCGTGACCTCGCAGCCCTGCCCCGACTGCGGCGGCAGCCGCTTCAGCGCGACCGTCCTGCGCTGCCGCGTGGCGGGCCGCAACATCGCCGAGTGCACCGCCATGCAGGTGACCGACCTGCTGGCGTTCCTCGACGGCCTCGACGCCCCGGCGCTGGCCCCGCTGCTCACGGCGCTGCGGGCCCGCCTCGGCGACCTCGTGTTCATCGGCCTCGGCTACCTGTCCCTCGACCGCTCCAGCCCCAGCCTGTCCGGCGGCGAGGCGCAGCGCGTGAAGATGGTGCGGCACCTGGGGTCCGCGCTCACCGACCTCACCTACGTGTTCGACGAACCCTCCGTCGGCCTGCACCCGCACGACCTCGGCCCGCTCACCACGATGCTGCGGCGCCTGCGGGACAAGGGGAACACCGTCCTCGTCGTGGAGCACAAGCCCCTGCTGATGAGCATCGCGGACCACGTCGTGGACATGGGCCCGGGGGCCGGCGCGGCGGGCGGCGAGGTCGTGTTCGAGGGGACGTTCGCGGGCCTGCGCGCGGCCGACACGCGCACGGGCCGGCGCCTGGCGCAGCGGCCCGCGCTGCGCGAGCGGGTGCGGGAGCGGACCGGCAGCATCGCGGTGCGCGGCGCGTCGCTGCACAACCTGCGGGCCGTGGACGTCGACGTCCCGACGGGCGTGCTCACCGCCGTCACGGGGATCGCCGGCTCGGGCAAGAGCTCCCTCGTGCTGGGCGCCCTGGCGGCCGCGTGCCCGGGCGCGCTGGTCGTGGACCAGAGCCTCGCGCGTGGTTCGCGCCGGTCGATGACCGCGACGTACACGGGGATGATGGACGAGATCCGCAAGGCCTTCGCCAAGGCCAACGGCGTCCCGGCGTCGCTGTTCAGCGCGAACTCGGCGGGCGCCTGCCCGACGTGCAACGGCCTCGGCAGCATCTACACCGACGTGGGTTTCCTGGAGCAGATCGTCACGGTCTGCGAGTCGTGCGAGGGCAGCCGCTACCAGGACGAGGTGCTGACCCACACGCTGCGCGGCAGAAACATCGCCGAGGTCCTGGGGCTGTCGGCCGCGCAGGCCGCGGAGCACTTCACGGAGAAGCCGGTGCGCCGCACGCTGGACGCGATGGTCGACGTCGGCCTCGGCTACCTCGGCCTGGGTCAGACCCTGAGCACCCTGTCGGGCGGGGAGCGCCAGCGGCTGAAGCTGGCCATGGAGCTCGGCACCCCCGGGGGCGTCTACCTGCTCGACGAGCCGACGACGGGGCTGCACCTCGGCGACGTCGAGGTCCTCGTCGGGCTGCTCGACCGGCTCGTCGACGGGGGCAGCACGGTCGTCGTCGTGGAGCACCACCTCGACCTCGTGAGCCAGGCCGACTGGGTCGTCGACCTCGGGCCCGGCGCGGGCACCGACGGCGGGGACGTCGTGTTCGAGGGAACCCCCCGGGAGCTCGCGGCGGCGGCCACCACGACGGGGACGTGCCTGCGCGAGCACCTCGCGGGGTAGCTCCTCAGCGGCGGGCGAGGCGCTGGGCGATCGCCTCGGAGTCCTCGCGCGGGAGTTCCGGGACGTCCCGAAGCAGCGGCAGCAGCCCGGGTTCCGTGGTGAACGCGGCGAACGCCGTCGCGACCGTCACGCCGTGCGCGGGGACGTCGAGGACCCTGACGTCGGCCCCGGCCACCAGGGTTCCCGGCACGAGGACGCGCAGGTACGCACCCGGCACGCGGGCCCGGGTGAACCGCGGCACCCAGCGCTGCTCCCCCAGCCACACCGCGAACGTGACGCAGGGGATGCGCGGGCAGGAGACCTGCAGGACGACGTCGCCCACCGCCCACCGCTCGCCGATGACGGCGCGGGTGACCTCGAGGCCGGCGGTCGTGAGGTTCTCGCCGAACGTGCCGTTGGCGAGCGGGCGCCCGAGCTCGTCCTCCCACGCGTCGAGGTCCTCGCGGGCGTAGGCGTAGACGGCCTGGTCGTCGCCGCCGTGGTTGGCGGTGTCGCTGATGTGGTCGCCCACCAGACCGCTGCCCCCCGTGCCCTTGGGCCCGGGCGCCCGCACCGCGACCGGACCGACGACAGGGCGCTTGTCGATCCCGCTGGTCCCGGACTTCGCGGCGATGGGCCGCCGCTCGCCGACGTTGACGCTGAGGATGCTGGGCACCTCGTCACCCTAGGCAGGCACCCGCGGCGCGGACAGGGGGTTTCCGGCCGCGCGCCGGTCGGGCGCGCCGGGCGCCGCGCGCAGGAGCAGCACGGCGGACGCGCTGACCAGCAGCCCGAGGACGGTGGTGGCGCGCAGCGGCTGGCCGAACATCGCGGCGGCCCACAGGGCCGTGGCGCCGGGGGTCAGGTACAGCAGGGTGCTGGCGCGGGTCGGGCCGTCCTTCGCGGTGGTCAGGTAGTACAGGCCGTAGCTGCCGACGCCGGCCGCGGCCGCCCACGCCACGGCGCCCCAGAACCCCGCGGTGGCCGGCGGGGTGAGCTCGCCCGCGGCGGCCGCGGAGGCGGTGAAGAACCCGGCGGCGAACAGGGCCTGGACGGCGAGGGTCTCCCGCACAGGCACGGCCGGGCGCGCGCCGCCGGACCACCGGCGCTGGAGCAGCGTCCCGGCGGTCAGCGACAGCATCGCCACCAGCGGCAGCGCGAGCGCCGCGACGCCCACCCCGGCGCGCAGGTCGCCCGCGGCGGTGAGCGCCACCCCCGCCGTCCCCAGGACCAGCCCGGCGAGGTGCGCGGGGCGCCAGCGCTGCCGCCCGACCAGCACGACCACGGCCAGCACGAGCGCGGGCTGGAGGGCGGCGACGAGGGCCGAGGTCCCTGCGGGCACCCCGGCGGCGGCGGCGAGGAAGACCCCGCCGAGGTAGAGGCACTGGCACAGCAGCGCGAGCACGCCCTGGCGCAGCCACTCCCGCCGGTCCAGGCGGGCGGCGGCCCGGACGGCCCACGGCAGCAGCACGACCGCCGTGACCAGGCAGCGCCAGGCGAGCAGCGTGGCGGGCGGGGCGTGCCGGGCGCCGAGCTCGGCGCCGATGAAGCCGGAGCTCCAGACGACGACCAGCGCGGCGCCGCGCAGGCGGGAGGTCACGGCGGACGGTCGCGGGGTCGGGGTCACCCGTGCAGGTAACCATACCGGTCGGTATACTCGCAGTGCACCCGACCGAGGAGGCACCGTGCTGAGGACCCTCACGACGCTCGACGACACCACGCCCGCGGCCCTGCGCCCCGTGCTCGCGCCGCTGCCGCCGCTGACCACCGCGGGGGCGCGACTGCTCGACGCCGCGGGGTCGCTGTTCTACGAGCGGGGTGTGCGCGCCGTCGGCGTCGACCTCATCGCGGAGACGGCCGGGACGACCAAGAAGACCCTCTACGACCGGTTCGGCTCGAAGGACGCCCTCGTGGCGCTGTACCTGCTGCAGCGCGCCCACCGCTGGCGCGAGCACCTGCTCGCGCGGCTCGGCGGGGCCGACGCGCTCGAGGGACCGGCGGCCGCGGAGACCCGGGTCCTGCTGGTCTTCGACGCGCTGCAGACGTGGATGGGCGGTCAGCGGCGCGGCTGCGGGTTCGTCAACGCCTACGCCGAGCTCGGCGACACCGACCACCCGGCGGTGGCGGTCGTGCGGGCGGAGAAGGCCTGGATGCGCGCCCTCTTCGACGACCTGACGGGCGACGCGGACCTCGGCGCCCACGTCCACCTGCTCTACGAGGGCACCCTCGTGGTCCTCACCGCGGGCGCCGACCCGTCCGCCGCCGCGCAGGCGCGCCGCGGGGTGCGCGTCGCGCTGGCCGCGCGGGGGACCGGCCCCGCCTGACCTCAGCCGGCCCCGAGCAGGCCGGTGAAGCGCTCGGTGAACCCCGCCGCGTCGACGGCCACCGCGACGCGGGCGTTGACCGCGGAGGTCGTCCCCGGCACCTCGAGGAAGTCCGCGAGCACCACGCCGCGCAGCCGGTCGCCCGTCTCGACGACGACGCAGGCGTCGCGCCAGGTGAGCAGGCCGGGGCGCGTGACGGCGGCCACCGCGAGGGGGTCGTGCAGCGCGCAGGAGAGGCCGTCGCCGCCCTCGGACCGGCCGTGCTCGATCCAGGCCTCCGTGTAGCGGCCGGCGAACTGCAGGAACGGCTCGTCGCCCACCGCCATCCGCCGGGCCGTCGGCAGGTCCAGGCGCACCTGCTCGGTGACGTCGAGGCCGACCCACTCCGCGGTGATCCCCGAGGTGAGGACGACGTGCGCGGCCTCGGGGTCGTTCCAGACGTTCCACTCCCCCGGCACGGCCGCGTCGTGGGGCGCGCTGAGGAACCGGCCGCCCATGATCACGAGTCGCTTCAGCCGGCCCGCGAACCCCGGGTCCAGGCGGACGGCGAGCGCCACGTTGGTCAGCGGGCCGATCGCGACGAGGGTGACCTCGCCGGGGTGCGCGCGGACGTGGTCGACGAGCGCCACGGCCGCGTGGCCGTCGCGCGGTGCCCGCACGGGCGTCCCCGCCGGCACCGACCCGGTGCGCGCCTGCGGCCGCAGCAGCGGGCGGCTCGCGCCGCGGTGGACGGGGACGTCCGGGGACCCCAGGCGGTGCAGCAGCTCCAGGGTGAGGAGGGTCGCGGTCTCGACGTCGGTGTTGCCGTTGACGGTGGTGACGAGGTCGAGGGAGACGTCCGGGTCCGCGAGCGCCAGCGCGAGGGCGAACCCGTCGTCGATGTCGCTGCCGGGGGCGCCCATCGCCAGGTCGGTGTCCAGGACCACGTGCTCCACGACGGGCTCCTCCGCTCGGCGAGCCCGGCCCGTCGTCGGGCCGGGTCCCGCGCACGCTACCGGCGGCGGACCCGCGCCAGGACGAGGAGCGTCGCGCAGGCGAGGGTGACGAGCCCGGCGGCGATGCCGACGCCGAGGGGCAGGACCCCCGCCGAGGCGACGACGTTGACGCCGACGGCGACGGTGAGCAGGACCCACAGCCACGACCTGCGGGTCGTGAGGGCGGTGGTGGTCACGGTGTCGGCGGGGGTCTGGGTGTCGGTCACGGGGAGCTCCTCGGGTCGGTGGTCGGTGTCGGGTCCCAGCCTCCGGTGGCGGGGCGCGGCGGGACATCCCGCGGACTGCCCGGCGCGGGTGCAGCAGGCTGTACTCCTCGCCCGCGCGGCAGACGCCGGGCGGCGCGACCTCGTACCGTCGCGACGTGCCCGCCTCCGAGACCCCGCACGCCCTGCGGGGGGCCGCGGCCGGGACGGCCCGCGCCACGCGGGCGGCGCTCGGGCAGCTCGGCGGCGGCCTCGGGACGGCGTTCCCCGCGCTGCTGGTGCTGCTGCGGCTGCTGCTGGTCGCGGTGCTCAGCGTGGTCGGGGTGGGTCTGCTCCTCGCACCGGCGGCGCTGCGCAGCGTGCGCCGCCTCGCCGACCGGGAGCGGCTGCGGCTGGCCCGCGGCGGGCCCGGTCTGCCGCCCGCCGGGGCGGTGCCCACTCCCCTGCGCGCGGCCCTCGCGGACCCCGTGCTGCGCCGGGAGCTGATCTGGGTCGTCCTGCACGCGAGTCTCGGCCTGCTCACCGGCCTCGTCGGGGTGCTGCTGCCCCTGTACGCGGTGCGGGACAGCACGTTCCCTCTCTGGTGGCGGTGGGTGCCCACCGACGTCGACGCGTCGCCCTGGTGGTGGACCGTCCGCACGGGTGCCGACGCGGGCGCCGTCGCGCTGCTGGGTCTCGGCTGGGCCGCGCTGACCGTCGGCGCGACGCCCGCGCTGGCCCGCGCGCAGGCGTCCTGGGGCCTGCGCCTGCTGGCCCCGCCGCCCGGCACCGACCTCTCCCTGCGGGTCGCGGAGCTCACCGCCACCTGGGCCGCCGCCCTCGACGCGCACGTCGTGGAGCTGCGCCGCATCGAGCGGTCCCTGCACGACGGCGCCCAGAACCGCCTCGTCGGGGTGAGCGTCCTCATCGGTGCGGCCCGCCGGTCGCTGACCCGGGACCCGGCCGTCACCGACGACCTCCTGGAACGGGCCCAGACCGCGACGGAGCAGGCGCTGGCCGAGCTCCGCTCCGTGGTCCGCACCATCCTGCCGCCGGTGCTGCTGGACCGCGGCCTTGCCGGCGCCGTCACCGGGCTGGCCGCCGCGTGCCCCGTGCCCTGCGCCGTCGAGGTCGACGTCGAGGGGCGGCTGCCCGCCTCGGTGGAGGCGACCGCCTACTTCGTCGTCGCCGAGGGGCTCACGAACGTCGCCCGGCACAGCGGCGCGTCCGCGGCCCGGCTCACCGTCCGCCGCCGCGGGGACGAGCTCCTGCTGCGGCTCACCGACGACGGCCGCGGCGGGGCGGACCTCGCGGCCGGGTCGGGGCTGGCCGGGGTGCTGCACCGCGTGCGCGCGCACGACGGCAGGCTGACCCTGACCAGCCCGCCGGGCGGGCCGACGGAACTGGAGGTGGTGCTGCCGTGCGGATCGTGATCGGCGAGGACGACGCGCTGCTGCGCGAGGGGCTGACCCTGCTGCTGCGCGCCGAGGGCCTCGACGTCGTCGCCACGGCCGGGGAACCCGCGGGGTTGCTGGCCGCGCTGGACGAGCACCGCCCCGACGTCGCCATCGTCGACGTCCGGATGCCCCCCACCCACACCGACGAGGGGATCCGCGCCGCCGTCGAGGGGCGCCGGCGCCGCCCGGAGCTGGCCGTCCTGGTGCTGTCCGCCTACGTCGAGCAGGCGTTCGCCACGGACCTGCTCGCGGGCGGCGCGCGCGGCCTGGGGTACCTGCTGAAGGAGCGGGTGGGCCGCGTCGGGGAGTTCCTCGACGCCCTGCACCGCGTCGCCGCTGGGGGCACCGCCGTCGACCCCGAGGTGGTCGCGCAGCTGCTCACGCGCACCCGCCCGGACGCGGGGCTGGACCGGTTGTCGGCCCGGGAGCGCGAGGTGCTGGAACTCATGGCCGAGGGCCTCGGGAACACCGCCATCGCCGCACGGCTCGTCGTCACCGATGGCGCCGTGCACAAGCACATCCGCAGCATCTTCGCGAAGCTCGACCTCGCCCCCACGGACGAGGCCGACCGCCGGGTGGCCGCGGTGCTGCGCTGGCTCCGGACCGCCGACGGCAGGTAGCCACGGCGGGTGGTGCAGGCACCACCGGGTTCCTGCCGCCTGCGTGACTGACCCGCCCACGGCCCTCGCGGTGGACTGCAGGACGTCAGCGGATCGCACCCGAGCGACCGCCCGTCCCGGAGGTCGTCCCCGTGGAAACCCCCCGCCCCCGCACCGCCCCACCCCGGCTGCCCGCCGCGCTCGACCGGCGCCCGCTCACCGCGTTCTTCGCCCTCGCCTACGGCCTCAGCTGGCTCGCGTGGATCCCGTACCTGCTGTCCGGCAACGGGACCGGCGTCCTGGGGTTCACGTTCCCCAGCGTGCTGGGCACCTCGCAGCTGCTGGGCGTCCTGCCCGGCGCCTACCTCGGGCCGGTCACGGCCGCCCTCGTCGTCACGGCCCTCACCGAGGGGCGGGCGGGGTTGCGGGCCTGGCGCGGGCGGCTGTTCCGGTTCCGCGTCGGCTGGCGCTGGTACCTCGGCGTCGGCGTCGTCGTGCCGGTGTCCATCCTCGCCGCGACGTTCGCGCTGCCGCAGGCGTGGGGCGCCGTGCGCCCGGTCAGCGCGTTCCTGCTGCTCGGCTACCTGCCGATGCTCCTGGTGCAGATCGTCACGACGGCCCTGGCGGAGGAACCCGGCTGGCGCGACTTCGCCCTGCCCCGCCTGCAGAACCGCCTCGGCGCCGTCCGCGGCACGGTCGTCCTCGGCCTCCTCTGGGGCGGCTGGCACCTGCCGCTGTTCCTCACCGAGTGGGGCGGCTTCCCCGGGGTGAGCTGGACGCAACCCGTGCTGTTCATCGCCTCCTGCGTCCCGCTGAGCCTCGTGATGACCTGGGTGTTCAACCGCACCGGCCAGAGCGTCCCGCTGGTGATGCTGCTGCACGCCGGCATCAACAGCACCTACACGCTGCTGTGGCCGGCCGTGTTCCCGACGCTGGACGCCGGGGGCGACACCCTCGTCGTGCAGCTCGTCGCGACGACCGCGGCCACTGCCGTGCTGCTCGTCGTCACCCGCGGCCGGCTCGGGGCGCCGCCGCGGGGACCCTCGGGCACGGGGTCGTCGCCGGTCCCGCGGCGCGACAGCGCGGCGCTGCCGCGGTGACGGCTCAGCCCGGCGAACCGTCGACGTAGGACCAGGAACCGTCCCGCCGCACGAACTCGCTGACCTCGTGCTGGACCCCCCGGCGGCCCGCCGTGCGGTGGTGGGCCTCGAACTCCACGGTGCCCCGGGTGTCGAACGGGCCGCCCTCGGCCCGGAGCACCACGAGGCGCAGCCACTCCGTGCCGGGGTCCAGCTCGAGTTCCGCCGGCCGGTGCGCCGGGTCCCACGTCGCGAGCAGGTAGGCGGCGTCGCCCACGACGAACGCCGAGTAGCGGGAGCGCATCAGGGCCTCGGGCGTGGGCGCGGCGTCACCGCGGTGGAAGCGGCCGCAGCAGGCGCCGTAGGGGTCGCCGCTGCCGCACGGACAGCGGGCGTCGTCGGGGAGCACCGGCCCATCCTCGCGCGGGCAGGCTTGACACCGCCTCCCCGGCACCGGATCGTCGGCCCGGTCCGTTCAGCACCTCCCCCAGCCCGCGAGGAGAAACCCGTGTCCGACCTGCACCTCGGACTGGTCGGCGTCGGCCGCATCGGCGTGATGCACGCCCGCACCATCGTCAGCACGCCGGGCGTCGACCGGCTCACGATCGCCGACGTGGACCCCGACCGCGCCCGCCAGGTCGCCGACGACCTGGGCGCCTCGGCGGCCCGGGACGTGGACGCCCTGCTCGCCGCCGGGATCGACGGGCTCGTCGTGGCCACCGGGACGGCGTCGCACCCGGAACTCATCCGCGCGGGCGTCGACGCGGGCATCCCCGTGTTCTCCGAGAAGCCGGTCGCCCCCGACGTCGTCCTGTCGATGCCCGTGCTGAAGCACATCGCCGAGCGCAGCGGCACCGTCCGCATCGGCCACCAGCGCCGCTGCGACCCCGGCTACCGGGAGGCCCGGCGCGCGTACCTGGCGGGCGAGCTCGGCTGGCTGCACGCGGTCCGGGCCGTGACGTGCGACGTGTCGCCGCCGCCCGTGGCGTTCCTCGCCACCTCGGGCGGGCTGTTCCGCGACGTGAGCGTCCACGACTTCGACGTCATCCGCTGGATCACCGGCCGCGACGTGGTCGAGGTGTACGCCCGCGGCAGCAACAACGGCGACCCCGCCATCGCGGGCGTCGGGGACGTCGACTCCGCCCTGGCCGTCTGCACCCTCGACGACGGGACCCTCGCCGTCGTCACCGCCTCGCGCTACAACGGCGCGGGCCACGACGTCCGCCTCGAGCTGCAGGGCTCGCTCGGCACCCTGCAGGTGGGCCTCGACGACTCCTCGGCCCTGCGGTCGGCCGAGCCCGGCGTCGCCTTCCCGGGCGGGACCCCGCACACCACGTTCGCGGAGCGGTTCGCCGAGGCCTACCGGGCCGAGATCGCGGCCTTCGTCGACCTCGTCCAGGGCGTCGCGGGCGACGACCTCTGCACCCCGGCCGACGCGGTGGCCGCCTCGGCCGTGGCCGACGCCGCGCAGGAGTCGCTGCGCACGGGAGCCCCCGTCCGCGTCAGCTGAGGGGACGCGTCAGCTGACGACGGGGTCAGCTGACGCCCTCGGGCGGGTCGGGCAGCTCCTCCGCGTAGCGCAGGACCGCCCGGTCGTAGGGGGCGGCGTGCGGGGCCAGGGCCGCGAGCAGGACCGTGACGGCCTCGCGGTCGCGGCCCAGGTCCACCAGCGCGAGGGCCTCGAAGGCGGCGTGCGCCTCGACGGACCCCTCGTCGTCCGCGGCGTCGGCGTCGTCGGCAGATTCGTCGTCGTCGATCGCGTCGTCGCCCGCGGGACGGGGCGCGTTCTCCCGCAGCACCTGCAGGGCGCCCGCCGGGTCGCCCACGAGCCGGAGCGAGCTCGCGAGCTGCACGACGGCCTGCCGGCGCCGCTCCCCCTCGAGCCCCGCGTCGAGCGCGGCGCGGTACAGCGGCACGGCCTGGTCCTCGTGGCCCGCGTAGTCGTGGGCGCTGGCGAGCTCGAAGCGGCCCACCGGGTCGCCCGCGGGGAGCTCCGCGACGAGCGCCTCGACGGCGAGCACGACCTCCTCCTCGTGCACGTCCTCGGCGCCGTCCCAGACGGCGGCGAGGCGGTCCTCGAAGTCGGCGGCGCTCACGAGCAGAGGTCCGCGGTCGCGGCGCGGGCGGTGATCGTCGGCGTCGGCGTGGCGGCCGCGGGGGCCGGGGCCACCCGGGCGCGGACGTCGACGACGGCCGGGGTGCCCGCCCCGAGCTCCACGACGACCGTCCGGCCGAGGCTCGCGTCCTCGCGCAGCACGGCGCCCGGGAAGGCGGCCGCGACGGTGGCGGCGGAGTCGGCGCGGGCGCTGGAGTGGCGGACCAGGACCGTGGTGCCGGGCGCCGTCGGGGCGCCGTCCCCCGTGCCGGCGACGGAGAAGCCCTGCGCGGTCAGCGCCGCGGCCGCCGTCGCCGCGGTGCCGGCGGGGCCGCCGACGTTGAGGACCTGCACCGAGACCTGCGCCGGCGCGACCGTGAGCGTGGACGACGTGGCCGGGTCGGCCGTCGGGGAGGCCGTCGGCGCAGCCGTGTTCCCCGCGTCGGTGCGGATCTGGTCCCACAGGGTGGCCGCGGCGGTCGTCCACTGCACGCGGGCCTTGTCCCTCGGGTACTCCTCCGTGGGCACGGTGATGAACTCGACGCCGCCCGCGGGCATCTTCTGCAGGCTCTGCGCCAGCCCGGCGACCGTGCCCAGCTCGGCGAGGTCCGGGTCGGTCGTCACGGACTTCGTGGCCGCGTCGAGGAAGGAGTAGAGCTTGTCGGGCCGCAGGAGGATCTGCGAGCTCGTCACCTTCTGCACCATGGAGGACATCAGCGCCTGCTGGCGCGAGATGCGGGAGATGTCCGAGCCGTCGCCGATGCCGTAGCGCACCCGGGCGTAGGCCAGGGCCGTCTCGCCGTCCACGTCCTCGTGCGTGCCCGCGGACAGGTACAGGTTGGCCTTCTCGCTCGAGATGGCCTCGGGGGTGCAGATCGTCACCCCGCCCAGCGCGTCGATCATCGAGCGGAAGCCGCTGAAGTCGACGACGACGTAGTGGTCGACGCGCACCTTCGTCAGGGACTCCACGGTCTTGATGGTGCACGCGGCCCCGCCCTCGGAGAAGGCCGAGTTGAAGATGCCGAGGTGGGCCGCGGTCGTCGAGCCGTCGGTGGCCGGGCAGTCGGGGATCCGCACCATCGAGTCGCGGGGGATGCTCACCAGGCGGGCGCTGCGGCGGTCGGCCGCGAGGTGCACCAGGACGGTGGTGTCCGAGCGCGCCCCGGGGTCCGCCGCCGCGCCGCCGTACTCGTCGCCGCTGCCGTCGGACAGGTCCCGGGTGTCGCTGCCCATGACGAGGATGTTGACCGCGGAGTTGCCGGTCGTCGGGTCCTCGGCCGCGTCGACCGCGGGCCGGTTGCCCAGCAGGCCGGACAGGTCCGAGGACTGGATGTTGCCCTGCAGCCGGTGGTAGGCCCACACCCCGCCGCCCGCGGCGACGACGGCCAGGACGATCGCCGTGACGCCCAGGGCCCGCAGCACCCGGAACGCCGCCCCGTGCTGGTGGCTGGCGTGCTGGCCGCGCGCCCGCCGGCCGCCGCCCGGGACGTCGGCGCGCCGCGGCTCGGGGCCGGGAGAGGTGGACACCACTAGACGATAGGAGACGCCGCACCGTGCTCCCCGCCGGATGCCCGAGGTTCCGCAGCGTTCACGCGAGGCCTTCACACGGCCGGGGCCGCGCGGCGCGCGTCAGGGGTTGACGGTGCCGATGTCGTCGACGCGCTGGTTGAAGGTGTCGACGCACTGCTGGACGGCCGCCTCGCTGTTGCCGGAGTCCCGGATGCAGGTGGCGAGCTCACGGCCGCCGTTGCCCCAGACGGCGCCGACGGTCACCGCGAGGACCACGGCGACGATGAGCGACAGCACGATGCCGACGATGCTCGTGATGAGACCGATCATCGCGCTGCCGCGGTTGGTGGCGCGCCCGCGGCGCGCACGGCGCAGCCCCACGATCCCGAGGATCAGCCCGATGACGCCCGGGACCAGCCCGAGCCCCACGAGCCAGAACAGCAGGATCGAGAGGATGCCGAGGATCAGCGAGGCGATCCCGGCGCCGTTCTTCGGCGCCGGCTGCCCGTAGGCGCCGTAGCCGCGCTGGTCGTAGCCGCCCTGGTCGTACCCGCCCTGGCCGCGGCCGTCCTGCTCGTAGGCCTGCCGGCCGTCGCCGTCGGGTCCGGTCGTCGACGCCATGGTCTCCTCCTCGAGTCGCGGGTGCCGTGGACCGGCACCGAGCCGTGATCCTCGCAGGCCCGGAGGCGCGCCGGGGCGTTCCGGCGACCGCCCCACCCGACCGCCCGCCCACCCCGGGGGACGCGCCGGTCAGGTGCCGTCGACCGTGCCGTCGTTGATGGCGAGGTGGTCGGCGACGGCGGGGAAGACGACGGTGAAGCACAGCAGCACCACGGCCGCCGCCGCGACGACGCTGATCAGCAGCCGCAGCCACCACGGCCCGGGCAGGATCCGCCACCACCACGCGTACACGGCGCTACCCCTGCCCGACCGGGGCGAGCGAGGCGGGGGCTCCCGCGCTGCGGTCCTGCACCGACTCCAGCAGGGCGTGCACCACGTAGCGCTGCCGGGCCGAGTGCATGGGGTGGCAGGCGGTCATCGTCAACCACGCCTGGGTCGGCTGCGCACCCGGCTGGTCGGGCACGGGCGCGATGACGGAGACCTGCGTGGGCCGGACGATCTCGTGCGACTGCACCCGGTAGGTGAACCACTGGGTGGCGGTGGCGACGACGACCGCGTCGCCGTCCTGCAGGTCCGCGATGAGGTTGAAGGGCTTGCCGTAGGTGACCCGGTGCCCCGCGAGCGCCAGGTTGCCGACCTGACCCGGCATCGCCGTCCCCGCGTAGTGCCCGATGCCCTCCTGCAGGTCCGCGGTCGCGGTGCCCTCGACGACGGGCACGGCGTAGCCGGAGCCGAAGCGCGGCACGTAGACGATGGCGAACGCGTCGCCCTGGGGCGGGGTCTCGTCGACCGTCACGGCGGGGGTGCTCGGCGACGCACCCGGCGAGGGCGCCGGCCCCGGGGTCTGCGGTGCGGACACCGCCCACTGCGACTGCAGGTCGTCGACGGTCGCGGCCTGCGCCCGGCCGGACGTGAAGTCGGTCCAGTACAGCTGCCACACGACGAAGAGGAGCGTGAGGACCCCCGCGGTGACGAGGAGCTCACCGGTGACGCTCACCGCCGCGCGCCCCCGCGAGCGGAACGGGGCGCTCACGCCGCGCCCGGCACGCGCGCGTAGGACAGGGAGAGCGACCCGTCGAAGGCGCCGAGGAGCAGGTCGTCGGAGCTCGCCGCGTCGTAGCCGAGGCCGTAGGCGTCGACGTACTGGCGGTAGATCGAGATCTGCGCGCTGCCGGCGAGCGCGGCCTCCAGGCGGGCGGGGTCGCCGATGGCCGCGATCGTGTAGGGCGGGGAGTAGGTCCGGCCCTGCAGCACGAGGACGTTGCCGACGCAGCGCACGGCGGAGGTCGACACGATCCGCTGGTCCATGATCATCATCGCCTCGGCACCTCCGGCCCACAGCGCGTTGACGACCCCCTCGACGTCCTGCTGGTGCACCACCAGGTCGTCGGGCGCCGCGCCGGCCGGCGGCGTCGGGGTCCGCGGCGCGTCGTCGAGGGTCACGGTGACGCCCGGGCCGCGCACGGCGGTCGTGCCGGCGGCCGCGCCGAGCGCCGCGTCGTCCAGCGGGTCCGCGGGGTCGCCCGGCGCGCTCGCCGCGGGGACGGACCGGCTGAGGCGGTCCACCTCGGCGCGCAGGGCCGCCACCTGGACCGAGCGCGCCTGCACGGCCTGGGAGCGCTCGCGCACCAGCGTGGGCAGGTCCGCCGTGTCGGAGCGCAGGTCGGTGCCCTGCGAGGTCTGCGCGCTGGTGGCGAACAGCAGCCCCCCGGCGGCGAGCACCAGCGCGACGGCGGCCTTGCGCGCCGCGACGCGCGCGACGAGCCGCGGCCTCCGGTGTGCGCGCTGGCCCATGGCGTCCCGTCCTCGTCGTCCCGCGGGCCGGGTGCCGGCGCCGCGGGGAGCGGATCTCGTCCGCACAGTGTGACTGCTCGTCATCGGCGGAGTACTCGCGGGTCGTGTGCGCACTACGCTGATCGGCAGTCCGCCCCGCGATCCCGGAGGTTCACCGTGCCCGAGTCCCCGCTGCGCCGCAGGAAGCAGCGCGACGAGCCGGCGGCTGCGGCCACCGACGAAGCGGTCACCCCGACGCAGCGCCCGCGCCGTGGCCGCCGCAAGGAGCTGACCACCGACCAGGCGATCAAGGCGGGCAACCGCATCACGCCGCGCTGGTGGGTCGCGACCATGCTCACCCTGATGGTGCTCGGGCTGATCTGGGTCGTGACGTTCTACCTGTCCAGCTCGCAGTACCCCGTGCCCGGCTGGGACAACTGGAACCTGCTCGCGGGCTTCGGGCTGATCATCGTCGGCTTCGCCATGACCACCCGCTGGCGCTGATCCCCGTCCACGGCCTGGGGACGACCTGGGGACGGACGGGCGCCTGAGCGCCCGTCGTCCACAGAGTCTGTCCACCGACTCGTCCACAGCCTGTGGATACCTGTGGGCAAGACCGCGCGTCGTCCACAGATGAGCCCACAAGCCGTGGATGACACGGGTGTGATTCCCCACCCGTCGTCCCCAGGCTGTGGACGGACCTGGGGGGAGTCGATCTCCCGGCGGGTCAGCCGACGGTCATGCGGGCCGCGGCGAACGCCAGCAGGCCGAGCACGACGACGGCCACGGCGCCCACCGCCGACCACTGCGCGGCCGCGGCGGCCGGACCGCGGCGGCGGGAGAGCAGAGCAGCCGTGACGGCGCCGGTGACGAGTCCGCCGACGTGGCCCTGCCAGGAGATGTTCGGCACGAAGAAGCCCAGGGCCAGGTTGATGGCGATGAGCACGAGCACCTGGTTGGACTGCCGTCCCAGGCGCCGGTTGACCACGAACAGCGCCCCGAACAGGCCGAAGACGGCGCCGGAGGCCCCGACGGTGGTGACCCCGGCCGTCATCGGCAGCAGGGTGGCGCCGACCGCACCGCCCAGGGCCGAGACGAGGTAGAGGGCGAGGAAGCGCGCCCGCCCGAGCAGCGGCTCGAGGTACTGGCCCGTGACCCACAGGGCGTACATGTTGAAGATCAGGTGCAGCGGGCTGGCGTGCAGGAACGCCGACGTCAGCGGCTGCCAGTAGTTCCCGGCGGCGAAGCTGGTGATGTAGTAGCTCTCCGCGTTGACCAGGGGCAGGTACGCGGACACCTCCGGCGGGAGCACGAAGCCGGCGAGGTACAGCGCGACGCAGAGGCCGATGACGACCTTGGTGACGAGCGTCTCGCGGGAGCGCACGGCACCGCCGAGCGTGGTCCGGGGCGCGCGGATCGTGCGGGCACCCTCGGCGACGCAGTCCACGCACTGCACGCCGACCGCGGCGGGGCGCTGGCAGGACGGGCAGACGGGCCGCTCGCAGCGCTGGCAGCGGACCCAGGACTCGCGATCGGGGTGCCGGGGGCAGACGGGGACGCCGGCGGGTGCAGGCGCGGGGGACTCCGGAGTGCTCACGGAGTGCCCAACGCCTGCGACCCGGTCGGCGTTACCCCGCCCGCCGCGGGGGTGGTGCGGACCTCAGCTGCGGTCGACCTCGACGCTGGTGATGACGACGGGCTCGCGCGGCGCGTCACCGGGGCCGGTGGCGACCTTCTCGATCGCGTCGACGACGGCCTTGGAGGACTCGTCGGCGACCTCGCCGAAGATGGTGTGCTTGCCGTTGAGGTGCGGCGTGGTCGTCGTCGTGATGAAGAACTGCGAGCCGTTGGTGCCGCGGCCGCCGACCTTGCCCGCGTTCGCCATGGCGAGCAGGTACTTCTTGTCGAAGCGCAGGTCGGGGTGGATCTCGTCGTCGAACTGGTACCCGGGGCCGCCGCGGCCGTCGCCGCGCGGGTCGCCGCCCTGGATCATGAAGCCCGAGATGATGCGGTGGAAGGTCACGCCGTCGTAGAGCGGGGCGTTCTTCTTCTCGCCCGAGCGCGGGTCCAGCCACTCCTGGGTGCCCTCGGCGAGGCCCACGAAGTTGGCCACCGTCTTGGGGGCGTGGTTCTCGAAGAGCTCCACCCGGATGTCGCCGTGGTTGGTGTGCAGAGTCGCGTGCATGGTGCCCATCCTCCCACGCGACCCCCCACTGGACCCGCGGGCCCGGGCACGGGAGGCTGTCCCCGACCGTTCACACCGGTGCTGACGTCCCGACCGCTGCTGTGCGCCGGGCGCCGACCGACGAAGAGGAGGAACGGATGTTCCTGAAGACCAAGCCCGCCAAGAAGACGCCCGTCGAGCAGCTGCAGGCTCAGGTCCGCGAGCAGGGACTGGCGCTGGCCAAGCAGGTGGGCCCGGCTGCGGGTGCCGCCGTCGTCGGCGCGAAGACCGCCGTCGAGGGCGCGAAGGAGTGGGCCACCCCCGTGGCCAAGGACGCGGTCGACTGGGCCACGCCGCACGTCGGCGCCGCTCGCGACTGGGCGCAGCCCAAGCTCGAGAAGGGGTGGTCGGCCACGCAGGAGGCCGCCGCCCCCCGCCTCGCCGCCGCCGCCGCGGCCACGACGGCCGCCGTCACCCCGGTCGTGGAGCAGGCCCGGGAGAAGCTCGTCGAGGACGTGCTGCCGCGCCTGAGCGAGGCCGCGCACCACGCGGGCACCGCCGCCCAGGTGGCTGCGGCTCCCGCCGTGGCCGCGGCGACGGCCAAGGCCGCCGCGGTGGGCGCCAAGGCGACCGGCGCCGCCGCAGTCACCGCGGGCGCGGCCGGTGCCGCCAAGCACCGCTCCGCGGACGCCCTCGCCGTGCTCAAGGGCGAGGCCGTCGTGAAGCCGAAGCACCGCGGGCGCAAGGTCCTGCTCGTCGCCCTGGTCGTGGGCCTCGGCGCGGCGGCGTTCTCCGCGCTGCGCAAGGGCAAGGACGAGGACCCGTGGGCGACCCCGGGCGCGACCTGGACCCCCACGGCCTCCGCCACCACGCCGGCGGCGACGCCCGCCCCGGCGGAGCCCGCCGAGGGCAGCACCGTCGTCATCGAGGACGCTGCCGGTGACGCCGGCACGCAGGACGGCGCGCACGTCGCCGACGGGGACCACCCCGCCAGCTGAGCCCGGACACGCGAAGGCCCTCCCCGCGCTGCGGGGAGGGCCTTCGTCGTCTCGGCTGTTGAGCGTCCAGGGCGCGTCGCGGACGGGGTCCGACGACGAAGGGCCAGGTCGAGGCGACTGCCTCAGACCTGGCCCTCTCGCGGGGTGGAGGCGAGGGGACTCGAACCCCTAACCCCCTGCTTGCAAAGCAGGTGCGCTACCAATTGCGCCACGCCCCCCCGGGCGGACTCAGCGGACCGTGTCGGTCGCCTCGGCCCAGAGGTCCCGCTCGGCCTTCTCGGACGCCTTGCGGCGGTAGACGACCACGGCACCGGCGACGGCGGCCACGAGGAGGAGCTTCTTCACTTCGGGACCTCCGCGAAGGGACGGGAGTGGGCCTAACTGGATTTGAACCAGTGACCTCTTCGTTATCAGCGAAGCGCTCTAACCAACTGAGCTATAGGCCCGTGCCGCGTCGCACGCGGCTCGACGACTGTACCCGAGGAGGGGCGGCACTCCCAAAACGCCGCCCCCGCCCCCGGGGATCAGTCGTCGGAGAGGGTGACGTGCAGGCCGCCGACGAGCGCGGACGACACGTTGTAGAGGAACGCCACGATCGTCGACAGCGCGGTCAGCAGGACCACGTCGATCACGGCGATCACCGTCGCGAGCGAGATGACCTTGCCGAAGCCGACGTAGTCGAGCAGCGAGATGTCGATCTCGTTGCCCGCGATGTCGTGCAGCAGCCCGTCGAGGTCGGTGAAGACGCCCATCCCGTTCAGGACGCTCCACACCACGCCCGTCGCGACCACCAGGGCGATGCCCACCGCGACCGACAGCAGGAACGACAGCTTGGTCACCGACCACGGGTCGATGCGCGCCAGCGTGAGGCGCACACGACGGGGGACGGAGTCGACGGCGCCGGCGGAGGACGCGCGGGCGGTGGGCCGGGGGGCCGCACCGCCGCTCGCCGTGGCCGACGCGGGCGTCGACGCCGTTCGTTCGGCGGGGCTCACGAGGCACCTCCGGGCTGGGTGGAGTCGTCGTCCGGCGACGGGTCGTCGGCCGAGTCCTGCGACGGTACGCCATCCTCCGCCCCCGGGGTGGCCGGAGTCGAGGCCTCCAGCAGGCTCTGCACAGGGTCGACACCGTCGTCCGCGCCGACGGCGGCCGCCGCGTCGTCACCAGGCCCGGCGAGGTCCTCGTCGTCGCCCGCGATCGGCGCCACCACCTCGGTGCCGTCGTCGTCGAAGGCGCCGACCTCCTCGTCCACGACCCGCTCCACGTTGCGGGCCACCGCGATGATGCGGTCCCCGGTCTCCGGCTTGGCGAACGTGACGCCCATCGTGTCCCGGCCCCGGCTGGGGACCTCGTCCACGCGGGAGCGCACGACGCGGCCGCCGGCCATCACGACCAGCACCTCGTCGTTCTCGTCCACGGTCAGTGCACCGACCAGGTCACCGCGGGCGTCGGTCAGCTTGGCGACCTTGATGCCGAGCCCGCCGCGGCCCTGGCGCCGGTAGTCGGCGATGGGCGTCCGCTTGGCGAAGCCGGCCTCGGTGACGACGAAGACCTCGCGGCCCTCCGACGCGACCGCCATGGCGAGCAGCTCGTCGTCGTCGCGGAACTTCATCCCCGAGACGCCGGACGTGGCCCGGCCCATGGGCCGCAGCGTGGCGTCGTCGGCGGTGAACCGCACCGACATGCCCTTGCGGGACACGAGGAACAGGTCCTGGCCCTCGTCCAGCAGCGAGGCCGTGAACAGCTCGTCCTCGGTCTCGGTGCCGTCGTCGTTCTGGCGAGAGCGCAGGTTGATCGCGATCAGCCCGCCGGAGCGGTTGGAGTCGTACTCCCCGAGCCGCGTCTTCTTGACCAGACCGGCGCGGGTCGCCAGCACCAGGTACGGCGCCTGCTCGTAGTCCTCGATGTCGAGGACCGCGACGATCCGCTCACCCGGCTGGAAGGCCAGCAGGTTCGCGACGTGCTGACCGCGGCCGTCGCGGCTGGACTCGGGCAGCTCGTAGCCCTTGGCGCGGTACACCCGGCCGAGGTTGGTGAAGAACAGCAGCCAGTGGTGGGTCGTCGTCGTGAAGAAGTGCTCCACGACGTCGTCCTCGCGCAGCGACGCCCCGCGCACGCCCCGCCCACCGCGCCGCTGGGCGCGGTAGAGGTCGGTGCGCGTGCGCTTGGTGTAGCCGCCGCGGGTGACCGTGACGACGACGTCCTCGACGGGGATGAGGTCCTCGACGGACATGTCCCCCTCGAACGGGAGGATCTGCGTCTTGCGCTCGTCGCCGTAGCGCTCGACGAGCTCCGCGAGCTCGTCGCCGACGATCTGCCGCTGCCGCTCGGGCCGGGCGAGGATGTCGTTGAAGTCCTCGATCTGGCGCATGAGCTCGTCGTACTCGTCGGTCAGGCGCTGGCGCTCCAGGGCCGCGAGGCGGCGCAGCTGCATCTCGAGGATGGCGCGGGCCTGCAGCTCGTCGATCTCGAGGAGCCCCATGAGCCCGTCGCGGGCGACCTCGACGGTGGCCGACGCGCGGATGAGGCTGATGACCTCGTCCATGGCGTCGAGCGCCTTGAGCAGCGCGCGCAGGATGTGTGCGCGCTCCTCCGCCTTGCGCAGGCGGTAGCGCGTGCGGCGCTGGATGACTTCCATCTGGTGGGCGATCCAGTGCCGCAGGAACGCGTTCAGCGGCAGCGTGCGCGGCACGCCGTCCACCAGCGCGAGCATGTTGGCGCCGAAGTTCACCTGCAGCTGGGTGTGCTTGTAGAGGTTGTTCAGCACGACCTTCGCCACGGCGTCGCGGCGCAGGACCACGACGAGGCGCTGGCCGGTCTTGCCGGAGGTGTGGTCCTGGACGTCGGCGATGCCGGAGAGCCGGCCGTCGCGGACGAGGTTCGCGATGTTCTCGGCCAGGTTGTCCGGGTTGACCTGGTAGGGCAGCTCCGTGATGACCAGGCAGGTCCGGTTCTGGATCTCCTCCACCGTGACGACGGCCCGCATCGTGATGGACCCGCGGCCCGTGCGGTAGGCGTCGTTGATGCCCCGGTAGCCGAGGATCTGCGCGCCGGTGGGGAAGTCTGGGCCCTTGATGCGCTGCAGGAGAGCGGCGAGCTGCTCCTCGTCGCCGGCCTCCGGGTTCGCCAGGAGCCACTTCACGCCGTCGGCGACCTCGCGCAGGTTGTGCGGCGGGATGTTGGTCGCCATGCCGACGGCGATGCCGGCGGAGCCGTTGACCAGGAGGTTCGGGAACCGCGACGGCAGGACCTGCGGCTCGTTCGTGTGCCCGTCGTAGTTCGGCGTGAAGTCGACGGTCTCCTCGTCGATGTCGCGGACCATCTCCATGGCCAGCGGCGCCATCCGGCACTCGGTGTAGCGGGGCGCGGCCGCCGGGTCGTTGCCGGGAGAGCCGAAGTTCCCCTGGCCGTCGACGAGCGGGTAGCGCAGCGACCAGTCCTGGGCGAGGCGGACGAGGGCGTCGTAGATCGAGGTGTCGCCGTGGGGGTGGTAGTGCCCCATGACGTCGCCGACGACGCGCGCGCACTTGGAGTACGAGCGGTCCGGGCGGTACCCGCCGTCGAACATCGCGTAGAGCACCCTGCGGTGCACGGGCTTCAGCCCGTCCCGCACGTCCGGCAGGGCGCGCGAGACGATGACGCTCATCGCGTAGTCGAGGTACGAGCGCTGCATCTCGAGCTGGAGCTCGACCTGCTCGACGTGGTCCCCGGTGGGCGGTTCGGTGGTGCTCTCGGTCACGGTGCGGGTTCCCTCTCAGGCGTGCTCGGGCGGATCTCGGCGGGCGGTGCTCCCACGGGGTGTTCCACGTGGAACCGCTACACGTCGAGGAACCGGACGTCGCGGGCGTTGCGCTGGATGAAGGAGCGCCGCGACTCGACGTCCTCCCCCATGAGGACCGAGAACATCGTGTCGGCGGCCGCCGCGTCCTCGAGCGTGACCTGGAGCAGCGTGCGGTGCGCGCGGTCCATCGTCGTCTCGGACAGCTCGTCCCAGTTCATCTCCCCGAGACCCTTGTACCGCTGGGTGTTGTTCTCCTTGGGCAGCTTCTTGCCGGCCGCCAGCCCGTCGGCGATCAGCGCGTCGCGCTCCCGGTCGGAGTAGGCGAACTCGTGCGCCGCCCCGCCCTGCCACTTGATCCGGTACAGCGGCGGCTGCGCGAGGTACACGTGGCCGTTCTCCACCAGCGGCTTCATGTAGCGGAACAGCAGCGTCAGCAGCAGCGTCCGGATGTGCTGGCCGTCGACGTCGGCGTCCGCCATGATCACGATCTTGTGGTAGCGGAGCTTGTCGAGGTTGAGCTCCTCGCCGATGCCCGTGCCGAAGGCCGTGATGAGGGCCTGGACCTCCTGGTTGCCGAGCGCCCGGTCCAGCCGCGCCTTCTCGACGTTGAGGATCTTGCCGCGGATCGGCAGGATCGCCTGGGTCCGCGGGTCGCGGCCGCGCGTGGCCGAACCACCGGCGGAGTCGCCCTCGACGATGAACACCTCGCACTCGGCGGGGTTGTTCGACTGGCAGTCCTTCAGCTTGCCGGGCAGCGAGTTGCGCTCCAGCAGGCCCTTGCGGGTGGCGTCGCGCGCCTTGCGGGCGGCCATCCGCGCGACGGAGGCGGACACGGCCTTCGCCGCGATCGCGCGCGCCTCGCGGGGGTTCGCCTGGAACCAGTGGCCGAGGTGCTCGCGCACCTGCTGCTGCACGAAGGTGCGGGCGATGGTGTTGCCCAGCTTGGTCTTCGTCTGGCCCTCGAACTGCGGCTCGGCGAGCTTGACGGAGATGACCGCGGTCAGCCCCTCGCGGATGTCGGAGCCCTCGAGGGTCTCCTTCTCCTTCAGCTGCTTGGTCTCGCGGGCGTAGTCGATGACGAGGTTGGTCAGCGCGGTGCGGAAGCCGGCCTCGTGCGTGCCGCCCTCGGAGGTGTTGATGGTGTTCGCGTAGGTGAACACCGATTCCGTGTACGCGGTCGTCCACTGCAGGGCGAGCTCGACCGAGATCCCCTTGTCGGTGTCCTCGGCCTCCAGCGAGATGATCGACTCGTGGATCGGCTCGTTCTTCTTGAGCGCGTTCACGTGGCGGACGTAGTCGACGAGGCCGTCGGCGTAGTTGTAGGAGACCTCGCGCAGCTGCTTCGCGTCGGTCGCCTCGGCCTCCGCCTCGTCCTCGCCCGGCTGCTCGCGCTCGTCGACCAGGTTGATGGTGAGGCCCTTGTTGAGGAACGCCATCTGCTGGAAGCGCGTGCGCAGCGTCTCGAAGTCGAACTCGACCGTCTCGAACGTCTCGGCGCTGGGCCAGAACGTGATGATGGTGCCGGTCTCGGTGCTGGCCTCGCCCTTGACGAGGGGAGCCGTCGGCACGCCGTGCGCGTAGGACTGGCGCCAGACGAAGCCCTGCCGGCGGATCTCCAGGTCCAGGCGCCGCGAGAGCGCGTTGACGACCGAGATGCCGACGCCGTGCAGGCCGCCGGAGACGGAGTACCCGCCGCCGCCGAACTTGCCGCCCGCGTGCAGGACCGTCAGGACGACCTCGACCGCGGGACGCCCCTCGCCCTCCATGACGTCGACCGGGATCCCGCGGCCGTTGTCGATCACCCGGATGCCGCCGTCGGCGGTCATGCCCACGTCGATGCGGTCGCAGTGGCCGGCCAGCGCCTCGTCGACGGAGTTGTCGACGACCTCGTAGACGAGGTGGTGCAGGCCGCGCTCACCCGTGGAGCCGATGTACATGCCGGGCCGCTTGCGGACGGCCTCCAGCCCCTCGAGCACCGTGATCGCACCCGCGCCGTACTCGTCGCCCCCGCCCTGCGCGACGTCGCCGTCGTCGGTCAGCGCGTCCGCGAGCGACGGGACCGAACCGTCCGGCGCCTCCGGCCCGCTCGCTCCGGCTGCGGTCTCCTGCGCCGGGGTCTCGGGCTGCTCGTCCTCGGGACGGTTCTCGTCAGGCACGACTGGGTGTTCTCCCTCCGCGTCGGCACGTCGTCGAGGCACAGGCGCGACCGAGCTGGTGCTCAGCGCAACCGGACGCGGAGCCGGAGGGCGCCACGGGCCCGTCGACGGCCAGGTTCTGCGTCCATCTTACCCCGTCCACAGGGGGACAGCCGCGCTGAGCGGCCCTGTGGCGCCCCCCAGACCGTTCGACCCCCCGGGTGGGTGGGGACCTACACGAAGCCCCCTCGGCGGATCCTGCGCCCGATCGGCGGCTGCATCCCCTTCTCACCGGAGGCCGCGGGTGGTAGGGCGTCCGCCTCAGCCGTAGGTGTCGCGCGGACCCCGGCCGCCCGTGGCGCTGCGGCCGCCCTTTCGCCAGGACGGGCGGGTCGGGCCCTTGACGACGACCTTCGTGACGACGCCGTGGCCGAGCTCCTCGTCGAGGCGGCGCACCAGCACGCTGACCAGCAGGCGGACCTGCGTCGCCCACGCCGTGGACTCCGCGCGGACCGTCAGCGTCCCCTCGTCGAGGGACTCCGGCGTGCAGTGCCCCGCGAGCTCGGGGCCCACGACGACGTCCCAGCGCCCGAAGGCGCCGCCGACCGCGACGGGCTGCTCCCACCCCCGCTCCCCGACCAGGCGGTGCAGGGTGCCGCCCAGCGCCTGCGGGTCGCGCGCGTCGGGCCACGCGCCCGAGCGGGCGGACGCGTCACCGCGCCGGGGCCGGCCGTAGGCGCGACCGAAGGCGTCCTTGGTCGCCTTCGTGCCCAGGGGGGCGTTCGAGGGGCGCAGCCCGCGCGCGCCCGCGGCCGCGCGGGCCCGGCCGAGGGCGGAGCGGGCCAGGTCGGCACCGCTCGGCTCGTCGCCGGCGTCGTCGGTGCCGCCCACCGCGGGGGGTGGCAGCTCGACGGCGTCGGAGTCGTCCCCGCCCGGCTCGGGCGGGCGGGAGTCGGGCGGGAGGGGCTCGGGTGGCAGGGCTTCAGGCGGCAGGGGGTCAAACGGCACGGACGGCGCTCCCCGTCACGACGTCCACGCGCGAGGCCCCCGACCCGCGCAGCGCCTCGGGGACGTCCTCGGGCACGGCGGCGGTGACCAGCACCTGCTCGGCGTCCGCGACGACCTCCGCGAGCCGCTCGCGGCGGCCGGCGTCCAGCTCGGCGAACACGTCGTCCAGGACGAGGACGGGGCCGCCCGGGTCCTCCGAGGCGCCGTCGGCCAGCAGCAGCCGGTAGCTGGCCAGGCGCAGGCCCAGGGCCACCGACCAGGACTCGCCGTGGCTCGCGTAGCCCTTGGCGGGCATCCCGCCGAGGGTGAGGACGAGGTCGTCGCGCTGCGGGCCGACGAGGCAGACGCCGCGGTCCAGCTCCGCCTTGCGCTGCTCGCCCATGGCCGCCAGCAGCGCCTGCCGGAGGTCCTCGCGGGTGGGTTGCGCACCCCCGGGCCGGGTGGCGACGCCGTCGGCGAGAAGCGGCAGCGCGCTGCGGTAGGTCAGCTCGAGGTCGCCCTGGCCCCGGCTGACGGCCTGGTAGGCCCCGGCGACGGGCTCGCGCAGGTCCGCCAGGAGCGCGAGCCGCGCGGCCAGCAGCTCCGCGCCGATGCTCGCGAGCTGGTCGTCCCAGACGTCGAGGACGGACGCGTCACCCCGGCCCGAGCGCAGCGCCGCACCCGCCGACTTGAGCAGGGCCGTGCGCTGGCGCAGCACCCGGTCGTAGTCGCTGCGGACGCCCGCGACCCGCGGCCACCGCGTGACCAGGAGGTCGTCGAGGTAGCGCCGCCGCCCGTCGGGGTCGCCCTTGACGAGCGCGAGGTCCTCGGGGGCGAACAGCACGGTCCGCAGGGTGCCCAGCACGTCGCGCGGGCGCCGCACCGGGGAGGAGTTCAGCCGGGCGCGGTTGGCCCGGCCCGGCGTGATCTCCAGCTCCACGAGGGCGCGGCGGCCGCCGCGCACCAGCTCCGCCCGCACGACGGCGCGGGCCGCTCCCTGGCGCACGAGCGGACCGTCGCCCGAGACGCGGTGGCTGGAGAGCGTGGCGACGTAGCCGATGGCCTCGACGAGGTTCGTCTTGCCCTGGCCGTTGAGCCCGACGAACGTCGTCGTGCCCGGGCCGAGGTCCAGCTCGAGCTCGGCGTAGGACCGGTAGTCCACCAGGGAGAGGTGCGCGACGTGCACGCCCGTACCGGGTTCTCGTCGCCCGCGTCTCGGCCCTGCGGGCCTAGCTGACGGAGCCGGCGCCGGAGGAGGGCCCGGCCTCGGTGACCGCGTGGCCGCCGAACTGGTTGCGCAGCGCCGCGACGGCCTTGATGGACGGCGAGTCCTCCTGGCGGGAGGAGAAGCGGGCGAAGAGCGCGGCCGCGAGCACGGGCATGGGCACGGCGTTCTCGATGGCCTGCTCGAGCGTCCAGCGGCCCTCGCCGGAGTCCTGCGCGTAGCCGCGGATGTGGTCGAGCTTCGGGTCCTGCTCCAGGGCGAGGACCATGAGGTCCAGCAGCCACGAGCGGACCACGGTGCCGCGGGTCCACGCCTTGAAGACGGCGGGGACGTCCTTGATGATGCCCTTCGCCTCGAGGAGCTCGTAGCCCTCGGCGTAGGCGTGCATGAGGCCGTACTCGATGCCGTTGTGGACCATCTTGGAGTAGTGGCCCGCACCCACGCCGCCGGCGTGGACGAAGCCCTCCTCGCGGGGGCCGTCGGGGCGCAGCGCGTCGAAGACCGGCATCGCGAGCTTGACGTGCGCGTCGGCGCCGCCGGCCATGAGGCCGTAGCCGTTGTCCTTGCCCCAGACCCCGCCGGAGACGCCGCAGTCCATGTAGCCCGTGCCGCGCTCGCTCAGGAGCTTGGCGTTGATCTCGTCGTCGGTCCACTTCGAGTTGCCGCCGTCGATGACCAGGTCACCGTCCTTGAGCAGCGGGGCGAGGCTCGCCACCGTGTCTCGCGTGATCCTGCCGGAGGGGACCATCACCCAGACGACGCGGGGCGAGGGGAGGGCCTCCACCAGCGCCTGGAGGCTGGGCACGTCGGTGACGTCGGGGTTCGGGTCGTAGCCCGTGACCTCCAGGCCCTTCTCGCGCAGGCGGGAGCGCATGTTCCCGCCCATCTTGCCCAGGCCGACGAGTCCGATGTGCATGAAGTTTCCCCTCGTGTGACCCGGGGCTCCCGGGCGTCTGCGGTCGCCGGCGTCAGCCGGCGAGTCGAACCGGCATCAGCAGGTACTTGTAGGTGTCGTCGTCCCCGCTGTCCGCGCTGGCCTGCCCCGTGATGACGGCCGGTCGCGTGGACTGGGTGAACGACAGGCGGGCGAACTCCGTGTTCAGCGCCCCCAGGCCGTCGAGCAGGAACTGGGGGTTGAAGGCGATCGCGATCGGCTCCCCCGTGAGGGTCGCGTCGAGCGCCTCCGACGCCTGCGCGTCGTCACCCTGGCCCGCCTCCAAGGACAGCAGACCCTCTTCGAAGCGCAAGCGGACGGGGGTGTTGCGCTCGGCGACGAGCGCGACCCGCTTGACGGCCTCGGTGAGGGCCGCGGTGGAGACCACGGCGTAGGTGGGGGACTCGGCCGGGAAGAGGGCGCGCACCTTCGGGTACTCGCCGTCGACCAGCAGCGACGTGGAGTGGCGGCCCGCGGCCTGGAAGCCGATGAGGTCGCTCTTGCCGTCCGCCAGCGCCATGGTGATCGACCCCGTCGCCCCGATGGAGCGGGCGACGTCCGACAGCGTCCGGGCGCGCACGAGGGCGATCGCCGAGATGTCGGGCGTCGAGGGGTTCCAGCGCAGCTCGCGGACCGCGAGGCGGTAGCGGTCGGTGGCCAGCAGCGTGAGCCGGTCGCCCTCGATCTCCATCCGGACGCCCGTGAGGATCGGCAGCGTCTCGTCGCGGCTCGCGGCGATCGTGACCTGGGAGACGGCCTCGGTGAAGGTGTCGCCCGTCAGGGTCCCGGAGGAGTCGGGCAGCGCCGGCAGGGCCGGGTACTCGTCGACCGGCATCGTCAGCAGCGCGAAGCGGCTGGCGCCGCAGGTCAGCGTGACCTTCGAGCCCTCGGTCACGAGCGTCACGGGACGGCCCGGGAGGCTGCGGGAGATGTCGGCCAGCAGGCGCCCCGAGACGAGCACGCGACCCGCGGTGCGGACCTCGGCGGGCACCTCGACGCGCGCTGACACCTCGTAGTCGAACGTCGACAGCGTCAGCGTCCCCTCGGTGTCGGCCTCGAGCAGGACGCCTGCGAGGACCGGGACGGGGGGACGCGTCGGCAGGGCACGCGCAGCCCAGGCGACGGCGTCGGCCAGCACGTCGCGCTCGACCTGCAACTCCACCAGGTACCGCCCCTTCTCCACCGCCGGGAAGCCGGCGTGCTGTCCACGAGGCCCTCACCCCGCCCGGGACGGCCTCCTGGAGGGGCCGGCGACGAACGCGCACGAGAACGGCTCCTGACAGTAGTGGAGTCCCGGGCGGTGGGAGAACGGGGCCCACCACCGCCTCCAGGGCTGCCCGGCCGCCCTCGTCCACCGGGGTTGTCCACCCCTCTCGTGGGTTGACGGACATCTTCATGGAGGAGTTCATCGTCGTAGTAGTCCTTGTGGACGCTGTGGACAACTTCGCATCGTCGCAGGTCAGCGGCTCGATCGCCGTCCACAGGGCTGTGGGTGGCCTGCGGACGGCGAGCTCCGGTCGTCCACAGGCCCGGCTGCCGCTCGCGCGGCGTCCACACCCGTCCACAGGCGCACGGGGCGGCGTGCACGCGCTGTCCACGGGGTTGTCCACGGATCGGGGCGAGGATGTCCACACGCCTTTCCCCAGCGTGTGGACAACCTCTCGGAGCGTGTGCGAGGCCTCCTCGGACCCTCGGGGACGACGGAGAGGGGCCCCCGGGAACGACGGAGAGGGCCCCTCGACGTGGTGTCGGGAGGCCCTCTCGGGTGGCGTCACGAGGACGCCGCGGTGCGGGTGGTGGGGCGCCCTCAGGCGCCGGCCTGCTTCTTGATGCGGTTGGTCAGCTCGGTCACCTGGTTGTAGGTGCTGCGCCGCTCCGCCATCTGCTGCCGGATCTTGCGCTCGGCGTGCATGACGGTCGTGTGGTCGCGGCCGCCGAAGTGCTGCCCGATCTTCGGCAGCGACAGCTCGGTCAGCTCCCGGCACAGGTACATGGCGATCTGGCGGGCGGTCACGAGCGTCCGGGAGCGGGACGTGCCGCACAGGTCCTCCAGCGTGACGCTGAAGTAGGACGCCGTCTGGCCCATGATCGCCGACGCCGTGATCTCGGGCGTCTCGTCGTTGGGGATGAGGTCGCGCAGCACGATCTCCGCCAGCTGCATGTCGACGGGCTGGCGGTTGAGGCTCGCGAAGGCCGTGACGCGGATCAGCGCGCCCTCGAGCTCGCGGATGTTGGAGGAGATCTTCGACGCGATGTACTCCAGCACGTCGTCGGGCGCCTCCAGGCGCTCCCCCGTCGCCTTCTTGCGGAGGATGGCGATGCGGGTCTCGAGGTCCGGGGGCTGGACGTCGGTGATCAGGCCCCACTCGAAGCGGCTGCGCATGCGCTCCTCGAACCCCGACAGCTGCTTGGGCGGCAGGTCGGAGGTGATGACCACCTGCTTGCTCGCGTTGTGCAGCGTGTTGAAGGTGTGGAAGAACTCCTCCTGCGTCTGCACCTTGTTCGACAGGAACTGGATGTCGTCGATCAGGAGGACGTCGACGTCGCGGTAGCGGCGCTGGAAGGCCTGCGCCTTGTCGTCGCGGATCGAGTTGATGAAGTCGTTGGTGAACTCCTCGGAGTTCACGTACCGCACCTGCACGCCCGGGTAGAGGTTCTGCGCGTAGTGCCCGATGGCGTGCAGCAGGTGCGTCTTGCCCAGCCCGGACTCCCCGTAGATGAAGAGCGGGTTGTAGGCCTTGGCCGGCGCCTCGGCGACCGCGACGGCCGCGGCGTGCGCGAAGCGGTTGCTGGCGCCGATGACGAAGGTCTCGAAGATGTACTTCGGGTTCAGCCGCGCGTTCTCGACCTTGCTGGGGGTGCGCCCGCGCGAGGGCTGGCGCCCGGTGCCGGGGCCGCGGTCGACCTTGAAGCCCGTGAAGAGCAGGTCGGGGTCGGAGTCGTCGAGCGGGTTGGCGTCCTCCGCCGTGCGGCGGCCCGAGCCCCGGCCGTCGTAGCCGTCGTCGTCGTAGCGCCGGTTCTCCCCGCCGCCCCGCGCGTCACCGGTGCGGGAGTCACCCGTGCGGGCGTCCGTCGGCCGGCCGTCGTAGCCGCGTCGCGTCGTCGCACCGTCCGGGTCCCCGCCGGCCACCCGCTCGCGCTCCAGGTCGCCGTGCCCCGGGCCGGAGCCCGACTCGCCGTTCAGCTCCGGCGACAGCGTCCCCCCGATGGAGGCGTCCACGGTCACGGCGAGCCGGACGCTGTGGCCGAGCTGGTCGGCCAGCGCCCGGGTCAGCGGCTCGCGGACCTTCTGCTCGATGACCTCCTTGGTGAGGTCGTTCGGCACGGCCAGCAGCGCGGTCCCGTCCAGCAGGCCCAGGGGCTGCGTGAGCCGCACGAAGGCCTTCTGGTGCTGGGTGACCCCGTCGGCGTCGAGCTGCGCCACTGCGCGCTCCCAGACGCCCCGGAAGTCTCCGCCATCGGTGTCCACTGAGGGGTTCTCCCGTCGTTCCACGCTGATCGACGGGCTCCGTCCACACCCCTGTCCACACACTGTGCACGACGGCCGGGGACGACGAGGAGGCCCGTCGGTGCACCGGTCATCGGCGCGGACGTCGGCTCGTCGAGGCGGGACGGTAACAACGGTGGCTCCACCGTTCAAGTGGGGTCCCGCGCCCGGTCGCCCGGGGTTGGCCCGCCCGACGCGCGGAGACCCGAGGATCCGGCCACCGCTGTGCGCAGGCACGACGGTACCCGCCCCGCAGCGCCTCGTCGTCCACCCCGTCGTCCTCTGCGCGGCCTCCCGCGGACGGCGCTTTGACCCCTGCCTCCGGCGCCCGTACTCTGGTCCGGATTGTGCTCTGCGTCCGACCTGCCTCGCGGCGGGCGACGGGAGCCCGGACCTGGCGATCTTGGAGACCTCACGTGAGCAAGCGGACCTTCCAGCCGAACAACCGTCGGCGGGCCAAGACCCACGGCTTCCGCCTGCGGATGCGCACCCGCGCCGGCCGCGCCATCCTCTCCGCGCGCCGTGCCAAGGGCCGCGCGGAGATCTCCGCCTGACCGACCCCGCGACCTCAGCGTGCTGCCCGCGGCGCGCCGCCTGCGACGCAAGGACGACTTCACGTCGGCCCTGCGCGGCGGCAGCCGCGCCGGAACGCGTCGCATGGTCCTGCACTGGACCGCGACCGACGAAGCCCACCCCACGAGGGTGGGCTTCGTCGTGTCCAAGGCGGTCGGGGGATCGGTCGTGCGGCACCGCACCCAGCGCCGGTTGCGCCACCTCGCCGCCCACCGCTGGCCCTCCCTCCCCCCGGAGGGCGGGCTCCTCGTCGTGCGGGCCCTGCCGTCCGCGGCCGGGGCCTCGTCCGCGGAACTCGCCGCCGACCTCGACAAGGGTCTGCGCCGCCTGGGGCTGACGGGCCGTGGCTGACGTCGCGGCCGGGCACCGGGAGGACCGGGCGCAGCGCGAGGACCGGGGACGCCGCTCCCGCTGGCACCCCCTGCGCTGGCCGGCACTGCTGCTGGTCGGCCTGGTCCGCGCCTACCAGCTCGTGGTCTCCCCCCTCCTGGGCCCCACCTGCCGCTTCTACCCCTCCTGCTCGGCCTACGCCGTCGACGCGCTGCGGACGCACGGGGCCGTACGCGGGACCTGGCTGGCCGTCAGGCGCCTGCTGCGGTGCCACCCGTGGAACCCTGGAGGCGTCGACCCCGTTCCGCCGAGGGGTCCATCGCGGCGGCAGCGCTCGTGAGCGGGAGCCCACGGCCGCACCGAGAACCTGAGAGGACGCCAGCGCGTCCTCGACGACAACGTCGAGCGGGCCCCGATCAGCAGGGCCTCGGACACGAGCCGCCGGGCGACCGGCGAGTGGAGGAGAGGACTGCCGGGCGATGATCGATTTCTTCTACCAACTGCTCTACCCCATCCAGTGGGTGGTCGCGTGGATCATGGTGCGCTTCCACGACCTGTGGACGTTCGTGGGCTTCGACCCGGCGGGCGGGACGGCCTGGGCGCTCTCGATCATCGGGCTCGTCGTCGTCGTCCGCATCATCCTCATCCCCTTGTTCGTGAAGCAGATCAAGGCGATGCGCGGGATGCAGGTCATCCAGCCGGAGATGCGCAAGATCCAGGCGAAGTACAAGGGCAAGACCGATCCTGCGAGCCGTCAGGCGCAGCAGCAGGAGATGATGGCCCTGTACCGGTCGTCGGGGACCAACCCGATGGCCTCCTGCTTGCCGATCCTGCTGCAGTCGCCCATCTTCCTGGCGCTGTTCCACACGCTGAACGGCATCGGGCAGCGCAAGCCGGTCGGTGTGCTGACCCTCGACCTGGTCGACCAGGCGGACAACGCCACGATCTTCGGCGCGAAGCTGTCCGGCATCTTCCTGAAGTCCTGGGGTACGGGCGACTGGAACACCATCGTCCTCACCGCCGTGATGATCGTGCTGATGTCCGCGTCGCAGTTCGTGACGCAGCGCCAGCTGATGGCGAAGAACACGTCGTCGGCGTCGATGGAGAACAACCCCTTCGCGCAGCAGCAGAAGCTCATGCTCTACGTGCTGCCCATCGTCTTCGCGGTGTCGGGCGTCAACTTCCCGATCGGTGTCCTCCTCTACTGGCTCACGACGAACGTCTGGTCCATGGGCCAGCAGTTCTTCGTCATCCGGCGCATGCCCAACCCGGGCTCCATCGCCGAGAAGGAGCTCGAGGAGCGCAAGGCGCGCCGGGCGGCCCGCCGCGGCCACGTTCTGCCCTCCGCCGAGACCGGTGGTGGACTGCAGCTGACCAAGGACGGCGACCACACCTCGTCCGTGGCGCCCGTGCGGCGTCAGCGGCAGCAGCCCAAGCGGGGCACCAGCCGCGACGCGCGACGCCGCCCGGGCGCCCCGCCGAGCAGTCAGCGCCCCACCGGGCGCTGACCCCCGCCAGACGACGCACCCCACCGGTGCGGACCAGGACGACGAGCCGCGGACGCGGCACCCAGGAGGACGCGTGAGTCAGGGCACGGCAGGAGCGGTGGACGACACCGAGGCGATGCAGACGGCGGAGCAGCCGGAGGCGGGTGCCCCCGCCGCCGCGACGGGGCGCACCCCGCGCCAGCCGAAGGGCGCGGGAGCGACGCGCCTGGAGGAGGAGGGCGACGTCGCCGCCGACTACCTCGAGGAGCTCCTCGACATCGTCGACCTCGACGGTGACATCGACATCGACATCGAGAACGGCCGCGCGTCGGTCGCGATCGTCGCCGACGGGGCCGGGACGCCGGCGCTGCGCAAGCTCGTCGGGAGCGACGGCGAGGTGCTCGAGGCGCTGCAGGAGCTGACGCGCCTCGCGGTGCAGGCCCAGACCGGGGACCGCACGCGGCTCCTCCTCGACGTCGCGGGCTTCCGGGCCGAGAAGCGGACCTCGCTGATCGGCCTCGCCCAGGAGGTCGTGGCCCGGGTGCGGGCCAGCGGCACCGACGAGAAGCTCGACCCGATGCCGGCGTTCGAGCGCAAGGTCGTCCACGACGCCGTCGCCGCGGCCGGGCTCGAGTCCGAGTCCGAGGGTGAGGAGCCCCGGCGCCGCGTCGTCGTGCTCGCGCCCGAGGCGGCCGGGGACGCGCCCAGCGCGTGAGCTGAGGGGCACCCCCCGCCCGATAGGGTGACGGGGTGTCTGACGAAGTGCCCGAGGGCGGTGGTGTTCCACGTGGAACACCACCGCCCTCCGTCGTTCCCGCTGCCGCAGCCGACGTGTTCGGGGAGCGGGTGGAGCTGGCTGCCGCCTACGTCGCGTACCTCGCCGACGCGGGCGTCGAGCGCGGGCTGATCGGTCCGCGCGAGGTGCCCCGCCTGTGGAGCCGGCACCTGCTGAACTGCGCGTACCTCCACGAGCTGATCCCCCAGGACGCCTCCGTCATCGACGTGGGCTCCGGCGCCGGGCTGCCCGGCATCCCGGTGGCGCTCGCCCGCCCAGACCTCCAGATCCGGCTGGTCGAGCCCCTCGAGCGCCGGTTCCACTTCCTGCGCGAGGTGGTCGCCGAGCTCGGCCTGCGCGACCAGGTCGCCGTGGTCCGCGGCCGCGCCGAGGACGTCGCCGGGGAGTTCTCCGCGCCGATCGTCACAGCCCGCGCGGTCGCGCCGCTGGCCACCCTCTACGGGTGGACGATGCCGCTGGTGCAGACCGAGGGTTCCCTGCTCGCCATCAAGGGCCGCTCGGCTCCCGAGGAGATCGAGGCGGCCGGCGCCGCGCTCAAGGCGCTCGGCATCACCACCACCCCGGAGGTCGTCCACTGCGGGCCGGACGACGAGACCGGGACGACCGTGGTCCGCGTCGGCCGCGGGACGGGTCCGCTGCGCAAGGCGCCGGTCGCCGGTGCGCCGGCCAAGAAGAAGCCCGCCCGCGGTTCAGCCCGCGGCGCCCGCCAGCGGTGACGTCCCCCGCCTCCCTGTTCCGATCTCGTCCCGGAAGGCCCTCAGCGTGAGCACTCTCGGCTGGTTCGGCGGCAGCACCGCCCCTCAGGACTCTCGGCCCCGCGGCCTCGGCTGGTTCGGGCCGTCCCGGAGCGCCGTGGAGGGGGACACCACGGTGGAGTCAGCTCCCTCTGCCACCGTCCACGAGGACGTTCCAGGTGAAACATCGAAGGCTGTCGAGGATGAGCTGTCCGTCTCGGTGTCCGTCGCATCCGGAGATGACCTGGCGCGCGGCGAGCTGACTCCGCCCGCCGCGGTCGCTCGTGTTCCACGTGAAACGGAGGCGGCTGTTGTCGGACCGACCGTGCCGGCTCCCGACCCCGAGCCCTCGGTCCCGACCACGGTGCCGTCGCCTCTCGCGAGTGAAGCGCCTCCTGTGCAGGCCAGCGATGTTCCACGTGGAACCGCGGTGACCGACGTCCTGGTGAGGCCCCCTCGCTACGACCCCCCGCTCGATGTTCCACGTGAAACAGGAGAGGTCGCGCCCGTGCCGATGCCGCAGGCCAGCACGCTGGAGGACCCGGCACCTCCGTCGGCGCCCGTCGTCCCGCCGACTCCCGTCGTGGACGAGCCGACCAACGAGGCGCCACTGCCTCCGGTGACCGCCGCGGCTCGTCCCGCGACTGCGCGCTTCCCGGCGCCGGTCGAGACCCGGATTCTGACGATCGCCAACCAGAAGGGCGGCGTCGGCAAGACCACGACCGCCGTGAACCTTGCGGCGGCGCTGTCGCTGGCCGGTCTCAAGGTGCTCGTCCTGGACCTGGACCCGCAGGGCAACGCCTCCACGGCGCTGGGCATCGACCACAGCGCCGACGTGCCGGGGGTCTACGAGGTCCTCGTCGAGGGCAAGCCCCTCGCCGACGTGGTGCAGCGCTGCGGCGAGGCGCCGGACCTCTGGTGCGCCCCCGCGACGATCGACCTCGCCGGGGCGGAGATCGAGCTGGTGAGCATGGTCGCGCGCGAGTCGCGCCTGCTGCGCGCCCTCACGACCTACCTCAAGCAGGTGGAGCGCTCCGGCGCCGGGCGCATCGACTACGTGCTCATCGACTGCCCGCCGAGCCTCGGCCTGCTGACCATCAACGCCTTCGTCGCGGCACCCGAGGTCCTCATCCCCATCCAGTGCGAGTACTACGCACTGGAGGGCCTGACGCAGCTGCTGTCGAACATCGAGCTGATCCAGCAGCACCTCAACCCGGACCTGCACGTCTCGACGATCCTGCTGACCATGTACGACGGCCGGACGCGCCTGGCGGCGCAGGTGGTCGAGGAGGTGCGCGGGCACTTCGGCGGCGAGGTGCTGCGCTCGCTCGTCCCGCGGTCCGTGCGCATCTCCGAGGCCCCCAGCCACGGCAAGACGGTCATGACTTACGACCCGTCCTCCTCGGGGGCCCTCGCCTATCTGGAGGCGGCGCGGGAGATGGCGCAGCGCGGGGCCGCGCCCGACGACACACCGGCGGCGGTCACCGACGTGCGGACCCCGGCGCGAGATGCTGCCGTCGGGTCGCCGCCGCAGGTGGCGGACCCGTGGTCGCGGTGGACGGACAGTTCGATCGGTCGGCGCGGGATGGCGTCGCAGGAGGGTGGAGCGTGAGCGACAAGCGGCGAGGCCTGGGGCGCGGGCTGGGAGCCCTCATCCCCAACGGCCCGGCGGCATCGCCCCGGCCGCAGCACGCCGACGCCTTCGGCGCCGTCCCCCCGCGCCCTGCGGGGCGGCCGGTCGACGTGTTCTTCGACCAGCGCGAGGTGCCGGCCGAGCCGGAGCGCCCCGCGGACGAGACGCCCTCCGCGGCCCGTGAGGGCCGCGAGAACGACGCACGAGACGCGCAGGACGACCAGCGCGCCGCCGGCGACGACGCGGCCCGTGACGACGACGTGGCGCCTCTCGCGGCCGTCCAGCCCGACGGGCTGGTCGCGGTGCCGGGTGCACGCTTCGCCGAGGTGCCGGTCACCTCGATCATGCCGAACCCGCGCCAGCCGCGGACGGTGTTCGACGAGGACGAGCTCGCCGAGCTGGTCCACTCCGTGCAGGAGATCGGCGTCCTGCAGCCGATCGTGCTCCGCGCCGCGCCGCCCGTGGCGGGTGAGCCGGAGACGTACGAGCTCGTCATGGGCGAGCGCCGCTGGCGCGCCGCCACCGAGGCCGGCCTCGCCACGATCCCCGCGATCATCCGCGACACCGCCGACGACGACCTGCTCCGCGACGCGCTGCTGGAGAACCTGCACCGCAGCCAGCTGAACCCGCTGGAGGAGGCCGCCGCCTACCAGCAGCTGCTCGAGGACTTCGGCTGCACCCACGAGGACCTCGCGGGCCGGATCGGCCGGTCGCGCCCGCAGATCAGCAACACGCTGCGGCTGCTGAAGCTCCCCCCGCTCGTGCAGCGCCGCGTCGCCGCCGGCGTGCTCAGCGCGGGCCACGCCCGCGCCCTGCTGTCCCTGGAGGACGGCGGCGCCATGGAGCGGCTGGCGCAGCGCATCGTGGCCGAGGGCCTCTCCGTGCGGGCCGTGGAGGAGATCATCGCCCTCGGCGACGCCGACACCGCGCCGCGCCGCCGCAACCCCGCGCAGCCGCAGCCCGAGGTCGAGCAGCGGGCCTCCGCCCTCGCCGAGCGGCTCGACACGCGGGTCCGCATCGCCATGGGCCGCACCAAGGGGCGCCTGACGGTGGACTTCGCGGGCCTGGACGACCTCGACCGGATCCTGCGCCTGCTGGAGCAGCAGCCGACGCACGCCTGACGACCGGCGCCCGCCCCACGACGGACGTGCGCCGGCTCAGGCGACGGGGTCGATCAGCTCCCCGACGACGGCGGTGAGGTCGGCGCCGGGGACGACGAGGGCCGCGTCCAGGGGGCGCTGCGGCACGGGCTCGAGCGTCAGGACGACCGTGCAGGGCTCCTCGCCCGCCACGGCGAGGTCGATGCGCTCCACGAGGCCCGTGGCGCCGATGCGGACCGTCCCGGACGCCGGTCCCCGGGCCGCCTGCAGCGGGCCCAGCTCGTCGTGGCGCAGGCTCCGCGCGACGGCGGGCGGGTTGACGTCCGCGGCGAGTGCCAGGTCCAGCTCGACGGCCAGGACGCCCGGGCCCTGCTCGCGCACCGCGGTGGCTGCGCGCAGCCAGTACAGCGGCAGCAGCTCCGTGACGGCGACGCCGTGCACGTCGAGGCTGACCCAGTCGGGCATGCCGAGGTGCAGCGACGTGCCGTGCAGCAGCCCCGGGTGGGTGGGTCCGCCGACGGTGAACCAGGCCGAGGCCACGAGGGGCACGTCGAGGTCGCAGTAGCCGCGGCTGGTGGCGGGAGGGGCCGCGTCCTCCCGGACCGCCACGGAGGCCGTCACGGCGAACGTGGCGTGGGCGGTCGTGCGCTCCACGGCGGTGAGCAGGACGTCGAGGGGGCTCGTCACGGGTCCAGGACTACCAGGCGCCCCGCGCGGGCGCTCCCCCCGCACGACGAACGCCCCCGCCCCGGGCGGGGCAGGGGCGTCCGTCGGCGGCCTCAGGCGGTGAACGCGGTCTGCACGATCCCCCGGTAGACGGCGTCGAGCTCGAGGCCGGCCGCGGCGACGCCCTGAGGCAGGAGCGACGTCTCCGTCATGCCCGGGGCCGCGTTGGCCTCCAGGAACACCGGCGTGCCGTCGGGGTCGACGATGAAGTCGATCCGCGAGACGTGCCGCAGGCCCAGCGCCTCGTGGGCGCCCCGGGCGGCCTTCGCGAGCCGGTCGGTGACGTCGTCGGCGAGGCGGGCGGGGGCGAAGAACTCGGTCGCCCCGGCCGTGTAGCGGGCCGTGTAGTCGTAGGAGCCGCCGTCGGCGACGATCTCGACGGCCGGCAGGACCAGGAGCTCCCCGTCGACCTCGACCACGGAGACGGCGACCTCGGTGCCGGGCACGTGCTGCTGCACCACGGCCGTGTCCCCGTAGGCGAAGGCGTCCACCACCGCCCGGGCGAGGTCGCCCGGGCCGTCGACGACCGCGACGCCCAGCGCGGAGCCGCCGCGGCTGGGCTTCACGACGAGCGGGAAGCCCGCCCACGCCCCGGCGGCCGCGAGGACCGGCTGGGCCCCGAGGTCGCGGAACGTGGCGTGCGGCAAGGCGATGTGCTCAGGGACGGCGATGCCCGCGGCGCGCACGACGCTCGCCGCGATCGGCTTGTCCCACGCCAGGCGGCAGGACTGCGGGCGGGAGCCGACGTAGCGCAGCTCGAGCAGCTCCAGGACGTCGCGCAGGGCGCCGTCCTCGCCGATGGCGCCGTGCAGCACGGGCCACACGACGTCGGGGCGCTCCTCGGCCAGCCGGGGCAGCAGGTGCGCGTCGGCGTCCAGGACGGTCACCTCGCAGCCCGAGGCCCGCAGCGCCTCGGCCACGCGCCGGCCCGAGCGCAGCGACACGTCCCGCTCGTGGGACAGGCCGCCGGCCAGGACGGTCACGCGGGGGTTCATGCGAGCTCCGGTCCGGGCGAGTCCACGCTGCCCTGGCGTTCGTGGGGTGGGGTGCCGACCGAGCCGAAGGTCTCCAGGACCTCCAGCTCGTCCTGGACGACGCCCGCGAGGCGCCGGACGCCCTCGCGGATCCGGTCGGCCGTCGGGAAGCAGTACGACAGCCGCATCGACTGCCGGCCGGACCCGTCGGCGTAGAAGGCCGTGCCGGGCACGAACGCCACCCGCGCGGTCACGGCCCGCGGCAGCATCGCCTTGGCGTCCAGGCCGTCGGGCAGCGTCAGCCAGACGTAGAAGCCGCCGTCGGGGTGCGTCCACGTGGCCTGCGGCAGGTGCGTGGCCAGGGCGTCGAGCATGGCGTCGCGCCGCTCCCGGTACAGCTCGCGGAAGACCTTGACCTGGCCCAGCCAGTCGTAGGTCTGCAGGTACTCGGCGATCGCGAACTGCCCGAACGACGTCGGGCACAGCACCGCGGACTCCGCGGCCAGCACGAGTTTCTCCCGCACGGCGTGCGGGGCGACGGCCCAGCCCACGCGGAACCCGGGCGCGAAGGTCTTCGAGAAGGACCCCAGGTGCACGACGAGCTCGGAGTCCATCGACCGCAGGGCGGGCAGCGGGTCGCCCTCGAAGCCCAGCAGCGCGTACGGGTCGTCCTCGAGCACCAGCACGCCGTGCCGGCGGCAGACGTCGAGGACGGCGGGGCGCCGCTCCAGGGAGAGCGTCACGCCGGCCGGGTTGTGGTGGTTGGGCACCGTGTAGAGGAACTTCACGCGGCGGCCCTGGGCGGCCAGGCGGGTGAGCGTCTCGTCCAGCGCCTGCGGCTGCAGCCCGTCCGCGTCCATGGGGACGTGGACGATCTGCGCCTGGTAGGCGCGGAAGACGTTCAGCGCGCCCACGTAGCTGGGGGCCTCGGCCACGACGACGTCACCCGGGTCGAGGAAGACGCGCGCGACGAGGTCGAGGGCCTGCTGGGAGCCCGTGGTGACGACGACGTCGTCGGGGTGGGCGTGGATCTGCTGCTGGCGCATGACCTCGACGATCTGCTCGCGCAGCACCTCCTCGCCCTGCCCGGAGCCGTACTGCAGCGCGACGGCGCCGCGCTCGGCGACCAGGCGCTGCGCGATGCCCGCGATGGCGTCCAGCGGCAGCGCGGGCAGGTACGGCATGCCGCCGGCGAGGGACACGACCTCGGGGCGGTTGGCGACGGCGAACAGCGCCCGGATCTCCGAGGCCGTCATCGACGCGGTGCGGGCGGCGTAGGTGTCGCGCCAGCGGTCCAGGCGGTTGCCGTGGCGCGAACCGGCGGCCGCGGCCCCGGCCGCGGCGGACGCGGCGGGCGCGTCTGGCGGGCTCGAGGGCGGCGGGTGCTGGCTCATGACGGCCTCCTGGGGCACGTGGTGGATCGCGCGGGTGGAACGGGGTGCGGTGCGTGGTGCAGGCTTACATGGTGCGCCTCGGGTCTCGTCGCACCAGGCGGGACCTCCACCTAGGATGCCCGTGACGACGCGTGACGCGCACGGGCTCCGGCCCGTGTCGCGGCCGCGTCCTCGTACGGGGTGACCGGCGCGAGCGCGGTCACCACCGCCGACGACGGGTCATGGCCGCTGCGCGGTCGTCCGGGAGGGGGCACAGCCCGATGGGTCGCCGGATGGCTCCGCTCACGCTCGACACCGTCTCCGACCTGCCCAAGGCGTCGCGCCGGTGCGTCTTCTGGGAGCTCGACGCCGTCGCCGGCCAGCGCGCCGCCGAGGCGGGCTACCCGGACTTCGAGAAGGAGGCGTGGATCTCCACGGTCCTCCTGCAGTGGGGCCCCTGCGGCCGGATCGTCTACGTCGACGACCAGCCCGTCGGCTTCGTGACCTACGCGCCGCCGGTGTACGTGCCCCGCCAGAACGGCTTCGCGACGTCCCCCGTCAGCGGGGACGCGGTCCTGCTCATGACGGGCTGGATCGACCCCGCCTTCCGCGGCCAGGGCCTGGCCCGGATGCTGATCCAGAGCGCCGCCAAGGACCTCACGCAGCGCGGCATCAAGGCCGTCGAGGCGTTCGGCGGCGGGCCCACCGCGAAGGGCGGGGACGGCAACGACGAGGACGCCCACGACAGCTCCGACCCGTGCGTGCTGCCGGCCCACACGCTGGAGTCCGTCGGGTTCACCGTCGTGCGCCCGCACCACCGCCACCCCCGGCTGCGGCTGGAGCTGAAGAACGCCGTCAGCTGGCGCGAGGACGTCGAGCAGGCCCTCGAGCGGCTGCTGGCCAGCGTCCGCGTCACCTCGCTGACCGGGGTCTCGCAGACCTGACCCGTTGCGCGGCAACGGGTGGAGCCCCGCGGAACGACGGAGCGCCGGAACCCCGTGCGGGGTTTCGGCGCTCCGAGGCGTTGCGGCGCAGCGGGTCAGCCGCGCCCGAGGATCAGAGGAAGTCCTTGAGCTCCTTGAGCAGCGCGGGCTTCGGGCGGGCGCCGACGATGGTCTTGACGACCTCGCCACCGGAGTAGACGTTCAGCGTCGGGATCGACGTCACGCCGTACTTCGCGGCGATCCGCGGGTTCTCGTCCGTGTTGATCTTCACGACCTGGATCTTGTCGCGGTTCTCGTCCGCGATCTCCTCGAGGATCGGGGCGACCTGGCGGCACGGGCCGCACCAGGGGGCCCAGAAGTCGACGAGGACGGGCTTGTCGGCCTGCAGGACGACGCTGTCGAACGTGTCGTCGGTGACGGGGGCGGTGGTGCTCATGGCCGGTCTCCTGTGCTGGGTCGGGTGGGGGTTCGTGCGGTGTTCGCGGACCGTCAGACGGTGACGCGGGGCTGCGGGCGCGGGACCAGGTCGGCCTCGTCGGCCGGCGGCGTGGTCAGCTCCTCGCGCACGGGCTGCTCCTCGCGCTGCGCGTCGTGGCGCTCGGCGAGGAACCGCTCCGCGTCCAGCGCTGCGGCGCAACCGGATCCGGCCGCGGTGATGGCCTGCATGTAGGTGTGGTCGATCACGTCGCCGGCGGCGAACACCCCGGGGAGGTTCGTCCGCGAGCTGCGGCCGTCGACGAGGATGAACCCGTTCTCGTCGAGGTCGACCTGCCCCTTCACGATGGCCGTGCGGGGTTCGTGGCCGATGGCGACGAACAGGCCGGTGGCCGCCACGTCGCGCTCCTCGCCCGTGACCGTGTCGCGCAGCCGGAGGCCGGTGACCTTCTGCTCGCCCTGGATCCCGACGACCTCGGAGTTCCACGCGAAGCGGATCTTCGGGTCGTTCTCGGCGCGCTTGACCATGATCTTCGAGGCGCGCAGCGCGTCGCGGCGGTGGACGATCGTCACGGTGCGGGCGAACTTCGTGAGGAACGTCGCCTCCTCGACGGCGGAGTCGCCGCCGCCGACCACGACGATGTCCTGGTCGCGGAAGAAGAACCCGTCGCAGGTCGCGCACCAGCTGACGCCGCGGCCGGAGAGCCGCTTCTCGTCGGGCAGGCCGAGCTCGCGGTAGGCGGAGCCCAGGGAGAGGATCACGGAGTGGGCGCGGTAGGTGCCGCCGCTGCCGGTGACGACCTCCTTGACCTCGCCGTCGAGGCGGACCTCGACGACGTCGTCCGTGACGAGCTCGGCGCCGAAGCGCTCGGCCTGCGCGCGCATGCCGTCCATGAGGTCCGGCCCGAGGATGCCCTCGGGGAAGCCGGGGAAGTTGTCGACCTCGGTGGTGTTCATGAGGGCACCGCCGGCCGTGACGGACCCCTCGAAGACCAGGGGCGCCAGGTCTGCCCGCGCGGCGTAGAGGGCGGCGGTGTAGCCCGCCGGTCCCGAGCCGATGACGATGACGTTCCGGACGTCGTCCACCGCGTCAGACCTGCTTCCGTGATCGGGAGGTGCTCCAGGTGCTGATCACCTGTCGCGTCGTGCTGCTGTCTCAACCGATCGTACGGGTGCGCTGTTCCCCGCCGGGGGCTCCGCGGTGAGCCGTCCGCGGCGCCTACGGGACGGGGCCGGCGACCGCCTGCGCCGCCAGCGGTGCCTCGCCCGGGACGCAGTCGCGGGCGAGGACCGTGACCTGCACGCGGCCCGGGCCCGCGGGGGAGACGACGACCGCGGCGGGGGTGCCGCGCCACTGCGCCAGGTCGATGCCGAGCACGGTGGCCGGGTCGACCCCGGCGGCCTGCGCGCAGCTCAGGGACTGCGCCACCGCGGGGTCGCCGCGGTCCTCGCCCGCGGCGTCCTGCGGGGAGGTGAGCAGCGTCCGGTCGGGCCCCGGCTGCCCCGGCTGCCCCGGCTGCCCCGGCTGCCCCGGCTGCCCCGACGCGGCGACGACCGCGGCCGCCCCCGCCTGCAGGGCCGCGGGGTCGCCGTAGTCGGCGCCGCTGGACACGACCGGGGGGTCGGGCACCGCCACGGGGCCCGACGCGTCCTTGCGCTCGACCCCGCCGCTGCTCATCGCCGGGGCGCCGGCCGCGGACCCGGCCGACGTGGACGACGCGGCCCCGCCGCCGAGGTCGGCCTGGCTCGCCAGGTACCCACCGCCGCCCAGCACGACGCCGGCGGCCGCGGCGAGCACCCGGTTCCAGCGGCGGGCGCGCCGGCGCCGGTGGTCGAGGGAGGCGACGCGCGTCTCGACCCGGGCCGCGCCGAGCGCCGCGTCCAGGCGGGCGACGACGTCGGCGGGCATCGGGCCGTCCTGAGCGGCCGCGGCGCGCAGGAGGTCGCCGACCGCCCGCGCGGAGGCGTCGAAGGCCGCCACGCCGGCGTCGTCCTGCTCCTCGTCGCTGCTGCTCACGTCCACCTCCCTCGCCCGTCCCCGCTCCTGGTGGCGGCTGCACCGCCGCCGTGCCACCCGTCCTCCGACGCCCCCGCGGGCTCAGCGGTTCCCTGCGACACCCAGGACCTCCGCCAGCGCCGCGCGCCCCCGCGAGCAGCGCGACTTCACCGTGCCGACCGCAACGCCGAGGATCTCCGCGGCCTCGGCGACCGGCACGTCGTACATGTCCACCAGCACCAGCGCGGCCCGCTGCGCCTCGGGCAGCCGCGCCAGGGCCTGCGTCACGTCCAGGCGGGTCTGGACCGACGGCGTCTGGTCCGGCACCACGGCCGGTGCGGCACCCGTGCGCCGCGAGTCCTCGCCGCCCGGGCCGACCTCCTCCTCCAGCGGCCGGGTGGGCCGCACGGCCCGCCGGCGCGCCCGGTCCAGGCAGGCGTTGACGACGATGCGGTGCAGCCAGGTCGTCACGGCCGAGTCGCCGCGGAAGCGGTCCGCGGCCCGCAGCGCGGACACCAGCGCGTCCTGCACGGCGTCGGCGGCCTCCTCGCGGTCGCCCGTGGTGCGCAGGGCCACGGCCCACAGGCGGTCGCGGTGGCGGCGCACGACCTCGCCGAAGGCGTCCGGGTCGCCCGCCACGTGGGCCGCGACCAGCTCCGCGTCGGTGCGGGGGTCGCGCGCGTCGCCGTCCGCCGGGGGCGTCACGGCACCGGGGTGCCGAGGACCTGCAGCTCGGACACCGTCAGGCGGGCCTGGCCGTCCGTGGTCGGCAGCTGCGTCACCCACAGCAGGACCGTGCGCGTGCGGACGGGGGTGAGCGGCGTCAGGGTCGCGACGCCGCCCGCCGCGGACTCGGCGACCGGCACCGAGCCCTCGTAGCCGCCGGTCGGGGCGTTGCGCAGCTCCACGCGGCCGCCCTCGCCGGCGTCGGTCAGCACGACCGAGGTGACGTCGACGTCCGCGCCGAGGTCCACCAGCAGGCCGATGCCGCTCTTGAGGCCGCCGAAGCCCGCGGAGGTGTAGCGCTCGCTGGACCAGCTGCTCGCCGGGTCGCCGTCGACCGTGCGCTCGACGCCGCCGGGGCTCGTGCCGTCGCCCTCGGGGTCGATGGCCGTGACACCCGCGACCCGCAGCGGGACGGGGGCGGGGGCGGCGGGCGGCGGGGTCGTCGACGGGGCCGGCGCGGCGGGGCTCTCGGCCGCCGGCGTGCTCGGCGCGGCGCTGGACGTCGCCGCGGGCTGCCCCGACAGCTCCCCGGGCACGCCGATGCGGCTGAGCTGCCACAGGGCGACCACGAGCCCGACGACCACGCAGACCGCGACGATGGCCAGCACCAGGCGGGAGTCCGACTGCGGCGGGCGTCCCGTCGAGGCCGGGGCCGCGAAGGGCACCGGCGGCTCCTCGTCGGGCACGACCTCGCGGCTCGCGAGCCGCTGCCGGACCTCGCGCGTGGCCCGCTCGCCGCGCATGTCGCGCAGCACGTCGGCCCACACGGCCATCGACCACGGCGCGAGCTGCAGGGCGAGCTCGGACGGGTCGCGCGGGCCGTCCTCGTGGGGGCCGAACGTGACCACGCACAGGGTGTCGAGGTCGTTCGGGACGTCGGGGCGGATGTCCTTCGGCGGCACGGGGTGCCCGTCGCCGGACGGGGCCGCGGGCAGGGTGCGGTGCGCCGCGATGCCCGCGGCCGCCGGCCAGCGGCCCGTCAGCCCGGCGTAGACGAGCGCGACGAGGCCGACGGCGTCCGCGCGGTTGGCCAGCACCGTCGCGCGCGCGGCCGAGACCACCGGGGGGTCCTTCTCCAGCGCGGCCTCCAGGCCCAGGCCGACGACGCGCACGACGCCGTCCGGGCCGAGGACGACCGAGTCCGGGGTCAGGCGGGTGTGGTGCAGGCCGCGGCGGGCGGCCGCGTCCAGGGCCGTGGCGACCTCGCCGACGAGCGAGCGCACCGCGGGGGCCTGCAGGGGCCCCTGGCGCAGCAGGTCCGTCAGAGTGCGGCCCTCGACGTCCTCCTCGACCACGTAGACCGTGCCGCCGCCGGGGCGCTGGTCGGTGCCGGCGTCCAGGACGCGGGGGACGTGCGGGTCGCTGACCATCGCGGCGCGGCGGGCGGCGTCGAGGAACTCCGCGGCGCGGGCGTCGGCGGCGTCGAGGGTGCGCACGCGGACCCAGCGGTCCAGCGTCGTGTCGCGCGCGCGGCGCGGCCGCGCGTCGGGCGCCCCGCCCGGCTCCCCGTCGAGGGCGTAGCGGTCCGCCACGGTGCTGCGGCCCACGGCGTCCAGAACGTCCCCCTCGTGCTCCACGGCGCACCCGCCGTCGCCGGGGGCGCGACCGACCTCGACCGCCGGGGCCAATCCTAGGGGCGCGCGCCGCTGCGCCGGGGCCGTCCGCGCGCGCTCAGCCGGCGGCGGGGCGCACCGCGCCGAGCAGCCCCGGCATCGCGACGCCGGCCTCGCGGACCACGTCGCCCGTGTGCGGGGCGTGCAGGACCTTCCCGCCGCCGAGGTACAGCGCGACGTGGTGGATCGTCGCGGGGTCGGAGCTCGTCGCGTAGAAGACCAGGTCGCCGGGCCGCAGGGCGTCCAGCGGCACCCGCGGCAGGCCCGCGTACTGCTGCCGGGACGTGCGGGGGATCGCCGTGCCCGCCTGCCGGTAGGCCCACTGCGTGAGCCCCGAGCAGTCGCAGGTGGACGGGCCCGTCGCGCCCCAGACGTAGGGCAGGCCCAGCCGGGTCCGGGCGGCGGCGACGGCCGCGTCGGCGGCGGTTCCGTCGGCGGCGGTGTCGGGGCCGGCGGTGGTGCTTCCGTGGGCCGCGGGGGCGTCCGCCGTCGAGGTGGTCCGCGGGGCGCTCGCGGTGCGGGCGGCGTCGG
>NZ_VWPY01000070.1 GCF_011839805.1 Kineococcus rubinsiae | reverse complement strand
GGCGGGCCGGGGGCCGCCGCGGGGCGGGTCGCGGCCGCCCCGGGGGCGCGGACGGTGGCACTCACGCCACCTCCTCCTCGCGGGGGCGCCGGTCGGCGGTCGCGCGGCGCACGGCGTCGGCCAGCGTGCCCTCGTGGTGATGGACCTCCAGGACGCTGGCGAGACCGCGCAGCAGGGACCGCAGCTGCCCCGGGTCGCAGCCGGGCACCTCGACGAGCGTCCCGGCGGGTCCGCGCTGGAAGGTCGCGCCGGGGGCGGCGGAGCTGAGCGCGGACGCCTCCGCGGGGTCGCCGACCAGGACGGCCGCGCCGCCGTCGGGGGCGTAGCGCTCGACGAGCTGCTGCGGGCTGGCGACGGCGGCGAGGCGCCCGCGGCGCAGGACGGCGACGCGGTCGCAGAGGTCCGCGGCCTGCCCCGCGTCGCGCGAGGCGAGCAGGACGGTGCCGCCGGCCGCGGCGCGGTCGCGGACGAGGGCGGCCAGCGCGGCCCGCGCGGGCGGGACGAATCCAGCGGGCGGCTCGTCCAGCACGACGAGCGGGGTCCCGCCGACGAAGGTGACGGCCAGCAGGAGGCGCTGCGCGTCGGCGGTGCCCAGGTCCCCGCCGCGGCGGGCGGCGACGGCGCCGAGCCCGGCCAGGGCCAGGACGTCCGCCACCGGCCGCGGCTGCGCGTGCAGCGACGCCCACAGCTCCAGGCTCTCCTCGACCGTCAGCCGCGGGAACGGCCCCGAGCGCTCGGGCAGCACGGACACCAGCCGGTGCGCGACCTGCGGCCGGGCGGCCGGGTCGTGGCCGAAGACCCGCACCGTGCCCGCGGTGGGGGCCAGCAGCCCCGCGACCGCGGCGAGCACCGTCGACGCCCCCGCGCCGCGGCGGCCGAGCACCCCGACGACCTCCCCGCGGGCGACCTCCAGGTCGACGCGGTCCAGGACGCGCACGTCGCCGAAGCTCACCCCGAGGCCCCGCAGGGCGACCGCGCACGACGTGGGGGCCGGCTCCTCCCCCGACCGGACCGCCGGGTCCAGCACGTCCGACGGCCGATCGTCAGAGGACCACGGGTCGGGCCGGCGCGCGTCCGGCCGTCGCGGGCGCGGGGACCCGGCACGCAGCAGCTCCGACCACCTGCTGCGCAGGGTGCTGTGCCGGACCGGGCCCATGGCCCCACGGTGGCCCCCGGCCGGGGGACCTCACCAGGCCGCAGCGCAGGTGTCCGGCGTGAGGAATCCACGGTCCCCCCGTGCACCCCGCGGCCGGCCGGGCGAGGCGCGGGGGCGGGGGCGGCTCAGCCGAGCAGGGCCGTCGCGACGAGCGGGACGGCGGCGAGGAGCGCGCCCACGACGAGCAGGACGGTGTCCGCGAGCGCCCACCGCGCGGGCAGCGCCCACGAGCGGCCGGCGGCGTCGGCGAACCCGCGGGCGTCCATGGCCACCGACATCCGCGCCGCCCGGCGCAGCGCCTCGACGAGGAGCCCGAACGCCGTCGAGGCGGCCCACCGCACGCGCGAGACGGGCCCGCGGCCGGGTCCGAGCCCGCGGGCGCGGCGGGCGCGGGACAGCTCGTCCCACGCCTGGGCCAGGGCCGAGAGCTGCTCGAGCGCGGCCGTGGCCGCGACCACGGCCCGCGCCGGCAGGTGCAGCCGCTGCGCCAGGTGGTCGCCCGTCTCGCTCGGGTCCAGCCAGGCGAGGAGGACGACACCGGGCAGCACGAGCACGGCGATGCGCAGGACCGACGCCACGGCGGCGGCCACCGGGTCCGCCTCGCCGCCGAGGAGCCAGGTGGACCACCCGACCGAGACCGCCGCGATCGTCACGGGGACCAGCCGTGGCAGCAGGGCACGCCAGCCGCGGACCGCGAGCGGCAGCAGGAGCAGCTGCACCGCGAGCGCCACGGCCCCGACGCGCCAGGTGTCGACGGCGAGCGACCCGGCGACGGGCAGGACGGACGCGCCGAGCAGCGACAGCGGCCCGCAGCGGCGCACGGGCGGGCCGCCGGCCGCGGTGCGGTCCTGCGTCGCCGTGGGCGGGACGAGGTCGGTGACGCTCACGGCCGCACCGCCGCGAGCCGGGCCGGAGTGTCGTCAGCAGGTGTGCCGACAGCAGGGCCGGCCGCCGGCGCACCGGCGGCGGGTAGGAGGCGACCGCCCGCGAGGGCGACCTCCGCATCGGCGCAGGCGGCGACGAGGCGGGCGTCGTGGGTGGCGACGGCGACGGCGGCCCCCGCGCGGGCCGCGGAGCGCAGCACCCCCGCGACGACGGCCCACGTCGCGCGGTCCTGCCCGACGCTGGGCTCGTCGGCGAGGACGAGCGACGGCCCGGCGGCCAGCGCGGAGGCGACCCCGAGGCGGCGCTGCTCGCCGCCGGAGAGCAGGTGCGGGTCGACGTCGGCGCGGTGGGCGAGGCCCAGCAGGTCCAGGAGGTCGTCGGCGCGCCGGTCCCCCGCCGCGCCGAGGCCGAGGGCGCGGCCGGTGGCGCGGACCTCCTCGCGCACCGAGGGGCGGACCACGCCGTGCTCGGGGTGCTGCGGGATCCAGCCGACGCGGGTGGCGAGCTCCGCCGACGACCACCGCCACGGCTCCCGGCGACCCCGGGCCGCGAGCCCGGGCGCGGCCAGGACGTCGCCGGCGGTGGGCCGCAGCAGCCCGGCGAGGACGGCCACGAGGGTCGACTTCCCCGCGCCGCTCGTCCCGGTCAGGGCGGTGACGGCCCCCGTGCGCAGCTCCGCGTCGACACCGTCGAGGACGGTCGTCGCGGGCCCGGGCCGCAGGCCGCGGCGGCGCCGGACGACGCGCAGGCCGCGGCCGTGCAGCGCGACGTCACCGCCGGGCAGGCGGAGGGCGGGGGTGACGAGCTCGGAGGGCACGTCGAGGGGGTCGGGGACCGGGGCGCCGGGGATCCACAGCTCGGAGGTGGAGGTGGCCGCCCGCGCCAGGACCGCGGCGGGCGGCCCGTCGTCGACGACGGCGCCGTCCGCCCCGAGGACGAGGACGCGGTCGACGACGTGCGCCCAGGCCGCGACGTCGTGGTCGACGACGACGAGCGTCGAGTCGCCGGCGGCCGCGAGGACGGCGTCGCGCACCGCGAGCGCGGTGGGGGCGTCGAGCATCGAGGTGGGCTCGTCGAGCAGCAGGAGCCCGGGCCGCAGCGCGAGCGCGCCCGCGAGGCCGAGCCGCTGCAGCTCACCGCCCGACAGGGTCGCGGTGTCGCGCTCGCGGCCGGGCCGGAAGGACGCCGCGGCCTGGGCCCGGGCCACGCGCTCCCAGATCTCGGGGCGGTCCAGGACGGCGTTCTCCGGCCCGAAGGCCGTGTCCCGTCCCGCGGTCGCCGCGACGACGGCGTCCAGCGGGTCCTGCAGCAGCAGGCCCGCCGCGCCCGGCCCCGCGGGCCGGCCGCCCACGAGGACCTCACCGGTCACGGCGCCGTCGTCGTCGTGCTCGGCGTCGAGCAGGCCGGCCAGCGCCCGCAGCAGCGTCGACTTCCCCGAGCCGCTGGGGCCGACGAGCAGGACGCGCTCGCCGGCGGGGACGTCGAGGTCGAGGTCGCGCAGGACGGGCCTCGACCCGGCGGGCGCGACCGTCAGCCCGCGGACGCGGACGGCCGCCACCGGCTCAGGCCCGTTGGGCGGCGCGGTGCTCGGCACCCGCCGGGAAGCGCTGCAGCGCACCGGCTCGCGCGAGCGCCCGCACGAGGGCCGCACCGCCGAGGCCGGCGACGACGGCGCCGGAGACGACGAAGGCCGCCCCGTAGGCGAGGTCCCAGCCGAGCACCCAGTCGTTGTAGGCGAAGGCCTCGTAGAGGGCCTCCAGGGCCGCGGCGAGCGCGCCGCCCAGGGCCGCGACACCGGCCCCCCAGCGCCGCCAGGCGAAGAGCGCCACGGCGATCTCGACGCCGAGGCCCTGCAGGCCGCCGGAGATGAGCACGCCCACGCTCCAGCCGCTGCCGAGCAGGTACTCCACGGACGCGGCGACCAGCTCGGTGAACAGGGCCGCGCCCGGGCGGCGGACGACGAGGGCGCCGACGACGGCGGGCAGCAGCCACACCCCGCCGAGCAGGCCCTTGGCGGGCTGGAAGAAGCCGAAGCCGGGGCTCAGGACGTTGTAGACGACGTCCCAGCCCCAGAAGACGACGCCGAACGCGACGCCGAGGACGGCGGCGGTGACGAGGTCGAGGCTGCGCCAGCGGCCCAGCGGCCCGCGGGCCAGGGCGCTGCTGCGCGGGGTGGTCGAGGTGGTGCTCACGGTGTCCTCCTGGATCCAGGAGGGGGACCCGTGGCCGCTGCGGCCACGGGTCGAGACGTCCCGACTCCCTACGCCGGTGTGAACCGGATCAGGTTCGAGGGTCTGCGGGATGCCCCGCACTCTCAGCGCCCGAAGCGCTCCCCTGTCGTTGGGCGGAACGCTACACCGCCTCGGCCGGGTGCGGATCGGGGATGATGGCGGTGTGCTCCGCAGCCTCCGAGGACCCGACGGTGGACCGTCCCGCGCCGTCCGGCTGATGGCCGTCCTGCTCGCCCTGGCCCTGCTGGGCGGGGCCGCGACGTCGCTGTTCCCGGTCCTGCGCTGGCTCGGCGACGTGCTGTAGGGCAGGGTCAGCGACCATGAACGCCATGGTGTGGAAGCTGGTGGGCCCCGCGTCGGGGATCTTCGCGACCGCGGTCGCGAGCCGCTTGACCAAGAAGGTCTGGGTGACCATCACGAAGTCGCCGCCGCCGGACAACCCGGAGGACCCGGACGTCGCGTGGCGCGAGGCCGTCATCTGGGCGCTCGCGTCCGGTGCGGTCATCGGCCTGACGCGCCTCCTCGTGGAGCGCCAGGCCGCCGCGTACTACCGGAAGTCGACCGGTGAGCTGCCCCCGGGCCTCGGGCCGGGCGACGACGGCGCGGCCACGGCCTGACCCCTCCCCTCCGTGATCATGCAGGGTCTACCTGCACGATCACGGAGGGACCGCTCAGCCCCAGCGCTCGACGAGCCGGTCCTGGCGCGCGTCGACGTCGGGGTCCACGACCGCCAGCTCGGGGTGCGCGTCGTGGTGCGCGACGATCTCCCGCGCCCCCTGCGCGAACGTCGTCGTGGCGGTGAAGCCCGGCACGAGCCGCTTGAGCTTGGTGTTGTCGAAGATGACCGAGTGGGCCTTGTCGCCCAGCAGGCCCGCCCCGCGGACGGGGTCGTCGGCCGCGATGGCGTCGGACGGCACGTGGACGAGCTGCGGGTCGCGCACCCCGGCGGCCGCGGCGAGGTCGCGGTGGATCCGGTCCCACGTCAGCACCTCGTCGCCGGTGATGTGCACGGCCCCGCCGGTGGCGGCCGGCTCGCCCAGCAGCGGGACGAACCCCTTCGCGAAGTCGGTGTGGTGGGTCAGGACCCACAGCGACGTCCCGTCGCCGGGCACGACCACGGGCCTGCCGCGCCGCATCCGGTCCACGATCGTCCAGCCGCCGTCGACGGGCAGGCTCGTGCGGTCGTAGGTGTGGCTGGGCCGCACGACGACGGCCGGGAAACCCGTGTCGCGGTAGGCGGCGGTCAGCAGCTCCTCGCAGGCGATCTTGTCGCGGGAGTACTGCCAGAACGGGTTCGCCAGCGGCGTCGACTCGGTGATCGGGAGGTGCCCCACGGGCTTCTGGTACGCCGAGGCGCTGGAGATGAACACGTACTGCCCGGTGCGGTCGCGGAACGTCTCGACGTCGGCCGCGACGTGCTCGGTCGTGAACGCCACGAAGTCGACGACCACGTCGAACTCCTCGTCCCCCAGCGCCTTCCGCAGCTCGCCGGGGTCCCGCGCGTCCGCGGTGAGGGTCCGCACCCCGTCGGGCAGGGGGCGCTTGGCCGACGTCCCGCCGCGGTTGAGGACCGTGAGGTCGAGGCCGCGCTCGACGGCGAGCGCCGCGCAGGCCGAGCTGATGATCCCCGTGCCGCCCAGGAAGAGCACGCGCAGTGCCATGGAGTTCCTCTCGTGTGTCCCGGCGACGTCCACGTCGCCGGCTGCTGCCACCGAACCGCAGGCCGCAGGTCCGTGCCACTCAGGCGCGGGAGGAGGATGGGGACATGGCCCAGGCGAAGCTCACCGACCAGCAGCAGCGCGCCGTGCGCGCGGCGATCGAGTCCGCTGCGGCGCAGGCGCAGGAGGCCGTCGACGTCCTCGTGGCCCTGGGGCGCGACACCGTCGTCGCCTCGGTCGAGGGGCGGAACCCGAGTGCGGCGGCGCGCGACGAGTGGATCAACTACGTCCTGAACCGCCTGCACGCGGGTCTCACGGCGTAGGCGCGCTCAGGCGTCGCCCGCGGCCCGCTCCGCGCCGGCCGGCAGGTGCTTGGCGCTGTCGTAGAGCAGGTGCAGGACGTCGGAGCCGAACACCGTGGCGAGCACGGTCGTCGCGGCCCGGGTCAGCTGCGGCGCGAGGACCGTCCCCGCGGTGAGCCCGGTGGCGACCCACCGACGCGCAGAACGGGCACGTCAGCAGTTCCCCGACGGAGTGCCCGAGCCCCTCGGCGCGGACCTCCTCCATCACCTCGCCCTCCCCCGCGGAGCCGGCGTGGCGCGTGAACGGCGCCCGCAGCGGTGAGGTGACGGCGGTCTTGGTGAGCAGGCGGGTGGCCTTGTGGGTGGCGATCGCGAGCACGGCGAGGTCACCCGCGCTCGGCCGCACCGGCATCCCCCGCCCCGTCGCCCGGGCGAGCAGGGCCGCCGCCGTCACGGCGCTGCCGTAGACCCCCATGACCGCGGCGTAGCTGCCCAGCGGCCGCTCGTCCTGCGTCTGGTAGGCCGCCTGCACGGCGTGCAGCCGCCGGTGCGCGGCCTCGGCGATCGACTGCGCGCTCACCGCGGGCACCCGTTCCAGCTCGTCGTCATGCGCCTGCGGTACCCCGCGGCCACCGGCGGAAACCCGCGCCGCTTCCGCGACGACCTCGGCGGCGCCCGGGGCCGCGCCGTCGGCGGTCGCCGCGCTCGTTCAGTCGTCGACCTCGGCGATGACGAGCACGGCGGTGTCCCAGTCGGCGGCCCCCACGACCTGGAGGTAGTCGCGGACCATGAACTCCGCGTCGTCCCCGAGCCGGTGCGACTGCGTGACGCCGACCCCGGCGATGTGCAGCTCCCACAGCCCGGGCAGGCCTGAGCGCCGGGCCTCGACCGCGTACGTGCTCACGGGCTCATCCTGCCGGGCCGGGCGTGCGCGCGGCGGCCGCTCCGGCGGGGAGCCGCAGCCCGCGGAGGTCCGGATACGACGAAGGCCCGGATCCACCGGATCCACCGGATCCACCGGATCCACCGGATCCGGGCCTCGACGTCTGAGCGGGTGACGGGAATCGAACCCGCACTATCAGCTTGGGAAGCTGAAGTTCTACCATTGAACTACACCCGCGAGCACCCACCAGGGCGAGCGCAGCAGGAGTCTATCGGACGCCCGCCGGTGCCCCGCACCGCTGCGGGGGCGACCGCTACCGTGGCGCCCGTGCTGCTCTCCGACCGCGACATCCGCCGCGTCCTCGACTCCGGTCGCGTCGTGCTGGACCCGTACGACCCGTCGCTCGTGCAGCCGTCCAGCATCGACGTGCGCCTGGACCGGTACTTCCGGCTCTTCGACAACCACAAGTACCGCGTCATCGACCCCTCGCAGGACCAGCCGGACCTCACGCGCCTGGTCGAGGTCACCGACGACGAGCCGTTCATCCTGCACCCGGGCGAGTTCGTGCTCGGGTCGACGTTCGAGGTCGTCACCCTGCCCGACGACGTCTCGGCGCGGCTGGAGGGCAAGAGCAGCCTCGGGCGGCTCGGGCTGCTGACGCACTCGACGGCGGGGTTCATCGACGCGGGCTTCTCGGGGCACGTGACGCTGGAGCTGTCGAACGTCGCGACGCTGCCGATCACGCTGTGGCCGGGCATGAAGATCGGGCAGCTGTGCTTCTTCCAGCTCTCCAGCGCGGCCGAGCACCCGTACGGCAGCGCGGCGTCCGGGTCGAAGTACCAGGGGCAGCGCGGGCCCACTCCGAGCCGTTCCTCCGCCGACTTCTCCCGCACGCAGGTCTGAGGGGTGCATGGTGTGGGGGTGGCCGCCTCCCCGCACCGTGCAGCCCTCCCGCCCCGCGCGCAGACCCTGAGCGGGGCGCACCTCCTGCTGCTGCCGCACGCCGTGAGCGCCGCCGAGGTCTCCGACCTGCTCCGGCAGCGCCTGCCCGGGAGCGACCTGGCCCGCGACGGCCGCGCGGTCCTCGCCGACCGCGTCACCCCGACCTCGGACGGCCCCGACGCGGCGAGCGTCCTGCTCGGTCCCGTGCCCCTGACCCGGGGCGCGCGCCGGGCGCTGCGGCTGCCGAAGCCCTTCCACGCCGACGTCGGCAGCGTCGTCGGGCTGCTCACGCCGGTGCAGCGCAGCAGCACCCCGCCGGCAGAGCCGGACCGCGACGAGCTGCACCGCGCCTTCCCCGGGGGCCGCCCCGTGGGTGAGGAACTGGCGGGCCTGGTCCTGCTGCTGGCCCTGGCCCGCCGGGTCGGCGGCGCGGTCCGCGCAGCCGGGACGTCGGCGGTGCTCAAGCCGGACCCCTGGCGAGCCGTAGACCTGAGGGTGAGGACGTCGACGTGGGTGGAGCCGGACGAGCTGCTGGCCGCGCTCGACGCCGCCCTGCCCGACGCCGAGAGCGCCCGCTCCGGCGACCTCGAGGAGCTCCTCGACGCCGCGGACGAGGCGCTGACGGGCGAGCCGCCCGTCCCCGAGCCGTACGTCGTCTCCGGCCGCCGCGGCGACACCGACCTCGTGCTCCTCGTGCACCCCGAGGACGACCCCTCCGCGGACCCGTCCGCGGGCGAGGTCACCTACGAGGTCCAGTGGGACACCGACGCCGCGGGCGACGCGACGGACCCGCACGGCCGGGTGCTCGCGCGCTCGTCGGTCGCCGCCGTCACGGCCGCCCTGGTCGCCGCCACGGGCGGGACGGTCCTGGACGAGGACGCCTTCGTCGTCGACCTCCGCGAGCTGCGCACCATCGCCGCGAGCGCCGCGTCGTGACCGGGCGCGAGCTGACGTCCGCCCCGGCCCCCGCCAGCGTCGCGCCCGTCCGCGTCGGCCGCCAGGGCATCTACGACCGCGACCGCCGCCTCGTCGCCTACGAGCTGCTGTTCCGCGCCCACGGCCGCACGAGCGCCGAGCTGGCCGAGGGCGCCGAGCAGGACCACGCGACGTCGCAGGTCATCAGCGCCACGTTCGGCGACTTCGGCGTCGAGCAGATCGCGGGCGACCGCCTCCTCTTCATCAACCTGACGCGCGGGTTCTTCACGGGCGAGCTGCCCATGCCGTGCTCGCCGTCGCAGGTGGTGCTGGAGCTGCTGGAGGACATCCAGGTCGACGACGAGGTCATCGAGGGCCTCAGCCACCTGCGCGCCCTGGGCTACCGGATCGCGGTCGACGACTTCGCGGGCGAGGCGCACCGGCTGCCGGCCCTGGCGCTGGCGGACTACGTGAAGATCGACGTCGAGGCGACGGGCGACGCGTTCGAGGACGTCCTGGCCCTGGCCCGCGAGCACGGCCCGGGCGCGGTGCTGGTCGTGGAGCGCATCGAGGACGACGCGCTGTTCGACCGCTGCCTCGAGCTGGGCTTCGACCTCTTCCAGGGCTACGGCCTGCAGCGCCCCGTGACGCTGGAGGCCGTGAGCCTGACGCCGTCGCAGATCATCTGCCTGCGCCTGGTGCGGGCCCTGACGGGCGCCGAGGCCTCGATCGGGGAGATCGAGGAGCTCGTGGCGTCCGACCCGGCGCTGAGCCTGCGGGTCTTCAAGACGGTCGGCTCCGCCGCCTACGGCGCGCGCAACGAGATCACGTCGCTGCGCCAGGCCATCGTGCTGCTCGGCCGCCGCCAGCTGTGCTCCTGGGTCGTCCTCATGCTGCTGGGCGGGGTCACGAGCGTGGACACCGAGTCGCTGATGCTGGTGCTGGCCCGGGCGTCGGCGTGCGCGCGGCTCGTGCCGGGCGACTCCGACGTGGCCTACACCGCCGGCCTGCTGTCGGGGGTCGCGTCGGTCATGGGGCTGCCCGAGGACGAGCTCGTCGAGACGACCGGGGTGGCGCTGTCGGTGCGCGCGGCCCTGCTGGACCACCGCGGCGCCGCGGGGCACGCCCTGGAGGCCGTCCTGGCCTACGAGGACGACGACTCCGCGGGCGTCGTCGTGGCGGGCCACGCCGTGTACGACGTGTCCCGCGCCTACCTGGCCGCCCTGTCCGGCGCGATGACGACGCTGGACGCGGTCACCGACCGCCGGTGACGCACCGCGACGAGGCGGCCGCGCGACGGGCCGTGGCGTGCGCGGTCGGGCACCCCCGGCCTACCCTGACGCCGTGACGGACCACGACCGCGACGCCGAGGACCCCGTCGACGCCCCGGACGCGGGGGCGCAGGAACCGGTCGGTCCCTCCGACGAGGGCGAGGAGCGGGCGCTGGAGTTCGCGCACCGCCTCTTCGGCCACGCCCGCGACGGCCGCTCGCGCGAGCTGTGCGGCTACCTGGACCTCGGCGTGCCGGTGAACTCCACCGACGCGGACGGCAACACGCTGCTGATGCTCGCGGCGTCCAACGGCCACCACGCCACCGTGACGGCGCTGCTGAAGCGCGGGGCCGACCCCGACCGCGTCAACGACCGCGGCCAGACCTCGCTGACCGGCGCCGTCTTCACCGGCGCGCGCGAGGTCGTGCAGGCCCTCCTGACGGGCGACGCCGACCCGTACCTGGGTTCGCCGAACGCCCTGGAGACGGCCCGCTTCTTCGACCGCACCGACCTGCTGGAGCTCCTGGACGTCGAGCACCACGACGACCACCCCGACGATCACCGCGACGGGGGCCCGGGCGGGCTAGCCTGACTCCCCGGGTCGCCGCGGCCCACTGAGGTCCGAGGCTCACCGGAGGGTTGACGTGGACGCAGCAGCGCCCGCACGCCGCCCGTTCCTGCGGCACCCCGCGCAGGTCGTCGCCGTCGCGTTCGCGGTCGCCGTGGCCATCGGCACGGCGCTGCTCTACCTGCCGGTCTCGCGGCGCGGCCCCGGGGGCGCGACCTTCGTGGAGGCCCTCTTCACGGCCGTCAGCGCGCTCTGCGTGACCGGGCACACCATCGTCGACACGCGCGAGCACTGGTCGACGGGCGGGCTCGTCGTCATCCTCGCCCTCGCCCAGGTCGGCGGGTTCGGCATCATGACGTCGGCGTCGCTGCTGGGCGTCTTCGCCTCCCGCCGGATGGGCCTGCGCTCCCGGATGGTCACCGCGACGGAGTCGCGCGGCCTGGAGCTCGGCGACGTCCGCACGGTCCTGCTGGGCGTCGTGCGCGTCTCGGTGCTGGTGGAGGCGGTCACGGCCGTCGCCCTCACGACGCGCCTGCACGTCGGCTACGGCGAACCCCTGCCGTCGGCGATGTGGGAGGGCACGTTCCTGGCGGTCTCCTCCTTCAACAACGCGGGGTTCGTCCTGCGCTCGGACAACATGACCGGCTTCGTCGGGGACCCCTGGATCTGCCTGCCGGTCATCGTCGCGGCCACGATCGGCGGCCTCGGGTTCCCGGTCCTGCTGGAGCTGCGCCGGCAGTTCCGCTTCCCGAAGCTGTGGTCGCTGCACACCAAGCTGACCCTGACCACCACGGGGGCTCTGCTCCTGCTCGGCTGGGCCTTCCTGACCTTCAACGAGTGGCGCAACCCGGCCACCTTCGGTGCGCTGCCGTGGCACGAGCGGCCGCTGGCCGGGCTCTTCCAGGCCTCAGCGACCCGCAGCTCGGGCTTCAACTCCGTCGACATCGCCTCGATGAACGGCGGGTCGTGGCTCGTCATGGACGTCCTGATGTTCATCGGCGGCGGCTCCGCGAGCACCGCGGGCGGCATCAAGGTGACGACGTTCGCCCTGCTGCTCGTGGTCCTGGTCGCGGAGTTCCGCGGCGACACCAGCGTCACCGTGTTCTCCCGCCGCGTCCCCGAGCGCGTGTACCGCCAGGCCCTCACGGTCGCGCTCGTGGCGGTGGCCGTCATCGTCACCTCGACGCTGGTCCTGGTCGAGACGACGCCCTTCCCCCCGGACCGGCTGCTGTTCGAGGTCGTGTCCTCCTTCGCCACCGTAGGGCTGAGCACCGGGCTGCCGCCGCAGCTGCCCGCCGCGGGGCAGGTCCTGCTCGCGGCGCTCATGTTCCTGGGACGCCTGGGCCCCATCACCCTCGGCGCCGCGCTCGCCCTGCGCGAGCGGCGCCGCCTGTACGAGTACCCGGAAGGAAGGCCGATCATTGGCTAGGAGATCAGCCACCGCGACCCCCCGCTCGGTGGTCGTCATCGGGCTGGGGCGCTTCGGCCGCTCCCTCGCGCTGGAGCTCATGAAGGACGGCGAGGTCGACGTCCTCGGCATCGACTCCGACCCGGCCCTCGTCGACGAGCTCGCCCCGCACCTGACGCACGCCGTCGTCGCCGACTCCACCAAGGAGGAGGCGCTGCGGCAGCTGTCCGTGAACGAGTTCGACCGCGCCGTGGTCGGCATCGGCACGAACCTCGAGGCGAGCATCCTCACGGTCTCGACGCTGCTGCAGTTCGGCATCCGCAACGTGTGGGCCAAGGCGATCAGCGAGTCGCACGCCCGGATCCTCACCCAGCTCGGTGCGCACAAGGTCATCCGCCCCGAGCACGAGATGGGGCTGCGCGTCGCCCACCTGGTGCGCGGCCGGATGCTCGACTACATCGAGTTCGACGACGGCTTCGCCATGGTCAAGACGACCCCGCCGCCGCCCCTGGTCGGCATGACGCTGACCCAGGCCCGGCTGCGCAGCCAGCACCGGGTGACGGTCGTCGCGCACCACAGCCCGGGCGAGGGGTTCACCTACGCGACGCCCGAGACGACCCTGCAGGCCGACGACGTGATCATCGTCTCGGGCCAGATCCGCGACGTGGAGGCGTTCAGCTCGCTGAGCTGACCGGAGGCCTCAGGCGTCGTCGCCCGGGGCGCTGCCGCGCCGCCCGTCGCCGCGCCGCTCGTCGCCGGGCCGTTCGTCGCCGCGCCGCTCCTCGCCCTCGGCGGGCAGCCGCTCGGCCTCGGGGACGTCGGCGACGTCGTCGCGGCGCTCCACGCCGGGCAGGTGCCGGCGCTCGGGCTCGCCGCGCTCGGCCCGCGTGAGGTCGATCAGGCTGCGCCGCTCCGAGCGCTCGCGGCGCTCGCTGTCCTGATCCGGGGTGCTCTCCACCCCCGTAGCTCACCACGCCCGGTCGCGCTGCGCCACCAACTCGTCACACGTGAGTTGATGTATAGTGTCCCTATGCAATCGGATGAGGCGCTCGCCGAACGGCTGCTGCTGGCGTGCTCGGGGCTGACCCGGGCCGCGAGCGCCGCCACCGCGGCCGGTGAGCTGTCGCTGACCCAGGCGCGCCTGCTGGGCAACCTCGACCGCGAGGGGCCGCTGCGCATCAGCCGGCTGGCCGCCCTCGAGCGGTGCGCGCAGCCGTCCATGACGTCGCTCGTCAGCCGGTGCGCCGACGCGGGCCTCGTCACCCGCGAGGCCGACCCCGGGGACGCCCGTGCCGTCCGCGTCACCCTCACCCCCGCGGGCACGCAGGCCCTGCGCGAGAACCGGCGCCGGCTCAGCGGGCCCGTCGGCGACGCCGTGGACGCCCTCGGCACCGACCGGCGCGAGGACGTCGCGGGCGCGGTCGCCTTGCTCGAGGCCCTCGTCGGCACGCTCTGGTCGCACGCCGACGCGCCCCCCGCCTGACCCCGGACCTCTCGACCTCCGGGCCCTGAACCTCCGAACCCCACCCCTACTCCTGCGAGGAGGTCCCGTGCCGACCACCGGTACCGCGGACACCACCGGATCCATCCTCAAGCAGCCCGTCGCCGTCTGGGCCGTGGCGTTCGCCGCCGTCGTGTCCTTCATGGGCATCGGCCTCGTCGACCCGATCCTCCCGGCCATCGCCGGCGACCTCGGCGCCACGAAGGCCCAGACGCTGCTGCTGTTCACCAGCTACCTCGGCATCACGGGTCTCGCGATGCTCGTCACCGGCGCGGTCTCCAGCCGGTTCGGCGCGAAGCGCACCCTCATGGGCGGTCTCGCGCTCATCGTCGTGTTCGCGGCGCTCGCCGGCTCCTCGGGCTCGATCGGCGAGATCGTCGGGTTCCGCGCGGGCTGGGGCCTCGGCAACGCCCTGTTCATCGCGACCGCGCTCGCCACGATCGTCGGGGCCGCCAGCGGCGGCATGGCCAACGCGATCATCCTGTACGAGGCCGCGCTCGGCCTCGGCATCGCGGCCGGGCCGCTGGTCGGCGGGCTGCTGGGCGACATCAGCTGGCGTGGCCCGTTCTTCGGCACCGCGGTCCTCATGGCCGTCGCCTTCGTCGCCATCGCCACGCTGCTGCCCGCCACCCCGCGGCCCGCGGTGCGCACCACGGTCGCCGACCCGGTCCGCGCCCTGCGCCACCGCGGCCTGCTGACCGTCGCGGGCATGGCGTTCCTCTACAACTTCGGGTTCTTCACCCTGCTCGCCTACACGCCGTTCGCGCTGGAGATCTCCTCGCCGATCCGGCTCGGGTTCGTGTTCTTCGGCTGGGGCCTGTGCCTGGCGATCGCGTCGGTGTTCATCGCCCCGCCGCTGCAGCGCCGGTTCGGCAGCGTGGGCGTCATCGCCGCGATGCTCGCGCTGTTCGCGCTGACCCTGGCGCTGGAGGGCGTCTTCGTCAGCCACCACCCGTTCCTCGTCGTCGGCACGATCGTGGCCGGGTTGTTCCTGGGCGTGAACAACACCATCGTCACCGAGCTCGTCATGGAGGTCTCGCCGGTCCAGCGCTCGACCGCTTCCGCGGCCTACTCCGCCGTCCGGTTCATCGGCGGCGCGATCGCCGCCTGGGCCGCCGGGGAGCTCGGCGAGGTCGCGGCCCCCTGGGCGCCGTTCGCCCTCGGCGCCGTCGGCGTCGCGCTCGGCCTCGTCGTCCTGCTCAGCGGCCGGCGCCACCTCACTGCCGCCTCGCACCACCGCGTGGCGCCGCACTCCGCCGAGGAGGCCGTGGCCGTCACGGCCGGGGACGCCTGAGCCGCACGACGCCTTCCGCCGCCCCGCCGGCCCGACCGCACGACGTCCCGAGGCGCCGCGCGGCCGGGCCGGCGGCGGTCAGTCCTCGATGACGTCGAGCCCCTTCGACCGCAGCCCCCGGAGCCCGTCCACCATGCGCTGCAGCGTCTCGGCGTCGTGGCCGGGCCAGTCGGGCACCTCGCGCACGACGCGCAGCGGGTGCCGGGAGCGGTAGGACCGCGTGACGTTGCCCGGGAACCTCTTGTCCGTGACGTTCGGATCGTCCTCGAAGGGTCCCCGGGGTTCCACCTCGTAGACGTGGCCCCGATCCCCGCCGGTCCCCGCTCCGCCTGGTCCCCCGATGACAGGCCCCTCGCCGGCGAGCGCCACCGCCAGCTCGGCTCCTCACGCGGCGGTGTCGAGCAGGGACGTGAAGTACACGTGGTTCATCACCCGTCCCGCGTGGAAGTTCGACACCCGCCCCGGCACCAGCTCGTCACCGGCCCGCAGCACCGCGCGCGTCCCGTGGAAGAACGGCCCGCTCACGCGGGCGCAGTCCTGCAGGGTCACGGCCCCGTCCCGACCCTCGGCACCACCCATGCCCTCGCCCCCCGCTCCCGCCGCCCTGTCGGCGCCCTCCCCCGGGGCGCCGCCGGACAGTCTGCGACGGATCCGCCCTCGCGGGTGCGGCAGGATGAGGGACGTGGCGGAGCTCGTGTTCTTCTCGGGGACGATGGACTGCGGGAAGTCGACGCTCGCGCTGCAGACCGACCACAACCACCGCGTGCAGGGCCGGCGCGGGCTGCTGTTCACACGCTTCGACCGCGCGGGCGAGGCCGTGATCTCCAGCCGCATCGGCCTGCGGCGCCCGGCGCTGGAGGTCGGCGAGGACACCGACCTGTGGGCCGAGGTGTCCGTCCGACGCGCGGCGGGTGACCAGGTCGACTACGTCGTGTGCGACGAGGCGCAGTTCTACTCGGCCCTGCAGGTCGAGCAGCTGGCCCGCCTGGTGGACGACCTCGGGATCGACGTCTTCGCGTTCGGCATCACCGCGGACTTCCGCACGCGCCTGTTCCCCGGCAGCGCCCGCTTCATCGAGCTGGCCGACCGGGTCCAGGTGCCGCAGGTCGAGGCCCTGTGCTGGTGCGGGTCGCGGGCCACCCACAACGCCCGCACCGTCGACGGGGTGATGGTCGTCGCGGGCGAGCAGGTCGTCGTCGGTGACGTCGGTCAGCTCGAGGGCACCCTCGACGTGGGGCCCGTGGGCACCGTCGAGTACGAGGTGCTGTGCCGCCGCCACCACGTGCGCCGCCAGACGGCCGCGACCGCGGGGCACCGCCGGCCCGACCCGGACGTCGACGTGCGCGAGGCCCCGGCGGCCCGGCTGCCCGTCGCCTGAGGTGCTGCCCCGCAACCGGAGCCGCAGCCGCACCGGCGTGCGGGCCTGCTGCCACCGGGTCAGCATGGACGCGTGAGCGAGAAGAAGAGCGACACCCCCGACCGCGACGACGTGCGCCACCGCTTCGGCGAGGCGGTGAACATGACGCCCAAGGAGCTCGAGGAGTGGCTCGAGACGGACGAGTCGAAGTCCGTCGGGGTCGGCGAGGGCGAGTCGGTCGGGCACCACTCGGGCCGCCGCATCGTGGAGATCCTGCGCACGAAGAAGGACGACCTCAGCGACGACGACGTCGACCACATGCACAAGGTCGTCGGCTACGTCGCCCGGCACTCGAAGCAGCGTCCGAAAGGCGACGTGACCGAGACGCGCTGGCGCTACTCCCTCATGAACTGGGGCAACGACCCGCTCAAGGACGCGTGAGCGCCAGCACGTCCTCGACCCCGGCCGCGAAGCTCGCACGCGCCGCGACGGGGTCCCCCAGGTAGCCCGCGACCATGGCCCCGTCGCGCAGCACGACGATGCGCTGCGCCCCGGCGGCGGGGTCCGGGTGAGCCGCGCGCCCGAGGGCGTCCGTCAGGGTCGCCGCCAGCCACGCCCGGTGCTCGCGCACCGCGCGGTGCACGGCGCTGGCCAGGTCGGGGAACTCCGCCGCGGCGTTGATGAAGGCGCAGCCGCGGAAGCCCTCGCCACACACCTGCTCGCCGATCGCCGCCACCAGGCGCCGGACGAGCGCGACCGGGTCGTCGTCCACGGCGGCCGAGCGCTGGACCGCCGTGCGCACGGCCTCGTCGGAGGTGCGCAGCCAGGCCACGACGAGGTCGTCCTTGGCCGGGAAGTGCCGGTAGAAGGTGGCGCGCGTGACGCCGGCCTCGACCACGAGCCGGTCGACGCCGACGGCGCCGATGCCGTGCGCGTAGAACAGGCGCGCCGCCGTCGCGAGCAACCGGTCCCGCGCGGCCGAGGGCCGCGGGCCCGCTCCGTCCACCACGGTCGTCGTCACTGCCACCCGTCGACCCTACCGAGATCTGCGCTACTGTGCAGAAGGAACGTTCGTTCTACTGACGAGGAGACTGACATGGACGCCGTCTACACCGCCGTCGCGACGGCCACCGGCGAGGGCCGCGCCGGGCACACCCGCACCTCCGACGGGCTCGTCGACGTCGACCTGGCCATCCCCCGCGAGATGGGGGGCCCGGGTGGCGCGACCAACCCCGAGCAGCTGTTCGCGGCCGGGTACTCCGCGTGCTTCCACTCGGCGCTGAAGGCCGTGGGCAAGGCGCAGAAGGTCGAGTTCACCGACTCCGCCGTCACGGCCGAGGTCGGCATCGGCTCCAACGGCGCCGGCGGCTACGGGCTGCAGGTGACCCTGCGCGTCGAGCTCGGCGGCATCGACGAGGCGGCCGCGCAGGCCCTCGTCGAGGCGGCGCACCAGGTCTGCCCGTACTCCAACGCGACCCGCGGCAACATCGAGGTCACCCTCGAGGTCGAGGTCGGCTGACCCGCCACCGCCGGCGGGCCGCGCTCACCCCGGGTGCGGCTCGCCGCGGTAGGTGCCGAACGACCAGCGGTTGCCCTCCGGGTCGGCCGCGGTGAAGTCGCGGGAGCCGTAGTCGGTGTCCGTCAGCGGCATGAGGATCGTGGCCCCGGCGGCCACGGCCCGCGCGTGCAGCGCGTCGACGTGGTCGCTGACCACGTAGCAGCAGCTCGAGCCGGGCCCCCAGGTCCCGGGCGCGTCCGACGCCCCGTCCGCCGCGGGACGCACGGAGCCGAGCATCACCCCGCCACCCTCGGGCCAGCTGAGCTCGGCGTGCGCGACGACGTCGCCCTCGCCGTAGGCGGCGACCTCGACGAAGCCGAAGGCGTCGACGAGGAAGCGGATCAGGGCGCGCGCGTCGTGCGCCTGCAGGCACGGCCACACCTGCGGGGCCGGGGTGCGGGTCTGCTGGGTTCGGGTCTCTGGGGTGCGGGTGTCCGAGGTCATGTCCACGAGCGTCCCGCGCCGGACGGCTCGGCGTCTTGGACGGATCGGAACTCCTGCGCCAGCCAGCGGCGCGGCGTCGTCTGCGCGAACTCCCGGAAGTCGCGGTCGAGGTGCGCGTGGTCGGCGTAGCCGTGCTCGGCCGCCACGTCGGCCAGCGACCGGGGACGCGTCGTCTCCCCCGCGGCGGGGAACGCCTGCAGCGCACGGCGGGTGCGGTCGAAGCGGCTGACCCGCGCGAGCGCCGACGGGGACAGTCCCACCTCCGTCCGGAACCGCCCTGACAGGTGCCGGGCGCTCCACCCCACCTCCCGCGCGACGGCCTCGACCCGGGCGCCGCGGCGCAGCAGCTCCCACGCCCGCACGACCTCGGGTGCGCTGCGCGGCGCGGTCCCCGGCGTGGGGACGGCCAGGCGCGCAGCGAGCCACGCCTCGACCCGGTCGAAGCGGGCCGCCCAGTCGGGCGCAGCCAGCAGGTCCGCGCGCACCCGCTCGACGTCCGCCCCAGCGACCTCGTCCAGGCCGACGTCGAGCGCGGCGAGCTCCCCCGCCGGCAGGCCCAGGACGGCCCGCGCCGCCAGCGGGTGCAGGGCGACCTGGATCCCGGACTGCCGGCCGTCGTGGACGATCACCGCGGGCGTCCGGTGCAGCCCGCCCACGAGCGCGTCGAAGCGGCCGCCCGGCTGCGCGGGGTCGGGGTGGCGCTCGACCACGAGGGGGTCGTCGAGGGTGAGGATCAGCGTCATCCACGGCGACGGCAGCCCGAGGTGGCGCACCGGCCCCACGCCCGCCTCCCGGTAGCCCGAGCACCCGGCCACCCAGGGCCGCAGCGCGGGCGCGGCGCGGCGCCGCACGTACTCCCGGACGGGCTCCACCCCGTCGATGGTGCCCCCGTCCGGCACCGCGCGACCAGGGGTGGCGCGGTGATCACCCGCGGGTGACGATGCGCGCATGCCCATGACGACGATCCCCTCGGCCGACGGCACCCCGCTGCCCGCCTACCTGTCGCTGCCCGTCGCGACGTCGGACCGCCCCGGACCGTGGCCCGGGGTCGTCGTGGTCCACGACGCGTTCGGCCTCGGCGACGACGTCAA
>NZ_VWPY01000069.1 GCF_011839805.1 Kineococcus rubinsiae | reverse complement strand
CAGCAGCCACGCGACCCCCCCGACCGCGGCGGCGAGGCGGCGCAGCACCCGCGGAGCCGCGGCCGCGCCCCCGGCCTCCCGCGTCAGCTCCCGGACGGTCTGCAGCGCCGCGGTGTCCGCGGCCTGCTCGCCGCGCTGCAGCAGGTCGGCCACGGCCCGGGAGATCGCGATGAACGGCGTCGGGGGCGGCACCTCCAGCACCCCGACGCCCAGCTCGTGCCCGGCCGCGACGAGCCCGGCGGGCACCTCGCGGTGGCCCAGCCCGACGCCGAAGCCGACCGCGGCCACGCCCGCGCGGGCCAGCCCCGCCACCCAGCCGGGCCAGTCGCCGCCGCCGGGCGCGGTCGCGCCGGCGACCCGCAGCCCGGTCGTCAGCAGCAGCTCACCGCCCTCGAGGAAGGGCGTCGGGTCGTCCAGCTCGCTCGTCGCCACCCAGCGCAGCGCGGTGCCCGTCGGCCCGCCCAGCGCGCGCAGCGCGAGCCCGTCGACCGCCAGCAGGTCCGCCACCGTCACCACGGCGGCAGTCTTGCACCGTCGGGGGGCTCCCGCTGTGCACCGCTGCCACTGACGGACCCCGGCCGACGGGCCTAGCGTTCACCGGAGAGAGTCGTCGGCCAGACCGGAGGAGTGGACGTGACGCAGACGGAGACGCACAGGCAGACCGCGACGCAGGAGGGACCCACCGCGCACGACGGGCTCGCCCTGCAGGAGGCACCGCTCGGCGGCCCCGGGCTGCCGCAGGAGCGCCGCCTCGTCACCGAGGTGCCCGGCCCCCGCTCGCGGGCGCTCGCGGCCCGCCGCAGCGCCGCGGTGTCCCACGCGGTCGGTTCCTCGATGCCCTTCTACGCCGCCGCGGCCGGTGGCGGGGTCGTCGTCGACGTCGACGGCAACTCGTTCATCGACCTCGGCTCGGGCATCGCCGTGACGTCCGTCGGCGCCAGCGCGCCGCGCGTCGTCGAGGCCGTCAGCGAGCAGGTCGCGCAGTTCACCCACACCTGCTTCATGGTCACGCCCTACGACGCCTACGTGGCCGTCGCCGAGGCGCTGAACGACATCACCCCGGGCGACTTCGAGAAGCGCACCGCGCTGTTCACCTCGGGCGCCGAGGCCGTCGAGAACGCCGTGAAGATCGCCCGCGCGCACACGGGCCGCACCGGCGTCGTGGTGTTCGACCACGCCTACCACGGCCGGACGAACCTCACGATGGCCATGACGGCCAAGAACATGCCCTACAAGGAGGGCTTCGGGCCGTTCGCGACCGACGTGCACCGCGCCCCGCTGTCCTACCCGTTCCGCGACGGCGTGGACCTCGAGGGCAACCCGATCGACGGGCCGGCCGCGGCCGCCCGGGCGATCGCCGTCATCGAGAAGCAGGTCGGCGCCTCGAACGTCGCGTGCGTCGTGGTCGAGCCCGTGCAGGGCGAGGGCGGGTTCATCGTCCCGGCCGAGGGGTTCCTGCCCGCGCTGCTGGAGTGGGCGCACGCCAACGGGATCGTGTTCGTGGCCGACGAGGTGCAGAGCGGCTTCGCCCGCACCGGCGCCATGTTCGCCTGCGAGCACGAGGGGATCGTCCCCGACCTCGTGACGACCGCCAAGGGCATCGCCGGCGGCCTGCCCCTGTCGGGCGTCACCGGTCGCGCCGAGATCATGGACGCCCCTGTCGTCGGCGGCCTCGGCGGGACCTACGGCGGGAACCCGGTCGCGTGCGCGGCCGCGCTCGCCTCGCTCGCCACGGTCCGCGAGGACGGCCTGCTCGAGCGCGCCACCGCGCTGGGGCGGCTCATGACGACCCGCCTGCAGGCGCTGGCGCAGCGCGACCCGCGCGTCGGCGACGTCCGCGGCCGCGGCGCGATGATGGCGGTCGAGCTCGTGGAACCCGGCACCCACGTGCCCGACGCGGCCCTCGCCGGCCGCGTCGCGAAGGAGGCCGCGCAGCGCGGCGTCATGGTGCTGACCTGCGGCACCTACGGCAACGTCCTGCGGTTCCTGCCCTCGCTCGCCATGGGCGACGAGCTGCTCTCGGAGGCGTTCGACGTCCTCGACGAGGTCTTCGCCCAGACCGGGGCCGCCGCGTGAGCACCGCCCAGCGCGAGGCCGAGCTCCTCGGTTCCGTCCCCACCCAGCTGCTCGTCGGCGGCACCTGGCGCGAGGCGTCGGGCGGCACGACGGTCGACGTGGAGGACCCCGCCACGGCGCGGGTCCTGACGTCGGTCGCCGACGCGAGCGTCGAGGACGGCCGGGCCGCGCTCGACGCGGCCGTCGCCGCCGCACCCGGGTGGCGCCGCACCCCGCCGCGCGAGCGGGCGGAGATCCTGCGCCGCGCCTTCGAGATGCTCACGGCGCGCGCCGAGGAGTTCGCGCTGCTCATGACCCTGGAGATGGGCAAGCCGCTGGCCGAGGCCCGCGGCGAGGTCACCTACGGGGCCGAGTTCCTGCGCTGGTTCTCCGAGGAGGCGCCCCGCATCTCGGGCCGCTACTCCGAGAACCCGGTGGGCGGCAGCCGGTTGCTGACGATGAAGCAGCCGGTGGGCCCGACGCTGATGATCCTGCCGTGGAACTTCCCGCTGGCGATGGGGACCCGCAAGGTCGCCCCCGCGGTCGCGGCCGGCTGCACGATGGTCGTCAAGCCCGCGACGCAGACGCCGCTCACGACGCTGCTGTTCGCCCAGCTCATGGCCGAGGCGGGGCTGCCCGAGGGCGTCCTGAACGTCGTCACGACGACGCGGACGGCGGCCGTGATGGAGCCGATCATCCGCGACCCGCGGCTGCGCAAGCTCACGTTCACGGGGTCCACCGCGGTCGGGCGCACGCTCGTGGAGCAGTCCGCGCAGCAGCTGCTGCGCCTGTCGATGGAGCTGGGCGGCAACGCCCCGTTCCTCGTGTTCGACGACGCGGACCTCGACGCGGCCGTCGACGGCGCGATGCTCGCCAAGATGCGCAACACCGGTGAGGCGTGCACGTCGGCGAACCGGTTCTACGTCCAGCGGCCGCTGGCGGAGGAGTTCTCCCGCCGCCTCGCGCAGCGCATGGGCGCCCTCGTCGTCGGGCGCGGGACCGAGGACGGCGTCCAGGTCGGCCCGCTCATCGACGCCCGCGCGCGCGAGGGCGTCGCGGCCCGCGTCGAGGAGGCCGTCGGCGCCGGCGCCCGCGTCCTCACCGGCGGGACGTCGGTGGCCGGCGAGGGCTACTTCTACGCGCCCACCGTCGTCGACCACGTGCCCGACGACGCGCGGCTGCTCACGGAGGAGACGTTCGGGCCGGTCGCGCCCGTCGTGGCCTTCGACAGCGAGGAGGAGGGGCTGGCGCTGGCCAACCGCACCGAGTACGGCCTCGTCGCCTACGCGTTCACGCAGGGCCTCGACCGCGGGCTGCGCGTCGCCGAGGCGCTGGAGACCGGGATGGTCGGCCTGAACGCCGGCGTCGTCTCGAACGCCGCGGCGCCCTTCGGCGGCGTCAAGGCCAGCGGGTTCGGCCGCGAGGGGGGTTTCGAGGGCATCGAGGAGTACCTCGAGACGAAGTACGTGGGGATCACCCACACGTCCTGACGGCCCTCGCTCGATCGAGGCTCGCACGACGACGGCCGCGGAACCCCTCGGGGTTCCGCGGCCGTCCTCGTTGCCCCGCAGGCGCTCAGCGCGTCAGGAGACCGCGGCCGTGGAGGCCTTCGTGTACGCGGCCTGCACGGACGGGCCGAACACCGGCCCGAACAGGGCATTCGGGTTGTCGCGGTAGCTGAAGCTGACGACCGAGGTGACCGTGCCGGTCCCGGTCGCCGGGTCGAACCCCGCGAGCCAGGGCCCGCCGCTGGAACCCCCGGCCATGACGCAGTTCGTCCCGCGGTCCGTGGTCCCGGCGGTGTCGGCGAAGCGCTGCCCGCGGCAGTGCTTCAGCGTCTCGCCGTCGTCGCGCGTGGAGACGGGGTAGCCGAACACCGACACGGGCGACGTCGTGTCGGAGAAGCTGATGGCGAACGACCCGACGGTCGCCGCGAGGGTCCGGCCGTTGCGCGGGGCGAGCACCGCGAAGGCGACGTCGCCGTTCAGGGCCGCGGCGCTGTCGGGGTCCCCGCCGCTCCACTCCGGCGTGGAGATGAGCTGCTGCGCGGCCCAGGTGCCGAAGGGCCGCAGGCCGTTCGCGTACCCGGGGACGAACACGAACTTCGCCGACGGCACGCCGCCCTCGGTGGCGCAGTGCCCGGCCGTCACGACGACACTGGCGTTGCGGCTGTCGACGCTGCTGGCCGAGCAGACGTAGGGCATCCCGGCGCGGGTGAAGAACACCTTGCCCACGCGCTGGGTGACGCCCGCGGCGCCGGTCCAGGGCCGCGCGACCTTCACGGCCGGCGCGCGGGTCCCGCGCACGACCGGTGCCCCGGCCAGCGGGGTGCGCCCGGCCGACGGCGCCACGCCACCGGGCGCCGCGTCGGTGTCCGCCGCGGGGGCGCCCACGCCGGCGCGCAGGCCCAGGGCCCCGGCGACGCCCTGCGTGGTGACGTCCGGCCCGTCGAGGGGGACGGCCGCGGCCATCCGCGCGGTGGTCCAGTAGGACTCCGCCGCCTGCACCCCGCTCGCGTCCACGGAGGACAGCAGCGTGGCCGAGCCCGACGCGGAGCCGGTGCCCGCCTCGGCGGCCGTGGGCAGGGCGGTGACCGCCAGGGTCGAGAGGGCCGCAGCGGCGAGACCGGCGGTCCGGCGGCGTGCAGTCCGGCGACGGGCGGTCCGGAGCATCGGGGAGTCCTTCCGAGAGCGGGGCGAGACGCGTCCACCATCCTCCCCGACGCGGGCGGCACCCGTCGCCCCCGGGCGCGGCACACCTGCTCCGCACGGGGCCTCCCGCAGTCCTCCACACGCCGGACGCCCGCGCGGCCCCCGCGCGGGCGGGCGACCCGCGGCGCCGCTCCGGCCCCCGGGGAGGCGGTCCATGATGGCCGGGTGAGCTCCCTCCCCGACGCCCCCCGCCACCTCAGCGCCGCCCCGGCCGCCCGGCGCGACGTCGTCCTGCTGGGCAGCACCGGGTCGATCGGCACTCAGGCGCTGGACGTCGTGGCCGGGGCGCCGGAGCGCTTCCGGGTCGTCGGCCTCGCGGCCGGGGGCGCCGACGTCGGGCTGCTCGCGCGCCAGGCCGTCGCCCACGAGGTCGAGGTCGTCGCCGTGGCCCGCGAGGGCGCCCGCGAGGAGCTGCTGGCCGCCCTGGCCGCCGCCGCGGCCGCCGCCGGGCGCCCCGGGTGGCGGCCCGAGGTCCTCAGCGGCCCGGACGCCGCGGCCGAGCTCGCCGGGCGGCCCTGCGACGTCGTGCTCAACGGCATGACGGGCTCGGTGGGGCTGCGCCCGACGCTCGCCGCGCTGGCGGCCGGCAGCACGCTCGCGCTGGCCAACAAGGAGTCCCTCGTCGCGGGCGGGCCGCTGGTGACCCGGGCCGCGGCGCCCGGCCAGCTCGTGCCCGTCGACTCCGAGCACTCCGCGCTGGCCCAGTGCCTGCGCGGCGGCAGCGCCGCGGAGGTGGCGCGCCTGGTCGTGACGGCGAGCGGCGGGCCGTTCCGCGGTCGCCGCCGCGAGGAGCTCACCGCGGTGACGCCCGCGCAGGCGCTGGCCCACCCGACCTGGTCGATGGGCCCGGTCGTCACCACCAACTCCGCGACGCTGGTCAACAAGGGCCTCGAGGTCATCGAGGCGCACCTGCTCTTCGGCATCGGCTACGACCGCATCAGCGTCGTCGTGCACCCGCAGTCGGTCGTGCACTCGATGGTCGAGTTCACCGACGGCTCGACGCTGGCGCAGTGCTCCCCGCCGGACATGCGGCTGCCCATCGCGCTGGGCCTCGGCTGGCCCGACCGGGTGCCGGGGGCGACGGCGCCCGTGGACTGGACGCGGGCCGCCTCCTGGGAGTTCGAGCCGCTGGACGCCGAGGCGTTCCCGGCCGTGGACCTCGCGCGCGAGGCGGGCCGGCGGGGCTCCACGGTGCCCGCGGTGTTCAACGCCGCCAACGAGGAGTGCGTCGCGGCCTTCCACGCGGGCCGGCTGCCGTTCCTCGGCATCGTCGACACCCTCGCGACGGTCGTCGGCGAGCACGCGCCCGACGGCGACCCGCGCGACGTGGAGGACGTGCTGGGGGCCGAGGACTGGGCGCGGGCCCGGGCGCGCGAGCTCGTCGGGGCGGCGGTGCGCGCGTGAGCGTCCTGCTGCTCGTCGTCGGGATACTCGTCGCGGCCCTCGGCGTCGCGGTGTCCATCGCCCTGCACGAGGTCGGGCACCTGCTGCCCGCCAAGCGCTTCGGGGTCAAGGTCACCCAGTACATGGTGGGCTTCGGCCCGACGGTGTTCTCCCGCCGCCGCGGGGAGACGGAGTACGGCGTCAAGGCGATCCCGCTGGGCGGCTACATCCGGATGATCGGGATGTTCCCGCCGCAGGCCGGCGACGAGCCGGGCACCCTGCGGGCCACGTCGACGGGCCGCTGGGCGCTGATGGCCGACGAGGCCCGCCGCGCGAGCGCCGAGGAGGTCACCCCCGCCGACGCCCACCGCGCGTTCTACCGCCGTCCGGTGCTGCAGCGCATCGCCATCATGCTCGGCGGTCCCGTCATCAACCTCGTGCTCGCGCTCGTGCTGACGGCCGTCGTGGTCAGCGGCATCGGCCAGCCGGGCCTGGTCCCGACCCTCTCGGGCGTGCAGGCCTGCGTGGTGCCCGCGGGCACCACCGCCACCGCGTGCTCGCCCACCGACCCCGTGGCGCCCGGCGCCGCGGCGGGCCTGCGCCCGGGCGACGAGGTCGTCTCCTTCGACGGGCGCCCGGTGGGCAGCTGGGAGGAGCTCTCCGACGCGATCCGCAGCCGCGGCGGCCGGGAGGTCGCGCTCGTGGTGCGCCGCGACGGCGCCGACGTCCCGCTCACGGTGACGCCGCTGCTCACCGACCGCGCCGTGCTCGACGCGACGACGGGGGAGCCCACGGGCGCCACCGAGCGCGTCGGCTTCCTGGGCGTCTCGCCCAGCGTCGCCGTCGTGCGCTCGCCGGTGGGCGAGGTGCCGGGGATCGTCGCCGACCAGGTCCGCGGCGTCGCGGGCATCGTGGTGCGGCTGCCGCAGCGTCTCGTCGACGTGGCCCAGGCGGCCTTCGGCAGCGAGGCGCGCGACCCGAACGGGCCCATCGGCGTCGTCGGCATCGGGCGCCTGGCGGGGGAGCTGAACCAGCAGCCCGCGATCGTGCCGGGCGACGCGTTCGCCGAGCGCGTCTCGCGGCTGCTCTCGCTCGTCGCGGGCCTGAACGTGGCGCTGTTCGTCTTCAACCTCATCCCGCTGCTGCCCTTCGACGGGGGGCACATCGCGGGCGCGCTGTGGGAGATCGTCAAGAAGGCGATCTGGCGCCTGCGCCGCCGCCCCGACCCCGGTCCCGTCGACGTCGCGAAGGCGATGCCCCTGGCCTACGGGGTCTCGATCCTGCTCGTCGGGATGTCCGTCCTGCTGCTCTACGCGGACATCGTCCGGCCGGTCCAGCTGCCCGGCTGACGACGCTCGCCCGGGTGGCACCCGCCCGCTCCGCGCGGCGGTCCCGGAGCCGCCGCGCCACCCCGTGCAGGACCGTCCGGACGAGGAGCAGCCGTGCAGCGCAGGACCCGTGAGGACCCCGAGGAGCGGGGCGCGTGGAGCGCCTGCCGGTGGCGCGCCGAGCGCACCCCGCGCGAGTGGCGCGTGGCGGTGGTGGACGACGCGATCGAGGCCCGCGTGCGGACCGGGGCCTACGCGCTGCTGGACGAGGACCGCGCCGCGGGCTGGAACGACGAGGCGCACCGGTTGTGCGCCGACGTCACCGACGACCTCGTGCGCCGCACCGGGGCGGCCACGCGCCCGCTCGTCGACCACTACGTCCAGCTCGCGGTGCTGGACTGGTTCCTCCTGCCGTCGTCCTCCGCGGCACTGGCCTACCTGGAGGTCAGGGCGCCGTGCGGCGCGACTTCGGCCTCGAGCGCTGGCGATGGCCCCACGGGCCGGCCGAGGAGGTCTTCGACGTCCCGCCCGCCGCGCTGTCCGGGGCCCCCGCCGGCGTACCGCGCGTCGAGGTCCACCAGCACGAGCGGCGGGTGCTGGTGGCGCTCGTCGCCACGCGGACCGACGGGAGCTTCTCCAGGCGGTGGGGCGCCCTGAGCCGGACGGGCGAGCTCGTGGCGATCGACGCCGACCTGCTCACCGGCCCCGCGCCGCCGGCGGGCTTCCCGGCCGCCCTCACGGCCCTGCTGCGGGGCTGGGACGCCCTGCAGGGCGAGTACGGCTCGCACGTGTGCTCGACGCAGATGCACTTCGCCCACGCCGGCCGGGAGCCCTTCCCGCCGTTCGAGGAGCCCGGCCGCCGACGCCCCGGCCGCGGGCGCCCGGCGACCCGGCCGTGAGGGGGTGTCCTGTGCCGGCGCCCCACCGTCGCCGGCCACCGCTCCGGCGCGGTCGGGGTGCGGCCCCCGGCACGCGCGGACCGGTCGGGCCTGCCGCGGGGCTGGGGTGATACTGGAGCCGTGACTGTCGCCCTCGGTCTTCCCGCCCTCCCGCCGCCCGTCCTGTCCCCGCGCCGCAAGACGCGGAAGATCAAGGTCGGCACGGTCGACGTCGGGGGTGACGCCCCCGTCTCGGTGCAGTCGATGACGACCACCCCGACGACGAACATCAACGCGACGCTGCAGCAGATCGCCGAGCTCACGGCGACCGGCTGCGACATCGTCCGCGTGGCCTGCCCGACGCAGGACGACGCCGACGTGCTGCACATCATCGCCAAGAAGTCGCAGCTGCCCGTGATCGCGGACATCCACTTCCAGCCCAAGTACGTCTTCGCGGCGATCGAGGCCGGCTGCGCGGCGGTCCGCGTGAACCCGGGCAACATCCGCAAGTTCGACGACCAGGTCAAGCAGATCGCGCAGGCCGCGAAGGACCACGGCACCTCGATCCGCATCGGCGTCAACGCCGGCTCGCTCGACCCGCGGCTGCTGAAGAAGTACGGCAAGGCGACGCCCGAGGCCCTCGTGGAGTCGGCCGTCTGGGAGGCGTCGCTGTTCGAGGAGCACGGCTTCCACGACTTCAAGATCTCCGTCAAGCACAACGACCCGGTGATCATGGTCCGCGCCTACGAGCTGCTGTCCGAGCGCGGCGACTGGCCCCTGCACCTCGGCGTCACCGAGGCGGGCCCGGCCTTCCAGGGCACCATCAAGTCGGCCACGGCCTTCGGTGCGCTGCTCTCGCAGGGCATCGGCGACACCATCCGCGTGTCCCTCTCGGCGCCCCCCGTCGAGGAGGTGAAGGTCGGCATCCAGATCCTGCAGTCGCTGAACCTGCGCCCCCGCAAGCTGGAGATCGTCTCGTGCCCCTCGTGCGGGCGCGCCCAGGTCGACGTCTACTCCCTCGCCGACGCGGTCACCGAGGGCCTCAAGGGCGTCACCGTCCCGCTGCGCGTGGCCGTCATGGGCTGCGTCGTCAACGGCCCCGGCGAGGCCCGCGAGGCCGACCTCGGCGTCGCCAGCGGCAACGGCAAGGGCCAGATCTTCGTCAAGGGCGAGGTCATCAAGACCGTGCCCGAGCACGACATCGTCGCCACCCTCATCGAGGAGGCCGAGCGCCTCGCGGCCGCCATGGGCGAGCCCGACGACGGCGTCGCGGCCGGGGCCGTCGTCAGCGTCAGCTGAGCGGCCTCCCCGGGCGGGACGCGCCGCCGCGGGGGGTCGCCTCGACGGCGGCGGGCCCAGGGGCGAGGATGCGCAGGTGCACCTGACGCCCCCCGCGGCCTCGACCCCCCGCGGCTCCGAGCGCTCGGGCAGCCTGCGGGTGCTGACCGGCGCGGACGCGCCGGCGCTGCTGCGCCTCTGCGACCGCGACCCGGTCGCCAACCTCTTCGTCTCCGCCCGCCTGCTGGGCCTCGCCGGCCGTCCGGGCTCCGACCTCGGCGGCCAGGTCTGGGGCTGGTTCGAGGACGGGGAGCTGGTCTCCGCGTGCTGGGCCGGCGCCAACCTGGTCCCGATCGAGGCCACGCCCGCCGCCCTGGACGCCTTCGCCGCCCAGGCCCGCCGCGAGGGGCGTCGTTGCTCCTCCCTCGTCGGGCCCGCCGACACCGTCCTGGCCCTGTGGTCGCGCCTGGAACCGCACTGGCGGGGTGTGCGCGAGGTCCGCGCCCGGCAGCCGCTCATGGTGTGCGAGGCCCCGCCGGCCGTGGCGCCCGACCCGGCCGTCCGCCGGTCCACGCTGCGCGACCTCGACCTCGTCGTGCCCGCGTGCGTGGCGATGTTCACCGAGGAGATCGGCTACGCCCCGGCCCCGCCGGACGGCGGCGGCGCCTACCGCGAGCGCGTCGCGGAGCTCGTCTCCACGGGCCGCTCCTTCGCCCGCATCGACCCGGGCCCCCGCGGCCCCGAGGTCGTGTTCAAGGCCGAGCTGGGCGCCGTCTCCCCGAAGGTCGTGCAGGTGCAGGGCGTGTGGGTCGCCCCGCACCGCCGCGGTGAGGGCCTCGCGGCGCCGGGCATGGCCGCCGTCGTCGAGGCCGCGCGCGCCGACGGCGTCGAGACGGTGTCCCTCTACGTCAACGACTACAACACCAAGGCGCTCGCGGCCTACCGCCGCGTCGGCTTCCGCGAGGTCGGGGCCTTCGCGACCGTCCTGTTCTGAGTCAGCGCGGGGCCACCGGGACCTCGTCGGTCGTGGCGGCACGGGCGTAGGAGGCCGCGAGGGCGCGGTACTGCGGGCTGGCGAGCGCGAGCAGCGTGGCGACGAGGCCGACCAGGCCGGTCACCACGAAGACCAGGGCGATGGCCCGCGTCTGCCCGGTGCCGAACCAGCTGCCGATGGCCGCGGCGCCGGCCCCGTCGGTCATGAGCGGCACGACGAGGAACTGCGTGATCGGGCCGACGAGGAACGCCGTGACCGGGGCGGCGGACTGCTCGACGCTCTGGGCGAAGCCGAACACGCGGCCCTGCCGCTCGTAGGGGACCACGCGCTGCAGCACGGTCTGCTCGGCGGCCTCCGCGAACGGCATGAGGGCCATGAAGACCACCATGGCGGCCGTCAGCGTCACGACGGAGGACGTCAGCGGGAAGAGCATCGTCGCGGTCCACGCGCCGGCGTTGACGAGCAGCAGGAGCCGGACCGGGCGCCGCCCCAGCCCCAGGCGGGCGACGAGCAGGCCGCCGACGATCATCACGGCGCTGAGCCCGCCCCAGAGCAGCCCCCACGCCTGCACCGAGACCAGCGACAGCCCGTAGGCGTCCATGAGCGCCATGAAGGCGCCGCCGATGAGGTTGTTGAAGCAGCTGAACGCGATGAGTGCCACGAGCCCCGGTACCCCCCGCACGAGCCGCCAGGTCCCGCGCAGGTCGACCCCGCCCACGGCCTCGACGGGGTCACCCGCCGCGTCCGCGGCCGCGACCCGCCGCTCGGGCACCTGCACGCGGGCCAGGTGCAGCACCGAGACCACCAGCACCACGAGGGCGAGCAGCAGGACGTGCTGCATCCCGCCCGAGGCGACCAGCACCCCGCTGATGACCGACGTGACGAGCATCGAGCTGCCCACCACCGTCCCCACGAGCCCGTTGGCGCGGTCGCGGACGTCCTCGGGCACCAGCAGGGTCACGAGCGTCGGCAGCGCGATCCCGCGCGGGTTGCCCGCGACCACCCCGGCCATGCAGAGCACCACGAACACCCACAGCTGCCACGACGCGACGTCGCCGAAGACCCCCTCGGGGGTCAGCAGGTACACCGCCAGGCAGACGCCGTAGACGGCCGTGGAGACCAGGGCCGAGCCCTGCATGACCGCCCGCTTGCGGTGGTTGTCGACGAGGCTGCCGAACCAGATCCCCGTCGCCGCGGTCGCGACGACGAAGATGCCGGCGACCATCCCGGTCGCGAACACCGAGCGCGTCTCGAGGAAGATCCAGAACGTCACCGCGAACCAGACGGTGTAGTTGACGACGCTGACGACCGCGCTGTTCACCAGCAGGTGCGCGAACACCCGCTGCGAGCCGGAGCGCAGGTCCAGCCGGGGCGACGCCCCGGCCGCTTCCGGGACCTCGGGTGCGGGCACAGCGCTCTCCTGCCGTCGGTTCGTCTCCTGCTGGTGGAGGTGGTGACCCGGCGCCGCCGGGGAAGTCATCGGCACGGCGCGTGCTCCTGCGCCGCGTCACCTCCTCGCCCGGGCGCAGAGGCGCCCGCGTGGCCGGGTCAGCGTCCGGGCCCTGAGCCGGTGGCGCCGCCGGGCAGCTCCGTTCGCACCGAGCAACCGCGCACCGCACCCGGGTGGCGGGGCGCTCACTCCGGACGCCCGCCGTCACCACCCCCTCAGCGCCCTCGATCCGCACCCGACCACCCTCCCGACCCCGCGAGAGCCGCCCTCATCCCCGGGCACAGCCGAGCCCGAGGAGCCGCGACCGCCGCCGCCCCGGAGTCCCGGGCGGCCCGGTGAGCTCACAGGACGGTCCGGTGGCGGGATCGCCGGTGGTCCGGAGTGAGCGCCCGGAGCGGAGAGCCGACGCGGTGCACGGGCTCGGCGCGAACGAAGCAACCGGCGATCGCGTCGCCGGTCCGTCCGGACGAGAACCCACGCGAGGAACTCCGGTGAAGCGGAACCGGCCGCGCCGATACCCTGGGCTCGTGCTGATGCGGATGTCCACCTTGTTCCTGCGGACCCTGCGGGAGGACCCGGTCGAGGCGGAGGTCGCCAGCCACCGGCTCCTCGTGCGGGCCGGGTACATCCGCCGTGCGGCGCCGGGGATCTACACGTGGCTGCCGCTGGGCCTGAAGGTGCTGCGCAAGGTCGAGGCCGTGGTGCGCGAGGAGATGGACGCCATGGGCGCCCAGGAGGTGCACTTCCCGGCGCTGCTGCCCCGCGAGCCGTACGAGGCGACGCACCGCTGGACCGACTACGGCGACGGCATGTTCCGGCTGAAGGACCGCAAGGGCGCCGACTACCTCCTCGCGCCCACGCACGAGGAGATGTTCACGCTCCTGGTCAAGGACCTGTACTCCTCGTACAAGGACCTGCCCGTCTCGCTCTACCAGATCCAGCAGAAGTACCGCGACGAGGCGCGTCCGCGCGCGGGCATCCTGCGCGGGCGGGAGTTCGTCATGAAGGACTCCTACAGCTTCGACGTGGACGACGCCGGGCTCGAGAAGTCCTACGAGCAGCACCGCGACGCCTACATCCGGATCTTCACGCGCCTGGGTCTGGAGTTCGTCATCGTCTCGGCGATGTCGGGGGCCATGGGCGGTTCGCGCAGCGAGGAGTTCCTGCACCCGGTCGCGATCGGGGAGGACACGTTCGTGCGCTCGCCCGGTGGCTACGCCGCGAACGTGGAGGCCGTCACGACGCTGCCGCCCGCGACGGTCCCGTTCGAGGGGCTCGCGGCCGCGCACGTGGAGGACACCCCCGACACCCCGACCATCGACACGCTGGTGGCGGTCGCGAACGAGCGGCACCCGCGCGCCGACCGCCCGTGGACGGCGGCGGACACGCTGAAGAACGTCCTGGTGGTGCTGCGCCACCCGGACGGCACGCGCGAGCCGCTGGCTGTCGGCGTGCCCGGTGACCGCGAGGTCGACACCAAGCGCCTCGAGGCGGCGCTGGCGCCCGCGGAGATCGAGGCGTTCGAGGCCGCCGACTTCGCGGCCGCCCCGGCGCTGGTGAAGGGCTACATCGGGCCGGGCGCGCTGGGGTCGGAGTCCGCGAGCGGGATCCGCTACCTCGTCGACCCCCGCGTCGTGGACGGCACGTCGTGGATCACGGGCGCCGACGAGCCCGGCCGGCACGCGTTCGACCTGGTCGCGGGCCGCGACTTCACGCCCGACGGCTTCGTCGAGGCCGCCGAGGTCAAGGCGGGCGACCCCGCGCCGGACGGTTCGGGTCCGCTGGAGCTGGCGCGCGGCATCGAGATCGGCCACATCTTCGCGCTGGGCCGCCTGTACGCCGAGGCCCTGGGCCTGAAGGTGCTGGACGAGAACGGCAAGCAGGTCGTCGTGACGATGGGGTCCTACGGGATCGGCGTGACCCGCGCCATGGCCGCGCTCGCCGAGGGCAACCACGACGAGAAGGGCCTCGTGTGGCCGCGCGGGCTCGCGCCCGCGGAGGTGCACGTGGTCGCGACCGGCAAGGACCCGGAGATCCTGGTGGCCGCGGAGCGGATCGCCGGCGAGCTGGAGGCGCAGGGCGTGGAGGTCATCCTCGACGACCGTCCGAAGGTCTCGCCCGGCGTGAAGTTCAAGGACGCCGAGCTCGTGGGGGTCCCGACGATCCTCGTCGTCGGCAAGGGCCTGGCCGAGGGGGTCGTGGAGCTGCGCGACCGGCGCAGCGGCGAGGCCGAGCAGGTGCCGGTCGCGGACGCGGTCGCCCGCGTCAGCGCCGCCGTCCGAGCCTGAGGAGGCCCGCCTTCGCCGCGACGGTGCTCGCCACGACCACCGCCGCGGCGACGCCGGCCGTCACGGCCACCACGGTCGAGGTGGCCGGTCCGGTGGTGCGCCCGGCGGCGACCCAGCCGAGGCCCCACGCCAGCCCGGCCCCGAACCCGAGGCTGCCCCGGGTGCGGGCAGCGGTGAGGACGCCGATGCCGGCGGCCACGGCCAGGACGCCGACGGCCCAGGCGGGTTCACCGGTGGTGAGCCCGGCCTGCTTCAGCGCGGCGGCGGTGTTCGCGACGGTCGCGATGGAGACCCAGCCCAGGTAGAGGCCCATCGTCCCGTCGACGAGGACCACCTCGAGCCGGCCGCGGTGCCCGGGGGCGGCGGTGAGGCGGCCGACGACGACCACGAGGACGACGAGCAGGGCCGCGATGACGGCGACCGAGGCGGCCACGTGCCCGGCCCGCGCCGTGAGGATCCACGCGGCGTTCAGCAGCAGCGACGCGGCGGTCCACCACCCCGTGGCGCGCTGGCGCTCGTCGGCGCGGTGGGAGGGCAGCACCTGCCAGACCGCCAGGGCCAGCAGCCCCGCGTAGACGACGCCCCAGATCGCGAAGGCGGGCCCGTCGGGCGCCACGAGGGTCGAGGACGCCGACAGCGCCCCGTCGCCGGCCTCCGCGATGGGCGTGCCCCCGAAGGCCCCGGACCCGATCGCCGACCCCGTGAGGGCCAGGACGGCGCTCGCGATGACGGTCGCCTGGCGGGCGATGTCGGCCGTGGTCGCGGGGACGGAGGGGGAGCCGGCGCGCAGTCCGGGGGCGGTGGTCACCCCCGGAGCGTGCGCCCGCGCCGCACGATCCGCAACGTCCTCCGCGGGCGCGGGCGCGGGCGCGAGCGCGGACCGGCCGCCGGGGACCAGCGGCCCGCCTCCGGTCCGGTCACTCCTGGGGCAGGACGAGCGCCTTGAGCGAGCGCGGGTCCCGCCGCGCGAGCGTGAGGGCGTCGTCGGTGCCGGCGAGCGGGAACCGGTGGGTGACGACGACGTCGGTGCGGACCCGGCCGGAGGCGAGGAGCGAGAGGGCCGCGGGGTAGGTGCCCGCGTACCGGAAGGTGCCGGTGACGGTGATCTCCCGGCCCTGCAGGAGCGGCACGTCGAGGCTGACGGTGTCCGCGCCCATGCCGACCAGCACCGCCCGCCCGGCCGGGGCCAGGGCCCGGCAGCCGGTGGTGAACGCGGCCGCGGCCCCCGAGCACTCGAGCAGGACGTCGAAGGCCTCCGCCAGGGGTTCCCGCGCGTCGAGGGCCCCGAACCCGAGCTCGCGGGCGACCTCGAGCCGGAAGGGGCTGACGTCGGTGACGGTCACGGCGCTCGCGCCGGTGGCGCGCGCGACCTGGGCGGCGAACAGCCCGACGGGTCCCGCACCGGTCACGAGGACCCGGTCACCGGGGCCGACGCCCGCGCGGCGGCACGCCCACACCCCGACCGAGACGGGTTCGGCCATCGCCGCCTGCTCGACGTCCAGGCCGGCCGGGACGGGGTGGGCGAAGGACGCGTCGATCGCGACGAGGTGGGCGAGCGCCCCGTCCACGGGCGGGGTCGCGAAGAACCGCACCTGCGGGCAGAGGTTGTAGCGCCCCGCCAGGCACTGCTCGCAGGTCCGGTCCGGCACCCCGGGTTCGAGGGCGACGAGCTCCCCGACGCGCGCGGGGTCGACCGCGGGACCCACCTCGACGACGGTCCCGGCCGCCTCGTGCCCCACGACCATGGGGGCGTCCAGGACGAAGGAGCCGATGCGGCCGTGCTCGTAGTAGTGCACGTCGGAGCCGCAGATCCCCACCGCCCCGGGGCGCACCAGCACCTCGTGGGGCCCGGGGACGGGGCGCGGGCGCTCCTCGACGCGCAGGTCGCGGGGGGCGTGCAGGACGGCGCTGAGGTTCACGGGGGTCTCCGGGTCGGACGCGTGCGCGGGTGGGGCGAGGGGGCGGCGAGGTCAGGCGGTGCGGTAGCCGCCGTCGGCGTGCAGGACGGAACCCGTGATGAACGAGGACGCGTCGGCGGCCAGGAACACCACGGCGGGGGCGATCTCCTCGACCGTCCCCAGGCGTTCCATCGGGGTGTCCTCGAGGACGTGGCGGCGCACGCGCGGGTCGGTGGTGGGGGAGTCGTCGCTGCTGAGGTAGCCGGGCGCCAGGGCGTTGACCCGCACGCCGTGGTGGGCCCACTCGGCGGCCAGGCAGGTGGTCAGGTGGTGCACGGCCGCCTTGGAGGCGCCGAAGGCTACGTCGAAGTGGGGGCGGCCGGCGATGCTGCCGGCCACCGCGCCGACGTTGACGATCGCGCCGCGGCCCTGCGCGACGAAGTGGCGGCCGTAGACCTGCGAGCAGGTCCAGAGGGCGTCGACGTTGGCGGTCATCACGGCGCGCCAGTCCGCCGCGCTCAGGTCGAGGGCCGCGCCGGGCGCCCGCACGTCGGCGGTGTTCACGAGGACCTCGACGGAACCGAACCGCGCGAGCACGGCGTCCAGGCTGCCCTGCACCGCAGCGGGATCGGTCGTGTCGGCGGGCAGGAAGGCGCAGTCGACGCCCTCGGCGCGGAGCTTGCCCAGGACGTGCCCGCCCTCCTCGGCGTCCGCCGTGACGACCGCCACCGCCGCGCCGGCCAGGCCCAGCGCGAGCGCGAGACCGCCACCGAGCCCCCCGGGGCCCGCGGTCACCACGGCGACGCGGCCCGTCAGGTCGAAGCGGTCGGTCAGCCTCATCGCTGGGAACTCCCTCGCCCTCCGCGTCCCGCGGAGCCGCCGCCTGCGGCCGCCGTCGGCCCGTGCCTCGAGGCTAGGCGGGGCCCGGACGGCGGACTAGCGCCGCAGCCGCCCGATGCTGGTACTCTCTTGCGCCCGGCAGGGCGGATCGGCGTCGATCCTGGTCGCGGGACGGGAGGGAAGATCATGTCGCGGAGCACCGCCGCTGCGCCCGCACCGCGCTGGGTCGTCCCCCGGGCCGTGCGCGAGGTCGTCCCGCCGGACCCGGCGCTGTCGGCGCGCTGGCACGTGCACGACTACCCGGGGCCGTTCGCGCGGTGGAACCACCACCCCGAGTACGAGGTGCACCTGGCCCGCGCGGGCGCCGGGAGCTACATCGTGGGCGACAGCGTGGGGCGCTTCCAGCCGGGTCAGCTGGTGCTGGTCGGCCCCGACGTCCCCCACGACTGGATCAGCGACCTGGCCCCCGGCGAGGTCCTCGTCGGGCGCGACGTGGTCTTCCAGTTCCACGGCGAGTGGCTCCAGCGGTGCGAGCTCCTCCTGCCCGAGCTCGCGGCCCTCGCGCCGCTGTGGAGCCGGGCCCGCTCGGGCGTGGAGTTCTCCGGGGGGACGGCGCGCGCGGGGGCGCGGGAGCTCGAGCTCATCGGCACGAGCGCGGGAGCCGAACGGCTGCAGCACATCTTCGCGCTGTTCGCGCTCATGGCGGCGGCGCCACCGGACGAGCACCGCCTCGTGGCCGGTGTCTGGACGCCGCCCGTGCACGACCCGACCACCGCCGAGGTCGTGAGCCGGGCCCTCGCCGACGTCGTCGCCGACCTCGCGGGGCCGGTGCGGCTCTCGGCCGCTGCGGCGACGGCGGGGATGAGCGAGTCGGCGTTCTCGCGCTGCTTCCAGCGCGCCACCGGTCAGACGTTCAGCGACGTGGTGCGCAAGCTGCGCCTGGCGCACGCCGCGACCCTGCTGGAGCAGACGACGCGGCCGGTCTCCGAGATCGCGGGTGCGGTCGGCTTCGCGAACCTGTCCAACTTCAACCGGCGCTTCCTCGCGGGCCACGGCGTGACGCCCTCGGCGCACCGGGCGGCGCACCGCCGCTCCCTGGAGGCCGCCGCCGGCTGAGGCTCGGCGCCCCGCTCAGGGTTCGAGGTCGACGACGACCGCCGCGTGGTCGGAGGCCCAGACGCCGTCGACGGGCTCGGTCGCGGTGAGCCGGACGGAGCGCACCGACCCGTGCCCCGAGAACGGCGCCAGCCCGACCAGGACGTAGTCGATGCGCGCGCTGGGCTGGTGCACCCGGGCCACCCAGGGGTTGCGCCGGTCCCACGTCAGCCCGTTCGCGCCGGGCTCGGCGAAGCGCCACGAGTCGACCAGCACGAACCCCTCCACGGGCCCGGCCGTCTCGTACCCGCAGGCGACGCGCACCTCGTCGGAGGTCTCGACGGCGTTGAAGTCGCCCGTGAGGACCGGCGGGTAGCTGCGGTCGGAGCGCTGGTAGCCGTCGGCGACGAAGCGGACGACCTCGCCGACCTGCGCGACGCGGACGGCGGACTCGGCGGGGGAGGAGTTCAGGTGGGTCGTCGTGAACGGCAGCACGCGCTGGGGCGCGTCGACGAGGACCTGCAGCGCGGTGCGGCCCTCGTCCTCGCCGGTGCCGCGGGGCAGGTGCGCGACCCGCTGCTCCAGCAGCGGGTGCCGGGACAGGACGGCATTGCCGAAGGCGATGGTGCCGGAGTCCTCGCGGTCCTCGCCCGTCATCGACAGCCGGCGCTGCCAGCGCTGCGGCGCGGGCGACGGCGACCAGGCGAACTCCATGTCCAGGCGCTCGGCCAGCCACTGCGCGAGGTTCTCGTCCTCGGTGGCCCAGACCTCCTGCAGGCCCACGACGTCCGGCTGCTCAGCGCGCAGGACGGCCAGCAGGGCCTCCCGCCGCGCGCGCCAGTCGCCGAAGCGCCACCACACGTTCCACGTCATGAGGCGCAGCGGCGCCGGGCCGGGTGCCGGTGCGTCGGGAGGGGTCGCTGGGCTCATCGGGGGCAGTCTCGCAGCCGGTTCGCCGCCTCCCGGCGCGGGGGCTCAGCCCGCGGTGGGCGCGCCCGAGGGGGAGGCCGTGGCCGTCGCGGTCGCGGTCGCCGCGAGCGCGGGGCCGCCGTCCTCGGCGAGCGCCGGCAGCCCCGGGAAGCCGCGGACGGTCGAGCCCCAGCGCGCCGCGGCCCGGGCGGCCCGCAGGACCGCGGCGGCGGCGAGCCCGCGCCGCGCGGGGTCCGCGCCGACGACATCCAGGTGCACCGCGGCGAGGCGGTCCTCGACGGCCGCGGCCAGCTGGGCGGCGGCCTCGGGCGTCGCGGCCGTCGCCTCGTACCCGGCGGCGGCCGCGACGGGCTCGGCCCCCAGCGCGCGCAGGGCGTCGTCGAGGTCGTCGCGCGCGACCCGGTGGGCGTCGAGGTCCGCGAGGGCCTCGGCGCGGCGCGGGACGGCGGCGCGGGCGGCGACGAGACCGTAGGCGTAGACGGCCTCGTGCTCACCCGCCAGCGCGCGCTGCAGCACGGCGAGCTGGGCGGCGCCGGGCGCGCTCGCGGCCGCCGGGGTCGCGGCCGCCGGCACGGCGACCGGGGT
>NZ_VWPY01000068.1 GCF_011839805.1 Kineococcus rubinsiae | reverse complement strand
CCCTCGACGATGATGAAGACACCCACCCCCAGCAGGATCGCGGCCTGCAAGGTCGCGGCCAGGACCTCCGCGCGGCGGTAGCCCCAGGTGCGTTGCGCGGTCGTCGGGCGTGCGGCCAGGGTGGCAGCGATCAAGGCGATGGCCAGCCCTGCGGAGTCGGTGAGCATGTGCCCGGCGTCAGCGAGCAACGCCAACGAACCCGACAGCCACGCACCGACTGCCTCGACCAGCAGGATGGTGACGGTGATGGCCAACGCGATGGCCAGACGGCGACGGTTGCCGTCGCCCGCCCCGTGGCCATGCCCATGACCGTGACCGCCCTGAGCGCCGCCCGCTTGACCGCCACCGGTCCGGTCACCGCCTGCTGGTGCGTCGTCGTGCAGGTGCCCGCTCACTGCGACGCCTTGCAGCAGTCGCCACCGCAGCCACAACCCGACGCTGCAGCGGCAGGCGTGCCGGTCGTGGAATCAGCAGCCAGGCTCAACGCCGCCGCCGGGGAGCAACAGTCCTCGCCCCGCCAGGCTTCAAGCCCTTCCCGCACCGCGACCGCGGCGATGACGAGGGCAGCGATGGGGTCAGCCCAGGACCAGCCGAGGGTGGCGTTGAGGACCAGGCCGACGAGCAGGACGGCGGAGAGGTAGGTGCACAGCAGCGTCTGCTTGGAATCGGCCACTGCGGTGGCCGAGCCGAGCTCGCGACCGGCGCGGCGCTGAGCGGCGGACAGCAGCGGCATCACGGCCAGGCTCACCGCGGCCAGCACGATGCCCACGGTGGAGGTCCGCGCCTCGTTGCCCCCCAGCAGAGCGCGGGCGGAGTCGATGACGACGTAGGCGGCGAGGGCGAAGAAGGAGACCGCGATGATCCGCAGCGTCCGCGCTTCGCGGGCCTCACGGACGGCGTGGTCTCGGGCGGAGAACTGCCAGGCCACCGAGGCGGCGGAGGTGACCTCGATGACGGAGTCGAGGCCGAAGCCGATCAGGGCGGTGGAGGAGGCGCGGGTGCCGGCGGTGATGGCGATGACAGCTTCGATGACGTTGTAGGTGATGGTCGCGGCAACGAACATGCGCACCCGGCGGGCCAGGGTCTCGCGGCGCGCCTCGCTCAGCGGAGCGCGCAGGGTCAGTGACGTAGCCATCAGCAGCACTCCTCAGTCTCAGCGGTGGGGCACGCGGTCGGGTCCACGGCCAGCACCAGACCCAGCAAGTCACGCAGGGCATGACGCAGGCGGGCATCGGCCAGTTCGTAGCGCATCCGGCGGCCCTCGGGTACGGCGACCACAAGACCGCAGCCACGCAGGCACGCCAGGTGGTTGGACACGATCTGGCGGGAGACCCCGAGCAGCTCCGCCAGCGCAGCCGGGTAGCCCGGCGCCTCCTGCAGAGCTAGCAACAGTCGGCACCGCGTGGGATCAGACAGGGCATGCCCAAAGCGGGCCAGTACCCCAGCGTGAGTCACCGTCTCCATAGCCAAACGGTACAGTGCATGATGAATTCATCCAAGCCTGTCCTTCTACTCGTCTACCAGCACTTGCTCCTAAGAGCGGGTAGTAGGCCGGTAGGCAGAAGCGCCAGACGCAGTGGGTCGGTGCGCCAGGTGCCGTCGCTGAAGACGACGGGCAAAGGCAACGGTGCAAGGGCAGGGTCGTGCTCGAGTCTGCGTCCACGCCGGATCCAGCCGCCAGGTGCCCGGTGTCCCACCCGTCATCGGTGGTGGAGGCCAGCGTGGTCAGCGTGTTGGTAGGAGCGCGGGCACGCGGCTGGTCGTGTCGATCAGCCAGTGCAGGCGCGGGGTGATGCGGCCGGCGGTGGCCAGGAGCTGGTCGTAGTCGTGGTGCAGGTCGCGGCCGTGGATGGGTTCGTGGTGGGCGATGCGGTTGCGCAGCTGACGCAGCTCGTCGACGGTGGAGTGCAGCCGCTGGCGGCGGACCTGGGTGAACGCCTCCCGCAGGCAGGGCTGCCACAGACTGCGGTTGTACTCATCGGCCAGCAGAGACCACCAGAAGCCGAAGGTGAGCTCAGCCACGACCCGGCCCGGCAGCTCCTCACGTCCGTCGCGGGTGGCGGCCTTAATGGCGGTCGCGACCTTGCGGCGGGCGTTGAGGGACAGCGGCACCTGCGGATGGCGGTACCAGGGCAGCTCCCCGGCGGAGGTGGGGCCGACGGCGACGTCGCGCCGACCCTCAGAGGGCAGCGCGTTGTCGCGGGAGCCGGCTGCTCCAGGCGAGGCCAAGTCCAGCGTGGTGGCCCAGGCCGTCAGTTGCTGGTCCAGGCGGTTGCGCAAGCCGACCTCGAAGTAGTGCAAGGACTCGTAGAAGGCGCCGCTGATCTGCACGTTGAGGGTGTAGAGGGTGAGCGCGTCGGGCAGGTCACCACCGGTGGCCTGGCGGTAAGGAGTCAGGCGGGGAGCGGACAGGAGCTGCTGCACGTCAGTGATCACGTCGGATGTCACGTCATGCCAGTCAACCTCGCCGCTGCTCCTCACCTACGGGCAGCCCGTCGCTTGCCTCCTCTGGGTGCTGATCCTAAGCTGGAGGTACGAGAGCCCCGGGATGTACGGCGTACCAGCTTCGGCTAGGGAAACCCCCCGGGGCCTTGTCATCTCCTGCTCCGGCTGGCTTACTCCCGATTGATACCGGCGGGCGTCGGTGCACGCGGTCACTGAGTGCCCGCGGGCTGACGCATCGACGTCTGAGCATCGAGCAGCAGGCTTGCACTGAGTAGTCGCCCGCCCGGATTGCGGCGAGATCGAGAAGTCGCTGGCGGTCGCACGGGTGCGCATCGCTGAGGTCTCCCGCCGCAGCGGTCTGCCGGCTACGACGTTGCGGTACTGCGAGAGCGTTGGTCTGCTCAGCGTGCGCCGCGGGCCCCGTGGCTACCGCGATCACGACCCCGGCGTGCTGACCCGCTTAGACCTCATCGAGGCCAGCAAGAGCTGGATCTGTCCCTGGAGTGAGCATGCAGGTGGTCCCAGCACGATCACGAGGGCTAAGGGCAGCGGTCAGTGGTCGGTGGCATCCGTCGTGGACCGGCCCGGGAGTCGACCAGCGGCCCCGACGACGTCCGGCGTGTCGCCGTCTGCCAGGACCGCCTGCCCCATGCGGCCGGAAAACCCGGCCACATGCTCATCAACCCCGATCCCACCACCGCAGCAGCGCCCGCGTCCCCGCGGTCGGGAACCAGCGGGCGCGCCAGCGCGCCACGCGGGGCCGGCGCGCGGAGATCGCGGCGACGACGTGGTCCACCTGGCTGCGCACGACCCGGGCCTGGGACGTCGTCGTGCGCTCCAGCGTCGCCACCCCACCGGTCGCCGCGTCGCCCGCACCGGCGGCGGCCATCGAGCCCGCCCCGAACCGGGCGCTCTCGACGGCCCGGCGCAGGCGCGTGAGCTCCTGCACGGCTTCGGGGGGCAGGGCGACGAGGGACTCCAGGGCGGCGGCGGACTGCCGCGGCGTGTCCGAGGGCGCCCAGCGGGCCCCGAGGTCGCGGGTGCGGTCCTCCAGGTCGGCCCAGGCCGCCTCGGCGGCACCGCTCGTGCCGCTCGCGCGGGACCAGCGGCGCCGCGCCAGCAGGGTGCTGCTCGTGACGGGCAGCAGCAGGGCGAGCAGCACCAGCAGCCCGCCGAGGATCCAGCCCCACGGCAGGGCCAGGAAGCGGTCGACCGCGGAGCGCTGCGCGTCGGCGCCCGTGTCGCCGGCGGCGGAGCTGGTCGCGCTGGCCGAGGCGGTCGGCGCCGCGCTGGTCGCCTGGGGCAGGGCGGGGGCCGTCGAGGTGCTCGCGGTGGGGGTGGGCAGCGGTGCCGCGGGCACGCTGTAGGACGGCGACTGACCGGTGCGCGTCGCGGGGGTCGGCTCGAAGCGGACCCAGCCCGTGCCCTCGAAGTACAGCTCCGGCCAGGCGTGCGCGTCCTGCGCGCTGATCCGCCAGCTGCCGTCGGCCACCTCCTCGCCGGGCAGGAAGCCGATCGCGACCCGGGTGGGAATGCTAAGCGAGCGGGACATCACCGCCATCGCGGAGGCGAACTGCACGCAGAACCCGGTCTTCTCGGCGAGGAAGGTCGCGACCGCGTTGGAGCCGCCGTCGTTGGGGGCCGAGGTCGAGTAGGTGAAGCCGCCGGTGGAGCGGAAGTACCGCTGCAGCGCCGCGGCCTGCTCGTAGGGGTCGCGGGCGCCCTGGGTCACCTGGACCGCGGCGTCGCGGACGCTCTGGGGGAGGTCGTCCGGCAGGGCCGTGTACTTCTCGCGCAGCTCCTCCGGGGCGGGCGCGGCGGTGCGCAGCTCGTCCTCCGTGGGTTCCACGTCGAGGTGGGTCACCGTGTAGCGCCGGTTGCGGGTCGTCTCCCCGTCGCCGACGACGTTGAGGCTCTCGGCCTCGTAGAGCCAGTCCCCGGCGATGGCGACGCGCTGGGCCGGGTAAGGCATCGGCAGGTAGGTCTGGTTCAGGCCCTGCACCGAGATGCGGGTGGTGTGCTCCTCGGACTGCGCACGCTCGGCCTCGGACAGGCCCGGCGGGGTGGGCAGCCCGTCCTGCACGCGCTGGCTGCGGGGAATGTCCCCCCCGGTGCTGGGCGCCCAGGTCTCCCCGTCGAACACGTCGGCGGTGACGATGCGCAGCGGCGCGGGGTCCTGCTGGTCGGTCTGATACGTGAGGAGCGTCCTGTCGGAGCGGGCGCCGAGGCTCGCCTTGAGGTTGAGAATTGGGTTGATCACGGCGATCGTGTCGCCGCTGCCCGTGTCGATGGTCAGGGGCCGCTCGTCCAGGTCGGGCGCCACCGCGGGCACCGCGACGGCCGCCAGCAGCGCGACCACGGCGGTCACGCCAGCCGTGGCCCCGGCCGCCGAGCGGCCGGACGACCGCGCCGCGGCGGGGCCCGCCACGATTCGCCGCGAGCCTCGCAGCACCTCCGGCCAGCCGCTGCGGCGACGGCCGACGGCCAGCAGCACGAGGTAGGGGACTGCCGCGACGAGGAAGGCGAAGGCCGACGACCCGCCGGGGGCCAGCGCCAGCGGCACCGCGTAGACGGCCGCCAGCGGCACCCCGGCCAGCGCGGGGCGGCGCAGGGTCACCGCGAGCAGGTCCACGGCCAGCGCCGCGAGGCCCGCCCCGCTCACCAGCAGCAGGCGCAGCCCGCGCAGGTCCACGGCCGGGACGCTGTAGCGCTGCACGACCTGGATCCCGTCGCCCACGAGCTGCACGAAGCGGCCCGGGGTCGCGGGCGTCGGAACGACGCCGAGCAGGGTCGTCCCACCGCCGAAGAGGACGAGGGTCGCCACGAGCAGGACGAGGACCTGCCCGAGGACGGCCACGCCCGTGCGGCGGGTCAGCGCCCGCAGCAGGATGCCGCTGCCCGTCACGGCGGCCACCACGGCCAGGGCCGGCACGAGCCAGCCCGACGTCACCACCAGCGGCCGCAGCGACAGCACCACTCCGGCACTCGCCAGGCCCGCCCAGCACGCGGTCCGTGCACTTCGCGTCACAGTCGTCCCCCTCTGCACGGTCGCGTCCCCCGGTCTGGCCGAGGAGGTCAGGGTTCGTCCATCGCGCCCTCGGTGGCGTCGGCTGTCGACACCACCCCACCGCCACCAGTGTCACCCCGCGGGATCGCGCACGCGTTCATGCCGACTCCACCATGCGCGAACCTGCCCCTGCGCCCCGCTGCTGCCAGCATCGCCGGGCGCCAACCGTTCTGCGCCGGTCGGCTGATCCGGCTCACGCACGCGGCGCAGGAGCGAGCCGTACATGGTGCCGACGTCCAGATCAGAACTTGCCGTACCGCCCTTGACCTCTCGGCCAGCAGCGCTCACCCGCTCACTCGGCAAGGACGTCGACGAAGTCAACCTCACGCGTGACCATCCAGCCGCAGTCAGCCAGCCGCAGTCAGCCAGCCGCAGTCAGCCAGCCAGCCGCAGTCAGCCGGGCCGCAGTCAGCCAGCCGCAGTCAGCCAGCCGCAGAACGCCGCGACCACCCGCCCTTCACCAGCTCGCACACCAGACAGCGTGACGGCCCACGTTCTCCTCCGACGAGGGAGCCGTACTCGCCGGGGGAGGGTCAGCCTGGCCGGTAACGTGTGCCGCGGTGTGCCGGGAAGTCTGGTCGGCGGTTCTTCCAGCGACCCCTCGACCACGAAGTAGGTACCGGTGACCTCTCCCACCCCGCCCTCCCACGGCAGCACCCCGGTCTTCGGCCGCGGCTCGTGGCTGGAGACCCAGCGGATCACCGACGTCCTTCGTAAGGAGACCGTTGGCGGGGCCCTGCTGCTGCTGGGCACCGTCATCGCGCTGGTCTGGGCCAACTCCCCCTGGTCCGGCGCTTACGACGGGTTGCGCGAAACCGTGGTCGGCCCGGCTGCCCTGCACCTGGACCTGTCCCTGGGCCAGTGGGCCGCGGACGGGCTGCTGGCCATCTTCTTCTTCATCGCCGGGCTGGAGCTCAAACGCGAATTCGTCGCCGGCGACCTGCGCGACCCACGGCGCGCCGTGGTCCCGGTGGCGGCCGCCGTCGGGGGCATGGCCGTGCCCGCCCTGCTGTACGCCCTGGTCAACCTCTCCACCGACGACGGTGCCCTGCAGGGGTGGGCGATCCCCACCGCCACCGACATCGCCTTCGCCGTCGCCGTCCTGGCGGTAATCAGCACCCACCTGCCCACTGCGCTGCGGACGTTCTTGCTGACCCTGGCCGTGGTCGACGACCTGCTGGCCATCACCATCATCGCTGTCTTCTACACGGACGACCTTGCCGTCCTGCCGCTGCTGGGCGCCTTGGCCGTGATCGCGGTGTTCGGGGTGGTGGTGCAGAAGCGGATCCGCTCCTGGTGGCTGCTCGTCCCCCTCGCGTTGGTGGCGTGGGCGCTCATGCACGCCTCCGGGATCCACGCCACGGTCGCCGGGGTCTTGCTCGGCTTCACCGTCCCGGTCGTCCGTTCGCGCGCCGCCGGTAGTCCCGACGCCGGACCCGGGATGGCCGAGCACTTCGAGCACGTCTGGCGGCCGCTGTCGGCGGGGTTCGCGGTACCCGTGTTCGCGTTCTTCTCCGCCGGGGTCACCGTTGGGGGGCTCAGCGGGCTGGTCACCTCCCTGCAGGACCGGGTCGCGCTGGGCATCGTCGTCGCCCTCGTGGTCGGCAAGTCGGTGGGCATCCTCGGCGCGACCGCGTTGGTCTCGCGCTTCACCCGGGCCCGCCTGGACGAGAGCCTGTCGTGGTGGGACGTCCTGGGCGCCGCCCTGCTCGGCGGGATCGGCTTCACGGTGTCGCTGCTCATCGGGGAGCTCGCGTTCGGCGCCGGCAGCGTCCGCGACGAGCACGTCAAGGTCGGGGTCCTCACCGGCTCACTAGTCTCCGCTGTACTGGCCGCCGTCGTGCTACGGGTCCGGAACGGCACCTATCGGCGGTTGCACGAGGAGGAGCAGGTCGACGACGACGGCGACGGTATCCCCGACGTCTACCAGCGCGGGTGAGCGCATCCGAGGAGTCGTACAGCCCGGCGCACCGCGTGGTGGTGCTGTCCAACGCCTTCGCTGACTTCCTCGTCGACCACTACCGACCGGTTGTGAGACGCCGTAGGGGAGTGGCCTCAGCGTGTGATCTGCAGCGGTAAGCGGCGTCTTGCTGGCCGCGCTACATGGCGGGCCGACTGCGCACTGAGCGCGGCATGACCGCGCGATGGATCGAGTGAACGTCTCCTCCACGGCCGCGCCCGGTCATCATGTGTAGATGAAGAGCGAGGTAGCTGAGGAGGCGCGGGTGCACCAGCCCGTCTCAGTCATGACGCTCCTCGCGATCGCCTTGCTGCTCTTCGCCGTTGGAGTCGGAGCCTGGCTCGTGTGGCAGCTCACCGCGGGGAGTCGGCCCCCCGCTGCCTTCGCAGACCGCACTGCCCTGGCGCAGTGCCCGCCGATCCGCGTCCCACAGGCTCAGTTCACCCCTGCGTCGTTGCAGGACTGCTTGTTCAGCCCGGACGCGCAGCGCGCTGGCGTGGAGGTCATGGTGACGTCTTTGAGCACTGAGGGGAGTCCGACAAGGACCTACTACCGGGTGCTGCCGGGTGGGGGTGCGGAGATGTTCAGCGATGTCACCGCGGATGCTTACGGGCCTGGCGGGTGGAGCCACGTTCAGTGCCCGAACGCCGCCGCCTTGGAGACCGTGGACAGCTGCCGGCCTGCGTGACGTCGGGCGGCTCTGCCTTGAGCCACCGCCGCCGAGCGCGGCTTTGCCGCACTGGATGAGGTCGCGGTCATCGACATGACTGCACGATGATTGGGCGGCCGTGGTGGCGCTGATCGTGGCCTTATCGCGCGTATCAGTGAGCCGGCGGTGACGCCAGCGTCAGCGTGCGCCTCGGAGTGGGGCGTTGGTGGCTGCTGGCCGGGTCGTCGACTTCACCACGGCGCTGATGGCGGTGCCGAGCAGTCGGGAGGGACCGCGGCGGGGCAGGGCCGCGATGCGGGGGGCCATGCCCGGTAGGTGCCCGATGGTGTTGGTGCCCGCGGCCGCCGCCGCGGTGGCGGCGGCGATGAGCAGGGCGGCGCGCTGGTGGCTGTCCAGGGCGCTGTGCCCGGTGTCGGCCAGCGGAACCAGCTCTGCGTGGGGGGCCAAGGCGGTGATGCGCTGAGCGATCGGGCGCGGGGTGCGCAGGTCCCGATCACCGGAGACGACCACGATGGGGAAGTCGAAGCCGGGTAACGCGGCGGGCAGGTCGAAGGGTTCACCGGCGTAGGCCTGACCGCGGGCGCTGTGGCGGGCGCCGGCTTCAGCGAAGGTCAGCTGCGGATCCAGGGGACCGCCGTCGGGGGGCAGACCGAAGCCGAGTTGGCGATAGGCGATGCCGGCGACGAGGTCTGGTTCCATTATCAACGGTGCGCCGGGCCCGTCCAGTTCGCCGGCGCCGAGGGTAGCGATGCGCCGCCAGGTGCGTTGCAGGCGCCCGTGGTGGCGGGCCAGTACCAGGCGGTGCAGCACCTCAGGGCCGGCGAACTCGTGCACGAGTTGCACCACGTGGGCCAGTTCGGCCATCGGCACCGCGTGTGGGCCGTTGTCCTCGGCCAGAGCGCGCACCGCGGCGGCCACCGGGGCCAGCGCGGGGTCTTCACCGTGCCAGAACAGGGCTCGGCGGTGCGCGCGGGCGGTAGCCAGGTCTGCCTCGACGCTGAGCATGGGCGAGTCCAGCACCATCGCCGCCACCCGCGTGCGGTGGCGCACAGCGAAGGCTTGAGCGAGGTAGGTGCCGTAGGAGGAGCCGTAGACCACGGCCCGCTCGATGCCGGCGTGGGTCAGGACGGCGGCCAGGTCGTCGGCGGTCTGCTCGAGGGTCACCGCGGCTTGGGGCAGGTCGCGCCCGTGCTCGTCGTGGCGGGAGAAGCCCACCCCGCGGTGCTCGACCATGAGGACGTCCAAGCCGCGGGCGGCGGCAGCAGCGCGCAGGCGCTGGTAGGGCAGCACCGAGGCCAGGCCGGGGCCGCCCGGCAGGATCAGCAGGGGCACCTGCTCGGCCACGTCACGGCCCGGAACTCGTCTGTCCGCGCCGGTGCGCACGTAGACCAGGGGAAACGTCTGGCCGCTGTTGGGCAGTACGGGGCGGGGTAGCACGTGGCCGTGATGTTTGAGCAACCCCCGCGCCGTCTTCTGCATCCCCGCCTGCGTCACGATCACGCAACGGGTCGGAACGGGTGGCGGTTCCTGACTGATCCAGGCGAGGTCAGCGGCTCGCCGCCACGGGCGGGACGTTCTGATATCGACATGTGAGGGCGTGGCCGACGGCTCATGATGGCGCGCTGAGCGCGGCACGACCGCACATCCCGCACTGCGGCATGACCGCGCGTCCGCACTCTGCGGCGTGAGCGCGCGGTGATGGGGCTGATGCTGCGGCTACCAACTTGATCGAAGTGGGCCAGCCATCCTCGGCTCGGGCGATCGGCTCGGGCAGCACGGCACGCGCTGCGCACCGTTCCCCAAGACGATCAAGACCCCTATCGCTTGCTCGTCATCGGTGTCGACCGTGCCGGCCAGCTCCTCGAGGTCGTCTTGGAACCGGAGACCAGGCCCCGCATCATCCACGCGATGCTGCTGCGGGCCTCCTTCTACCGCTACCTCGACTGAGCACCTGCTCGGCTCCACCGACACCCCGGCTGCCATCACCTCAGGAAGGAGACCACCGTGACCGGCGACAGCACGTCCCCCGGCGACGCCTCGACTACGCAGGCCACTCCGCAGGCCTCGGCTCCGCGGGCCACGGAGCACGACGCAGCTCTGCGCTGGCTGGACGAGCTCGCCCCAGCTACCACCCCCGCCGCGGTCGTCGCGCAGGAAGTCCGTGACGTCGCCACCGCAGTCGACCGCGTCCAGGTTGCCGAGGAGGACCTCACGGCCGCCGTGCTGCCCGCCCGCCGGGCAGGGGCGAGCTGGAACCACCTCGCCCTGGCCCTCGGCGTGAGCCGTCAGGCAGCTCGTCAGCGCTTCGCCGCCCTGGAGAAGTTCTCCACGCCGGTGTACTGAGGCGTAATCACTGGCCGGTGTCCTTGCCCCTGACGAGGCTTCATCAGCGGCTGTAACGGCCCTACGGGTGATGCCGATGTGACGGATGAGTCCGGGGGGGACTTGCGCCGTGGTCCGGGGGGATCTGCGGTCGCGGGACGGGCTTACCAGGGGGACAGCGGTGTCGCGTCTGGTGGTCGGGAGGGGTGACCACCAGACGCAGCCTCAGACCTACCGCAGGGGGCGTGAAGCAGGACCGCCCGACACCACCACCGGCGCTGAACACGCGCGGGGCCGCGAACGATCGGCTCAGATGGGGTCCAGGCCCTCGCAAGCGACTGAGGGGCGGCCGTTCTAACAGCCCTAAGGAGGTCGAGTAGCCGACAACCTCGCTGTGCACGACCACGCGAAGGACATGGCCGCCGAGAACGTCCCCTGGCTCAGCTCACCTGTCCAGCGACCCACTCGTCGGACAATCGGGCTGCGCCTGAGGGTCCCGAACCGCTCTCACGCTCCGCCGATAATAATTCTTACGTCAAAACGACCGTCCATTGTTGCATCCAGTGAACGGTCCAGGCGGTGACGAGCGGGATCAGATCCTGCTGGGGACCCATTACGTGAGTGACCTGTCGGGGATGGTCGGTAGCGTCTGAGTGGTCAGCGGTGAAACCCGTGGTGAGGAGGGATCGAGCTGGTGGGAGTTGCGGACTTCACCTTCAAGCCGACGGTCGCGTCTCGGGTGGATTACGACGTCGTTGGTGAGCGAGACGGTAAGTGGATCATGTTCCAGAGCGGGTGCACGCGGGCGGAAGCGGTGGATGCCCTCGAAGCGGCACGCGCGGGAGGACCTTCGGTCACGTGGCACCTCGTCCGGCGGACCAGCACCGTGACTGAGGAGATCGTCGACGGCTGATAGCCGCGCCTTGGCCGCACCACCGGGGGCCCAGGAGCAGTGCCAGCACCTCCGGCAGCAGAGCTAGCGCAGCGCCGACACGAGCGCAGCCCGGCGGCAGCAACGGCGGCGGGGGCGCCGCAGTAGTCGCCGGCAGCTGCGCAGAGCGTGGCAACAGTCGCAACCATCAGCAGCAGCGGCGAGTAGCCGCAGAGCAGCAGCGCGCAGTCCACACGCAGCGGAGTCGCGTCGTTAGGAGCATCGAAAACTGACCCGCGGGAGCATTAGCATACAGAAGCGTCATTCTGTATGGTAAGCTCGGAGCGTCGGAAGGGGCCGATGCGGTCCGCCGCAGCACGTTGCCACGCCCGCGACCACCAGGACGGCGTCTCATGAAGGACCGCTTCCAGCGTCCACACACGAGCCCGCGCGGCGCAACCGACCACCGCCAGGACGGCCGCACGCGGATCGCCGCACCGGGCACCCAGACAGCATGAGCACCAGCAACCCAGCGCTCCTGCTCGTGGTGCTCCTGATCGGCTACAACGCCTTACTCGTGGCCCCGTTTCTCCACTTGGCTTGATCATGGTCGCCGCGCGGCCCCTCGCCAGTAGGCGGCCCCCACCCGTGCTGGGCTGTAGCGCAGTAACCTTCCGGCGATGCCTGCAGCTGTTCAGGTGGGGACTCATCGGCATCAGCTACGGACCCTGGCCTGTCCGCGACCTGTCCGCGACCTTCCTGGTGACGATGCTGGTGCTCGCACCAGCGCTGCTGGCCGGGCAGCTCTGCGCCGTGGCCCGCCCATGGGCGCGCTACTACTTCTCACCCACCGGTGACGCCGTCCTCGCCGTCATCGGACACCGCAGCCGCTGGGCCATCGCCGATCACCTCAGCTCCGCGCCCGGAACCGGTCAAGGCCGAGCCTGCGCGAGGTCCTGCTGCCCGTACTGGCCGCGCACGTCGACCGTCACCAGCTGGTCGTCAGCACCACCGCGGCAGCACCAGCCCTCGCCCAGCAGTACGCCACAGCCCTACCCGGCCTGCACGACGTCGGAGCAGGCTTCCCCCGCGGCCGCAGGATGCGACGCGAACCCGCTCAGACCATCCAGCTCCCCCACACCAGCGACCACCCTCCGACAGCAATCCACCCCACCCGAAGGGACGCACGACGATGAACCACGACGACCTGCCCGAGTACAGCCGAGAAACCGACCCTCACGCCTCCTTGAGCAAGGCGCCGCACGAGCAGACCGGCAGCCACCTGGAGAACTACCTCGCCCAGCACCTGCACGGCGTCGACGCCGAGCACGCCCTACTGCAGCGCATGTGGGACACCCGGCACCCGGCAGAGGACGACGGCACCACCGACCGCGCCGACCACCCGGACGCCGTGCCCGAGGCGGCCCCGGGTCACGTCACCGTCCTGCACCAGGCCCGCGCCCTGACCGCCGGCGACCTGCGCGCGGCCCTGCTCGGGGTCCCCGACGACCAGCCCATCGCCATCGACGTCCCCCTGGACCCGGGAGGCTTGAAGCTGCACCGCCACGTCCTGACAGCCATCGGCGGCGCCTACCTCCTGCTGGCCGACGAGGACGAAGTCCTCGACCCCTCCTTCGTCCTGCGCACCGACTACCCCACCGGCGTCTACGAGGTCCCGACCAACGCCCCGCGCGAGGCCGGCGCCGTCGAGGACCACAACACCGGGGGCAGCGGGGACGGCGCCCTCGACAGCGACAGGTGACCCGCAGCAGGTGCTTCCGCGGCGGCTCGGAGACGATGACGCACCTGTGGACTCCAGCACCGCCTGGCTCACTCCTGCTCGGTTAGCGTCGCACCCACCGCCAACGTCGCAGCGGCTTCGCCCCGCGGAGCCGTCCCACCTGAACGGAGAGCACCTGTGAGCGCGCCGCTCAGCGGACCCCCGGACCCCACCGCCGCTGCGGCACGGGCAGCGGTGCGGGCCGCGGAGATCCAACGCCTGACCCAGCTGCGCGCCAAGAGCGTCTCCGACGCCACCTGGAGCGCCTACCTCGGCGTCTGGGAACGGTGGTCGACCTGGGCGACCGCGCACGAGCGTCCGGTGCTGCCCGCCGACCCCCACGACCTCGCCGTATGGGCCGAGGAAGCCGTCTACCCGCCCGCCACCGCCGCCGACGACACCTCCTCGAACAAGACGACGTCGAGCAAGACGACGTCGACGAGTAGTACCAGCAAGCAGTCCCCGCGCGGGATCAGCGCCTCCACCCTAAACAAGTGGATGGCCGCGGTCACCTTCATCCACCGCGACGCCGGACACCCCAGCCCACTGGAAGACCCCACACTCAGCAGCGTCCTGAAGGGCCTGCGCCGAGACATGGTCGAGAACACCACCACCACCACCGCCCGCACCGGCACCGGCGCCCGTCAGGCACCGGCCTTGATGACCGAGCACGTCGAGCGCATCATGACTGCGATCGACTCCTCCCCCACCCGGGGTGAGTCCCTGCTCGAGGTCCGCGACCGGGCCCTGGTCCTGCTCGCCTTCACCTCCGCGATGCGCGCCTCCGAGCTCGCTGCCCTCAACGTTGAGGACCTCGAACCCGACGAAGCCGGGCTCATCGTGCGCATCCGCTCCTCCAAGACCGACCAGGAAGGCGCCGGCGCCTTCCTGGCAATCCCCTGGGCCCGCCGCGCGCACCTGTGCCCGGTGCGCGCCATGGACGACTGGCTGGACCGCCTGAGCCAGCAGCTTGCCGTCCAAGACCCCACCCACCGCGACTCCGCACCCGCCGGTGGCGGCGGGCCGGGCCGAAGCTCCACCGCACGCCGGAGCCTGCCCGTCCGCCGCGCCATGGTTGCTGACCTGCACGGGGCGGTGCTGCGGTCGCTGTTCCACAACGGCCGCGTGGGCAGCACCATGACCCCCGACCCCCACCAGGCCCGCATGGCCCGCTTGGCCATCACCAAGACCATCACCGCCCGCGCCCGCGCCGCCGGACTCCAGGCGGCTGACGCCGGCGGGCGCTACTTCAGCGCGCACTCCACCCGAGCTGGGTTCGCCACCCAGGCCGCTGACAACGGCGTCGCCGAGCGCGACATCATGAACCACGGCCGATGGAAGTCCATCGCCGTCGCCCGCGGCTACATCCGCCGGGGCGAGCTTTTCGACGACTCCAACGCCGCCGGTCACCTCGGCTTGTAACCAGTGATCAAAAAGCTTCCGGCTAGCCCACTAGTCTACGACTCGGGGGTTTTTGGCGCTGGCAGCGATGTCCGCAAGCATGGTCGGTAGCTCAAGGATTGCGCGTCGGATGGCGCGATAGTCCTCGTTCGGCACCTCGACGTCACCCACGACGGCCGAGAACTCGTCGTGGTCGTTGTCTCCGCCGAGCAAGCTTTGTGGTGCAGCGTTTGTACCGAGCAGGTGAACGTAGCAGCCGTAGTCGATCTGGAGGACGTCGTACCGCAGGCCGGGGTTGTCTTTGTCGGACCACCCACGCTTAATGATGTGCAGGATGCGGTCGTCCACGAGTTGTTGAATGAGGGCGTCTTGGGCTTGATCCTGCTTGATTAGAAACGCTCGAGCCTTGCGCCCAGAGATTACGTCGCTCAGAATGCGATCGAGCAAAGCGCGAGCGACGGGCATGCCGTTCAGCTGTGTTGCCTTGGTCGTGGTGTAGAGCTGAGACGCGGCCTCGCGGACGTGAGCCACGGCAATCTTGGACCCACCTGCGCGAAGTCCGGCGCGGCCGACGATGCTGAGTGCGTCACGGGGCACGCCCTCGGCCGCGCGGATGACTTCTTGCAATGAGGTGACCTGGGTGAAGAGTGAGCCGATCAAGTCGGCCTCGGACTCAGGCGGCTCCTGGCCCATGCCGATTACGGCGGTCGAGATGTGACGAAACAACAGGGCTCGGAAGAACGAGAGTGATCGCTGCGTCTGCTCCTCGCGGCTCCGGGCGGGGAACACCACGAACTCGTCGAGGTCTAGCAACGGGAACAGCTCAGCACCGACCTCTGCGCCGATGTAGTCACCGCGCTCGCCCGCGATCCGCCACTCCGAGCGATGCGGGATGGCGGCGATACGCACGGACACCTTGGGAATGCCGAAGAACAACCGCCGGAGCATCTCGGCGAGGTACGGCTGGAGGTCGAGGGGGACACCGCTCCACTCGTCGATGAGCAGCCAGAACCGCTTGGCGTCGTCTGCCGCGATGGCCTGGCGCATCGACTGCGTGACGCCGCCAAAGTGGATGCGGTGACGGATCACGCCCTTCTGCCGGGTTCGTACGCCGTCCTCGCGGGCGGTCTCGCGTGTCGAACCCGCGGCGACGCTCAGCGACGGCATCCCTCCGGGGGTCCATGCAACCCCAGCATCAGTCTTCGATCTTTGAGCTGACCGATCGCTTCGAGTGTCCTCCTGCTCGGTCTCCTGAGCGACCAGTACCTCCTGGAAGTGGTCGAGCATCCGGTCGAGCACGTCGATCTGCACCTTGATGTTGCCTGCGAACGCGGCTTCGAGTAGTTGGGTGTGCACGATGCTCAGCACGTCGACCACGAGGCGGGTCGCCCGTTCGCTGATGCTGAGGTTGGGGTCGGCATAGCGACCCTCAGTCGAGCCGACGTCCTGCTCCATGTCGATGTAGACGACCCGGTTACCCTTCTCCCGTTCGGTCTGCGCGACATACTTCAACGCGTGGGTCTTGCCGGTGCCTCGGCGGCCGAAGATGATGCCGTTGTCCCTCGCGCCCAGAGCGGACGTCAGCGATTCGACGTTGACGTACGTTGCGAGCACGTCGTCCTCGCTGACCCGCTCGGCGCGCTTCTCAACCTCCTGCAGCGCACTGAGCAGGATCTTGGTGTCCATGTTGGCGTCTCCTCCTCGGTGGTCGCCGGTGCGGCGGCCCTCGTTCATTGGAAACCCTCTCACGGTGATGCGTCCAGTGCCGGTAAACATCGGGTGCCCCACTCCCCTTAGGTGTGGCGTGGGGCTGCTGGTGGGCGCCGGCGGAGTCCACGCGCCCCTTAGCTGCTTGCCCGCCAGCGGTCAGCTTGGCGACAGGTTTCGTGGAGGCGTCCGAAGCGCTGTGTCACTCGGCCCGCCCGTGCGAGGGGGGGTGTCGCTGCGCGCCCCCTCGCGCTCCCCCAGCTGGTGCCTGCTCCTTCGTCGCAGGCAGCGGGCGCCGCTTGGCGGCGGCGGTGCCGGTCGGGATCGGTGACCGCTCCCGGGTGCTCATCGTGGCCGTGGCGGGTGGGGCGTCAAGCCGGGCTCGTTCGTCCTCGTGCCTCGTCCTTCCTCGGCCTGCGGCTGCCCCGGCTCGCGGCTGCGCCGCGCCCTGCGGGTGACTGGCCCCGCCCGCCGCGGCCAGGACCTGATGCCACCCGGTCGGGTCACCGCCCTGGCCCGCGCGTCGTCCGCCTAGAAGCGGCTTCGTTCCTCAGCCGCGGCCGTCGTCGCACGGGGGCGAGGGGGTGTAGCTGCGCGCCCCCTCGCGCTCCCCCCAGCCCGGCCGCTCCTTCGTCGCTAGGCCGGCGCACCTGCGGTGCTGGCGTGCTCGTGCCTCGCACGGGTGGTCGGCGCTACGCGCCGGCGGTTCCTGCTCATGCCCCTCCCGTCGTCTCATCGTGACCGACCCCGGTGCTGAGCCAAGTCCAGGCTCGCTGCGCTCGACCCGCTGCGCGAGAACCATCTTGGGCCGGTCGCTGCTCCTCGTGCCTCGTCGCGAAAAGCGCGACCGGCCCGAGATCGTTCGCGCTTCGGGGCAGACCTGGACTCGCGGGCGAGCCCGCGCCCTTCGGGTGTCACAGCCCCTTACGTCGGTCTCGAGGTGACTTGCCGGGAGGGGGCGGTGAGCGGTCGGCGGCGCAGCCGTCGAGTGCTCACGTCCTCGCACCGGCCACCAGTTCACACACCCACGGAAGGACTCACATCATGAGCGACGGGACCACCACCAGCACGACCGGAGCACCCACCGCCGCAGCGGCGGTGGTTGTGGACGAGCCCACGCTCGTCCACCTCGACCCCGCCACTTTGACCATCGGCACCAACGTCCGACTCAACGCCCGCCTGGACGCGGAGTTCATCGCCTCCATCAAGGCCCGGGGTGTCCTGCAGCCCATCGTGGCGATCCGCCACGACGACGGCGCGGTGCTCGTGCGCTACGGCCAGCGGCGCACCCTGGCAGCGGTCAAGGCCAAGCGCAGCACCGTCTCGGTGCTCGTGGTCAACGACACCGACGAGGCTGAGCGGTTGATCGACCAGATGGCCGAGAACGACCACCGCCAGGCCCTCACCGCTGGTGAACGCCTCGCCGGGTTCGAGCAGTTGGCCGCGCTCGGCATGACTGCTGCGCAGATCGCCAAGCAGACCGCCACCGACCGCGACCAGGTCAAGGCCGCGCTCAAGGTCGCCAAGAACACCACCGCCAGGGCCGCTGTCACCGACCACGCCGTCAGCTTCACCGAGGCAGCCGTCCTGGGCGAGTTCGACAACGACGAGTCCGCTACCCGCCGCCTGACGCAGGTCCTGGGCACCGGGCAGTTCGACCACGTCGCCCAGCAGCTCCGCGACAAGCGCGCCGAGCAGCAGCGGATGCAGAAGTACGCGGCGCAGTTGCGCCGTGACGGCGCCACCGTCCTGACCGAGCGGCCCAACTGGAACGAGACGCCCAAGCCCTTCGACCGGATGCTGCTGAACGGCCAGCCCGTCAGCGACGCCGACCAGCTCACCAACCCCGACCTGGCACTGCTGGTCATCACCCGGACCGGGTGGGTCAACGCCGAGGACGGCAGCCCCATCGACGTCCTGAACGACGCCCACGCCGGGGCCGTGGAGGAGCTGGGCTGGCACGACGCCGACGAGCACTGGAACCGCGTCGACCGCAGCAGCGGACCCGACGGCCCCGACGACACAACGGGCGAAGACCCCGCCACCGACTCTCACGAGCAGGAGGAGGACGCCGACGACCAAGAGGACGACGACGAGGCACCAGCCTACGCCGCCGCCTACGACGACGACGACGAGGAGGAAGAGTCGGAGCGGCTGGTCCACGACGACGGCACCCGCGCCACGTTCGGGGAGTACCTGACCACCGAGCGCTGGTGCATGAACCCCACCGCCCACAGCTACATCGACCGCTACAACTCGGGCGCCAGTACCAGCGCCCCGCGCAAGAAGGCCGCCGAGATGGAGCCGGTCGAGCGCGCCGAAGCCAGCGCGGCCCGACGCGATGTCATCAACTCCAACAAGGCGTGGGTGAGCGCCGAGACCGTGCGCCGGACCTGGCTGCGGACTTTCCTGACCCGCAAGACCCCGCCCAAGGGCACGGGTCAGTTCCTGGCCGTGGCGATGCTGACCAACCTCAGCCAGCTCGACGCCACCAACGCCCGTGACCAGGCCAGCGTGAGCTTGGGTCTGTGCGAGACCCCCCTCTACACCAGCACGCGGGGTCTACTCGGGAAGGCCGCCGAGAAGACGATGACCGACCAGCGCGGCACCGTCATCGCCCTGGGCGTGGTCCTGTCCGCGTACGAGGCCAGCACGCACAAGGGGTGCTGGCGCAGCGTGGACGCCGGGACCCGCCGCTACCTGGAGTTCCTGGCCGCGAACGGCTACGAGCTGTCGCCGGTGGAGCACCGTGCCTGCGGACACCCCGCCGAGGACACCAGCGAGGCAGCCGACCAGCACGACGAGCAGGACGACGACGAGCAGGACGCCGCCGCCGAAACTGACGACGACAGCGAGCACGACGCCGCCGCCGAGACGAAGCAGGACAGCGACGGCGAGACGGAGCAGGACGACGACAGCGACGACGAGCAGGAGACCTCCCGCCTCTGAGCACCACGCCGGTTCCCGCCGCAGCCAGCGACGGGGACCGGCCCCGGTCGGCGCGAGCAGCCCCATCGCGCGTTGCGCGGAAGCGGGCGGCCCTGGCGGGCCGGTGGTGTTGGTCGGGTCGGCGGTCCTCGTCGTCCTCGTTCCTCGGACGTCTGCGGGCCGGCGACCGGGTGCGAGGGGGTGTCGCTGCGCGCCCCCTCGCGCTCCCCCCAGCTGCTGCCCTGCTCCTTCGTCGCAGGGAGCGGGCGCCGCTTCGCGGCGGCGGTGTTGGTCGCGGGCCGGTGACCGCTCCTCGGGCGGTCATCGTGGCCGTGGTGGGTGGGGGTGACAAACCGGCTCGCTGCCGCTCGGGCTTCGCCTTCCCGGTTCTCGGGCTGCGCCCTCGCCCTGCGGGTGTCTCCCGCGCCCGCCGCGGCCCGGGCGTGATGCCACCCGGTCGGGTCGCCGTCCTGGTCCTGGCGGACGTGCGAGGGGGTGTCGCTGCGCCCCCTCGCCCTCCCCCCAGCCCACTCCTTCGGAGTGGCGCACTTTCGGTGCTGGCCGGGCTCGTGCCTCGCCCGGTCGGTCGGCCCTTCGGGCCGGCGCCTCAGTGGCCCTGCCCTCCCGGCGTCCGATCCTGGCCGAGCACGCGACACGGCAAGCCGAGCTCGCTGCGCTCGACCCCTGCGGTCCAGACCAACTTGGGCGCCCCGCTGCTCCCTCGTCC
>NZ_VWPY01000067.1 GCF_011839805.1 Kineococcus rubinsiae | reverse complement strand
CCCCCGGACGGCGGTGGGCGGCGAGGAGCGCGGCGCCCGCGAGGACGGCCGCGCGGACGGCGGCGTCACGCAGGGCCCGGTCGCGCGTGGTCGCCGGGTCGAGGCCGTCGGCCGCCCACAGCCGCAGCCGGTCGAAGCTCCACGCCGTCGCCCACCCGAGGGCGGGGCGGACCAGCAGCGGGTCCAGCACCGCCCCGAGGCCGCCCCAGCCCGGCGCGTAGTCGTAGCCGGTGAGGAACCGGACGCCCTGCGGGGTCGGCACGTAGCGCCAGTAGCCGGAACCCTCGCCCAGCGGCGACAGCCGCCCGTGCGGGCGGAAGCGCAGCGCCGACGTCCCGCGGCCCTGCGCGTCGCGGCGCTCACCGACGGAGACCCCGGTGCCCGTCACGGTCAGGGCGGCGGCGCGCGGGTGCGGCAGGGCCAGGGCGTAGGTGAAGTGCTGGTGGCCCGCCGCGTCGCGCTCGGTGGGCCGGATGGCGGAGAAGCGCAGGTCCCACCGCGGGTGCAGCTCGGGCGCCTGGGTGAGGTGCCACAGCCGGTCCGCGTCGCAGTCCACCAGCGTCTCGACGTACAGCGGCTGCCCCATCCGGCGACGCTACCGGGGCGGCCCCGCCGCCCGCGGGCTCCCGGGTGACAGGATCACCGCTGCCCCGCCCACCGTCGAGGAGACGCCCCGTGCCCGTGACCCCCTTCCCCCGCCCGGCGTCCTTCACGGCGGGCGACGGCCCCGGCGCGCCCGCGGACGCCCCCGTCGTCGTCACGCTCGAGCAGGACCTGCCCGAGCAGGGGTTCCGGCTGCGGACCTCCCCGGACGGCATCGCCGTCGCCCACCGCGACGCCGCGGGCCTGCGCTACGCCCTGCAGACGCTGGACCAGCTCAAGGCCGGCGCCGACTTCGCCGACGTCGCCTACGAGGTCCAGGACGCCCCCGACTTCGCGGTGCGCGGGTTCATGCTCGACATCAGCCGCGACCGGGTCCCCACCCGCCGCACCCTGGCCCGCTGGGTGGAGATCCTGTCGCTGGCGCGCATCAACCAGTTCGAGCTCTACACCGAGCACACGTTCGCCTTCCGCGGCCACCAGCAGGTGTGGCAGGACGCCTCCCCGCTGACGCCCGAGGACGTGCGCTGGCTGGACGCGCGGTGCGCCGCAGCGGGCATCGCGCTGGTGCCGAACCAGAACACGCTGGGGCACATGGAGCGCTGGCTCGCCCACGAGCCCTACGCGCACCGCGCCGAGAACGAGGACGGGTTCACCTTCGACGGCCACCACCGCTCGCCGAGCACGCTGGAGCCCACGGCGGAGAACGCGGAGTTCGTCCTCGGCCTGCTCGACGACGTCGTCCCGCACTTCCGCGCGAAGCGGCTGAACGTCGGCGCCGACGAGCCGTTCGAGCTGGGCACCGGCAAGACGCGCGAGCGCGCCGAGGCCGAGGGGATCGGCCCCGTCTACTTCGACTACGTCACGCAGCTCATCCGGCCCTGGGTGGAGCGCGGCTACACCGTCGAGTTCTGGGCCGACGTGTTCGGCAACCACCCCGAGCTCATGGACCGGGTGCCGGCCGGCGCCGTCCCCGTGGTCTGGCAGTACGACTCGGCCTCGCTGACGGCCGCGGTGATCGACGCCGACGGCGAGGAGGTCGCCGCCTGGCGCGCCTCGGGCATCGACGTCGACGGCCTGCGCGACGGGTTCCGCGACCGGGCCAGGCTGCTGCTGGAGGCGGGCGTGCCGTTCTGGGTGGCGCCCGGCACGAGCAGCTGGAACTCCCTGCTGGGCCGCCTGGACAACGCGCTGGAGAACATGGTCGACGCGGCGACCGTGGGCCTGGACAACGGCGCCACGGGGTACCTGAACACCGCGTGGGGCGACAACGGCATGTGGGAGCCCCCGTCGGTCGCGTTCGGGCCTGCCCTGTTCGGCGGCGCCGTGAGCTGGAACCTCGCCGCCAACCGCGACCTCGACGTCGCGGCCGTGCTGGACGAGCACGTCCTGCTCGACCCGACCGGCACCACCGGCCGGGTCCTCGACCGGACCGGCCGCCTGGCCGCGCAGCTCGGCGTGTTCACGCTGAACGCGTCCCCGCTGTACCGGGCGCTGTTCAGCGGGGGCGACCTGCCCGCGGGCACCACCCCCTCCGACGAGGCGCTGACCGAGGCCGGCCGGGTGCTCGCCCGGTGCCGCGAGGACCTGCGCACCGCGGACCCCGCGAGCGCCGACGGCGACGTCGTGGTGCGCGAGCTCACGCAGGCGATCCGCCTGTCGGAGCTCGCCGTGGACGTCCTGCTGGCCCGCTCGGCGGGCGGCGGGAGCGTGTCCCCGGCCGACGCGCGGCGCCTGCTGACGGAGCTGGAGCGGCTGCTCGTGGAGCAGCGCGCCTGCTGGCTGCTGCGCTCGCGGCCCGGGGGCCTGGACGACAGCCTCGGCCACTTCGACACCCTCCGCCACGCGCTGACCAGCGCCGCCACCCGGTGACCGCCGCGGTGGGGCCGGGCGTGCGCGTCGGGCTGGACATCGGCGGGACGAAGGTCGAGGGCGTCGCGCTCGCCGGCGACGGGACGGTGCTCGCCCGGGAGCGGACGCCGACCCCGCACCGCCCCGCGGAGCTGCTCACCGCGGTTGCGGACCTCGTGGGCCGGCTCGCGGGCAGCGCCGCCGTGCGGGGCGTCGGGGTGGGCGTGCCCGGGATCGTCGACCCCGGCACGGGCACCCTCGTCGACGCGGTCAACCTGGGGCTCGACGAGGGTCCCTTCGCGCTGGGCCCGCTGCTGGCGCAGCGCCTCGGCGGGGTGCCGGTCGTCGTGGAGAACGACGTGAACGTCTCGGCGCTGGGTGCCGGGGCCCTGCTAGGCGCCGACGACCTCGCCCTGCTCTCCCTGGGCACGGGCCTGGCGGCGGGCGTCCTGCTCGACGGGGTCCTGCGGCGCGGCGCGAGCGGCGCGGGGGGCGAGGTCGGGCACGTGTCCTTCGACCCGGACGGCCTGCTGTGCGGCTGCGGCCAGCGCGGGTGCCTGGAGACGCTCGCGGCGGGCCGGGCGCTGACGCGCCGCTGGCCCGGCCGGCCGGGCGACGCCCCCGACGCGCTGTGGACCGCCGCGGCGGCGGGGGACCCGGCGGCGATCGCCGTGCGCGACAGCTGGGCCGACGCCGTCGCCACGGCCGTCCGCGTCCTCGTGCTGACCGTCGACCCGCGCCTGGTGGTGCTGGGCGGCGGGGTGTCGGCCGTCGGGGAGCCGCTGCGGGCGGCCGTGGCCGACGCGCTGCAGCGCGCGGCCGCGCCGTCGCCGTTCCTGCGGGGGCTGGCCGTGCACGAGCGGCTCGCGCTCGTGCCCGCCGGGGCGCCCGTGGCCGCGATCGGCGCGGCGGACCTGCTCGCCGCCTGACGCCGGCGGGCCCGTCTCAGCGCGCGACGACCCGCAGGGTCGCCGCGGTGGGGTCGGCGGCGTCGGGGATCAGCATCCCGGCCTCCGCGCCGCTGGTCAGGTAGGCCACCGCCTCGGCCGAGATCACCTCGCCCGGCGTCAGGACGGGCACGCCGGGCGGGTAGGGGCTCACGACCTCGGCCGCGACCCGGCCCACCGCCTCCTGCGCGGGCACCTGCTCGACGGGCCCGAAGAAGGCGTCGCGGGGCAGCACCGCGGTCTCCAGCTCCAGCGACCCGGGCGGGGGCAGCTGCGTCGGGGCGAGGCGCTCGAGGTCCCCGGCCTCCGCGGACAGCCGGCGCAGGGCGTCGAGCAGCACCCGCTCCGTCGCGTCGTCGTCGGCGTGGGTGAGGCGGGCGCCGATGCGGCAGGCGTCCGCCGAGCCGACGTCGACGTGGCAGGCGCTGCGCAGCCAGTCCCCGGCCTGGAAGCCGCTGATGCCGAGCGGGCGCACGTCGATCGTCAGCGCCAGCGGGTCCAGCTCGAAGGCGGCGCCCGGCCCGACGACCTCGCGGCCCATGAGCTCCAGCCGGCCGATGCCGTCGACCGCCCGGCGCACCCGCTCCGCCCGCTCCAGCGCGGCCCCCAGCAGGTCGTGGCCGTGCTCGACCATCTGCCGGCGCCAGCCGTCGAGGGAGGCGTAGACCAGCGGCGACGAGCTCGTCGTGCCCAGCAGGTCCTCGCGCGCCGACAGCACCTCGGGGTCCACCCGGTCGCCCGTGAGGTGGAAGCACGAGCTCTGCTCGATCGCCGAGCCCATCTTGTGCACGCTCGTCACGACGAGGTCGGCGCCCGCGTTGACGCCCCACTCGGGCAGGTCGGGGTGGAAGGGCAGGTGCGCACCCCACGCCTCGTCGACGATGAGCGGCACCCCCGCCTCGTGGCACGCGGCCGCGACCCCGGCGATGTCGGCGCAGGAGCCCCAGTCGGTGGGGGAGATGAGCAGCATCCCCTTGGCGTCGGGGTTCTCCCGCAGCGCGCGGCGGACGTCGTCGGGCTCCGGCGGGTGCGCCAGGTGCAGGTCGCGGTCGAACTTCGGGTGCACCCACACCGGCTGGATGCCCGAGATGATCACGCCCGCGATGACGGACTTGTGCGCGTTGCGGGAGATCAGCAGCTTCTCCCCGGGCCCGGCGACGGAGATCATCGCGGCCTTGACCGACAGCGAGCTGCCGCACGTGGAGAAGAAGGCGTGGTCCGCGCCCACCGCGTCGGCCATGAGCGCCTCGGCCTGGGACACGACGCCCTGCGACTCGCGGCGGTCGTCGAGGCCGTTGAGCGTGAGGACGTCCGCCGCGAACATCCGCTCGCCCAGCACCGCGAGCACCCGCGGGTCGACGCCCCGGCCCTGCTTGTGCCCGGGCGGGCCGTACACGACGTCGCCGCGGCGGTGGAAGGCCTCGACGGCCTCCAGGACGGGGGCGCGCGAGTGGTCGGCGGGCACGGGGTCTCCTCGGCTCGGGCGGGTCGGTCGGCGGGGGCGTACCCCCGCACCCGGCGTCCATGCCCACCACGTCCCGCCCGGCCACGTCGCCCCCGCGCACGGCGGGCGGGGAACCCTCCCGCCCCGGTACGGTGGTCCGCGGTGCGCCGGGAAGTCTGGTCGGCAACGACGTCGTCGACCCCGGAAGCAGGTCCCGTGCCCACTCCTGACACCCGCCGAGCGCTCTTCGCCCGCGGCACCTGGCCCGAGGCCAGCCGCATCGCGGCGGTCCTGCGCCTGGAGACCGTCGGCGGAGCCCTGCTGCTCGTCGCGACCGCCCTCGCCCTGGTCTGGGCGAACCTGCCCGGCGGGACCTACGAGGAGGTCCGCGAGCTGCACCTCGGCCCCGCCGCCCTCGGCCTCGACCTGTCCCTGGAGCACTGGGCGGCCGACGGACTCCTGGCGATCTTCTTCTTCATCGCCGGCCTGGAGCTGAAGCGGGAGTTCGTGGCCGGCGACCTGCGCGACCCCCGAGCCGCGGCCCTGCCCATCGCCGCGGCCGTGGGCGGCATGGCCGTACCCGCGCTGATCTACGTCGCGGTCGTGTCCGCCTCACCCTCGGCCCCGGCCGGGGCCGCGACCGGGTGGGCGATCCCGACGGCCACCGACATCGCCTTCGCGCTCGGCGTCCTCGCCGTGGTCGGCAGCCACCTGCCGTCGGCGCTGCGGACCTTCCTGCTGACGCTCGCCGTCGTCGACGACCTGCTGGCGATCACCGTCATCGCCGTCTTCTACACGAGCGACCTGGCGCCCGTGCCGCTCCTGCTGGCGCTGGTCCCCCTGGCCCTGTTCACCCTCGCCGTGCAGCGGCGGGTCCGGACGTGGTGGGTCCTGCTGCCGCTCGCCTTGCTCACGTGGGGCCTCGTGCACGCCTCGGGGATCCACGCCACCGTCGCCGGCGTCCTGCTCGGCCTCGTCGTGCCCGTCGTGCGCAGCCAGGCGGCGGGCGGCCCGGACGCCGGCCCGGGCCTCGCGGAGCACTTCGAGCACCGCTGGCGCCCGCTGTCCGCCGGGTTCGCCGTCCCCGTCTTCGCCCTGCTGTCGGCGGGGGTGGTGATCGGGGGCGCGGCGGGTCTCGCGGACGCGCTGAGCGACCCCGTCGCCCTCGGGGTGATCGCCGGCCTGGTCGTCGGCAAGCCCGTGGGCATCCTCGCGACCACGTTCGTCCTGGCGAAGCTCACGCGGGCCGAGCTCGACCCGAGCCTGCGCTGGGTCGACGTCGCGGGGGTCGCGGTGCTGGCCGGGATGGGCTTCACGGTGTCCCTGCTCATCGGCAGCCTCGCCTTCGGGCAGGGCACCCCCGCCGCCGAGCACGTCACGCTCGGCGTGCTCCTCGGCTCGACCGCGGCCGCGCTGCTGGCCGGCGTGCTGCTGCTGCACCGCAACAAGGTCTACCGGGCCATCGAGGCCGAGGAGCTCGTCGACGAGGACGAGGACGGCATCCCGGACGTCTACCAGCGGTAGCAGGCGCGATCATCGACCGGGCGAGCGCGCGGCGGGTAGTGTCCCGAGGACCTGCACCCGCCGCCGCAGACCTCCGGTCGGCCGCGGTGGACGGTTGGACCCACAGCCCGCAGTTCCTCCGGCGACCGCCGGGGGTCCAGCGAGCACGCTGAGCCGGGTCCACCCCGCGGCGTGCTGGGGAAGGACGTGACCCGTGGCCGAGCAGATCCAGCACACGCAGGTCCCGGCTGCGCCCGAGGCCGCCTTCCACGAGCTCGGCCGGATGCTGCTGGCCGACAAGCCCCTCGTCGAGGTCCTGCACGAGGTCTGCCGGCTCGCCGCCGCCAGCCTCCCCGAGGCCGACGAGGTCTCCATCACCCTCGTCGAGGACGACCGGACCCGGACCGCCGCCTTCACGGGCTCGCTCGCCGCCACGCTCGACGAGCGCCAGTACGAGGCCGGCTTCGGCCCCTGCCTCGACGCGGCGCAGTCCGGCGGGGTCCTCCGCGTGCAGGACACCGCGGCCGAGGACCTCTACCCCGCCTTCGCGGCCGTCGCCCGGCGGCAGGGGGTCACCAGCGTCCTGGCCCTGGGCCTGCCCATGCCCACCCAGGTCCTCGGCGGCCTGAACCTCTACCGCCTGCACGGCACGGAGCCGTTCTCCGCCGAGACGGAGGCGGCGGCCGCGCAGTTCGGCACCTACGCCGCCGTGGCGCTGGCCAACGCCGCACTGCTGGCCAGCCGCGAGCGCCTCGCCACCCACCTGCAGACCGCCATGGCCAGCCGCTCGGTCATCGACCAGGCCAAGGGCATCGTCATGAGCATCGCCGCGTGCGACGCCGACGAGGCGTTCCGGCTGCTGGCCAAGCAGTCCCAGCACGCCAACCGCAAGCTGCGCGACATCGCGGCCGAGGTCGTGGCCGCCGCGGAGCGCGGGGAACGGGCGTGGGGCCGGTGACCGACGGACTCGCCGAGGCGCTCGCCGACCTCGCCCGCGACCTGCAGCGCGAGCACGGGTCGCCCGCCACCCTGGAGAAGGTGGTCGCCTCGGCGATCAGGATGATCCCGGGCGCGGAGGAGGCCTCGATCAGCGTCGTCACCGGCCGGACGAAGGTCGAGTCGTACGCCGCGAGCGACGAGCTGCCGCGGGCCGTGGACGCCCTGCAGACCGAGACGGGCGAGGGGCCCTGCCTCGACTCCATCTACGACCACGCGACGGTCAGCGTGCCGGACATGGCGTCGGAGCAGCGCTGGCCGAAGTTCGCCACGCGGGCGGCGCGCGCGGGAGCCGGGAGCATGCTCTCCTTCCAGCTCTTCGTGCAGGAGGACAACCTCGGGGCGATGAACCTGGTGTCGCGCAGGCCGCACGCCTTCGACGCCGAGTCCGAGCACGTCGGGCACCTCTTCGCCGCCCACGCCGCGATCGCGTTCTCCGCGGTGCGCCAGGGCGAGAACATGAAGGTCGCCCTCGACAGCCGCAACGTGATCGGCCAGGCCCAGGGCATCCTCATGGAGCGCCACGGCGTGAGCGCCGACCAGGCGTTCTCGCTGCTCACGACCGCCAGCCAGCACCGCAACGCCAAGCTGCGCGTGGTGGCGGAGGAGCTGATCCGCACCCGCCGCCTCGTCGGCTGACTCCCCGGAGCGGGGCTACTGCCCGCCGGTGCGCTTCTCCACGAGGTAGCTGTGGCCGTCGATGGTGACGCGCTCCCAGCTGCCGTAGCCACGCTGGGCCTCCTCCTCGGTGCGCGGCCCGCGCGCCGGGGCGTCGTCGTAGCTCACCTGCGCGGGGCCGGTGAAGCTGAAGACGGCGTCGAGGAAGAGGTCGAGCAGCTTGTGCTTCGACCGGGGCCGTGACAGCGACCGGGGGGTGTCCGCCTGCTCGTCGACCATCGTCCTGTCCCTTCGGGGGTGAACACTTCGTGCACACATCATCGTACAGTGGAGACGTGCCCGCCAGCTCCGCGTCCGTGACCCCCGACACCCCGCCCGAGACCGACCCCCTCGCGCTCGAGCGCCAGGTCTGCTTCGCGATGGTCGTGGCCGCCCGCAGCGTCGTGGGCCTCTACCGCCCCGTGCTCGAGCCGCTCGGGCTCACCCACCCCCAGTACCTCGTGATGCTCGCGCTGTGGGGGCGGTCCCCGCTGTCGCTGCGCGAGCTCAGCGAGGCCCTGCAGCTCGACCCGCCGACGCTGTCGCCCCTGCTCAAGCGCCTCGAGGCGGCGGGGCTCGTCGAGCGCCGTCGGCTGCCCGAGGACCAGCGCTCCCTCGCCGTCACCCTCACCGACGCCGGCCGCGCGCTGCGCACCCGGGCCGAGGCCGTGCCCGCCCAGGTCGTGGCCCGCCTCGGCATGGACGTCGCCGACCTCGAGGCCGTCCGCGACGGCCTGACCGCCGTCATCGCCGCCGCCAGGGCCGCCGACGCCTGAGCCCCCTCGCCCGCCGTGATCATGCAGGTACTCCCTGCATGATCACGGCGGGTGGGGGGGCGGAGATGGGGGGCGGTTCACCTCGGCGTGGTACCAACGGGCCATGCCTGCTCCGCGCCTCGCCCTCACCCGGACCTACCTCGCGCCGGCGGCGGGCACCGCGCCCGGCGGCGGTGAGCTGCCCGGCGTGGCCGACGTCGGGACGGACACGACGGTGCACACCGAGGAGACCCACTACGACACCCCGGACCTGGCGCTCGCCGCCGCCGGGGTGTCCGTGCGCCGCCAGACCGGCGACGGCCCCCGCGGCTGGGTCCTCGAGCTGCCCGGCCGCGGCCCCCGCCACCACGAGGTCCGCCAGGCCCTGGGCCGTGCCGTGCGCACGGCGCCCGCTGCGCTGCAGCGCCTCACGTGGGCCGCGGCGCGCGGGCGCACCCTCGGGCCCGTCCTGCAGCTGACCGCCGACGCCCGCCAGCGCGACCTCCTGGACGCCGACGGCCTCGTCGTCGCCCGGCTCACCACCCGCACGGTCGTCGCCCGGCCGCTCACCCCGCCGGACTCCGCGGCCCAGGAGTGGGCCGAGTGGCAGGCCGAGGTCGTCGACGGCCGCCGCGACCTGCTGGACGCCGTCGCCGCCGCCTGGGAGGAGCTGGGGGCGGAGGAGTCCGACCGCACCCACCAGGTCCGCACCGTCCTGGACGACCCCGACGAGGGCGACGACGCCGGGCAGGCCCCCGGCGCGGCCGGCGGCGCCGGCGCCCTCGTCCTCGGCCAGCTCGCCGACGACGTCACCCGCCTCCTCGTGCAGGACCCGCTCGTGCGCATCGACGCACCCGACGCCGTGCACGCGATGCACGTCGCGACCCGCCGCCTCGGCAACGTCCTGGCCACCTCGGCCGAGCTGTTCGAGGAGGCGCCGCGCGAGCACCTGCGCGCGGAGCTGGCCTGGCTGACCTCGGTGCTCGCCGCCGCGCGCGACGTCGAGGTCCTCACCGACCGGATGCTCCCCGACCTCGACGAGGAGGCCGCCGGGCAGGTCGCGGGCTCCGGCACGGGCGACCCGGCCGTCGTCGCCGAGCACGTGCGCGGGGTCCTGGCCCGGCGCCACGACGAGGCCCAGGCCGCCGTCGTCGCCGCCCTGGACACCGAGCGCTACCGCGGGCTCGTCGAGGCGCTCGAGGCCTTCGTCGCGGTGCCGTCCTTCGCCGCCGGCGCGCGCCGCTCCGTCCGCAAGGCGCTGCTGCCGCTGGTCGCCGACGCGCACAAGCAGGTCAAGGAGGCCTACCGCGACCTCGACCCGGACGGCGAGACCGAGGACGCCCTCGACCGGCTGCAGCGGGCCGCGGCCCGCGCCCGCGATGCCGCGGAGCTGCTCGAACCCGCCCGGGGCGACGCGGCCGCGGACTACGCCGACGCGGTCAAGGAGCTGCTGGACGTCCTGGCCGAGCACCACGAGTCGGTCCTCGCGCGGGCCCTGCTCGAGGAGCTCGTGCCCACCGCGGGCGCGGGGGCCTTCGTCCTCGGGCGCCTGCACGGGCTCGAGGAGGTCCGCGCGGCCGTCGCCGCGCACGACCTGGAGGACGCCTGGAGCGCCGCGTCGTCGAAGAAGCTGCGGCGCTGGATGCGCTGACGGCCCCGACGGGGGGTGGCTAGGGTCGGGAGGGTGTCCGCAGCGGAGTTCTCCCGGTCCGTCGTCCTCAGCGGGGAGCGGGTCCGCCTCGAACCGCTCGGCCCCGAGCACGTCGAGGGCCTGCAGGCCGTCGTGGCCGAGGGCGACCTCTGGCGCACCTGGTACACCAGCATCCCCGCGCCCGACGCGGTCGAGGAGGAGGTCGAGCGCCGCCTCGACCTGCAGGCCGACCACGCCATGGCCCCGTGGGCGCTGCGCCGCCTCGACACGGGGGCGGTGTGCGGGGTCACGACGTACATGAACCTCGACCCGGTCAACGGCCGGGTGGAGATCGGCTCCACCTGGCTCGCGCCGTCGGCGCAGGGCACGGGCGTGAACGTCGAGGCCAAGCTGCTGCTGTTCACGCGGGCCTTCGAGGACCTGGGCTGCATCGCCGTCGAGCTGCGCACGCACTGGCACAACCACCAGTCCCGCACCGCGATCGCCCGCCTGGGCGCCAAGCAGGACGGCGTCCTGCGCAACCACGCCCGCTGGCCCGACGGCTCGCTGCGCGACACGGTCGTGTTCTCCGTCCTGGACTCGGAGTGGCCGGCCGTGCGCTCGGGCCTGCGCCACCGCCTGCGCCCGCGGCCACCCCGGTGACCGGCGAGGCCGGGGTGCCCCTGCCGCCGCCGCCCCCGGGGCCGGCGCCCGCGCTGTCGCTGCGCGGGCTGACCAAGCGCTTCGGCGCCACCACGGCCGTGGACCACCTCGACCTCGACGTCCCCGCCGGCTCCTTCTACGGCGTCGTCGGGCCCAACGGCGCCGGCAAGACGACGACCCTGTCGATGGCCACCGGGCTGCTGCGCCCCGACACCGGCCGCGCGGTCGTGCTGGGGGAGGACCTCTGGCAGGACCCGGTGCGCGCCAAGCGCCGCCTGGGCGTCCTGCCCGACGGCGTCCGGCTCTTCGACCGGCTCTCCGGCCTGGAGCTGGTCCGCTACACGGGCCTGCTGCGCGGGCTGCCCCGCGACGTCGTGGAGTCCCGCGCGGTGGAGCTGCTCGACGCCCTGGGCCTCGCCGCCGCGGGCCCGACGCTCGTCGTCGACTACTCCGCCGGCATGACGAAGAAGATCGCGCTGGCCTGCGCCCTCGTGCACGCCCCGCGCCTGCTCGTGCTCGACGAGCCGTTCGAGGCCGTCGACCCCGTCAGCGGCGCCACGATCCGCGAGATCCTCACGGCCTACGTCGCCGGGGGCGGCACGGTGGTGCTGTCCAGCCACGTCATGGACCTCGTCGAGCGGCTCTGCGACCACGTCGCCGTGATCTCCGCGGGCCGGGTGCTCGCGGCCGGGCCGCTGGACGCCGTGCGCGCCGGGGTGCGGCTGGAGGAGCGCTTCGTCGCCCTCGTCGGCGGGCACAAGGACCTCACGGGGAGCCTCGCGTGGCTGCAGACCGGCCCGCGCTGACGGCCCCCCGGCCCGAGCTGGTCCTCGTCCGGCTGAAGCTGGCGCTGCTGCGCGGCGGCCTGCGCCGCAGCCCCTGGCAGGTCGTCGCCCTCGTGCTGGCGGCGCTCGCCGGGCTCGCGGTGGTCCTGGTCGCCGGCGCGGGGCTCCTGGCGCTGCGCTGGCAGCCGGTGGACGTCGCCGGACCGGTCGTGGTGGTCGTCGGTGGTCTCGCCGTCCTCGGCTGGGCGCTGGTGCCGCTCGTCGCCTTCGGCGTCGACGAGACCCTCGACCCGTCGCGCTTCACGACGTTCGCCGTCGACCGGGGCGCCCTCGTGCGCGGGCTGCTGCTCGCGGGCCTGATCGGGGTCCCCGGCGCGGCCACGCTCCTGCTGGCCCTGGCCACGGTGCTCACCTGGTCGCGCTCGCCCGGCGCGGTCCTCGTCGCCGTCGTCGCGGCCGTCGTCGTCACGCTCACCTGCGTCGCCGCCTCGCGCGCCACCACGACCGCCGCGGCCGCCGTGCTGCGGGCCCGCCGCACGCGCGACCTCCTCGCGATCGTCGGCGGGGTGCTCGCCGTGGCCGCCGGTCCGCTGGTCAACATCGCCGTCGGCCGGGTCGGGGGCGGGCTCGTCGTGACCCCGGACGGCCTCCTCGACCGGGCCCGCTCGGTCGCGGCCGTCGTGGGCTGGACGCCGCTGGGCCTGGCCTGGGCGGCCCCCGCCGACGCGGCCCGCGGCGCCTGGGGCACGGCCGTCCTGCGCCTCGTGCTGGCCGTCGGCGTCCTCGCGCTCGTCCTCTTCGCGTGGGGCGCGGCGCTGCGCCGCGCCGAGGAGCGGCCCGGCACCGCGTCCCGCTCCGGCGACCGCAGCGGGCGCACCACCCTCACCGACCGGCTGGTGCGCCGGCTGCCGGACCACCCCGCGGTCGCCGTCGCCCAGCGGTGCCTGCGCTACTGGCGGCGCGACCCCCGCTACCTGGTCAGCGGGGCCTCCCTCGCGGTGCTCCCGCTCGTCCTGGTCGTCGTGCCCCTGTCGCAGGGTTCCGCCGTCGGGCCCTGGCTGCTGGCGGGCGGCCCGCTCGCGGCCTTCGCCGCCGGCTGGTCGCTGCACAACGACGTCGCCTTCGACCACTCCGCCTTCGCGGCCCACGTCGTCACCGGGCTGCGCGGCCGCGACGACCGCGCCGGGCGGGTGCTGGCCGCCGCGGCCTGGCAGCTGCCCGTCGTCGTGGTCCTGTGCGTCGCGGGCGGGCTGCTCTCCGGTCGCACCGACCTGCTGCCGGCCGTGCTGGGGGCCGCGACCGGCTGCTACGGCGCGGGTCTCGGCGTGTCCAGCGTCGCGAGCGCCCTGACCCCCTACGCCGCCCCGCCGCCCGGCGCCAACCCCTTCCAGACGCCCCGCGGGGCCGCGGCCGCCACCCTCGTCGCGCAGCTCGCCTCCTCCGGGGTGATCACGGCGCTGTCGCTGCCGGTGCTCGTCCCGGCCGTCGTCGCGGTCGTCGGGCCGTCCTGGGTCGGCTGGCACGCGCTGGCCGCGGCGCTGGTCACCGCCCCGCTGTGGACGGTCCTCGGCGTCCGGCACGGCGGCGCCCTCCTGGACCGGCGGCTGCCCGAGGTGCTCGCCACCGTCAGCCGCACGTGAGCGGCGACGTCCGCCTCGTCCTCGCCCTCGGCCTGCTGGTGCTCGTGGCCGCCGGCGTCGGGCGGGCCGCGGGGCTGCGCCAGGAGCGAGACGTGGGGATCGTCGTGGTGCGGGCCGTCGTCCAGATCGGCCTCGTGGGCCTCGTCCTCGGGCTGGTGCTCCGCACGCCCGTCCTCGCCCCCGCCTACCTGCTGCTCGCGCTCGGCGCGGCCTCGTGGACGTCGGCGCGGCGCCTGCGCCCGCTGCGGGTCTGGCCCGTGACGGCGCTCGCGATCGGCGCCGGGGCTGGGAGCGCGTCCGCGGTCGTCGTCGCCACGGGGGCGCTGCCCCTGCACGTCCTGCAGGTGCTGCCCTTCACGGCCCAGCTCATCGGCGGGTCCATGACGGCCGCGACGCTCGCGGGCCGCCGCATGCTCGACGAGGTCGAGGCGGGGTGGGACGTCGTCGAGGGCTGGCTGGCCCTGGGGGCCCGGCCGCACGAGGCCCTCGCCGAGGCGGGCCGGCTCGCGGCCGCGCGGGCGCTCGTCCCGGCGCTGGACCAGACGCGGACGGTGGGGATCGTGACCCTGCCTGGGGCCTTCGTCGGCCTGCTGCTCGGCGGGGCGTCCCCGCTGCAGGCCGCGCGCGTGCAGCTCCTGGTGCTGGTGGGGCTGCTGGCGGCCGAGACGGTGGCCGCCGTCGTCACGACGCGGGGGCTGGGCCGCCGCGTGGTGACGCGGCCGCTCGCCGCGCGCTGAACGGAGCGCGCCGGGACGCACGGAGGGCCCCCGTCCTGGTGGACGGGGGCCCTCCGGCAGGTCTGGGGGTGGCTCAGAGAGCGATGACCTGGTCGGCCTGCGGGCCCTTCTGGCCCTGGGTCACCTCGAACTCGACGCGCTGGTTCTCCTCGAGCGACTTGTAGCCGTTGCCGGAGATCGCCGAGTAGTGGACGAAGACGTCGGGGCCTCCGCCGTCCTGCTCGATGAAGCCGTACCCCTTCTCGGAGTTGAACCACTTGACGGTGCCCTGAGCCATGCCTTCTCCATCAATTTCTCGGTCGTGCGAGACCCGCGCATGCGAGTCCCGGGCTGAGTGGGAACGCCACCGCACCCGGTGGGTGCGAGCGACGTTCGCAAACACACTCCGCGGGCGTGAGGTACGAACGAGGAGCTGCGCTAGCTGCAGCCGAGGGGACGCTAACAATCCCGAGTCCGGGTGCGCAAGAGGTGGAGACCGACGGACGTCGGCCGGCGCCGGCCGCCCCCCAGCGGGGCCGCGGTCGCCTCAGCCCAGGGCCGCGACCGCCAGCACGACGCTCGCGGCGCTCCAGCCCAGCGGCGCGGGGCCGGCCGGGGTGCCGTCGGCGAGGACCCGCTCGGGCAGGCTGCCCCAGGCCGTGCGGTGCGCGGCGAGCCAGTCCAGCCACCGCGCGGCGTCCGCGTCGGCGCCGCTGGCGGCGAGCGCGTAGGCCGTCAGCGCGGTCTCGGGCGTCCAGGAGATCCCGTCGTCGCGCCAGCCCGCGCCCGGCGCCAGCCCGCCCGCGCCCCGCAGGGCCTCGCTCTGGTAGCCGCGCACCGCGGCCAGGACGCCCGGGTCGACGGCGTCGGCGAAGGGCGGCAGCAGGAAGGTCACCGCGGCGTCGCGCCGGCCGCTGCGCGCGTAGCGCTGGTACCCGCCGGGGCGGAACTCCGCCCGCACGAGCCGGGCCAGGCGCCGCGCCGCGCGGTCGGCCGTGCGGGCCCGGGCGTCCTCGCCGAGGACGGGGAAGAGCCTCGCCGCGGCCCGCAGCCCCGCGAGCTGCGCGGCCGCCGTGCCGAGGGTGAGCTCGGTCTCCGGCCGCTCCCAGTAGTCGGGGGAGGGTGCGGGCAGGCGCGTCCCGTCGCCCGTGCCCGCCAGCAGGAAGTCGCTGGCGCCGCTCAGCAGGGGCCGCAGCGCCGTCAGGTCGGCGCGCGCGGTGGCCGCGTCGGGGGCGTCCGCGACGACCTCGCCCAGCGCCCACAGCGCCCAGCCCGCGCCGTCGCCCTGGCGCGGGCGGTCGTCGGGCGCGCCGTGCCCCGTCAGGAGGTAGCGGGCCTCGAAGCCGCCGTCGGCCAGCTGGACCCCGGCGAGGAAGTCCAGGGCGCGCAGGGCGTCGTCGCGGTGGCCCGTCGCGGACAGCGCCACGGCGGCGAAGGCGGAGTCGCGGGGCCAGGCGTAGCGCCAGATCTGGGTGGGGGCCGCCTCGAGCGCGCCGTTGGGCCGGCTGAGCCCGCGCAGGTCCAGCAGGCCCTGGCGGACCATCGGCCCCCAGGGGCCGTCCGCGCCGGGCACGGTCCCGGCGGCGAGCCACGCCGCGTCCGAGGGCTCGCCGGCCGCCAGCGGAGCGCGCCAGTCCGCGCCCGTCAGCAGCCGCGGCGGCGCGGCCTCGGTCCGCGCCGGGACGGCCGTCGTGGCGGTCAGGACGAGCAGGGAGCCGAGGGCGGCGGCGAGCGCGGACCAGCGGTGTCGCACGGGCCCTCCCGGCGCCGGGCCGACGGCTGCCGGCGACTGCGCCGACGCTAACGCGCACCGGCGGCGCCCGGGAGGACTCCGGGGACATCGGAGGACTCCGGGGATGCAGCAGTTCCGAACTTCGGAGTTCGGCGCACCGAACTCCGTGCCACGATGGGCGGGTGACCAGCACCGAGCGCGCGCTCCGGCCCACCCGGCCCGGCCGCGTGGCCTTCGGGCGGCTGCTCGGGCCGGCCTTCGTCGCGGCCATCGCCTACGTGGACCCGGGCAACGTCGCGGCCAACCTCACCGCCGGCGCGCGCTACGGCTACCTGCTGCTGTGGGTCCTCGTCGTCGCCAACGCCATGGCCGTCCTCGTGCAGTACCTCTCGGCCAAGCTCAGCGTCGTCACCGGCTCCACGCTGCCGGAGGTGCTGCGCGAGCGGCTCGGCCGCCGGGCCCGGCTGGCCTACTGGGGGCAGGCCGAGCTCGTGGCCGCCGCGACCGACCTGGCCGAGGTGATCGGCGGCGCCGTCGCGCTGAAGCTGCTGTTCGGCACCCCGCTGCTCGTGGGCGGGGTCGTCGTCGGGGCCGTGTCCCTGGGGCTGCTGGCCCTGCAGTCGCGCAACGGCGTGCGGCGCTTCGAGTTCGCCGTCGTCGCCCTGCTGGCCGTCATCGTCGTCGGGTTCGTCACGGGCGTGCTCTTCGCGCCCCCCGACGCGGGCGCGGCCGCCGCCGGGCTCGTCCCGCGCTTCCAGGGCGCCGAGACCGTCCTGCTCGCCGCGAGCATGCTGGGCGCGACCGTCATGCCCCACGCGATCTACCTGCACTCGGCGATCGCCCGGGACCACCACGGCCCCGTCGCCGCCGCCGAGCGGCCCCGCGTGCTGCGGGCCACCCGGGTCGACGTCGCCGCGGCCCTCGTCGTCGCGGGGCTCGTGAACATCTCGATGCTCCTGCTGGCGGCCTCGGCGCTGCGCGGCGTCGACGGCACCGACACCCTCGAGGGCGCGCACGCCGCCGTCGTCGCCAACGTCGGCGTCGGGGTCGGGCTGCTGTTCGCGATCGGCCTGCTGGCCTCGGGCCTCGCCTCGACCTCGGTGGGCGCCTACGCGGGCGCGGTGATCATGCAGGGGCTGCTGCGCACCCACGTGCCGCTGGTCGTGCGCCGGGTCGTGACGCTGATCCCGGCGCTGCTGTGCCTGGGCCTCGGCGTCGACCCCACGCGCGCGCTCGTCGTCAGCCAGGTCGTGCTGAGCTTCGGCATCCCCTTCGCCATCGTGCCGCTCGTGCGGCTGACGGGCAGCCGGGCCCTCATGGGCGCGGACGCCAACGGCCGCACGGTGAGCGTGCTCGCCGTCCTGGCCGTCGTCGCGGTCGTCACCCTCAACGTCGCGCTGATCGTCCTGACGATCACCGACTGAGGCGACTCAGCGGGTCAGCGGGTCAGCTCTCCGCTCCGCGCCGCGTTCACGAGGTCCGCCGCGACGTCGCGCAGCTTCCGGTTGGCGTTCTGCGACGTGCGCGACAGCTGCCGGAACGCCTCCTCGGCGTCGCAGCCGTGCAGGGCCATGACGATGCCCTTGGCCTGCTCGATGACGGCGCGCGACTCCATCGCGGTGCGCAGGTGCTCGGCCTCGGCCACGGCCTCCTCGTGCAGCGCGGCGTTGGCCAGCGCGGCGGTCGCGACGTCGGCGAACTCCTGCGTGAGCCGCACCGTCTCCTCCGCCAGCGGCCGGCCGTCGGTGCAGTAGACGTTGATCCCGTCCATGACGTGCGAGGTCGTCAGGCCGCTCGACACGCTGCTCGTGACCCCTCGCCGCCGCGCTACGGCCACGTAGTCCGGGTACAGCTGGTCCGGCGCCGACGTGTCCGCGACGCTGACGCTGATCCCGCTCTGGGCGGCGTCCATGCAGGGTCCGAAGCCGTCGTCGTACTGCCGCTCGTCCAGCACCGCGGCCAGGTCGCCCGTGAAGGCGACGCTGCGGCCGCTGCCCTTCCGGTCGAGCAGCGTGACCGACACCTGGCTCGCCTGCGGGATGTGCTTGACGCCCTCCTGCGCCACCCGGCGCAGGACCTCCCCCAGGGGGTGCTCCCCGACCACGAACCGCGTGAGCTCGACCGGGACGCCCGGCGAACCGCTCGCGCCCAGGGTGGCCTGCTCCGTCATGGGGTGTCCTGTCGTCGTGGTGTCCTCCGGCGCTGTTTGCCGTCCTCCCGGCGGGGTACCCGGAGGGGAGCGGTCGAAACGCAGCGGGCGCTGCCGTGCCCCCGCGGGCCGGCGAGGAGTCGGGGAGCCGCTCCCCCGAGAACCACCAGGACGCGAACCCATGAGCACCACGCCCCAGGACACCTCTGACCTCCGCGACCCTGCCGTCCCCCTGCACCCCGGGTCCCTCGACGACCTGCACCCCGCGATCGACGTCCCGGACTACGACCGCGACGCCCTCGTGCCCGCCGTCGTGCACATCGGCGTCGGCGGCTTCCACCGCGCCCACCAGGCCGTCTACTTCGACGAGCTCGCCCGCCGCGGGATCACCACCGCCTGGGGCGTCGTCGGCGTGGGCCTGCACAGCCCGCGGATGCGCGACGCGCTCGTGGGCCAGGACAACCTCTACACCGTGGTCGAGCGCGGCCCCGTGGACGACCAGGTCCACGTCGTCAAGGTCATCACCGACTACCTCTACGCCCCGGACGACCCGGGCGCTGTGCTGGACCGCCTGACCGACGAGCGCACCCGGCTGGTGACCCTGACGATCACCGGGTCGAGCTACCCCACGGGCGCGCTCGACCCCGGGGACCCCGACGTGGCGGCCGACGTGCGCACGCCCGAGACCCCCGGCACCGCGTTCGGGTACGTCGTCGAGGCGCTGCGGCGGCGCCGCGAGGCCGGGACCGCACCGTTCACGGTCCTGTCCTGCGACAACCTGCAGCACAACGGGGACGTGACGAAGGCCGCCGTCCTGGCGACGGCGGAGCTGCGCGACGCGGAGCTCGCCGCGTGGATCGGGGAGCACGTCACGTTCCCGAGCAGCATGGTCGACCGCATCACCCCGGAGACCACGCCGGAGGAGCGCGAGGCGATCGCCCGCGAGCACGGCCTCGACGACACGTGGCCCGTCATCACCGAGCCGTTCTCGCAGTGGATCGTCGAGGACGACTTCTGCGACGGCCGCCCGCCGCTGGACGAGGTCGGCGTCCAGTTCGTCGACAACGTCAGCTGCTACGAGATCATGAAGACGCGGCTGCTCAACGGCTCGCACTGCGCGCTGGCCTACCTCGGGCACCTCGCGGGGTTCCGCACCACCGACGAGGCCATGGCCGACGACCGGATGCGGGCGTTCGTCGAGGGCTACCTCGAGGAGGTCGCCGGGCTGCTGCTCGCGGTGCCGGGGATCGACCTGCCCGGCTACTGCGCGACGCTCGTCGAGCGGTTCTCCAACCCGCGCCTCGGCGACGGGCTCGACCGGCTCGCGCGCCGCGGCAGCACCAAGGTGCCCACCTACGTCCTGCCGTCGCTGCGGCAGGCGCTGGACCAGGACCGGCCCCGGCGCCACGTCGTCCTGGCGACCGCGGCCTGGCTGCGCTACCTGCGCGGCGTCGACTACGCCGGCGCCCCCATCGAGGTCGCGGACGCCCAGGCCGACCGGCTGACGCAGCTGGCCCGGGCCGGCGGCACGGACCCGCACCCGTTCCTCGAGGAGAGCGGGGTGTTCGGCAGCCTGGGCGACAGCGCCCGGCTGGCCGCGGAGCTGACCGTGGCCCTGCAGGCGCTGGAGGAGGGGCCGCTGGAGGCCGCCGAGCGGCTGCGCCGGCCCGACGACATCAGCCAGACGGAAGGAACCGCCGCGTGACGAGCACCCCCGAGATCACCTCGACCACCGACGTCGCGGAGGTCCGCGCTGCGCTGCAGGCGGTCACGTGCGTCCTGTGCGACGCGGACGGGAACCTGTTCCCCTCCGAGGAACCCGCCTTCGTCGCGTCCAAGGACGTCACGAACGACTTCCTGGCCGCGTTCGGCGTCGCGCGCCGCTACGAGGCCGAGGAGCTGCGGCTGGCCACGACCGGCCTGAACTTCCGGTCCACCGCGATCGCGCTGGCGCTCGAGCACGGCGTGCCCGTCGACGCCGCGCTGCTGCCCACGGGCGCCGCGTCGGTCCCCGCGGGGGACGGGCCGGCCCTGGACGCGGCGGCGCTGCAGCGGTGGGTCGAGGTGGAGGCCGCCGCGGTGACGGCCCACCTGCGCACGGCGCTGCACACCGATCCCGCGGTGCTGGAACCCCTCACGGCGATCGGCGACGTGTACGACGTCGCCGCCGTGAGCTCCAGCGCCGACGGGCGGATCGCCGCGTGCTTCGAGGTGACCGGCCTGCGGCTGGGGCTCGGTGCGGGGCAGGCCGTCGCGGTGGAGGACTCGGTCCCCGGCGCGACGTCCGCGGTGCGGGCGGGCTGGCCCACGATCGGGAACCTGCAGTTCGTCGGCCCCGGCGAGCGCGAGCAGCGGGAGGCCGACCTGCTCGCCGTCGGCGTCCTCACCGTCGTGTCCTCGTGGTCAGACGTCCAGGGGCTCCTGCCGCGCTGCGCGGCGGGCTGACCCCTCCCCGACCCGCGACGGCGGTCCGGCTGCGCCGCAGCCGGACCGCCGTCGTGCGTCTCGGGTCTCAGCGGCGGCGCGCCGCCCGCAGCCCCGCCACGACCAGGGTTCCCGCGCCGGCGGTCAGCACGACGGTGCGCGTGCGGGAACCCCGCGGCAGCACGTGGTCCACGCCGTCCTTGACGCGGTCGCTCACCGCCAGCGGGATCCCGGCGAGCGCGTTGCCCGGGGGTCGGCGGGGGATCCGCGGGTGCGGTCGCGTGGGCGAGGTGCGCCGCGACGCCTCCCACGCGGTGCCGATCGCCCGCAGCTGCGCGGGGCTCGCGACCTGCTGCAGGCGCGGCAGCAGCTCGTCCTCCTCGTCGT
>NZ_VWPY01000066.1 GCF_011839805.1 Kineococcus rubinsiae | reverse complement strand
CCGCGGCCCCGCTGCGCCGCGCCGGCCTGCGCCACCGCCCGGTGGCGAGCACGTGCCCGGCCTCCCGCCCGCACCTGCGCCTCACCCGCCGCGGTCGCCTCCTCGTCACGACCACCGCGGCCGCCGTCCTCACCGGCGCGGTGATCGCCGTGACCAGCGCCGTCGGTGGTCCGGCGGCGGCCGGCACCGCGGCCGGCCGGGTCGTCGTCGTCACCGTGGCGCCCGGGCAGACGCTCTCCCAGATCGCCGCCCAGTGGGCCCCCGGTGAGGACTGGCGCGACGTCGCCGTCGACATCGTCGACGTGAACCACCTGTCCTCCCAGGCGCTGCGTGCCGGTCAGGAGCTCGTGCTCCCGGCCCGCGGCTGACCCGCGGCCGTTCGCCGACCGCGGACGAGGGAGGTTGCCGCCGTGCACGACATCGACGTACCGTCACCCCAGCACCTGGGAGCAGTACCGCACGGGCACCCCACCTGCGCGGACGCAGTCTGCAGACCTCGCCAGGTGCTGGAGGGAGCAGCTGTGCACTGCCCGTTCTGCCGGTTCGCAGACTCGCGGGTCGTCGACTCGCGCACGGCCGAGGACGGCAGCAGCATCCGCCGGCGTCGCCAGTGTCCCAACTGCGGCAAGCGCTTCAGCACCGTGGAGACCGCCAGCCTGGCCGTCGTGAAGCGCTCCGGCGCCTCCGAACCCTTCTCCCGCGCGAAGATCGCGACCGGCGTGCGCAAGGCGTGCCAGGGCCGCCCGGTGAGCGAGGACGACATCGCGCTGCTGGCCCACCGCGTCGAGGAGGCCGTGCGGGCCCAGGGCTCCGCCGAGGTCGACGCGCACCAGGTCGGCCTGGCGACGCTGCCGTTCCTGCGCGAGCTCGACGAGGTCGCCTACCTGCGCTTCGCCTCCGTCTACCAGGCCTTCGACTCGCTGGCCGACTTCGAGGCCGCCATCGCCACCCTGCGCAGCGGGCGCGACGAGGCGTTCGCCGCTGGAGGAACGGGCGCCGCGAGCGGGGTCTGATCACGTCCCGTCCAGGGGCGCGAGGGATGATGGGCGACATGCTCGATCCCACGTCCCTGTACCGGCTCGAGGACGACCTCCCGCGCCTGGTGGAGCCACCCCTGGTCGTCGCCCTGTCGGGGTTCCTCGACGCGGGCGGTGCGGTCCGCCTGTCGGTCGCGCACCTGCTCGAGACCCGTGAGCACGACCTGGTGGCCACCTTCGACGTGGACCAGCTGCACGACTACCGCTCCCGCCGCCCGACGATGACCTTCGGCGGCAACGACTGGGTGTCCTACGACGCGCCCGCGCTCGAGCTGCACCGCGTCCGCGACGAGGACGGCGGCTCGCTGCTGCTGCTGACCGGGCCCGAGCCCGATGTGCAGTGGGAGCGCTTCACCGCCGCGGTCTGGCAGGTCGCCGACGCGCTGGGCGTGGGCACGACGATCGTGCTGCAGGCCGCCCCGACCGCGGTCCCGCACACCCGCCCCGGCGGGGTGACCGCCAGCGCCAGCCGTCCCGAGCTGCTCGAGGGCTACCGCACCTGGGACGTCGAGGCGCAGGTCCCCGGCCACGTGAGCGCGCTGCTGCACCTGCGGGGCTCCGAGGCCGGCCGCGACGTCCTCTCGGTCCTGGCCCACGTGCCGCACTACCTGGCGGGCAACGACTACCCCGACGCGGCCGCCGTGCTCGTGCGCACGCTGTCGGGGGCGACGGGCGTCGCCCTGCCGGTCGACACGCTGCTCGAGGCGGCCTCCGTCACCCGGGTCGAGGTGGACGCGCAGGTCGCGGACTCGCCCGAGGCCGGTGCCGTCGTCCGGGCGCTGGAGGAGCAGTACGACGCCATGGGCGACGAGGGCCGGGGCACGAGCGCGGCGAGCGCGTTCCTGCCGACCGCGGACGAGCTGGGCGCGGAGTTCGAGCGCTTCCTGGCGCGCCGCGACGACGAGGACGCCCCGCCCCAGGAGTGACTACCGAGGAGTGACGCCGCAGGACGGACGCCGCCGGGCCGCCGATCGGTCGGGCTGCTGAGGGGTTGGCTCCTCAGCGGTCCGCGGTGTCGCCCGCGGCGGCCGTCGCGTCGTCGGTGCCCGCGCTGCCGCCCGGCGCGCCCGAGAGGTGGTGCAGCAGGGCCTGCGCGTAGGCGCACGCGGCGTCGGGGTCGGTGAAGGCGTCGGCGCCCCGCTCGTCCAGCAGCAGCACGCGGTGCACGCTGCCCTCGGGGCCGTCGCGGCGCTCGAGCCGGGTGAAGCGGTCCCCGAGGAGCTCGCGCAGCTGGTGCTCGGCGGGCAGCCAGCACGCCTCGGGCTGGTCGACGCTGTCCAGCGCCCACTCGGTCGTGCCGTTGAAGCCGATGATCCGCCCGCTCGGGTGGTCGTGGACCTCGACGGTCATGTCGCTGAGGGTGAAGACGTCGTCGTCCATGTCGCGGTTGGGGATGATGAAGCGGTCCCCGGAGACGGGGTGCCACTCCAGTCCCGCGGACTTCAGCTGCAGGGCGAGGTCGACGGTGATCACCCGTCCAGTCTGGACCCGCCCGGGCCGGCCCGCGAGGCGCGGGAGCCGCTCTCGCCGTGCTGGCCCGACGGCCGCGCGGTAGGACTGTGGGCGCACCGCCTCCGGAGGCGGTGCGTCCGGACGTTCCCGCACGACTCGCACGAGGAGACCCCCATGGACACCCAGGCCGCTCGCCAGCGCCTGCTCGAGATGCAGCAGCAGCTGACGCAGGACGCCGCGAGCCTGGAGGACCGCATCGAGCCCGGCGGCGGCGGTGACGCCGAGGAGGGCGTCGACGACTTCGGCGACCGCGGGGCCCACGAGCAGATCGCCGAGGAGAACTCGGCGCTGCTGCAGCAGGTCAAGGACCGCCTCGCCAGCGTGGAGGCCGCCCTCGCCCGCGTCGAGGACGGCACCTACGGCGTGTCCACGGTCTCCGGCAAGCCGATCCCGGACGAACGACTCGAGGCGCGGCCCGACGCGGCCACTCTGGTCGAGGAAGCCGACGACGAGAGCGGGGTCACCCGCCCGTGAGGAGCACCACCGTGCCGCTGCCCACCCGACAGCTCGGAACCAGCACCGTCTCCGCGATCGGCCTCGGCGCCATGCCGCTGTCGATCGAGGGGCGCCCCGACACCGACCGCGCCGTGCGCACCATCCACGCGGCCCTGGACGCGGGCGTCACCCTCATCGACACCGCGGACGCCTACTGCCGCGACCCCGGCGAGACGGGCCACAACGAGCGGCTCATCGCCTCGGCGCTCGCGTCGTGGTCCGGTGACGCCTCGACCGTCCTGGTCGCCACCAAGGGCGGTCACCTCCGCCCCGGCGACGGGTCCTGGACGATCGACTCCTCGCCGGCGCACCTGAAGTCGGCGTGCGACGCGTCGCTGAAGGCCCTCGGCGTGGAGGCCATCGGCCTCTACCAGCTGCACCGCCCGGACGACGCGGTGGACTACGCGGAGTCCGTCGGGGCGCTGAAGGAGCTCAAGGACGCCGGCAAGGTCCTCCAGGTCGGCATCTCCAACGCGAACCTCGCCCAGATCGACATCGCGCGCGAGGTGCTCGGGGCCGACGGCCTGGCCAGCGTGCAGAACCAGTTCTCGCCGGCCTACCGCTCCAGCGAGGTCGAGCTGCAGCGCTGCCACGAGCTCGGGATCGCGTTCCTGCCGTGGAGCCCGCTGGGCGGCATCTCCAAGGCGGCCGACCTCGGATCGCACCACGCGCCGTTCGCCGAGATCGCCTCCGAGCGCGGGGTGTCGCCGCAGGTCGTGGCGCTGGCCTGGGAGCTCGCGAAGTCCCCGGTCGTCATCCCCATCCCGGGCTCCAGCCGCCCCGAGTCGATCCTCGACTCGGTCTCCGCGCTGCAGTTCGAGCTGAGCGAGCAGGAGCTGGCCCGCCTCGAGCAGGCCTGACCCACCGCGGTGCCCGGTCAGGTCCGCCTGGCCGGGCACCGCTGCGTCCGCCCTCAGGGCAGCGGCACGCCGGCGGCCAGGTCGTCCGCGGGCAGGTCGCCGTCGACCACGGCGAGCACGTCCATCGACGTGAGCGTCACGGGCCCGGCGGTGGTCAGGAACGCCGTGTCCGCCGCGTCGCGGCCGGTGGCGATGCGCACCAGGCCCTGCCGCGGCGCGAGCCGGGTGGCGTCCACGACCTCCCACCGGCCCTGCGGTGCGGCCTCCACGACGGCGTGGAAGTCCATGGGCGCGAGCCCCGGCGCGTAGACGGCGCACAGCCGGGCGGGCACGTCCATCGCCCGCAGGAACGTCGTCGTGAGGTGGGCGAAGTCGCGGCACACGCCCTGCCGGGCGAGGACCGTCTCCACGGCCGTGTCGGTGGGGGAGCTGGAGCCGCTGACGTAGGCGATGTGGGCGTGGACCCACGAGGCGACCGCGCTCGGCAGCTCGCCCGGCGCGACGCCGCCGAACTCGGACGCCGCGAACGAGCTCAGCCGGTCCGACGGCGCGTAGCGGCTCGGGCGGGTGAACTCCCAGCGCTCGGCGTCGGTGAGCCGGGGCCCCTCGGCGCGCGCGGAGCGGACGGTCGCGCGGTAGGTGACCGTCGTGCGCCCCTGCGGCAGGTGCAGGTGGTGCATCCGCGTGCCGTCGCCGACGTCCAGCTCGTCGAGGTCGACCGCGCTGTCGGGGCCGGCGACCTCCAGGGACTCCGCGACGACGTCGACGCCGTCGCGGCGGGCGACGGCCAGCAGCAGCGACGCCGGTGTCGCCTGGTCGGCGGAGAGGTCGAGGAAGGCCGAGACGGTGGTCGTCGGCGGGTCCGTCGGTGGGGCAGCGGCATCCGGCACCGGGCGAGCATGCCGCACGGGCGCCCGCGGCAGCCAGCGAGCGCGGGCGGCGGGGGCTCTCGTACGGTCGGCGCATGCGCATCGTCATCGCCGGAGCCCACGGGAAGATCGCCCAGCACCTCGGCCGGAGGCTCGCCGCCCGCGGCGACACCGTCGTCGGCCTGGTCCGCAACCCCGCCCACGTCGAGGAGCTCGCGGCCCTGGGCGTGCAGGCCGTCGTGCGCGACCTCGAGACCGCCGGCCCCGCCGACGTCGCGGGTGACCTGGCGGGTGCGGACGCCGTGGTCTTCACGGCCGGCGCCGGCCCGGGCAGCGGCACGGACCGCAAGGACACCGTCGACCGCGCGGCGGCCGTCCTGCTGGCCGACGCCGCGGAGGCCGCGGGCGTCCGCCGCTACCTGCTGGTCTCCTCGATGGGCGTGGACGGCGTGCGCGACGGCGCGACGCCGGAGGGGCTCGACGAGGTGTTCACGGCCTACCTGCGCGCCAAGCTCGCCGCCGAGGAGGACGTCCTCGCCCGGCCCGCGCTCGACGTGAGCGTCCTGCGCCCCGGTGCCCTGACCGACGACGAGGCCACGGGCCGCGTCGAGCTCGCGCGCTCGGTCGGGCGCGGGTCGGTGACCCGGGCCGACGTCGCGGACGTCCTCGTGGCGCTGCTCGCGCGCGACGGCGGCGGCGAGGTGCTCGAGCTCGTGGCGGGGCCGCGGTCCGTCGCCGAGGCCGTGGCCGCCGTCTGAGGCCACCTCCTCCGCCGCGGCGCGTCCCGGCGGCGACGCGGCGGGCGGTCGGCGCCCGGGGCGGGGTGCGCGAGGATGGGGGCCCGACGTCGTCCGCTGCTGGAGGAACCCGTGCCCGCCCCCGACACCGCCGTGTCCGCCGCGCCCCGCCGCGCCCTGCTGCTGGAGAACATCCACGCGGACGCCCGCACGCTGCTGAGCGAGGCCGGCTGGGAGGTCGAGACCGCCTCCGACGCCCTCGAGGAGCTGGAGCTGGTCGAGCGGCTGCAGGGGGTGTCGCTGCTCGGCATCCGCTCGACGACGCAGGTGACCGCGAAGGTCCTCGAGCAGGCGCCGGACCTGCGCGCGATCGGCGCGTTCTGCATCGGGACCAACCAGATCGACCTGTTCGCGGCGGCCGTCCAGGGCGTCGCGGTGTTCAACGCGCCCTACAGCAACACCCGCAGCGTCGTGGAGCTCGCGCTCGCCGAGATCATCGCCCTGACCCGCCGTTTGACCGTCAAGGACCGGCTCATGCACGCCGGGGTGTGGGACAAGTCCGCGGTCGGCGCCCACGAGGTCCGCGGGCGCCGCCTGGGCATCATCGGCTACGGCAACGTCGGCTCGCAGCTCTCGGTCGTCGCCGAGGCGCTCGGCATGAGCGTGTTCTTCTACGACACCGCGGACAAGCTCGCGCTCGGCAACGCCCGCCGCTGCGGGTCGCTGCACGAGGTCCTCGACATCGCCGACATCGTGACGATCCACGTCGACGGTCGTCGCGGGAACACGGGCCTGTTCGGCGAGGCCGAGTTCGCCCGGATGCGTCCCGGCTCGGTGTTCCTCAACCTCTCCCGCGGGTTCGTCGTCGACGACCGCGCCCTGCGGCGCCACATCGAGTCGGGCCACCTCGCGGGGGCGGCCGTGGACGTGTTCGCCGAGGAGCCCAAGGGCCGCGGGCAGACGTTCGAGTCGGAGCTGCGGGGCCTGGAGAACGTCATCCTCACCCCGCACGTCGGGGGTTCCACCGAGGAGGCGCAGGAGGACATCGGCCGGTTCGTGGCCGCGAAGCTGCGCGACTACGTCCTGCACGGGGCGACGACGCTGAGCGTGAACCTGCCGCCGCTGGCGGCGGACGAGGCCGCGGGCACCGTCCGGCTGGCCCACCTGCACCACAACGTGCCCGGCGTCCTGGCCGCGATCAACCGCGTCCTCGCCGACGCCGGCGTGAACATCGAGGGCCAGCAGCTCGCGACGCGCGGCGACCTCGGCTACGTGGTCACCGACATCGCGGCGGCCGCCTCCGACGAGGTCGGGCGGCGGCTGCGGGAGCTGCCCGAGACCGTCCGCGTCCGTCAGCTGTACTGACCGACGCTGCACCGACCGACGCTGGACTGACCGACGTGGTCGCCCTGCTGCTGCTCGCCGACACGCACCTGCCGCGGCGGGCGAAGGAGCTGCCCGCCGAGGTCTGGGACGCCGTGGACGCGGCCGACGTCGTCGTGCACGCGGGGGACTGGGTCGACGCCGCGACGGTGCGCGCGCTATCGGCACGGGCGCGGCGGCTCGTCGGCGTCGCGGGCAACAACGACGGCCCCGACGTGCGGGAGCACTTCGGTGAGGTCGCGGAGTTCGCCGCCGGCGGCGTCCGGTTCGCCGTCGTGCACGAGACGGGCGCCGCGGCCGGGCGCGAGCGGCGCTGCGACGAGCGGTTCGCGGGCTCCTGCGACGTGCTGGTCTTCGGCCACAGCCACGTCCCCTGGGACACGACGACCCCGGCGGGGGTGCGGCTGCTGAACCCCGGCTCGCCGACCGACCGCCGCCGCATGCCCACGTGCACGTACCTGACCGCGCACGCCGAGGACGGGCGGCTGCGCGACGTGCGGCTGCACCACCTGACGCCCCGGCCCGCCCGGGCGCCCCGGCCCGCGGGCTGAGGAGCCGGGCTCCCCGTCCGCCACAGGAGCGGTGTCTCTGGAGAGGCGGTGTCCCCGGGCAGCCGGTGTCCGGGGTCGGAACTACTGTCGACGTCCGTGCCCCTGACTCCCGCCGGACCCGCAGACCACCGCCGGACGCGGGAGTCCGCCCCCGGCGCGGGGGACCCCGCGGCGAGCTGGCTGCGGCGGCTGGCGGGGTACTGCCTGGGCCACCGGCGGGACCTGCTGACGGCCTTCGGCGCGGCCGTCGTGTCCTACGGCATCGCGGCCCTCGTGCCGCTCGTGGTCCGCCACGTCGTGGACGAGGTGATCCCGGACGCGGGCGCACCGCTGTGGCCGTGGGCCGTGCTCCTCGTCGCCGCCGGCCTGGTGATCTTCGGGCTCGGCTTCGTCCGCCGCTACACCGCGGGCCGGCTGTCGCTGGACGTGCAGCTGGACCTGCGCAACGACGTCCACGCCGCCGTGCAGCGCATGGACGGGCGGCAGCTCGACGGCCTGTCGACCGGGCAGGTGGTCAGCCGCTCGATCAGCGACGTGCAGGTCGTGCAGGGGCTGCTGGCCTGGCTGCCGAACGTCTCGGGCAGCGCCGTCCTGTTCGTCGTCTCCCTCGTCGTCATGGCCGTGCTGTCGCCCGTCCTGACCCTGGTGGCGCTCGCGGTCGGCCCGGCCCTGTGGTGGATCGCCTACCGCAGCCGCCGCGACCTGTTCCCCGCCAACGCCGCCGCGCAGGCCCGCGCCGCCGAGGTCGCCGCCTCCGTCGAGGCCGCGGTCACGGGCGTCCGCGTCGTGAAGGGGTTCGGGCAGGAGCGCGCCGAGCTGATGCGCCTCGAGCGGGTCGTCGGCGCCCTGTTCGGCGACCGGATGCGCGTGGTGCGCTACAACTCCCGCTACGGACCTGCGCTGCAGGCGGTCCCGGCGCTCGGCCAGGTGGGGGTCCTGCTCCTCGGCGGCTGGCTCGCGCTGCGGGGCGACCTCACGGTCGGCACGTTCCTCGCCTTCTCGACCTACCTCGGCTCGCTGGTCTCCCCGGTGCGCCAGCTCGCGGGCGTCCTCACCGTCGGGCAGCTGGCGCGCGCCGGGATGGAGCGCGTCCTGCAGGTCGTCGACACGGTCCCCGCGATCGGCGGCCCGGGCCGCGCGGCGCTGCCCGCAGGACCGCTCGACCTCGAGCTGCGCGACGTCTCGTTCTCCTTCGCCCCCGGCCGGCGCGTCCTGGACGGCGTCAGCCTGCGGGTCCGCGCGGGGGAGACGGTCGCCCTCGTCGGCACGGCGGGGTCGGGCAAGTCCACCGTCACGAACCTCGTGCCGCGCTTCTACGACGTCGACGCGGGGCGCGTGAGCGTGGGCGGGGTGGACGTGCGCGACCTCGACCCGGCCGAGCTGCGCCGCGCGCTCGGGGTGGTGTTCGAGGAGACGTTCCTGTTCTCCGACTCGGTGCGGGCGAACGTCGCCTACTCGGTGCCGGGGGCGGGCGACGACGACGTGGCCGCCGCGCTGCGCCTGGCCGCGGCCGACGGGTTCGTCGCCGACCTCGCCGACGGGTGGGACTCCCTCGTCGGGGAGCAGGGCCTGACGCTGTCCGGGGGCCAGCGCCAGCGCGTCGGCCTGGCCCGGGCGCTGCTCGCCCAGCCGCGGGTCCTGGTGCTGGACGACGCGACGTCGGCGGTGGACCCGACGGTCGAGCAGCGGATCCTCGCGAACCTCGCCTCGGTGGTCGAGGGCCGCACGACGCTGCTCGTCGCGCACCGCCGCTCGACGCTGCGCCTGGCCGACCGGATCGTCGTCCTGGACGGCGGCCGGGTCGTCGACGAGGGCACCGAGGCCGAGCTGCAGGAGCGCTGCGTGCTCTTCCGGCGCCTGTTCGACCCCGACGAGGACACCCGCCCGGCGACGCCCGACCGCGTCTCCGCCCGCGCCGTCGCCCCCGCTCCCGTCCCCGCGCAGGGCGGCCCGCGGGAGGCGCCGGCCGCAGGACGCGCCGCCGCGGTGACCGCGGCCGGCCTGACCGTCTCGCCGCAGCTGCTGCAGCGCATCGCCGACCTGCCGCCCGCGGACGACGCGCCCGACGTGGACCTCGCCTCGGCCGAGCATCCCGAGCCCCGCTTCGGCCTGCGGACGCTGCTGCGGCCCTTCCTGGCCGCCCTGGCGCTCGGGCTCTCGCTCGTCGCCGCGGACGCCGTGGCGCAGCTCGCGCTGCCGCTGCTGGTGCGCGACGGCCTCGACGCGGGCGTCGGGCAGGGCGACCTCCGTGCCCTGCTCACGGTCGTCGCGATCGCCGCCGCCGTGGTCGTCGCCGACTGGCTGGTCACCGTCGCGCAGGGCCGCGTGACGGGCCGCACGGGGGAGCGCGTGCTGTTCTCGCTGCGGATCAAGACCTTCGCGCAGCTGCAGCGCCTGGGCCTGGACTACTACGAGCGCGAGCAGGCCGGCCGCATCATGACGCGGATGACGAGCGACGTCGACGCGCTCTCCACGTTCCTGCAGACGGGGGTCGCGCAGGCGCTGGTCAGCCTCCTGTCCATCGTCGGCGTCTTCGTCGCGATGCTCGTGCTGGAGCCCGAGCTGGCCGTCGTCGTCGTCGCGGTGCTGCCCGTGCTCGTCCTGGCCACCCTGCTGTTCCGCTGGCGCTCGCGGCCGGCCTACACCGAGGCGCGCGAGCGGATCAGCGCGGTCAACGTGCAGTTCCAGGAGAGCGTCGCCGGGGTCCGCGTGACCCAGGCCTTCGACCGCACGGGCGAGGACACGGCGTCGTTCCGCACCAAGGGCAAGGCGTACCGCGACGCGCGGCTGCTGGCCCAGCGCTACATCGCGACGTTCTTCCCGTTCGTGCAGTTCCTCAACGAGGCGACGGCGGCGGTCGTGCTCGTCGTCGGCGCCCAGCTCGTGCGCTCGGGGACCGTCAGCGTCGGAGTGCTCATCGCCTTCCTGCTCTACGTCGACCTGTTCTTCGCTCCCGTGCAGCAGCTCTCGCAGGTCTTCGACGGCTACCAGCAGGCCGCGGTGGGCCTGCGCCGGCTGCGGGACCTGCTGCGCACCACCACCTCCACGCCCGCGCCCGCACACCCCGTGCCCGTGGGGCGGCTGCGGGGGGAGCTGCGCTTCGAGCGCCTGGAGTTCCGCTACTCCGCCGCGGCGGAACCCGCGCTGGTCGACTTCGACCTCGTCGTCGCGGCGGGGGAGACGGTGGCGCTGGTGGGGGAGACGGGCGCCGGGAAGTCGACCGTGGTCAAGCTGGCCGCGCGCTTCTACGACCCGACCGCGGGCCGCGTGCTCGTCGACGGGATGGACCTGCGCGACCTGGACACCGCGCAGTTCCGGCAGCGCCTCGGCGTCGTGCCGCAGGAGGCCTACCTGTTCGACGGGACCGTCCGGGACGCGATCGCCTACGCGCGCCCGGAGGCGGGCGACGACGAGGTCCGCGCGGCCGCCGTGGCCGTCGGGGCGGACGCGGCGATCCGCTCGCTGCCGGGGGGTTACGACTTCGTGGTCGGCGAGCGGGGCCGCAACCTCTCCACGGGCCAGCGCCAGCTGGTCGCGCTGGCCAGGGCCGAGCTGGTGGACCCCGACGTGCTGCTGCTCGACGAGGCCACGGCCGCCCTGGACCCGGCGGCCGAGGCCGTCCTGGCCGCCGCGGCGGACGCGGCGGCGAGCCGGCGCACGACCCTCGTGGTGGCGCACCGGCTCACGACCGCCTCGCGCGCCGACCGGATCGTCGTGCTGGACCACGGGCGGATCGTCGAGCAGGGCAGCCACGCCGACCTGCTGGCCCGCGGGGGCCGCTACGCGGAGCTGTGGGCGTCCTTCGTCGCGGGCCTGGAGTCCGCGGCCTGAGCGCTGCCGCGGTCCGGGAGCTCACCGGCGCCGCCGCCTCCGACGGCGGCGCGGACCGGCCCCGCACGGGGTGCGGGGCCGGTCGCGGGCGTCAGCGGCCGCCGGTCAGCTTCCGGCTGCGCTGCTGCTCGCCGGGGACGCCGTAGGGGTAGTCCGCCGCGTTCGGGTCGCTCGCCTCGTCCAGGGCGGCCAGCTCGGCCGCGTCCAGCTCGAGGTCGGCCGAGCCCAGGTTGTCCACCAGCTGCTCGGTCGTGCGGGCGCCCAGGATGATCGAGGACACCACGGGCTGCGCCGCCAGCCACGCCAGGGAGACCTGCGCCATGCTCACGCCGCGGGCCTCCGCGATGCGCTGCAGCGCGTCGATGACGTCCCACGTGCGCTGCTGGGCGTTGCGGCCCGCGTAGCGCTCGACGCCGCGCTCGGGGTTCTCGCCCAGGCGCGTGGCGCCCGTGGGCACCGTGTCGCGCTGGTACTTGCCCGACAGCCAGCCGCCGCCGAGCGGCGACCAGGGCAGCAGACCCAGGCCGTTCTCCTCCGCGGCGGGGACGATCTCCCACTCGATCTCGCGCACCAGCAGGCTGTACTGCGGCTGCAGCGTGACGGGGCGGGTCAGGCCCATCGCGTCGGCCGTGTCGCACGCCTTCTGCAGCTGCCAGCCGGTGAAGTTCGACAGCCCGACGTAGTGCACCTTGCCGGCGCGGACGAAGGAGTCCAGGGCCGCGAGGGTCTCCTCGATCGGCGTCCACGGGTCCCAGGCGTGCACCTGGTAGAGGTCGACGGCGTCGACGCCGAGGCGGGTCAGCGACGCGTCGAGCGCGCGGGTGAGGTGGCGGCGGCTGAGGCCGACGCCGTTCGGCTCGCCGCTGGTCGGGAAGCGGCCCTTGGTGGCCAGCACGACCCGCTCGGTGACGTCGGCGGGGCGGTCGGCGAGCCAGGCGCCGATGATCTCCTCCGACGTCCCGCCGGTGTAGACGTCGGCGGTGTCGACCAGGGTGCCCCCGGCCGCCAGGAAGGTGTCGAGCTGGGTGAACGCGCCCTCGCGGTCGGTCTCGCCGCCGAAGGTCATCGTTCCGAGAGCCAGGTGGGAGACGGCTGCGCCGCCGCCACCCAGAGTGCGGTACTCCATCGTCTGCGGTCCTCATCTGTGGCCGGATCCGGTCCGGCGCGAGGTCCGGCCACAGGCCGCACCGCACGCCGGCGCCCATCCTGCTCCCCCCGCCGCGGGCGTGCGAACGCTCCCGTCGTTGCCAGCGGGGTCCGCGCCCACCAGCATCGGGGGGTGAGCACCCCCGGCGACGCGACCCCTCCCGACCCGCAGACCTCCGACGTCCTCTTCGACGTGCACGTGCGCGGCACCGTCTTCCTGGACATCGTCCTGACCGGGCTGGAGTCCGAACCGCGCCTCGGCACCGAGGTGTGGACGTCGGGGATGGGCTCGTGCCCCGGGGGGATCGCCAACATGGCCACGGCCGCCGCGCGCCTCGGGCTGCGCACCTCGCTCGCAGCGGCGTTCAGCACCGACGCCTACGGCGAGTTCTGCTGGCAGACGCTGGGGGAGGGCGAGGGCGTCGACCTGTCGTCCTCGCGCCGGGTCCCGGACTGGCACTCGCCCGTCACGGTGTCGCTGGCCTACGGCGGCGACCGCGCGATGGTCACCCACGAGCACCCGGCGCCCGGGCCGGACCCCGCCGACGTCCCACCCGCGCGGGCCGCGCTGGTCCACCTCGCGGCCGAACCGCAGCCGTGGGTGGTCAAGGCGCGCGACGCCGGGTCGATGGTGTTCGCCGACGTCGGCTGGGACGCCTCGACGCAGTGGTCCGCGGACGTCCTCACGGGCCTGGAGCACTGCCACGCGTTCCTGCCCAACCACGTCGAGGCGATGCAGTACACGCGCACCGACACCCCGGCGCGGGCGCTGTCGGCGCTCGCGGAGCGGGTGGCCGTCGTCGTCGTGACCCGCGGCGCCGGGGGTGCGCTGGCCGTGGACGCCAGCACGGGGGAGAGCGCCGACGTGCCCGGGCTGAGCCTGGAGGCCCTGGACGCGACGGGGGCGGGCGACGTGTTCGGCGCGGCGTTCCTCACCGGGACCCTGGGCGGCTGGCCGCTCGCCGACCGCCTCGCCTTCGCCAACCTGTGCGCGGGGCTGTCGGTGCAGCAGTTCGGCGGGTCGCTCTCGGCCCCGGGCTGGGGCGACATCGCCGACTGGTGGAGCCACCTGCGCCAGGGGCCCCGCGGGGTGGCGACGGGGGAGCTGGTGCGCCGCTACGGCTTCCTCGACGACGTCGTGCCCGGCCGCCACGTCGAGCCCGTGCGCCGCGCCACCGCGACCCTCGCCGTCCAGAACGACCTGCCGCAGGGCCCCAGCGCACCGACGGGCGCGGCCGGGAGCACCGCGACATCATCCTGAGATGCCCGCCAGCAACGCCGAGCCCGACCGCACCGCGAACCCCGACCACCCCGAGAACACCGACAGCCCCGGAACGACCGACGGCCCAGCGAAGCCCGCCAGGGCGCCGAAGCCCGACCGGCCCGGCGCCCAGCAGTGGGTCCCGGCCGACGCCGACGTCGAGGGGCTGCGCGCCGCCGCGCACGACTGCCGCGGCTGCGAGCTGTGGGAGCCCGCGACGCAGGTCGTGTTCTCGGCTGGGGCGGTGCACGCGCGGCTGGCTCTGGTGGGGGAGCAGCCCGGGGACCAGGAGGACCGGCGCGGGGTGCCCTTCGTCGGGCCGGCCGGGCGGCTGCTGCAGAAGGCCGTCGAGGAGGCCGGCATCGACCGCTCCGCGACCTACGTGACGAACGCCGTGAAGCACTTCCGCTTCACCCAGAGCGCGCCGGGCAACCGGCGCATCCACGCCAGCCCCGAGCAGGCGCACATCACCGCCTGCCGCCCGTGGCTCGCGGCGGAGCTCGCCCAGGTCGACCCCGAGGTGGTCGTCTGCCTGGGCGCGACCGCGGCGAAGGCGCTGCTGCCGAAGGACTTCCGGGTGACCAAGCACCGCGGGCAGCTGTTCCGGCTGCCGACCTCGCGGGGGGAGAAGACCTTCATGGGCACGATCCACCCCTCCGCCGTCCTGCGGGTTCCCGAGGCCGAGCGGCAGGCGGCGTACGACGCGCTCGTGGCCGACCTGCGCACCGCGGGCGGCGCGCTCGGCTGACCCCGGCCCGCTGTGGCACCATAGATACATCATGCACACCAGTGAGATCGCCAGCGGCCGCGCTCCCTCCTCCGGTGCGGTGGTCCCCGCGGCCGCCGACCGCGTCTACGCCGACGTCAAGGCGGGCATCCTCGACCGCTCGCTGCCGGGCGGGTCGCTGCTGACCGAGGGCGAGATCGCCGAGCGCGTCGGGGTGTCCCGCACCCCCGTGCGCGAGGGGCTGCTCCGGCTCGAGGCCGAGGGCCTCGTGCAGCTCATCCCCAAGCGCGGCGCCCTCGTCGTCCCCGTGTCCCCGGCCGAGGTCGAGGACGTGCTGGAGGCCCGCGAGCTCATCGAGGTGCACACCGCGGCCCGCGCCTTCGAGCGCCGCGCGGAGTTCGTGGACGACCTGGCCGTCCACCTCGAGCGGATGCGCGCGGCGCAGGACGCGGGTGACCCGTGGGCGTTCATGGCCGCCGACCGCGCGTTCCACGCCACGGTCGTCGCGGCCGCCGGCAACCAGGTCCTCGCCGCCGTCTACGACTCGCTGCGGGACCGGCAGATGCGGATGGGCGTGGCGAACATGCGGGGTTCCACCGACCGCATGGCCGTGGCGCTCGCCGAGCACGGCGCGCTGCTCGAGGCCGCCCGGGCGGGCGACGCGAAGACCTGGCGCGAGCTGGTGCGCCGCCACGTCCGCCACGCCGGCGACCGCCTGCGGACCGCCCGGTGAGCGCCGTCGCGGGCACCCGCGCGCTCGACGGGCGGGCGCGCGGGGCCTGGCTGGTCTTCGGCATCGGCGCGGTCGCCTACGTCGTGACCGTCCTGAACCGCACGTCGCTGTCGGCCGCGGGCATCGACGCCTCGACGCGCTACGGCATCGGGGCGGGGACCCTGTCCTCCTTCGCCGTCCTGCAGCTGCTCGTCTACGCCCTCCTGCAGATCCCCGTGGGCGTGCTGATCGACCGGTGGGGCCCGCGTCGCCTCGTGGTGATCGGCGCGGTGACGATGGCCGCCGGGCAGTTCCTGCTGTCCGTCAGCACGGACGTCTCGGCGGCGGTCCTGGCGCGCGTGCTCGTCGGCGCGGGCGACGCGGCGACCTTCGTCAGCGTCCTGCGCATCGCGACGAACTGGTTCCCGCCGCAGCGCGTCCCCGTCGTCACCCAGCTCATCGGCCTGTGCGGCCAGCTGGGCCAGGTCCTCAGCCTCATCCCGCTGGTGGCGCTGCTGCACGGCGCGGGCTGGACGACCGCCTACGCCAGCGCCGCGTCGCTGAGCGTGCTGGCGGCCGTCCTGGCCGTCCTCGTGCTGCGCGACGTGCCCCCGGGGGCGGAGAACCCCCGCCGGGTCAAGGCGCTCTCCTCGGTCGCGGGCGACCTGCGGGCCTCCCTGCGCCACCCCGGCACCCGGCTGGGCCTGTGGGCGCACTTCACGACGCCGTTCGCGGGCAACGCCTTCGCGCTGCTGTGGGGCTACCCGTTCCTGGTGTCGGGCCAGGGGCTGAGCCCGCACGCCGCGAGCACCCTGCTGACCGTCTACATCCTGTCCTCCGCGGCCACGGGGCCCGTGCTGGGCCGCCTCGTCGCGCGGCACCCGCTGCGCCGGTCCTGGCTGGTGCTCGCGATCGTCGGCTCCCAGGCCCTGGTGTGGTCCGTGCTGCTCCTGCTGCCGGGCCCCGCGCCGGTGGCGCTGCTGGTCGTCCTGGTCCTCGTGATGGGCACGGGCGTCCCCGGCTCCCTCATCGGCTTCGACTACGCGCGCAGCTTCAACCCCGCCGACCGCCTGGGCGGGGCGACGGGCATGACCAACGTCATGGGGTTCATGTCCTCGGTCGTCGTGCTGCTCGTCATCGGCCTGCTGCTCGACGCCCAGGGCGCGGGCACCCCCGACACCTACTCCCTCGACGCCTTCCGCGTGGCGTTCGCGGTCCAGCTGCCGGTGTGGCTCGTGGGCACGGTCGGGATCCTCGTCAGCCGCCGCCAGACCCGGGCCGTGCTGGCCCGCGACGGGGTCGTCGTGCCCCGGGTGCGCGAGGCGATCCGGCGCGACCTCGCCGTCCGGCGCGGGCGCGGCTGAGCGCGGGCCGTCGCGCCGGGGCACCCTCCCGGCGGCCGGCGGCGGGGCAGCCGTTCCCGTGGGAGCGCTCCCGTGGAAGGCTGCGCCCGTGACTGAGACGACGCAGAAGGCGCAGATCGGCGTGACCGGCCTGGCCGTCATGGGGCGCAACCTCGCCCGCAACATCGCCCGCCACGGCTACGTGACCGCCGTGCACAACCGGACGGACGCGAAGACGAAGGCCCTGGTCGCCGAGTTCGGCGACGAGGGCACCTTCGTGCCCGCCACGACGGCGCAGGAGTTCGTGGACTCCCTGGCCTCCCCGCGCACGATCGTCATCATGGTGAAGGCGGGCGGCCCGACCGACGCCGTCATCGACGAGCTGGCCCCGCTGCTGTCCGAGGGCGACATCCTCGTCGACGGCGGCAACGCCCACTTCGCCGACACCCGCCGCCGCGAGGCCGCGCTGAAGGAGAAGGGCATCCACTTCGCGGGCGTCGGCGTCTCGGGCGGCGAGGAGGGCGCGCTGCTCGGGCCGAGCATCATGCCCGGCGGCAGCGAGCACGCCTACGCCACGCTCGGCCCGATCCTCGAGGACATCGCGGTCTCCGTCGACGGGACGCCGTGCGCCGTGCACGTCGGCCCCGACGGCGCCGGGCACTTCGTGAAGATGGTCCACAACGGCATCGAGTACGCCGACATGCAGCTCATCGCCGAGGCCTACGACCTGCTGCGCCACGGCCTGGGCCGCACGCCGCGCCAGCTCGCCGACGTGTTCACGACGTGGAACTCCGGCGACCTGGAGTCCTTCCTCATCGAGATCACCGCCCGCGTGCTCTCCACCGACGACCCGACGCAGGAGGGGGTCGCGCTCGTCGACGTCGTCCTGGACGAGGCCGAGCAGAAGGGCACCGGGCGCTGGACGGTGCAGACCGCGCTGGACCTCGGCACGCCCGTCTCGGGCATCGCCGAGGCCGTCTTCGCCCGCGCCCTCTCGGGCCACGCGGAGCAGCGCAAGGCGGCCCAGGGCGTCCTGCCGGGGCCGGGCCAGATCGGTGCGCTCGGCGAGCCCGGCGGTGAGGAGGGCGCGGGCGGCTTCGTCGACGCGGCCGACGCCGACGCGTTCGTCGACGACGTCCGCGCGGCGCTGTACGCCTCGAAGGTCGTCGCCTACGCGCAGGGCTTCGACATGATCCGCGCGGGCAGCGAGGAGTACGGCTGGGGTATCGACCCGGGCGCGATGGCGACGATCTGGCGCGGCGGCTGCATCATCCGCGCCAAGTTCCTCGACCGGATCCGCGAGGCCTACGAGAAGCAGCCCGACCTGTCGTCGCTGCTGCTCGACCCGTACTTCGCCCAGGCGGTCAGCGACGGCCAGGAGGCGTGGCGCCGGGTCGTCGTGCAGTCGGTCCAGGCGGGCATCCCCGCCCCCGGCTTCGCCTCGGCGCTGGCCTACTACGACGGGCTGCGCCGCGAGCGCTCCTCCGCCGCGCTGATCCAGGGCCTGCGGGACCTGTTCGGGGCGCACACCTACAAGCGAGTCGACCGCGAGGGGGACTTCCACGTCGAGTGGAGCGGCGACGGCTCCGAGTCGCAGGCCTGAGGCACCCGGTCGTCGTCCCCGCGCACCGGCGCGCGGGGACGGCGGCCGCCGTCAGTCGGTCGCGCCGGCCCGCTGCGTAATTCGGCCGCGGCGCACGCGGCGCAGCACGGCCCACGCCAGCAGGCCGCCGAGCACGGCGTAGACGACGTAGTCGAAGTAGTGCCCGTACTGCTCGACGACCTCGTACTGCGTGCCCAGGGCGACGCCGAGGCCCACCAGCAGCCCGTTCCAGAGGCCCGAGCCGAGGACCGTGAGCACCGAGAACCGCAGCAGCGGCATCCGGGCCGCGCCGGCGGGCAGCGACACGAGGCTGCGGACGCCGGGGACGAAGCGGCCCGTGAAGACGGCGGCCGTGTCGTGGCGGCGGAACCAGTCGCCCGCCTTGTGCACGTCGCCCGCCTCCATGAGCGGGATGCGGTGGGCGATGCGGGCCGCGCGGTCCAGCCCCAGCGCCCGCCCGACCCCGTACAGGACGAGGGAGCCCAGGTAGGAGCCCAGCGTGGACAGCAGGATCACCGCGACGAGGCCGATGCGGCCCTGCTGGACCTGGTAGCCGGCCAGGGGCAGCACGATCTCGCTCGGGATGGGCGGGAACACCACCTCGAGGAAGCTCAGCGCCCCCACCCCGGGGGCGCCGAGGGTGGCGACCACGTCGAGCACGAAGCCCGTGATCCCCCCTGCGCCGTCGCTGGTGGTGCCGGTCTGCAGCGCGAGGGCGCTCATCCGTCGAGGTCCTCCGGGGTCGTCGGGCGGGTCGTGCCGGGCCGTGCGGCGGGGGGCGCGGTGCGCCGCGGGGCGGCTGCGGCCGCGAGCCCCGCGTCCGTGACAACGCCCGCCCCCGCCGAGAAGTGCCGGGCGTCGGCGCCGGTGAGGACCCGCGCGGGCGCGACGCCCCCGGACACGGCCCGGACGAGGGCCGCCTCGGGCAGCTCCCGCTGGGAGGCCACGAGGAGCGCGTTGCCGTAGCGGCGGCCCCGGAACAGCGACGGTTCCGCGAGCAGCGCGACGGAGGCGAACACGGACGCGGCGGTCGCGACCTCGGCCCGCGAGTGGGGCATGGGCGGGCGGTCGGCGAGGTTGGCGATCCACAGCCCGCCCGGGGCCAGGACGCGGTCGACGTCGGTGAGGAACTCGCGCGTGACCAGGTGCGCGGGCACCGTGTCCCCGCTGAAGGCGTCGCGGACGACGACGTCCTGGGTGCCGTCGGCGACCTTGGTGAGGCCCTCGCGGGCGTCGGCCACCTTGAGCTTGAAGCCGGCCGCGTTGCGCACGCCGAAGCTGCGCCGCACGAGGTCCACGAGCCGCTCGTCGACCTCGAGGACCAGCTGCCGCGAGCCCGGCCGCGTCGCGGCGAGGTAGCGGGGGAACGCGCAGCCCGCCCCGCCCAGGTGGACGGCCGAGACCGGCTCCGGGGGAGCGAGCACCGCGTCGAGGACGGCCGCGGTCCACTGCTGGTACTCGAAGGCCAGGTGCGTCGGGTCGGCCAGGTCGACGTAGGAGCTGGGGACGCCGTTGACGTGCACGAGCCAGCCGTCCGGGTCGTCGCGGTCGCGCTCGAGGCGGGCGGTGCCCGTGCTGATGAGCGCCTCGCCCTCCGCGAGGTCGGCGGGGGCCGGGGTCCGGCCGGTGCGGCGGGGTCGGGCCATCCGCCGATCCAAGCAGGTGCCGCGAGGACCGGCCCGCCGTCGCCGACCGGGAGGCCCCCGCGACACGCCGGGGGAACGCGTCGGGCAGACGCGCCGGGGAAGGGGTTGAGTCCGGCGCCCGATCGGCCGAAGAGGGAGCATGCCGACGCTCCTGCTCCTGGGCCTGCTGGCCCTCTTCGCCGTCCCGTACCTGCGCGACCGCCGCGCCCTGCGCCGCGCCGCACGGGTCGGCGGGCTGCCCACCCTCGACCGGCCGCCCGTCGCCGCGCAGTCCCGCGTGCCCCGCCCGTGGGCCCGCCGCCGCTACGTCGAGACCGGCGTCGAGGACGTCGCCGCCTTCCTGCGCGAGCAGGACCCCGCGCGCTGATCCGCCGCTGCCGTTAGCGTCGTCCTCCGGCCGCCCGTCCGGGCCGCCAGGAGGAGGAGCGATCCCGTGTCGCGCAGTGAACCGGCCCAGAGCCGGCCCGAGGTCCCCGACGACAGCCGTGCGGCGGTCCTCGTGCAGCGGCTGCTCGCCGTCGGCATCGACGGCAGGGGCCCGTTCGACTCCGCCGCCGAGGTGGCGCGCACCGCCCGCCTGCGGCACCCCAGCACCGAGTCCGCCGTGCACGCCGTCGTGCGCAAGCACGCCAAGATGGTCGCGGCCTCCGGCTTCGCCACCGGCGTGGGCGGCCTGGTGACCCTCCCCGTGGCCCTGCCCGTCAACGTCCTCGGCTTCTACGTGCTGGCCACCCGCACGGTCGCCGCGATCGCGGAGCTGCGCGGCTACGACACCTCGCGCCCCGAGGTCCGCAGCGCGGTGCTGCTGACGCTCGTCGGCTCCGACGCCACCGACGTCCTGCGCTCGGCCGGGCTGCCCACGGGCGGCCGCGTCGCGGCGCTCGTCTCCCAGCGGCTGCCCCCGGCGGTGCTGATGTTCGTCAACAAGGGCGTCGGCTTCCGCCTCCTGGCCCGCATCGGCGCCTCGGGCCTGTTCCGGACCTCGACGCGGCTGGTGCCCGTCCTGGGCGGCGCCGTCGGCGCGGGCCTGGACACCCTGATGCTGCAGCGCATCGCCAAGCACGCCGAGCACGGCCTCCCGCCCGTCGCGACGGCCGTCGGGGCGGCCTGAGGCGGGACGCGGGAGCGACGGCGGGGAACGCCGCGGCGGTGCCGCGGCGTTGAAGGGGTGCCGCGAGCGCGGTGAGGGACCGATCCAGGAGGCAGCTGTGGCCACACGTGCGACGCGACCCGTCCCCCTCACCCCGCCGGCTCCGGCGCGCCGCCGGGCGGCCGTGGGGGTCCTCTGGCAGACGCTGCGCGGCGGCACCCGGCCCGGTACGCCCGGGGTGGGGGAGCGCCTGTCGTCGCTGCCCGCCATGACGCGCGACGCCCTGGCGGGCCGCTACACGGGCCCCGGGCGCACCCGCCTCGGCCTCGCGGTCGCCGGCCTCGTCTACCTCGTCTCGCCGCTGGACGTCCTGCCCGAGGCCTTCCTGCCGCTGGTCGGCCTCGTCGACGACGCCGTCGTCGCGGCCTGGGTGGCGGGGTCGGTGCTCGTCGCGACGGAGGACTACGCGGCCTGGCGCACCGGGTCCACGGCCTCCCTCCACCACGCCTCCCCGGACCCCGCCTCCCAGCACGCCTCCTCGCGCGACGCGTCGCCGGAGCCGCTCGACCGCTGAGCGCCGCCGGGTCCACCGCGGGGTCCCCGGCCCAGCCTGTGGACGGCGTCCGGAGGGTGCGCCCCCGGCGGCCCAGAGTCCCGGCATGCCTCCCGCACCGGCCGACCCGCCGCCCGCCGGCGTCCTGACCCTCGAGGGTCCGCAGGACCTGCTGGCCGCCCTGCCCTACCGCCTCGGCTTCCACCCGCGCCGCAGCCTCGTGCTGCTGGAGCTCTCGCCCCCGGACGGGGACCGTGGGCGCCGGCACGCCCTCGGCGTCTGCGTGCGGGCGGACCTGCCCACCGGCCCCGACCAGGTCGAGGACGTCGCCCGCTCCGCCGTCCTGCCCTGGCGGCAGAGGACGGCGAGCGGGCCGGCCGTGCTGGTCGTCTACGCCGACGCCGACCCGCCCGGCCTCCCCGACGAGGTCGCCGCGGTCCTGCGGACGGTGGAGGGCCTGCTCGCGGTCCTCGGGACGGGCGTGCACGACGTCCTCGCGGTGGGTCCGCGCCGCTGGCGGTCCCTGCGGTGCGCCTCGCCCGGGTGCTGCCCGCCGCAGGGGCGGCCCGTGGCGGAGCTCGCCTGGGGTGCGGTGGCCGCGGAGGCGGTGCTGCGGGGCCTGGTCGCCGCCCCCTCCCGCGAGGCCCTCGCCCCGGAGCTCGCACCCCTGCCCGCGACCCGGTTGCGCGCCGCCCGCCGGGCCCTCGTGCAGGCCCAGCGCACCGCGTGGACCCCCGGGC
>NZ_VWPY01000065.1 GCF_011839805.1 Kineococcus rubinsiae | reverse complement strand
GCGCCCCCGCCGACCCGGCGGCCGAGCGCGGCCGCGAGGCCGAGCGCGGCCGCCGCGGGACCCTGCGCGTCGCGGACCGCGCGGTCGAGCGCATCGCGGAGGCCGCCGCCCTGGAGGTCCCCGGCGTCGCCCCGTCCGGTGCGGGGACCGGGACCCTCGGCACCGCCCTGGGCCGCGCCTACCCGCGCGTCGGCTGCCAGGTCGCCGGCCGCCGCGTGCGCGCCGACGTCGAGATCGCGACCCGCTGGCCGCAGCCCGCGGACCGCGTCGCGGCCGCGGTGCGCGAGCACGTCACCGAGCGGCTGAGCACGCTGGCCGCCCTCGACGTCGACGCGGTGGACGTGCGCGTCGCCGAGGTCGTGCGCCTCGTCGCCCGCGACGCGAGGCGGGTCCGGTGAGCGCCCCCGTCTCGGACGCGGACGTCCGGCCCCCGTCGATGCGCCCCGCCGCCGCCCCCGCCGGTAGCGGCCCCGTCGGCGTCGTCGGCCCGCTCCTCGCCGTGCTCCTCCTGGCGCTGGGCGTGCTGCTGGTGCGCGACGCCCTCGTCACCGCCGGCACCGTGTCCGGCAGCGCGTGGCTGCCCGCCGTCGTCGACGGGCTGCGCGGCACCGGCCCCGCCGGCTGGCTCGTCCCCGCCGGCGCCGTCGTGGTGCTCGTCGGCCTCTGGCTGGTCGTCGTGGCGCTGCGCCCGCGCTCGCGCCGGACGCTGCCCCTGACGTCGGACACCGGCGTCTTCCTGCACGTCCGCGACGTCGCGCGCCTGGCCGCCGGTGCGGCCGGGGACGTCGACGGCGTCCTGGACGCCTCGGCCTCCGCGACGCGGCGCAAGGTCACCGTCACGGTGTCCGGCACCGCCGCGGCCGGCCTGCGCGAGGACGTCACCGAGGCGGTCACCGAGCGCCTCGCCGCGCTCGCGTCCGCACCCCGCGTCTCCGTGCTCGTCCGCACCCCCGAGGAGTCCTCGTGAGCCGCTCCGTCGTCGGCCTCGACCGCGTCCTGACCCTGCTGGCCGGCCTCCTGGTCGTCGCCGCCGGGGCCGCCGTCGCCGCGTGGGGCGGCGGGTGGCTCGTGCAGGTCTGGGCCGCCGCCCCCCGCACCCTGCAGCTGCGGACCGCCTCGGACGCCTTCAGCGCGTCCTGGTGGCCGTGGGCCGCCGGGGCCGCCGGGGTCGTGGCCGCCCTCCTCGCGCTGTGGTGGCTGCTGGCCCACGTGCCCCGGAACCGGGTGGGGGACCTCCCGCTGCGCGGCTCCGGCCGCGGCGGGCGCCTCGCGCTCGACCCCTCCGGGGCGGCCGCGACCGCCGCGGACGTCCTCGCCGCCACCCCGGGGGTCCGCTCCGCGTCCTCCCGCGTCGTGCGCGAGCGCGGCTCCCTCGTCGTCGACGTCTCGGCGACCGTGGAACCCACCGCCGACCTCACCGCGGTCGTCGTCGCCGCGGACGCCGTCACGGCCGACCTCCGCCAGGTCCTCGGCCGCGACGACACCCGGGCCCGGGTGCGCCTCGGCGTGGCCCGTCGGGCCCGCCGCCAGCGCCGCGTCAGCTGACCGCGCTCCTCCGCACCACCGAACTCCTCCGCACCACCGACCCCTGGAAGGGGAACGTCTCCATGTGGGTCCTGCTGTCCGGTGGCCTCCGCCGCTGGGTGATCTTCTCCCTCGCCGTCCCCGTGGCCGGCCGCCTGCTCGGCGCCGCGGGGCGCCGCCTCGAGTCCGCGAAGGGCCCGACCCGCGTCTCCTCCGGCCTCCAGGGTGCGGGCCGGCTCGTCTCGAACAAGGCGCGCACCGCGTCACCGGCCGCCGACGCCCCGGAGCAGCCCCGCCGTCGCGGCGTGCTCGCCGCAAGCGCTGAGGGCGGGGCAGCAGCCGTGGCCCACGACGTGACCCCCGATCCGCAGCACGACCGCGACGCCCGCGACATGAGCGGCCCGACGATGGCCCTGACGTCGTCGACGCCGCGGCCCGCCGCCGAGACCGGCACGGGCGGGCGGGGCACCCTCGCCCGCGCGGCCGTCGCCGAGCTCGTCGGCAGCTTCGTGCTCGTCCTCGCCGGCTCGGCGACGGCCGTGGCGGCCGGCACCACCGACCCGCCGGTGTTCGGCGTGCCCGTGGTCGTCCTCGCCTTCGGCCTCGCCCTCGCCGCCCTCGCGGCGGCGCTGGGGCCCGTCTCCGGCGCCCACCTCAACCCGGCGGTCTCCGTCGGACTGGCGGTCTCCGGCCGGTTCCCGTGGCGGGCCGTGCCCGCCTACGCCCTCGCCCAGCTGGCCGGGGCGCTGCTCGCGGCGCTCGCCACGTGGGGCGCCTTCGCCGGCCGCGGCCGCGAGGTCGTCGCCCTCGCGGCCGCCGCCCCGGCGCCCGGGGTGTCGGCGGGGCGCGCGTTCTTCGTCGAGGCCCTCGTCACCTTCGTGCTCGTCCTGGTCGTCGTGGGGGTCGCGACCGACGACCGCGTGCCCGCGGCCGTCGCCCCGCTGGCGGTGGGGGCGGCGCTCGCGGTCGCGATCGCCGTCGCGGCGCCCCTGACCGGGGGCGCGGTGAACCCCGCCCGCGCGTTCGGGCCGGCGGTCGTCTCGGGCGCCACGGGTGCGCTCTGGGTGTACCTGACGGCCCCGTTCGCCGGCGCCGTGCTGGCCGGGCTCGTCCACCGGCGGGTCCTCGCCGGCGGCTCCCCGCCGGTCCGCGCCGCCTGAGGGGCGGTCAGCGGGAGGGCTTCGCCAGGGGGGTCTCGTCGAGCCGCTCCCGCAGCTCGACGAGGGAGTCGAAGACGGAGACCGCCCCGGCCTCGGTGAGCTCGTCCACGCTGAAGCCGCCCGTGCGGACGGCGATCGTGGGCACGTCGAGCTTGGACGCGGCGACGACGTCCCACGTCGAGTCGCCGACCATGACCCCGGACGAGGCGTCGACCCGGGCGAGGGCGGCCTGCACGATGTCGGGTGCGGGCTTGCTCTTCTCGGCGTCCTCCGACGTCGTCCACGCCGTGGCGATGGAGCGGCCGTCGACCAGGTCGAGGAACCGCTCGACCTGGTCCTTCTTCCCGGAGCTCGCGAGCACCACGGTGAAGCCGCGGTCGGCGACCTCCTGCAGCAGCTCGTGGGCGCCCTCGAACGGCCGGCACTCGTCGATCAGCGCGCCGAACTCCTCCGCCCACGCCGCGCGCAGGTCGTCGCCGTGCTCGCGCTCCACGTCGTCCCCCGCCACGGCCGGGACGAACGTGTCGCCGCCCATGCCGATGCCGCGGTGGATGCGCCACAGCGGGCGGACCACGTCGAAGCGGGCGAAGGCCCGGGCCCACGCGAGGGCGTGCTGGTAGTTGGTGTCGACGAGGGTGCCGTCGACGTCGAAGATCGCAGTGTCGGCCACCCGGGGCGACTACCCGCTGGGGCGCCCGGCAATCCCCGCCCGCGGCCGCCGTCGGGGTCGGCGGGGGCGTCGCCGCGGTGAGGCAGACTGGTGCCGTGACGCCGGAACCCCTCGCCAGCACCCTCGACGAGCAGGCGGCCGCGACGCGCGACGCCGGCGAGCGCGCCTTCGCCGCGGGCTGGAAGCTCGTGGCGACCGACCTGGACGGCACCGTCATCCCCCGCGACCGCCCGCTCTCGGCCCGCACCCTCGCGGCGTTCGCGGCCTGCGCGGAGGCCGGCATCAGCGTCGTCCCCGTCACCGGCCGCCCGCCGCGCTGGGTGACGCCGCTGGCCGAGGAGGCCGGGCTGCGCGGGCAGGTCGTGTGCGCCAACGGGGCCGTCGTCTACGACCTCGACCGCGACGAGGTCGTCCGCCAGCACGAGCTGTCCCGCGACACGGTCCGCCAGGTGGCCGAGCGGCTGCGCCCGGTCATGCCGGGCATCGGCTTCGCGCTCGAGGCCGTCGGCGGCTTCCGCCGCGAGGACGCCTACGCCACGCGCTTCGACACGGGGCTCGAGGCGCGGGTCGGCGGGCTGGAGGAGCTGCTGTCGGACTCCCCGCCGATCGTGAAGATCCTCGCCAAGTGCCCGGGCATCCCCAGCGACGAGATGCTCGAGCGGGCGGTCGCGGAGGTCGGTGACCTCGTCAACGTCACGCACTCCAACGCGGTGGACTCGCTCATCGAGATCATGCGGCTGGGCGTCAGCAAGGCGACCACGCTGGCCGACGTCGCGGCGGACCGCGGGGTCACGGCCGAGGGGGTCGTGGCCTTCGGGGACATGCCCAACGACCTGGAGATGCTGCGCTGGGCCGGGCGGTCCTACGCGATGGCGGACGGGCACGCGGACGCGCGCGAGGCCGCGGACGACGTGGCGCCGGCGTGCGGCGACGACGGGGTGGCGCAGGTCCTGGAGCGGTTGCTCAGCTGGCGCGGGCGCTGATCCGGCCGACGGCCGTCACGCGCACGGGGACGCCGTCGACCGCGGTCGGCAGGTCGGGGTGGTCGGCGTCGTCGACGACGTTGACCTTGACCGACCAGCGCCCGGACGCGCGGGACAGACCGACGCCGTTGACGCGGGAGTCCCCGGCCACCAGCTGACGCACGTGCGCCTTCGCGGCACGTGCTGCCGAGGCACCCTGGAGGTCGGTGCCGGTCCGTCCCGCGTCCTGGCTCACCTCACCAGTGTCGCACCGAGCGCGTCGAGCACAAGGGCGATCGGGTTGCAGAACGTCAGCCCGGTGCCGTTGTCCCCACCCCGCTCGCTGCCCGCGAACAGCAGGCCGACGGCCTCGCGGGTGTCCGGCCGGTAGACGAGGGAGCCCGAGTCGCCGCCCGCGGAGAACGCCGAGGTGGTTCCCGTGATCTCGATCTGGCCGTCGAAGCTGACCACGCCGACGGGGTACTCGACGGCGACGTCGTCCAGCTCGATGGCCGTGATCCGCCCCGTGGTCCAGCCCGTGGTGCGGCCCACCTTCTCCACGGCCACCTCGTCGTCGGGCTCGGCGGTGCCCACCAGGCGCCCGCACGGGTAGGTGGCGTCGATCTGGTCGTCGTCGGCCGAGGACACCCCCTCGAGGAGGGCGATCGCCGCGTCGACGGTGTTGCCGCCGCCGGCCTCGAGCGCGACGGCGCGGGCCAGGCGGCCCACGCGGTCCCCGGCCGTCCCGCGGTCGGCGGGGCCGGGCTGCAGCACCGGGTCGTCCAGGGCACCCCGGTCGGAGTCGGCGAGCACGTGGTTGTTGGACAGGACGTAGACGCCGTCGGACCCGGTGACGGTGACGAAGCCCCCGAGGGTGCCCGCCGTCACGTCGCGGTGGGCGATCGACAGCCCGGGGTGCAGGGGGCGGACGCGGCGCCGCAGCGTCGCCGCCGACCAGGTCCGGTCCTCCGTCGGGGCCGTGTTCTCGGTGGGGAGGCTGAGCGCGACGACCCGGCCCACGTCGCGCACGTCGACCTCGGAGCCGGCGCTGGTGCCGGCGAGCTCCCGCGCCCGGCCGAGCAGGGCGTCGCCGCGGGGCCCGGAGTAGCGCACGGCGACGCCGTAGCGGGGTCCGTTCGCGCCGCGGCCCAGGACGCTGATCCCGATCGAGGCCACGCCGGACGGGGCCGCCAGGGCGACCAGCTCGTCCGACGCGCGGGCCCGCAGCTCGGCCTTGAGCTCGCGGGCCGAATCGATGTGCATGGGTGGCTCCCTCTGATCGTCCCTCGGTGACTCTCCGGATCCTGACAGTCACCTCCGACACTGACCAGCGCTGCGTCGCCTCCGTTCCCGCCCTCCGGCGCCCGATCCGCTGCGGCGCAACGGGACGAGTAGTCGAACGCGTGTTCGAACGAGTCGGGCGCCCGGGCGCGTCAGGCGGGCGGGTCCGCGGTGCAAGGGCGGTCGCCCCTCACGCGGAGGTGGGCCGGTCGCCCGGCCCGCCGCCCGTCGGCGCCGAGCCCGCGGTGGGCACGGTCGAGGTGTCGACGCCCACCCGCAGCGTGAGGGTGAAGCCGCTCGCGACGTCGCCCGTGACGGTCGGGAGCTGCGTGGCCGCGGAGTCGTCGCTGAACACGTTGTCGCTGCCCAGGGTGACGTTCGCGAGGTTGGCCACCGACGCCTCGTAGCCGGCGGTCGCGTAGACCAGGTCGGCCGTGGCCTCGGGCAGCGCCAGCTGCGATGTGGCGACCGCGTTGGTCGCGTCCGTGATCGAGGCGACGTCCGGGTAGACCTCGAAGTGCACGTGCGGCCAGCGGCCCGAGTAGGCGGCCGGGACGATGCTCGTGAAGGTGACGCTCCCAGCGGCGTCGGCCACCTGGACCCCGCGCAGGAAGTTCTCGTCCTCGAGCCCGTCGGCGTACAGGGAGTACTCGCCGTCGCGGTCGCAGTGCCACACGTAGACCGCGGCGCCCTCCATCGGGGCGTCGTCGTCGACCATGTCGACGACGTCCAGCGTCAGGGTCATCGGGACACCGGGGGCCGTGGTGGTCGACGTGCCGAAGCTGGAGCGCAGGTCGCTGCGCACCACCCCGCTCTGCGTGAGCACGTTCGCCCCGTTGGAGCCGTCGCCGGGGTAGGGCCCGGCGGTCTCGTCGGGGATCTCCGTCAGCGCGGACGCGCTGGTCGAGGCCGTCGCGGTGCCGGCGTCCCCGCACGCGGCCAGGCCGAGGCCGGCGAGGCCCAGCCCGAGCCCGGACAGCAGCGCCCGCCGGTCGAGCATCGTGCGCAGGTCGAACGCGAGGCCCTGGTCGTCGACGTCCTCGTCCGGCCGGGGCAGCGCGCGCCCCCGGAACGTGCGGGGCGGGGGGACCGCGTCGGCGCGGGGGGAGTCGTGCGGGCTCATGAGAGGTCCTTCCGGCTGGGTACCCCCACGGTCGGGGCGCCGCCCAGGTGCCACCGGTGCCCCGGTTGTGCTCACCCTGTGGACCGTCAGAGCCCCGCGAGCTCCTCGGCCCGGGCCACCGCCCGCTCGACCGCCGCGATCCGCTCCGGCGCGGGCCCGTCCCCGGCCTCGGCGCCCTCGCCCGCGTTGACGCGGACCATCGCGGCGGCTTCGGCGGCCTGCGCGCACGCCGTCGCCGTCCGGGTGATCCGGCGGTGCACCTCGGGGTGCTCACCGTCGGGACCGGCGGGCACCAGCAGCTGGGTCGAGGGCGCCTCGGCCTGCGCCTGCAGGGCCCTGGCCCGCGCGGCCCGCGCGACGAGGTCCATGCGGGGCAGGAACGCCTGCAGCGCCTCGCGCGACGGGCCGGGCGGGCAGCCGTCGACGACCTGCTCGAAGCGGCGCACCGCGCGGTCCACGGAGTGCGCGGCGCGGGCCCAGACCCCCTCGCCGAGGGGGTCCGGGGGCCGTCGCCAGAACGCCCAGCGCGGCACCTAGAGGTACTGGCCGGTGCCGGGACCCTGCACGCGCGGCATGCCGCTCGCCGGCCCCGCGGGTGCGGCCGCCCCGGGCACGCCGGCGCCCGCGGGCAGGGCGCGGCGCATCTCCGCGAGCTGCGCCTGGGTGGCCATCTGCTGCGCGACGAGCGCGGTCTGGATGCCGTGGAAGAGGCCCTCCAGCCAGCCGACGAGCTGGGCCTGGGCCACCCGCAGCTCGCTCTCGGACGGCGTCTCGCCCTCGGCGAAGGGCAGGGCGATGCGCTGCAGCTCCTCGACCAGCTCGGGCGCCAGGCCGTCCTCGAGCTCGGCGATGGAGCGGCCGTGGATCTGCGCGAGGCGGGCGCGGCCGGCCTCGTCGAGGGGCGCCGAGCGGACCTCCTCGAGCAGCTGCTTGATCATGCTGCCGATCCGCATGACCTTCGCGGGCTGCGACACCATGTCGGCGGGGCTGGGCTGGCCCTCCTCGGGCGGCTGGGCGATGCCCATCCCCTGCGGGGTCACCACGACCACGCGGGGGTCGGAACCGTCAGCGCTCTCGCGGGCGGCGACGTCGGGCGGGGTGGGGTCTTCGGCCATGGGGCCATCCTGCCCCGAGGCTCAGTGGCGCACCTCTCGCGGCAGCGCGCGGGCGGCCAGCAGGACGGTGCCCGCGACGACGACCCCGGACGACAGCGTGCCCGCGGTGAGCCCACCGGTCGGCAGGACGTAGGTGACGACCAGCGCGCCGAGGCAGAGCACCGGCACCCCGGCGGCGAGGGCGAGCAGGCGCCCGGTGCGCGCCTGCGCCCGCGAGGGCAGGGCCAGCGCCAGGCACAGGACGACGGAGCCGACCAGCGCCGAGGCCAGGACGTCGCTCACGCGGTGCCAGCCGTGGTCGATGACGAAGGCGCCCATCGCCCCGGCGGCCGCGGCGCCGGCGAGGGTGAACAGGGGGCGCAGCCAGCGCGGCGCGACGAGCAGGAAGCCCAGGGCCAGGCCCAGGACGCCCGACGTGTGGCCGCTGGGCAGGCTGTTCGGGATCGCGCCGTAGAGCCCGCTGAGGGTAGGCCGCGTCAGGAGCTCCAGCTTCAGCACCTCGGTGACGCCCAGGGTGGCGGCGGCGACGCCGACGCCCAGGACGGTGCGCCGCAGCCGGCCGCGGCCGCTGAGCGCGCCCAGCACGACCATCGCCGCGACGGCGACCAGCAGGTGCTGGGGCTCGAAGCGCTCGACGACCCGGAAGACCTCGCGCAGCCAGCCGATGCCCGCCGCGTCGGGGGTCGAGACGGCGGTCTCGTGCAGCGCGTTCTCCCGCAGCTGGCCGCGGACCGTGCGCACGCAGGCCAGGTAGACGCCCGCGAAGGCCGCGGCCTGCACGAGCGCCCCGCCGAGCGACGCTCCCGACACCCGGGCGCGCGCGGAGCGCGTCCACGAGGACTGCTGGGCGGGAGCGGAGGTGACCACGTCTCCATCTTGGAGCACGGGCGCCGATCCCGCGGCCCCCGCCGGTGCGGAACCTGTGCGGATCGCCGCAGGGTCCCGTGACCGCCCCGGCGGGGTGCCGCGGGTGCCAGGCGTCAGTGCGAGGCGTCAGCGCGAGGCGTGCTCCAGCGCGGCGACCTCGTCGGTGCTGAGCTCCAGCGTCAGGGCCGCCATGAGGTCCGGCAGCTGCTCGGGCGTGCGGGCGCTCGCGATGGGCGCGACCACCGTGGGCTGCGCCGTCAGCCAGGCCAGGGCGACGGCCGAGACCGGGGCCCCGTGGGCGGCCGCGACCTCGTCGAGGGCCGTGAGCACGGCCTGCCCGCGGGGGGTGTCGAGGTAGGCGCCGGCCTTGCCGGAGCGGACGCTCTCGGCGCTCTGGCCGGGGCGGTACTTGCCCGTGAGGAAGCCGGAGGCGAGGGCCGCGTAGGGCACGGACGCGAGGCCGTTGGCGGCGACGACGTCGGCCACGCGGCCCTCGTAGGCCTCGCGGGCCACGAGGTTGTACTCGTTCTGCAGGGCGACGTAGCTCGCGAAGCCCTCGCGGCGCGAGGTCTCCAGCGCCTGCTCGAGGCGGGGCGCGTCGTAGTTGGAGGCGCCGAGCGCGCGGACCTTGCCGGCGCGCACGAGCTCGTCGAAGGCGCCGAGCGTCTCCTCCAGCGGCGTCTCCAGGTCGTCCTTGTGGGCCCAGTAGAGGTCGATGCGGTCGGTCTGCAGGCGCTGCAGCGACGCGTCCACGGCCGTGCGGATCGTCTCGGCCCTGAGGTTGTCCAGCCCCGGCGCCATGCCGACCTTGGTGGCCAGGACGATCGCGTCACGCTTGCCGGACGTGGCGAACCAGGTGCCGAGGATCGTCTCGGAGATCCCGGCGCCGCCGTCGCTCCACGCGGAGTACACGTCGGCCGTGTCGACGAAGTCGCCGCCGCCGTCGACGAAGGCGTCCAGGACGCGGTGGGACTCGGCCTCGTCGGAGGTCCAGCCGAAGGTGTTGCCGCCGAGGCTCAGGGGGCGGACGTCGAGCTCGGAGGTGCCGATGCGGGTCATGGGGTGCGGAAACCCTTCCGTGTCGTGTCGTTGAGGGGTCCAGCACAGCACCGCCGCGCCCACCCCGCCCGCCCACCCGCCCGGAGGACCGTTGACCGGGCGGGGTGGCGCCGGTAGCTTCGCCGCACTGAATGGATCAGGTTCGACCCATTTCGACGGGACGGTGGCCGTGGTGGCTCAGCGCGAGGGTTTCCTGACGATCGAGCAGCTGCGGGCGGCCGTGGCCCTCGGGGAGATCGACACCGTCCTCGTGGCGATGACCGACATGCAGGGGCGCCTGCAGGGCAAGCGGTGCTCGGCGGAGTTCTTCTTCGACGAGGTGCTGGCGAACGCGACCGAGGGCTGCGACTACCTCCTCGCCGTCGACGTCGAGATGAACACCGTCGCCGGGTACGCCAACAGCTCGTGGGAGGCCGGCTACGGCGACGTCGTGCTGCGCCCCGACCTCTCGACGCTGCGGCGGGTGCCGTGGCAGGAGGCCACGGCGATGGTCCTGTGCGACGTCGAGAGCACCGCGGGCGGGGGCGTGTCCGTCTCGCCGCGGCAGGTCCTGCGCCGGCAGCTGGAGCGGCTCCGCGAGCGCGGGCTGGAGGCCTTCGTCGGCACCGAGCTGGAGTTCCTGCTCTTCGACGACACCTACGAGCAGGCCTGGGACCGGCGCTACACCGGGCTGCAGGCCTCCAACCGCTGGAACCTCGACTACTCCCTCCTCGGCACGGCCCGCGTGGAGCCGGTGCTGCGCGCCATCAGCCGCGGCATGACGGGGGCGGGCCTGTACGTCGAGTCCGCCAAGGGCGAGTGCAACCCGGGCCAGCAGGAGATCGCCTTCCGCTACGCCGACGCGCTGACGACGTGCGACAACCACGTCGTCTACAAGAACGGCGCCAAGGAGATCGCGGCGCAGCTCGGCAAGAGCCTCACGTTCATGGCCAAGTACGACCAGCGCGAGGGCAACTCCTGCCACGTCCACCTGAGCCTGCGCGCCACCGACGGCTCGGCCGTCCTGCCCGGCGACGGCGAGCACGGGTTCTCCCCCCTCATGCGGCAGCTCGTCGCCGGCCAGTACGCGGCGCTGCAGGAGCTCACGTACTTCCTCGCCCCGAACGTCAACTCCTACAAGCGCTTCGCGGAGGGCAGCTTCGCGCCGACCGCCGTCGCCTGGGGCCTGGACAACCGCACGTGCGCGGTCCGGGTGGTGGGGCACGGCCAGTCCCTGCGGGTGGAGAACCGGCTCCCGGGCGGGGACGTCAACCCCTACCTCGCCGTCGCGGCCCTCATCGCCGCGGCCCTGCACGGCATGGACGCCGACCTGCCGCTGCCGCCGATCACGACCGGGAACGCCTACGCCTCCGACGCGGCCCGCGTCCCGACGACCCTGCGCGCGGCCGCCGACGCGCTGGCGGGCAGCGACATCGCCCGCGCCGCCTTCGGCGACGACGTGGTGGACCACTACGTCAACGCCGCGCACGTGGAGCTCGCGGCGTTCGAGTCGACCGTCACCGACTGGGAGCGGGTCCGTGGTTTCGAGCGCCTCTGAACCCCGCCCGGTCGTCGGGATCACGACCTACGTCGAGCGGGCCGCCTACGGGGTCTGGGACCACGAGGCGACGCTGCTGCCGCGCACCTACGCCGACGCGGTCCTGCGCGCGGGCGGCGCACCCGTCCTGCTACCCACGATCGGCCCGGCCCTGCCCGAGGTGATCGGCCGGCTCGACGCGCTCGTCCTGTCCGGCGGCGCGGACGTCGACCCGGCCAACTACGGCCGCGAGGCCCACCCCCGCACCGTGTCCCGCCCCGAGCGCGACGCCAGCGAGCTCGGGTTCCTGGCCTCCGCCCTGGCGGCCGGCCTGCCCGTCCTCGCGGTCTGCCGCGGGGCTCAGCTCCTCAACGTCGCCCTCGGAGGAACCCTCGTGCAGCACCTGCCCGACGTCACCGGCTCCGACGAGCACCAGCCCGGGCGCGGGGTGTTCGGCCGCTTCGAGATCGAGGTCACCGCGGGCAGCCGCGCGGCCGGCATCCTCGGCGAGCGCACCAGCGTCCTCTGCTACCACCACCAGGCCGTCGACACCCTCGGCGAGGGGCTGGAGGTGGTGGCCCGCAGCGCCGACGGCGTCGTGCAGGCCGTCGAGCGCCCGGGGGAGCCGTTCGTGCTGGGCGTGCAGTTCCACCCCGAGCAGGACGCCGACGACGACCGCCTGTTCCGCGCGGTGGTCGAGGCCGGCCGGGCCCACGCCGCGGCGCGGGGGGTGCTGCGGTGAGCCTGCTGGAGCTCGTGAACCCCGCGACCGAGGAACCGCTGGGCTCCGTCGAGCTGCTGTCCGCCGCCCAGGCGTCGGAGGCGGTCGGGCGCGCGCAGGCGGCCCTGCCCGCGTGGCGCGCCGTCGCTCCGGCCGACCGGGCGCGGCTGCTGCGGCGCTTCGCCGACGCCGTCGACGAGCACCGCGAGGAGCTCGCCCAGCTGGAGGTCCGCAACTCCGGGCACCCCGTCTCCTCCGCCCGCGGCGAGGCGGCCGCGGTCCGCGACGTCCTGGAGTACTACGCCGCCGCCCCGGAACGGCTGTTCGGTCGGCAGGTCCCCGTCGCGGGCGGCATCGACGTGACGTTCGCGGAGCCCCTGGGCGTCGTCGGGGTCATCGTCCCGTGGAACTTCCCGATGCCCATCGCGTCGTGGGGGTTCGCCCCGGCGCTGGCGGCCGGCAACACCGTGGTCCTCAAGCCCGCGGAGCTCACGCCGCTGACCGCGCTGCGCCTCGCGGAGCTGGCCCTGGAGGCCGGCATCCCCGAGGGGGTGTTCCAGGTGCTGCCGGGGGCGGGGCCCGTGGTCGGGCAGCTGTTCGTCGAGGACCCCCGGGTGCGCAAGGTGGTCTTCACGGGCTCCACGCGCGTCGGCAAGCAGATCATGGCCGGGGCCGCGGCCCAGGTGAAGCGCGTGACGCTGGAGCTGGGCGGCAAGAGCGCGAACATCGTCTTCGCCGACGCGGACGTCGCGCGCGCCGCGGCGGCCGCCCCCGGCGGGGTGTTCGACAACGCGGGGCAGGACTGCTGCGCGCGCTCGCGCATCCTCGTGCAGCGCAGCGTCCACGAGGAGTTCTGCGCCCTGCTCGACGAGGCCGTGCGGGCCTTCCGCGTGGGCGACCCGACGCAGGAGGACACGGAGATGGGCCCGCTCGTCTCCGCGGCCCACCGCGACCGCGTCGCCTCGTTCGTGTCCGACGACGTGCCGGTGCTCTCGCGCGGGACCGCGCCCGACGGCCCGGGGTTCTGGTTCGCGCCGACGGTGCTCGCGCCCACCTCGCCCTCGGACCGGGTGGCCGTCGAGGAGGTCTTCGGGCCCGTCGCGGTCGTCATCCCCTTCGACGACGAGGCCGACGCCGTGCGGATCGCCAACGACTCCGAGTACGGCCTGTCCGGCTCGATCTGGACCCGCGACGTCGGCCGGGCGCTGCGGGTCAGCCGGGCCGTGGAGGCGGGGAACCTGTCGGTGAACTCGCACTCCTCCGTCCGCTACGGCACGCCGTTCGGCGGTTTCAAGCAGTCCGGCCTCGGCCGGGAACTCGGCCCGGACGCGCTGGCCGCCTTCACCGAGGTCAAGAACGTCTTCATCGCGAGCGGGGAGTAGGTCATGGCGGTTGCAGCACTGTCGGGTCAGCGGCTGGAGGGGCGGGTCGCCGTCATCACGGGCGGCGGCAGCGGCATCGGGCTGGCCACGGCGCGGCGCTTCGCGGCCGAGGGCGCGACGGTCGTCATCGCCGACGTGTCCGCGACGGCGGGGGAGGCCGCGGCCGAGGAGGTCGGCGGCGTCTCGATCGCCACCGACGTCACCGACCAGGAGCAGGTGCGGTCGCTGTTCGCGGAGACCGTCTCGCGGTTCGGCCGCCTCGACATCGCCTTCAACAACGCGGGCATCTCCCCGCCCGACGACGACTCGATCCTCACCACCGAGCTCGCTGCGTGGCGCCGCGTGCAGGAGGTCAACCTGACGTCGGTCTACCTGTGCTGCAAGTACGCGATCCCGCACATGCTCGAGCGCGGCAAGGGCTCGATCATCAACACCGCGTCGTTCGTCGCCGTCATGGGCGCGGCCACGTCGCAGATCTCCTACACGGCCTCCAAGGGCGGCGTGCTCGCCCTCAGCCGCGAGCTGGGCGTCCAGTTCGCCCGCCAGGGGGTGCGCGTCAACGCCCTGTGCCCCGGGCCCGTGAACACCCCGCTGCTGCGGGAGCTGTTCGCCGCCGACCCCGAGCGCGCGGCCCGGCGCCTCGTGCACGTGCCCGTCGGCCGGTTCGCGGAACCCGAGGAGATCGCCGCGGCCGTCGCCTTCCTGGCCAGCGACGACTCCTCGTTCATGACGGCGTCGCAGTTCCTCGTCGACGGCGGCATCGCCGGGGCCTACGTCACGCCGGAGTGAGCGTGCCCGCCCCCGGAGACGCGCGGGACGGCGCGCAGGCGGCCGTGTTCCGTCCCGTGCGGGCCGGCAACGCCTTCGAGGAGACGGTGGAGCGGCTCCTGCAGGCGGTGCGGCTGGGGATCGTCGCCACGGGGGAGCGGCTGCCGCCGGAGCGCGAGCTCGCGGCCCGCCTCGGCGTCAGCCGCGTCACGCTGCGCGAGGCGATCCGGTCCCTGGCCGAGGCGGGCCTCGTGGAGTCCCGCCGCGGCCGCAGCGGCGGCACGTTCGTCGTCACCGACCGCGGGCCCGCCGGTGCCCCGGCCGCCGCGCCCGACCCGGCGGACCTGCGCGACGCGCTGCGGCTGCGGCGGGTCCTCGAGGTCGGCGCGGTCGAGCTGGCCGCCGAGCGGACCCTCTCGGAGGCCGTGCGGGCGGACCTCGCCCACCGCCTCGAGCTGGCGACGGCGACCACCCTCACCGAGCACCGCGCCGCGGACTCCCGCCTGCACCTCGCCCTGGCCGAGGCGGCCGGGTCGCCGTCCCTCGTCACGGCCGTCGCCGACGTCCGGATGCGCGTGAACGCCTCCCTCGACCGCATCCCGTTCCTGCCGCCGAACCTGGCGAACTCCCACGCCCAGCACCGCGAGGTGGTCGCCGCCGTCCTGGCGGGCGACCCCGGCCGGGCCCGCACCGCCATGCACGAGCACCTCGACGCGACCGCCGCCCTGCTGCGCGGCTTCCTCGGGTGAGGCGTTGTGCCCCCTTCGGGGGTCCGGGTGATCGTCAAGTGCGCAACCAGGGCGCCGATGATCCAGGACAGGCCGGGTGCAGCCCGGTGAGCACCGACCGCCGCGCCGCCGTCCGCGGGCGCGACGGGCACCACCGAGGGGGAGAGGGCATGCCGCCGGTCCGTCGCGCGCGCGAGCAGCACCGCCTCGCGCCCCGCCCTCCGGCGAGCCGGGGCCGGCGCCTGCCGGCCGTCCCGCGCCGGCGGCTGGTCGTCCTCGCGCCCGCCGTGCTCATCGGCGCCTGCCTGTGGGTCCTGAGCGGCTACTCGGCTGTCGTGGACGCGAAGATCGTCGCGCTCGAGGTGGTCGCCGGGGTGGTCGCGATCGGCTCCGCCGTCGTCGCCCCCTCCACCGCCGCCCGCCGGGCCCTGCTGCTCCTCAGCGCCTGGGTCGCCCTGACGGCGGTCGGGGACGCGTACTGGCTGCTGACGGTCGACCCCACCGGCCTGAGCTACGTCCTGGGCGAGTTCGAGCCCGGTTTCACGATCACGGTCGAGATCGTCCGCTACGCGGCCCTCCTCACCCTCCTCGCGCACGCCGTGCCGCGTCGGCGCAGCGGTCCCGGCGATCGCCGGGCGCCCGGCCGGGGCGCGGTGCGGCTCGGCGGCCGGACCGCCCTCGGCCACGTGCAGGCGACGGCGACCACCGCCGCGCTGGTGCTGCTGGCCACTCCGGCGGGGGCACTGGTCCAGGAGGGCAAGTCCTACTCGGTGTTCTGCTTCTTCGACGTCGTCACCATCGCCACCGCGGTGGTCGTGGTGCTGCGCAGCCTGAGCTCCGTCCCGCGTCCCGAGGTCGGTCCGTCGCGGCGGCTCCTCGCCACCGCGGCCGGGGTCGCCGGGCTGGTCGGCGGTGACGCGGTCATGGTGCTCAGCCAGACCCGCGCCTGGGTCCTGGGCGGGGGGCTCGGCCTCGTCCTGGCGGTGGGTGGCGCCGCGGTGCTGCTCGTCACCTACCTCGGCCCCGCCTCCCCGGGGGCGGCCGGGACGGCGTCGCCGCTGCCGGCGGTGCCGGCGCGGCCCCGCCCGCACGTCGCCGTCGCCGTCTCCGTCCTCGTGCAGAACGTGCTGCCCACCGTCATCGCCGTCCTCGTCACGGTCCAGCTCGTGTCCGCGAGCCTGGGCGGGGACCGCGTGGGGCCGGCCACGGTCGGCACGGCCGCCGCGGCGCTCGTGCTGTCGCTGCTGCGGGCGGTGGCCGGGGCGCAGCGGGCCCACCGCGACGAGGAGGCCGCGGTCGACGCGGAGAGGGACGAGCTCACGGGCGCCTACACGCGGCGCGGGTTCAGCGCCCTGGCCGAGCAGTGCCTGCGGGAGGGGGCGGCGCAGGACGGCGCCTCGCCGCGGCCCTGGAAGCCGGCTCCCCCGCAGCGGGTCCACCGGGAGCGGGGGACGGACCCCGGCTGGTGCGTGGCGCTGCTGGACCTCGACGGCTTCAAGGGCATCAACGACACCCACGGCCACGGCGCGGGTGACCAGGTGCTCGGCATCGTCGCCCGGCGCGCCGCCGGCGTCGTGGACGGCCACGGCGTCGTCGCCCGCTTCGGCGGGGACGAGTTCGTCGTCCTCGTCCGGACCGGGCCCCCGACGGCACCGGCCACGCAGCGCCTGGTGCGGCGGCTGGAGGAGGCCATCGCGGCCCCGGCGGCCCTCGACGGCGGGGTGGTGGTGCAGGTCGGCGTCTCGATCGGCCTGGCCGGCATCCCCGAGGACGGGCGCGGCGACGGCCTCGCGGTGGCGCTGGAGGCCGCCGACCGGCGCATGTACCGGCGCAAGCAGGGGAGCCGTGGATGATGCGGTCCGGACCGCCCGGACGGGCGGCCCGCGGCGACGGCGGAGGAGATCCCGTGCTCGCGAACTACCTGCGCCACCCCCGGCACGGTCCGCTGCCGGCGATCCTCCTGCTGCTGACGTTCGGCACCGGCCTGGTCGACGCGCTGAGCATCCTCGGCCTGGGCCGGGTGTTCGTGGCGAACATGACGGGCAACGTCGTGTTCATCGGCTTCGCGCTCGCCGGCGCCCCCGGGTTCTCCCTCGCCGGGTCGCTCGTGGCGCTGGCCGCGTTCCTGCTCGGGGCGTCGGCGGGCGGCCTGCTCGTCGCCCGTTCCGGCGGCCACCGCGGACGGCTGCTGCGCAACGCCCTGCTCGGGGAGACCGGCCTGCTCCTGGTCGCGCTCGCGCTCTGGTCCGCCCTCCCGGGGACGGGCGCCGCGCTGCCCGTGCTGGGCGTGGCGGCCCTCGCCCTCGGCGTGCAGAACTCCGTCGTGCGCCGGCTCGCGGTCCCGGACCTGACCACCACGGTCCTGACCATGACGCTGACGGGCATCGGCGCCGACCTGCGCCGGGGGGACGTGGCCACGGCCGTCCGCCGCACCGTCACCGTGCTCTGCATGCTGGCCGGCGCCGTCGTGGGGGCGCTGGTCGTCCTGCGCTCGGGGGTCGGGGCGGGGCTGGTGGCCGTCACGGCCGTGACGGTCCTCGCCCTGGTCGCCGCCGCCCTCGCCTCCCGCGGGGAACCGGCGTGGGCCCTGCCGTCCCGCTGACCGCCGCGGCGGCACCCGTCACTGCCGCCGGGGCGCCGCGGGCCCCCGACCGGGACGGCTGGCTGGTCCGCGCGTCGTCGTCATACTGGAATCCGTGAGCGTCGCACCCTCTCCCACCGTCGACCTCGACCACCGCTTCGCCCGCGACCTGCCCGAGATGGCGGTCGCCTGGCAGGCGGAGGCGGCCCCCGACCCGCACCTCGTCGTGCTCGACGAGGCGCTCGCCGCCGACCTGGGCCTCGACCCGGCGTGGCTGCGCACCCCCGAGGGCGTCCGCCTGCTGGTCGGCGCCGAGGTGCCGCCGGGAGCGCGGCCGGTCGCACAGGCCTACTCCGGGCACCAGTTCGGCGGGTTCTCCCCGCGCCTCGGCGACGGGCGCGCGCTCCTGCTCGGCGAGGTCGTCACCCCCGACGGCCGGGTGCGCGACCTGCACCTCAAGGGCTCGGGCCGCACGCCCTTCGCGCGCGGCGGCGACGGCCTCGCGGCGCTGGGCCCGATGCTGCGCGAGCACGTGATCAGCCAGGCGATGCACGCGCTCGGCGTCCCCACGACGCGGGCGCTCGCCGTGGTCGCGACGGGCCGCACGGTGCTGCGGGAGACCCCGCTGCCCGGGGCGGTGCTCGCGCGCGTCGCGGCCAGTCACCTGCGGGTCGGCAGCGTCCAGTACGCGCGTGCGACGGGCGACGCGGAGCTGCTGCGCCGCCTGGCCGACCACGCGATCCGCCGGCACCACCCGCAGGCCGCCGAGGCCGAGCACCCCCACCTCGCCCTCTTCGAGGCCGTCGTCGCCGTCCAGGCGCAGCTCGTGGCCCGCTGGATGCTGGTGGGGTTCATCCACGGCGTGATGAACACGGACAACACGACCCTGTCCGGGGAGACCATCGACTACGGGCCCTGCGCCTTCCTCGACGCCTACGACCCGTCGACGGTCTACAGCTCCATCGACACCGGTGGCCGCTACGCCTACGGCAACCAGCCGCTCGTCCTGGAGTGGAACCTCGCCCGGCTCGCTGAGGCGATGCTGCCCCTGTTCGACGAGGACGAGGACCGCGCCGTGGAGCTCGCGGTCGCCGCGCTGGGCCGGTTCCGGCCGCAGTACGACGCCGCCCTCGCCGACGGCCTGCGCGCCAAGCTGGGCCTGCGCCCCGACGCGGACGCCGCCCTGGGCGAGGAGCTCCTGGCCCTCCTGGAGGCCGGCCGCGCCGACCTCACGCAGACGTTCCGCGCGCTGGGCGTCGCGGCCCGCGGGGACACCGGGCCCGTGCGGGAACTCCTCGGGGCGACGCCCGCGGTCGACGCCTGGCTCGGCCGGTGGCTCGCCGCAGGCCCGGACGCCGACGCGATGGACCGCGTGAACCCCGTCGTCGTCCCGCGCAACCACCTCGTCGAGGAGGCGCTCGCCGCCGCGACGGCCGGGGACCTCGCCCCGTTCGAGCGGCTGCTCGACGCGGTGAGCCGGCCCTTCGAGGCGCGGGCGGGCCTCGAGCGCTACGCGGCCCCCGCCCCGCCGGAGTTCGGGGCGTCCTACCGGACCTTCTGCGGCACCTGACGCGCACGCCGTCGGGCAGGATGGCGGGGTGATCGACGGGCTCCCGGGTGACCTGCGGCTCGTCGTGGCCGGCGACCGGGCGCTCACGCCCGCCGTCCGCGAGCTCGACCTGCGCGACCCCGCGGGCGGGGTGCTGCCGCCGCACCCGGCCGGCTCCCACCTCACCCTCACCACCCCCGGCGGGCACCGCCGCAGCTACAGCGTCACGAACCCGCCGTCGCAGCGGGACCGCTACGTCGTGGCCGTGCAGCGCGAGGCGGCCGGGCGCGGGGGGTCCGCGAGCCTCGTCGACGACCTGCGCACGGGCGACGAGGTCAGCGTCGCGGCCCCCCGGGACGGGTTCGGGCTCGTCGACGCCGAGCGGTACCTGTTCGTGGCCGGCGGCATCGGCATCACGCCGCTGCGCGGGATGCTGCACGAGGTCCTCGCCCGCGGGCACCGCGACGTCACGCTGCTGTACCTGACGAGGTCGCCGGAGGAGACGGCGTACCGCGACGAGCTGCTGGCGCTCGCGGCCGGCGAGGACCTCGCGCACGTCGTGGTGCTGCACCACAGCGCGAGCGCCGGCCGGGCCGACCTGTGGCCGTGGCTGGAGCACCCCGACGACGGCCTGCAGCTGTACGCGTGCGCCTCGGCGGGGCTGCTGGAGGAGGTCCGGGCGCTCACGGTGCACTGGCGGCCCAGCCGGGTCCACCTGGAGGACTTCACCGGCGTCGCGCCGCTGCGGCCCGGGGGCCGGCCGTTCACGGCGGTCTGGGCGCCCACGGGGGCCCGCGTCGAGGTCGCGGCCACCACCACGCTGCTCGACGCCCTGGCCGGCGCCGGGCTGGACGTGCCCAGCTCGTGCGGGTCGGGCACCTGCGGCACCTGCCGGCTGGCGCTGCTCGACGGCGACGTCGAGCACCGCGACCTGGTGCTGCGCCCGGAGGAGCGGGCCACGGCCGTGATGCCGTGCGTGTCGCGGGCGGCGTCGGCGGAGGTCACCGTCGGCCCGGTCGGGAGCACGGCGCCCGCCTGAGGAGGCGGTTCCACCGCGTCGCGCGGTTCCTCTGGGTGAGCGCCGCGGCGCGGCAAGTGCTTGTCTGGGTCCGGTTCGCGCACGGACCGGTGCCGCCCACGTCGATGTCGGAGGAACTCCATGCCCCAGGACCACGGGCGCCAGCACGGTTCGCGCGGGGACGGCGGTGGCCTGACGGGTTCCGTGGTCGTCGTCGCACTCGTCTCGGCGATCTCCGGACTGCTCTACGGCTACGACACCGGCATCATCTCCGGTGCGCTGCTTCAGATCAGCGACGACTTCCAGACCGGCGACGGCTGGGAGCAGGTGATCGCGGCGTCGATCCTGGCGGGGGCCGTCATCGGAGCGCTCACCTGCAGCCGGCTCGGTGAGCGGCGCGGCCGCCGCGGGACGCTGCTCGTCGTCGGGATCGTGTTCGTCGTCGGCACCCTCGGGGCGGCGCTGGCCCCGAACCCGGTGCTGCTGTCCGTGGCCCGCCTCGTGCTCGGGTTCGCCGTCGGCGGGGCGACGCAGACCGCCCCGGTGTACGTCGCGGAGCTGGCGCCCACGAAGTACCGCGGCCGGCTCGTGCTGTGCTTCCAGATCGCCATCGGCGTCGGCATCCTCATCGCCACCATCGTCGGGGCGACCGAGCTGGTCGACTGGCGGATCTCGATCGGCGCGGCCGCCGTGCCCGCGGCGATCATGTTCCTGCTGATGCTCCGCCTGCCCGAGAGCCCGCGCTGGCTGCTGAAGGCCGGCCAGGACGACCGCGCCCTGGAGGCGCTGGAGCGCGTGCGGCCCGACGGCTACGACGTCAGGGCCGAGCGGGACGAGATCGCGGAACTCGTGCAGGAGGAGAACCAGGCCAGCACGAGCGGCTGGCGGGGCCTGCGCGAGGCGTGGGTGCGCCCGGCGCTGATCGTCGGCTGCGGGCTGGCGATCTTCACGCAGCTGAGCGGCATCGAGATGATCGTCTACTACTCCCCGACGATCCTCACCGACAACGGCTTCTCCGACACGGTGGCGCTGCGCGTCTCGGTGGCCCTCGGCGCGACGTACCTCGTGACCCAGCTCATCGGGCTCGCGATCATCGACCGCGTCGGCCGCCGCCGCCTCACCCTCATCACCCTGCCGGGCGCCGCGCTCTCCCTGATCGTGCTGGGCACGTTCTTCGTCACGGACAACGCCGGCAAGGCGCAGGTCCCCTACATCGTCGCGACGCTGGTGGCGTTCATGGCCTTCACGGCGGGCGGCATCCAGCTGATGGGCTGGCTGACCGGGTCGGAGATCTACCCGCTGGCCACGCGTTCCGCCGGCGCCGCCGCGCAGTCCGCGTCGCTGTGGGGGACCAACCTCCTCATCACGCTGTCGCTGCTCACCATCATCGACACGATCGGCACGGGGCAGACGTTCTGGCTGTACGCGGCGTTCAACGTGGTCGCCTTCATCTTCCTGTTCAAGCGGATGCCCGAGCTCACCGGCCGCAGCCTGGAGCAGATCGAGGGGCGCCTGCACGAGGGCCGCTTCCGGCCCGCGGACTTCGCCGCCGACGACCGGAGCCGCACGCCCGCGCGCTGACCACGTGCCGCGGAAGGCTTCGACCAGGTCACGGATCGGCGTTTCCCGGCGGAAGGCGCGCGCGATCCGGGGGGTGCGGGCTACCGTCGGATCCCGGCCCTTCGCGCAGAGACGGTGGTTCCCGTGCACCACGCCTACTCCTCGCTCACCGCCTACCTCGACCTCGACGCGTGCGCCCTCGTGGTCAGCGCCGACGACGGTCGCACCGTGCAGCGCATCGACCTGGGCCCGCCCCGCCCGCACGGCTACTACGAGCCGGACCAGCTCGAGGCCGCGCTCGTGGAGGTCGACCTGCGGCTCGTGGGGCAGTGGATCCGCGACGGTGACGGCGGGGCCGTCGCCGACGTGACCCAGCGCTGACGCGCGCGGCCCGGCGTTCTCGCGCCGACGTCAGGCGGCGATGTCGAGGAGGCGCCCCAGGTGCCGCTCGACCACGGACCGGCCGAGCTCGACCGTCCACGTGATCTCGGGCAGCTCGGGGTGACCCGACACCGGCGGTGGTGAGCCGGCGTACGCGTGCCCGGTCGGGGTGGTCAGGGTGGTGACGCCGGTGGCGGGGTCCCGGGTGGAGCGGAACCCGGGGAGTTCCTTGGTGTGGTTGCACGCCTCGCACAGTCCCTGCCCGTTCGCGGCGGTGGTGAGGCCGCCGCGGGCGTGGGGTCGGACGTGGTCGAGGTGGCGGATCGGGGCATCGCAGAACGGGGTCGCGCAGCGCTGGTCGCGGGCCCGCAGGAACTCGGCCAGGCCGGCGGGGAAGACGCGCTGGCGGGACTCCAGCGCGACCAGCTGCGAGCTGTCGGGGGCGGTGAAC
>NZ_VWPY01000064.1 GCF_011839805.1 Kineococcus rubinsiae | reverse complement strand
GCCAGCTCACCTGGCCGACGACGCGCATCTCCTACGCGCGCCTGCCCGAGGCGTCGCGCGACGTCCTGCTGGTGCGCGGCATCGAGCCGTCCATGCGCTGGCGCTCCTACGCCCGCGAGGTCGTGGAGCAGGCGGAGAAGGTCGGCGCCAGCCTCGTCCTGACCCTCGGGGCGCTGCTCGCCGACGTCCCGCACACCCGGCCGCTGCCCGTCACGAGCTCGAGCGAGGACGCCGAGCTCGCGGAGCAGCTGGCGCTGGAGTCCTCCCGCTACGAGGGCCCCACGGGCATCGTCGGCGTCGTCCAGGACGCCGTCGCCAACGCGGGCATCCCGTCGATGTCGCTGTGGGCGGCCGTCCCCCACTACGTCGGGCAGCCCCCCTCCCCCAAGGGCACGCTCGCGCTGCTGCACCGCGTCGAGGAGCTGCTCGACGTGTCGATCCCGCTCGCGGAGCTGCCGGAGCAGGCCCGGGCGTGGGAGCACGGCGTCGACGAGCTGGCGAGCGAGGACTCCGAGATCGCCGAGTACGTGCAGCAGCTCGAGGAGGCCAAGGACACCGCCGAGCTGCCCGAGGCCAGCGGCGAGGCCATCGCCCGCGAGTTCGAGCGCTACCTGCGCCGCCGGGACGATCCGCCCCGCCGCGCCTGAAGGCCGCCCCCGGGTCCCGCCGGCGCGGGACACACCCCCGGACGGCGCTGGCACGACGGCCCCCCGCACCGGCATGATCGCGGGGACCGAGTGCAGCGCGACGGAGCGGGGGACGGCGAGCGATGGCCGGCTGGCGTCTGGAGTCACCGAGGGTCCTGGTCGTGGACCTCGACGGGAGCAAGGGCAGCGCGGTGCGCGCTGCGACGGGGTCGATGGTCGCCTACGAGGGCGACGTCACCTTCAAGAACGCGGGCGTGGGCGGCGGGGGCGGCTTCCGGGCGGCGCTGAAGCAGCGCGTCACCGGGGAGTCCCTGAGCCTCATGGAGGTGACGGGCCGCGGCACGGTCCACTTCGCGGTCGGGGCCGGGTACGTCCTCGTGCTCGACCTCGCGGGGGACGTGCTCAAGGCGGAGTCCGAGGGGCTGCTCGCCCTGTCGGACTCCCTGCGCACCGACGTGACGTTCACCGGGCTGCAGGGCGCCTCCAGCGGCCAGGGCCTGTTCACCACGACGGTGACCGGGCACGGGCAGGTCGCGCTGATCTCCCTGGGCGGCCCGCCCATCGCCCTGCGGGTCTCCCCCGCCACCCCGCTCGTCGTCGACCCCGACTCCTACATCGGGTCCGTGGGCCGGCTCCAGCAGTCCTTCGTCACCGACGTCTCGTGGCGCAACCTCATCGGCGAGAGCTCCGGCGAGGCGTTCTCCCTGCGCTTCGAGGGCGACGGCGTCGTCTACATCCAGCCCGAGGAGCGCTGATGGGCTTCACGAAGGTCACCTCCAAGGTCGTCCTGGCCGAGGTGCGTCCCGGCGCCGAGGTCCTCGCCCGGCGCGGCGCGATGCTCGCCACCACCGGGCAGGTGCGCTTCTCCCCCGTCTCGGCCGGACCCGGCGGCGGCGGGTACGGCGGCGGCATCGCCTCGGCCCTGGGGCGCGCCATGCAGGGCGAGGCCGTCCCGCTGATGGTGGCGGAGGGTTCCGGCACCGTGCACTACGGCTTCCGCGGTCACCACGTCACCGTGGTCGAGCTCGACGGCAGCGAGCCGATGTCGGTGGAGGCGGACCGCCTCCTCGCCCACGACGCCTCGATGTCCTCCTCCGTGGTGTTCCTCGGCCAGCAGGGCGGGCTGCGGGGCGCCGTGCGCGGCGCCGTCACCGGCCAGGGGCTGTTCACCACGCAGCTGTCCGGCCGGGGTTCCGTGGCCCTGCTCTCCCACGGCGGGACGTACGCCCTGCAGGTCGGGGGTTCCCGGCAGGTCGTCGTCGACCCGCAGGCCTACGTCGCGCACACCGGCAACCTCCGGGTCGACGTGAGCGCGTCGGTCGGGTGGCGCGACGCCGTCGGCCGGGGGTCCGGGGAAGCGGTGCAGCTGAAGGTGTCCGGCCAGGGCACCGTCTACGTCCAGGCGTCGGAGGAGAAGTTGTGAGCACCCAGCCGCTCGACCCGCAGACCCTCCCCGACCACGACAACCTGCCCGACAACGCCTACGCCTACTGCGTCCGGCTCACCGGGCCGCTGTTCATGCAGACGGGCCGGATGATCGCCTACTACCCCAGCGGCGGTGGCACGATCCGCTTCGAACCGCTGACGGCGACCTCGATGACGTCGATGGTGGCGTCGCACTTCTCCTCCCCGCTGTACAGCCGGGACTGGGTGGTCGCCAACGGCCAGGGCCACGTGATCCTGGGCGACCGCGGGTACGACATCAACTCCTACGACCTCGACGACGGGAACCTCACCGTCCGGGCGGCGAACCTGCTCGCGTTCGACGCCGGTCTGGAGCTGAAGGAGTCGATCATCCCCGGCTTCCTGACCCTGCTCGGCACGGGCAAGTTCCTGGCCTCCTCCTCCGGCCCGGTCATCTTCGTGGAACCGCCCGTGCGGGTGGACCCCGAGGCCCTCGTCGGCTGGGCCGACTGCCCCGCCCCCGCCCAGCACTTCGACGCCGGCTGGATGGGGCACTTCCTCGGCGCGGCCCGCAGCGCGGTCCTCGGCGCGCGGTCCGGTGAGGAGCGCCAGTACGACTTCACCGGCGCCGGCACCGTCCTGCTGCAGTCGTCGGAGCGGATGCTCGAGGACCCGCACGTCGTGCGCCGCCTCGAGGGCGAGGTGCGCTCCCTCGGCGTGGACCAGCTGACGCACCTGCAGGGCGTCATCAGCGCGCAGATCCAGCAGCACCGCCAGTGACCCCCGCCGTGATCAGGAAGGTGATCCCTGCATGATCACGGCGGGTCTGGTGTCGAGGCGGGTTCCCGCGGTGTCGCCAACGTGGACTGGAACGGAGTGATTGCGCAGAGGGCTATAGTATACGAAGAACTACAGATGAAGACGCCGCCTGCCGGTCGAGGCAGACGGCGTCGGTCGATCAGTGCGGCAGCAGGACGCCGAGGAGAGCGGATGCGGTGCGGCGCACCAGGTCCGGGGCACCGGCGTCCGCTCCCCCGGTGCTCAGCGCGGCCTCCACCCAGGCGTCGATCAGGGCCACCGCGCCCGGGGCGTCGAGGTCGTCGGCGATCCGCTCGCGGACCCCGTCCAGGAGCTCCCCCGCGGGCGGGCCCGTCGGCAGCGCGACCGCGCGGCTCCAGCGCCCGCAGCGCTCGCGCGCCGCGATGAGGACGGCGTCGTCCCACTCCCAGTCGCTGCGCCAGTGGTGCGCGACGATCGCGAGGCGCACGGTGGCCGGGTCCTCCCCCGCCGCCACCAGCTTCGAGACGAGGACGAGGTTGCCGAGCGACTTGCTCATCTTCTCCCCGCCGAGCGACACCATCCCCGAGTGGGCGTAGGCGCGGGCGAAGGAGCCGTCCTGCGGGCGCAGGACGTGCGCGTGCGACGCGCCCATCTCGTGGTGCGGGAAGACGAGGTCGCTGCCGCCGGCCTGCACGTCGATCGGCATGCCCAGGTGCCGCAGCGCGATCGCGGTGCACTCGATGTGCCAGCCGGGGCGCCCGCGGCCCAGGACGCCGCCGTCCCAGGACGGCTCACCCGGGCGCTCCACGCGCCACAGCAGCGGGTCGAGCGGGTCGTGCTTGCCGGGGCGGTCCGGGTCCCCGCCGCGCTCGGCGGACAGCTGCCGCATCGTGGCGGCGTCGAAGCCGGAGACCGCGCCGAAGCCCGGGTCGGCGTCCACGCGGAAGTACACGTCGCCGTCCGGAGCGCCGTCGGTGCCGGCGACCCGGTAGGCGGCGCCCTCGGCCAGCAGGTCCCGCACGGACTGCGCGACGAGCTCGACGGCCTCGACGACGCCGAGGTACTGCTCCGGCGGCACGACGGACAGGGCCGTCATGTCGCCGCGGAACAGCTCCACCTGCGAGGCGGCCAGGTCGCGCCAGTCGACGCCCGTGGCGGTCGCGCGCTCCAGCAGCGGGTCGTCCACGTCGGTGACGTTCTGCACGTAGGTGACCTCGTGGCCCGCGTCGCGCCACGCGCGCCCCAGCAGGTCGAAGGCGACGTAGGTGTTGGCGTGGCCCAGGTGGGTCGCGTCGTACGGGGTGATGCCGCAGACGTAGAGGGTGACGGGGCCGCTGCCGTCGGCCCGCCCGGTCGGCACGAGCCCGCCGGACGCCGTGTCGTGCAGGTGGACCTGCCGTCCCCGGCCGGGGAGGGTGCCTCCTCCCGGCAGGGTCGCGGGGTCGGGGGCGGGCCAGGAACGCACCAGCGCAACCTACCCGCGGTGGTGCGGCGTCCCGACAGCGGGAGCGTCAGAAGGGCGGCCAGGGGATCGGGTTCCCGCCGCGGGCGCGGGGCAGCCGGTCCGCGGCGAGCAGCCGCTCCACGCGCTCCAGCGTCGCCACGACCTCCTCGACGCTCAGCAGGTCCGTCAGCACCTCGCCGAGGCGCTCCTGCAGGTCCCGCGCGAGCCCCGCGAGCACCTCGCGCTCCTCGGCCAGCAGGCGCGTGCCCGCGAAGCCCCACAGGACGGTGCGCAGCTTCGGCTCGCCGTGGAAGGTCAGCCCGTGGTCGACGCCGTGCACGGCGCCGTCCCACCCGGGCAGGACGTGCCCGCCCTTGCGGTCGGCGTTGTTGAGGACCACGTCGAGGACGGCCATCCGGCGCAGCCGCAGGTCGTCGGCGTGCACGAGGGCCACGGGTCGCCCGCGCCCGTCCTCGGCCGTCAGCACGGTCAGCCAGCCGGGCGGCACCCGGCGCACGCTGCAGATGTCGATGAGCCCGGCGCCCGGCTCGGGCAGGACGACCTCCTCGACGTCGTCCGCCTCGAGCTCCTCGTCCCCGGGCTCCCCGTCCTCAGCCTCAGCCTCGTCCTCGTCCTCGGGGTCGGGCTCGCGGGCCAGCCAGAGCTGGACGCTGCCGGGGCCCAGCGGTCCGTCGCGGAAGACGGTGGGCGGTACCACGTCCCAGCCCGTGGCGGCCGAGACGGCGTAGGAGGACACCTCGCGCCGGGCGAGGGTGTCGTCCGGGAAGTCCCACAGCGGCCGCTCGCCGGAGACCGGCTTGTAGACGCAGGCGACCTCGCCCCACTCCCCCACCGCGACGGCGTACATCGTCGCGTTGGACGCGTCGGCCAGGCGGCCGCGGATGACCAGCTCCCCCGTGGCGAGGCGGTCGAGCGCCTCGGCCTCGGTCAGGCCGGCGAACGCGCCGTTCAGCGCCGGTAGCCGTTCGCGCGGGGGCAGATGTGGCCGGAGGCGTCGAGCGGACCCGTGCAGAACGGGCACGGCGGGCGACCGGCGGCCACGAGGCTCAGCGCGCGCTGGGTGAACGCGCGGGCGGCGGGCCCGTCCAGGCTCACCCGCAGGACGCTGCGGGTCGGGTCGGGCTCGGTCGGCAGCTCCTCCTCCGCGTCGCCGTCGTCGACCTCGAAGCACTCGATGACGACGACCTCGCGCTCGCCGTCCCACGCGAGGCTCATGGTGCCGACGCGGAACTCCTCGTCGATGGGCACCTCGAGCGGGGCGGTGTCCTCCGTGCCGGCCGCGGGCAGCGCAGGCACGGGAGCCTGACCGCCCGAGCGCCGGACGATCTCGTCGAGCAGCTCCCCCACGCGTTCCGCGAGCGCCGACACCTGGGCCTTCTCCAGGGCGACGGACGTGAGCCGCGTCCCGGAGCGGGCCTGCAGGAAGAAGGTGCGGGATCCGGGTTCGCCGACGGTGCCCGCCACGAAGCGTTCGGGCGGGTCGTAGTCGTGGACCGGCATGAGCAGGACCCTACGCCGCGGGCCGGGGCGCGCAGGTGGGGGCGGCTCTCACGTGCCGGTGCTGCCGCCGACGACGGCGTCGGAGGAGGCCGCGGGGGCGGTCCTGCGGCGGCGGGTGGTCTTCTTCTTCGGGGCCGGGGCGAAGGAGGAGAGGTCGCCGCCGCTGTCGTTCATGCGCACGACGAAGGGGCGCAGCGGGGTGTAGCGGACGACGGAGACGGAGCAGGGGTCGGCGCTGATGCGCTGGAAGAGGTCGAGGTGCAGGCCGAGGGCGTCGGCGAGGACGGCCTTGATGATGTCGCCGTGGGTGACGGCGACCCAGACGGCGTCGTCGCCGTGCTCGGCGGCGACGCGGGCGTCGTGCTCGCGCACGGCGGTGACGGCGCGGGCCTGCATGGTGGCGAGGCCCTCGCCCTCGGGGCCGGGGAAGACGGCGGCGGAGGGGTGCACCTGCACGGTGCTCCAGAGCGGGTGCTTGGTGAGGGTCTTGATCTCCTGGCCGGTCCAGTCGCCGTAGCGGGCCTCGCCGAGGCGGTCGTCGGTGGCGACGGCCGGGCGGGGCCCGGTGGGCCCGTCGACGGTGAGCAGGGCGCCGGCGGTCTCCTGGCAGCGTTCGAGGGGGGAGGCGACGACGGCGGCGAGCGGCACGGGGGCGAGCCGGGTGGCGAGGGCCGCGGCCTGCTCGCGGCCGCGGTCGTCCAGGTGCACCCCGGGGGTCCAGCCGGCGAGGACGCCGGCGGTGTTGGCGGTGCTGCGGCCGTGGCGGACGAGCAGGAGGGTCGGCACGCGCCCAGCCTAGGCAGGGGGCGGGGGCCGCCTGCGGCGCCCCGGCGGCGGGGGGAGGATGGCGGGCGTGATCGTGGACGTGGCGACGTACGCGGAGGGGCACCGGGAGGAGGTCGGGGACGTCGAGGCGGCCCTGGCGCGGTGCGAGCAGGACGGCCACGGGTTCCTGTGGCTGGGGCTGAAGGACCCGACGGCGGAGGAGTTCGCGGGCATCAGCCGGCAGCTGGGTCTGCACCGGCTGGCGGTCGAGGACGCGGTGGTGGGGCACCAGCGGCCGAAGGTGGAGCGCTACGGCGACACGCTCTTCGTGGTGCTGAAGGTGCTGGAGTACCACGAGGCGGACTCGAGCGTGGAGACCGGCGAGGTGATGCTGTTCGTGGGCGAGCGGTTCCTGGTGACGGTGCGCCGCGGTGAGGTGGGGTCGCTGAAGCCCGTGCGGGACCTGCTGCAGCACGACCAGCAGCGTCTGAGCCACGGGCCGCGCGGGGTGCTGCACGCGGTCCTGGACCACGTCGTGGACGGGTACGTGGAGATCGACACGGCGCTGGACCAGGACGTCTCGGAGGTCGAGGAGCAGGTGTTCTCCCCGGCGCGCTCCTCCGACGCGCAGACCATCTACTCCCTCAAGCGGGAGGTGCTGGAGGTGCGGCGGGCGGCGTCGCCGCTGGTGGCGCCGCTGAAGCAGCTGGTGGACCGCGACGGCAGCGACCCGGACGACCACGCGCTGTTCGTGCTGCGCGACGTGCTGGACCACCTGGTGCTGGTGGCGGAGCACGTCGAGGGCTACGACCGGTTGCTGACCGACATCCTGAACGCCCACCTGGCGCAGGTCTCGGTGAGGCAGAACGAGGACATGCGCAAGATCTCGGCGTGGGCGGCGATCTTCGCGGTGCCGACGCTGATCGCGGGCGTGTACGGGATGAACTTCCAGCACATGCCGGAGCTGTCGTGGCGCTTCGGCTACCCGGGGTGCGTGGCCCTCATGGTGGGCGTCTGCTACCTGCTGTGGCGGCAGTTCAAGCGGGTCGGCTGGCTCTGAGGGGCGTCCGGGCGGCCGCGACGGGGAGCCGCGTGTGCTCCCCGCCGCCGCGGTGCCGGGATCAGCCGAAGTTCCCCGACGTGAGCGCGGGCAGCGCGCCGAAGGCGACGAGGCCGTAGACGACGACGGCCAGCACGAGGCGGTACACGACGAACGGCGTGTAGCTGTGGGTGGAGATGTAGCGCATGAGCCAGGCGATGACGACGTAGCCGACGACGAAGGACACGACGGTGGCGAGCGCCGTGGGTCCCCAGGGCACCGCGGTGCCGTGCTTGAGCTCGTCGAAGAGCTGGTAGAAGCCGGAGAGCAGGACGGCGGGGATGGCCAGCAGGAACGAGAACCGGGCGGCGGCCTCGCGCGTGTAGCCCAGCAGCAGGCCCATGGTGATGGTGCCGCCGGAGCGGGAGACGCCGGGGATCAGCGCGAGGGACTGCGCGGCGCCGAAGAGCAGGCCGTGCTTCCAGGTGAGCCGGTCGAGCGTGCGCTCCTTGCGGCCCCTGCGGTCGGCGAAGCCGAGGATCAGGGCGAACACCCACAGCGTGGTCGCGATGACGAGGAAGCCGCGCAGGGTGCTCTCGATCTGGTCCTGGAAGAGCAGGCCGAGGACACCGATGGGGACGGTGCCGGCGATGACGAGCCAGCCCATGCGCGCGTCGGGGTCGTCGCGGGGCACCGACCCGGTGAGGGAGCGGACCCAGCGGCTGATGATGCGGGCGATGTCGCGGCGGAAGAAGAGGACCACCGCGGCCTCGGTGCCGAGCTGGATGATGGCGGTGAAGGCGGCGCCGGGGTCGTCGGCGCCGATGAGGGTGCCGACGATCGCGAGGTGGGCGCTGGAGGAGATCGGCAGGAACTCCGTGAGCCCCTGCACCAGGCCGAGGAGGAGAGCCTCCCCCACTCCCATGCTCACCGGGCGGCCCCCGGGACGCAGCGGGGGGCCGGACGGGCGGAGATCAGGACGGGCGAGGCTGCGCCGCAGCGCAGGGTCGCCGTCCGGGAGCGAGCAGTGAGCACGGCGCGGACACTAGCGGGTGCGGATGAAGCCCCGGTGAAGCCGCGGGCCGCCGCCACGACAGTCCCCGCGGGCGGGCACGGGACCTCCACAGGCCCGCTGCACACCGGCCGCGGGGCGGCGTCTCAGCGGCTCGGCGCCTCAGCGGCGGGAGTCGGCCGTCGCGCCGGGGGCGGCGTCGCCGGCGGGGGCGTCGTCGTCCTCGTCGTCGGAGTCGTCGTCCTCCGCGTCGTCGTCGTCGGAGTCCTCGTCGTCCTCGTCGTCGTCGTCGCGGTCGTCCTCGACGTCGTCGTACAGCACGAGCGGGGTGACCTCGTCGTAGGCGGAGTACAGGGCGTCGTCGTAGACCTCGAAGGCCTCCGCGACGCGCTGGTAGGCGGCCGCCACCGCGGGGTCGGCCTCCCCGCGCCGGTTGGCGGCCACGTCGAGGTGACCCTCGAGCGCCGCGACGAGGCGTGCGAGTGCGGCACGCGGTTCCGGGGTCATGGGCACGACCGTAGCGGAGCGGGGTCACAATGGGCGCGATGGTTGCCGAGTCTTCGTCCAGGTCCCGTTCCACGCCGCCCGAGCAGTACGAGTACCGCGTCCTGACGCTGCCCCGCGAGACCTCGCGCTCCGAGGCGCGGCGGCTGCTGACCGAGCACGCCGAGTACGGCCACTGGGAGCTCGCCCGGGTGCGCCTGTACCTGGGCGGGCACCGCAAGGTCTGGCTGCGCCGGAAGATCATCCGGGTCGCCCGCACGAGCTGAGGTCGCTACGTTCGTCCCCGTCGGTCGGGGCGGCGGCACAGCCGCCGCAGAGGCGAGGGAGCTTCGCGTGGGCATCTTCCGGACCAAGAGCGTCGAGGACGCCATCGCGACGACGGACGAACCCGGCCACCGGCTGAAGAAGTCGCTGGGCGCCTGGGACCTCACCGTCTTCGGCGTCGGCGTCATCATCGGCACCGGCATCTTCGTCCTCACGGGCGAGGCGGCGGGAACGCGCGCCGGCCCGGCCGTCGCGATCTCCTTCGTCGTCTCCGGCATCGTGTGCGCCCTCGCGGCGCTCTGCTACGCCGAGTTCGCCTCGACGGTGCCGGTCGCCGGGTCCGCCTACACGTTCTCCTACGCCAGCCTGGGCGAGGTCGTGGCCTGGATCATCGGCTGGGACCTCATCCTCGAGCTGGCCCTGGGCGCCGCGACGGTGGCGGTCGGGTGGTCCAGCTACGCCGCGGACCTGCTCGACGAGACCCTGGGTCTGGAGCTGCCCGCGTGGCTGTACTCCAGCAGCCCGAGCTTCACCTCGCCGAACCTCATCGCCGCGGGCGTCATCGTCGTGCTCACCCTCGTGCTGTGCGTGGGCACCAAGGCGTCGGCGCGCGTCAACGCCGTGATCGTCGGCATCAAGCTGCTCGTCGTGGCGTTCGTCATCGTCGCCGGCCTGTTCTACGTCAAGGCCTCCAACTACTCCCCGTTCATCCCCCCGACGGGTGCCCCCAGCGCCTCCAGCGAGCCGGCCGACCCGGCGCTGTGGCAGGACCTGGGCCTGCCGCTGGGCACCTTCGGCGTCGGCGGCATCCTCACGGCCGCCGCGCTGGTCTTCTTCGCCTTCATCGGCTTCGACATCGTCGCGACGGCCGCGGAGGAGACGAAGAACCCGCAGCGGGACATGCCGCGCGGCATCTTCGGCTCGCTCGCCATCTGCACGGGCCTCTACGTGGTCGTGTCGCTGATCATCACGGGGATGGTGAAGTACGACCGCATCAGCGTCGAGGCGCCGCTGGCCGCCGCCTTCCGCGACGTGGGCGCGGACCTGGTCGCCACCCTCATCAGCGTGGGCACGGTCGTCGGGCTGCTGACGGTCATGATGATCCTCATGCTCGGCCAGAACCGGGTGCTCTTCGCGATGTCGCGCGACCGCCTGATCCCCGGCTGGTTCTCCCTGGTCAACGACCGCACGGGCGTCCCGGTGCGCATCACGGCCATCACCGGGGCGGTCGTGGCGGTGGTCGCGGCCTTCACCCCGATCAGCGACCTCGCCGAGATGGTCAACATCGGGACCCTGTTCGCCTTCGTCCTCGTCTCGATCGGCGTCATCGTGCTGCGCCGCACGCGGCCGGACCTACCCCGGGCCTTCCGGATGCCCCTGGTGCCCGTGCTGCCGATCATCTCCGCGGTCGCCGCGTTCGTCCTCATGGGCTTCCTGCCCGGGCAGAGCTGGGTCCGCCTCGGCGTCTGGATGGTCATCGGCCTCGTCGTCTACCTGGCCTACGGCTACCGCAAGTCCCGGCTGGCCGCCCCCGCGCGCGAGGACGCCGGCTCCTCGCCGTCCTGACCTGCACCACTCCCCCGTGATCATGCAGGTGTCACCTGCGTGATCACGGCGGGAACAAGGGTGCGGCACTCCCCGTTGAGGCAGGTACATGCAAACGCATGGACTTGCGACGAGGAGTGGTCATGCAGATCGGCATCTTCAGCGTCGGGGACATCACCCCGGACCCGACGACGGGGCGCACGCCCACCGGCGCCGAGCGGATCAAGGCGCTGACCACGATCGCGCAGCACGCCGAGGAGGTCGGGCTCGACGTCTTCGCCGTCGGCGAGCACCACGACCACCCGTTCGTGCCGTCGGCCGTCACGACGATGCTCGCCTGGATCGCGGCCCGGACCACGCGCCTGACGCTGTCGACCTCGATCACCCACATCACCACCAACGACCCGGTGCGCATCGCGGAGGACTTCGCGATGCTGCAGCACCTCTCCGACGGGCGCACCGACCTCATGCTGGGCCGCGGCAACACCGGCCCCGTCTACGACTGGTTCGGCAAGGACCCCCGGCGCAGCGTCGAGCTGACGGTGGAGAACTACCAGCTGCTGCGGCGGCTCTGGGACGAGGAGGTCGTGGACTGGGAGGGCGAGTTCCGCACCCCCCTGCGCGGCTTCACGTCCACCCCGCGCCCGCTGGACGGCGTCGCGCCCTTCGTCTGGCACGGCTCCATCCGCACCCCGCAGGTCGCGGAGATCGCGGCCTACTTCGGCGACGGCTACTTCGCCAACAACATCTTCTGGCCGAAGGAGCACTACATCCGGCTGATCAACCTCTACCGCGAGCGCTACGCCCACTACGGCCACGGCGCCCCCGAGCAGGCGATCGTCGGGCTCGGCGGGCAGGCCTTCATGCGCAGGAACTCCCAGGACGCCGTGCGGGAGTTCCGGCCCTACTTCGACAACGCCCCCGTCTACGGGCACGGGCCGTCGCTGGAGGACTTCACCGCGCAGACCCCGCTCACCGTCGGCAGCCCCGCCGAGGTCGTCGAGAAGACCCTGACCTTCCACGAGTTCTTCGGCGACTACCAGCGCCAGCTCTTCCTGCTCGACCACGCCGGGCTGCCCCTGAAGACCGTGCTGGAGCAGCTCGACCTGCTCGGCGAGGAGGTCGTGCCCGTGCTGCGCAAGGAGTTCGAGGCGCGCCGCCCCGCTCACGTGCCGAGCGACCCGCCGGACCACGCCTCGCTCGTGGCCGCGCGGCAGCTGCAGCTCGCGCAGGAGCTGGCGGGTGGGGACGCCGCCGGCCGTGCCTGACGAGGTGACCGCCGACCGCGGCCCGGGACGCACCCGGGCCGCGGTCGACGCCTGGGAGGCGGTGTTCCGGCTGCAGGCCACGCTCCTGCGCCGCTTCGCCGCCGACGACGTCTGGCAGGGCCTCGGCCTGCGCGAGTACGACGTCCTGCACACCCTGTCGCTCCAGCCCGGCGGGCACGCCCGGCTGGGCCGGCTCAGCGAGGACGTCTACCTGCCGCAGCCCTCCCTCAGCCGGCTCGTCGACCGCCTCGAGCGCGACGGGCTCGTGCGGCGCGAGGACGACCCGGACGACCGGCGCGGGGTCGTCGTGGTCCTGACCGCGGCGGGCGCGCAGCGGCAGCGGGAGATCGGCGGCCGCCACGCCGCGAGCATCGCCCGCAACCTCGCCTCGATGCCGGCCGAGGACCTCGCGACCCTCACGCGCCTGGCCCGCGAGGCGCTCGGCGACTGACGGCCGTCCTGGTCTGCTCGGCGTCGGCGTCGGCGCCGGCGGGTGGTCGTGGACGCGCTGACCGGGGCCAGCGGCTGAGCGGCGCCCGTGCGGCGGGGCGCGTCTTGCTGTGTGTTCGCGTTGACACGTGCCGTGAGCTGGGTGAAGGTTGCCCCAGCGCTCGGAGAGCGCTCTCAACGAGGAGGAACCACGTGCCACTGACCCCGGAGCGGAGGCGCCGCGCCAGTGCTCTCACCCTGGCCACCGCCCTGCTCGTCCCCACCAGCCTCGCCCTCGCGCCGTCGGCGCAGGCGGCCGACCAGATCACCAACGGGAGCTTCGACCAGGGCACCACGGGCTGGACGATCTACCCCGGCCCCACCGTCACCGACGGCGCGGGCTGCATGAGCGTGCCCGCGGGCAGCGCCCCCTACAGCGCCGCGATCCAGCAGGACGTGCCGCTGGTGAAGGGCGAGCAGTACGCCCTCAGCTTCCGCGCCCGCTCGACCCCCGCCACCCAGGGCCCCGTCCGCGTGGTCGTGCAGGGCGGCCCGGACGTGAACTACCAGCAGTTCCTGCCCGCGGTGAAGCCCGCCTTCACCGCGGACTTCGGCGCGTCGACCCTCTACTTCACCGCCGACCGGGACTACCCGACGGCGCAGCTGGCCTTCCAGCAGGACATCGTCAACCCCGTCGCCTACACGTTCTGCGTGGACGACGTCGTCCTGCAGGGCGGCGCCGAGAAGCCCGCCTACCAGCCCGACACGGGTTCGCGCGTGCGCGTGAACCAGGAGGCGTACCTGCCGAAGGGGCCCAAGGGCGCCACCCTGGTCACCGACGCGACGACGGCCCTGCCGTGGCAGCTGAAGAACGCGGCCGGCGCGGTCGTCGCCTCCGGGCGCAGCACCCCCCGCGGTGTGGACCCGACCGCCGGGCTGAGCGTGCACAGCATCGACTTCGGCGGCTTCACGCGCGCCGGCGACGGCTACACGCTGACCGCGGACGGCCAGACCAGCCACCCCTTCGCCATCGGCGACGCGGCCTACGAGCGGCTGCGCGTGGACGCGAAGACGTTCTTCTACACCAACCGCAGCGGCACCCCGATCTCCGACGCCGTCGCCCCCGGCTACGGCCGCGCGGCGGGTCACGTGGGCGTCGCCCCCAACCAGGGCGACACCGCGGTGCCCTGCCAGAGCCTCACCGACGACTCCCAGAAGCTGCTCGTGAAGCAGGGCGACGCACCCTTCACGTGCGACTACACCAGCGACGTCACCGGCGGCTGGTACGACGCGGGCGACCACGGCAAGTACGTCGTCAACGGCGGCATCGCCGTCGCGCAGCTGCTGCAGGAGTTCGAGCGCACCCGCGACGCCGCCACGGCCGACCGGGGCGCACTGGGCGACCGCACCCTGCGGGTGCCGGAGGCCGGCAACAAGGTGCCCGACGTCCTCGACGAGGCGCGCTGGGAGCTCGAGTGGTTCCTGAAGATGCAGGTGCAGCCGGGCCGTCCGCTGGCCGGCATGGTGTTCCACAAGGTCGCCGACGCCGACTGGACCGGCCTGCCGCAGGACCCGGCCACCGACCCGCAGGCGCGCGTGCTGTACCGCCCGTCGACCGCCGCGACGCTGAACGTCGCCGCGACCGCCGCGCAGGGCGCCCGCCTCTTCGCTCCCTACGACAAGGCGTTCTCGAAGCGCCTGCTGGCCGCGGCCCGCACGGCCTACGCCGCCGCGCAGGCCAACCCGGCCGTCTACGCCCCGGCTCCCGACGCGGCCCTCGACCCGAACCCGGGCAGCGGACCCTACGACGACCGCGACGTCTCCGACGAGTTCTACTGGGCGGCCACCGAGCTCTACCTGAGCACCGGTGAGCCCGCGTTCCGCAAGGACGTGCTCGCCTCCCCCGTCCACACCGCCGACGTCTTCACCCCCGGCGGCTTCGACTGGGGCCACGTGGCGCCGCTGGCGCGGATGGACCTGGCCACCGTGCCGAGCCACCTGAACGCCAGGGAGCTGCGCCGGGTCCGGCAGTCGGTGCTCACCGCGGCGGACGGCTACCTGACCGCCCAGGCGGCGCAGCCCTTCGGCCAGGCCTACGCCCCCGAGGGCGGGCAGTACGCCTGGGGCTCGAACAGCGCCATCCTCAACAACCAGCAGGTGCTCGGCACCGCGTTCGACATCAGCGGCCGGGCGGCCTACCGCGACGGGGTCGTTCGCAGCATGGACTACCTGCTGGGCCGCAACGCGCTGAACCGCTCCTACATCACGGGCTACGGCGACGTGTACTCCGAGAACCAGCACTCGCGGATGTACGCCCACCAGCTCGACCCGGCGCTGCCGCACCCGCCCGCGGGCACGGTGGCCGGCGGACCGAACTCGACGACCACGACGAGCGGTGACCCGGTCTCGGCCCCGCTCTTCCCGAACGGGTGCGCGGCGCAGTTCTGCTACGTCGACGACATCGGCTCGTGGTCGACGAACGAGATCACGGTGAACTGGAACTCGGCGCTGTCGTGGGTGGCCTCCTTCGTGGCCGACCAGGACAACGGCCGCGACGGTTCCCACCGCGGCTGACCCGAGCTGCGGACGCGGCCCCGGCGGGACTCCTCCCGCCGGGGCCGCGTCAGGTCCGGACCGCTGCGGGCGAGACCCTCAGCCGGCCACCGCGGCCGCGGCGAGGGCCAGGACCGCGCCAGCGCACCGCACCCGGTCGGCGACCAGCAGCCGGGTGAGCAGGGCGGGTGCGGGGCCGTCGCGGCCGAGGCGGGTGTGGGTGGGGGCGGCGACCGCGGCCGTGGTCAGGCCCGCGACCGCGCTGCCCACCCCGGAGACGACCAGCGCCGGGGTCAGCGGCAGGCTCGCGAAGACCCACGCCCACGTGCCCAGCACGACGAGGTAGACGGGCGCCACCACGGCGCCGACGCGGCGCGAGTGCGCCGCGTGCACCACCGCCCACGTCGAGGGCGAGGCCCGGCCGGCGTCGGCGAGCGCGGGGTAGACGACGAACGTGACGACGGCCTGGAAGCCGGCGTGCAGGGCCGCGCCCGCCAGCAGGGCGGTGCCGGGCGCGAGGCTGCCGGACACGTCGCTCCCCTCGCCCGGCCGCGCGTCAGTCGGCCGTGGCGAACTGCGTGCGGTGCAGCTCCGCGTAGCGGCCCCCGGCGCGCAGCAGCTCCTCGTGGGTGCCGCGCTCGGCGATGTGGCCGCCCTCGACGACCAGGATGAGGTCGGCGGTGCGGATCGTGGAGAGCCGGTGGGCGATGACGAGGGCGGTGCGGCCCTCCAGCGCCTCGTCCAGCGCGGCCTGCACGGCCGCCTCGGAGGAGGAGTCGAGGCTCGCGGTGGCCTCGTCGAGCACGACGACGCGGGGCTGGGCGAGCAGCAGCCGCGCGATGGTCAAGCGCTGGCGCTCCCCGCCGGAGAAGCGGTACCCGCGCTCGCCGACGACGGTGTCCAACCCGTCGGGCAGGGCGTCCAGCACGGCGCCGAGGCGGGCGCGGCGCAGCGCGTCGACGATCTCCTCGTCGGTGGCCTCGGGCCGGGCCAGGCGCAGGTTGGAGCGGAGCGACTCGTGGAACATGTGCCCGTCCTGGGTCACGACGCCCACGGTGGCGCGGATCGAGGCGGCCGTGAGGTCGCGCACGTCCTGCCCGCCGAGGCGGACGGCTCCCCCGGTGACGTCGTACAGCCGGGCCAGCAGCGTCGCGATGGTGGACTTGCCGGCGCCGGAGGAGCCGACGAGGGCGACGACCTGGCCGGGCTCGACGCGGAAGCTCAGGTCGTGCAGCACCTCGACGCCGCCGCGGGTGTCGAGGGTCGCGACCTCCTCCAGCGAGGCCAGCGAGACCTCGGTGGCGGCGGGGTAGGCGAAGGTGACGTGGTCGAACTCGACGGCCACCGGGCCCGCGGGCAGGGTCCGCGCGCCCTCGCGCTCGCGCACCAGCGGCACGAGGTCGAGGACCTCGAAGACCCGCTCGAAGCTCACGAGGGCGCTCATGATGTCGACGCGGGCGCCCGCCAGCGACGTCAGCGGGGCGTACAGCCGGGTCAGCAGCAGCGCCAGGGACACGATCTGCCCCGTGTCCAGCGTGCCGGCCACGGCGGCGAGGCCGCCGATGCCGTAGACCAGCGCCAGCGCCAGCGCCGACACCAGGGTCAGGGCGGTGACGAAGACGGACTGGAGCATCGCGCTGCGGATGCCGATGTCGCGCACCCGGCGGGCCGCGGCCGCGAAGGCCGCGGACTCCTCCTCGGGGCGGCCGAAGAGCTTCACGAGGGTGGCGCCCGGCGCGGAGAAGCGCTCGGTGGACTGGTTGGTCATCGTCGCGTTGTAGGCGGCGGCGTCGCGCGACATCTGCGCCAGGCGGCGCCCCATCCGGCGGGCGGGCAGCACGAAGACGGGCAGCAGCACGAGCGCGAGCAGGGTGATCTGCCACGAGATGCCGATCATGACGACGCCCGTCAGGACGACGGCGACGACGTTGCTGACGACGCCCGAGAGGGTCCCGCTGAACGCGCGCTGCGCGCCCAGGACGTCGGAGTTCAGGCGGCTGACGAGCGCGCCCGTGCGGGTGCGGGTGAAGAAGGCGATCGGCATGCGCTGCACGTGGTCGAAGACGGCGGTGCGCAGGTCGAGGATGAGGTTCTCCCCGATCGTCGAGGACAGCCAGCGCACCAGCAGCCCGAGGCCGGCGTCGGCGACGGCGACCGCGGCGATCAGCAGGGCCAGCCGCACGACGAGGCTCGAGTCCGAGGCCGTCATGGCGTCGATGACGCGGCCCGCGAGGACCGGGGTGGCGACGCCGAGGACGGCGCTGACGACGCTGAGGGCGATGAAGGCGCCCAGGGCGCCGCGGCGCTGACGGGCCAGGTCCAGGACGCGGCGGACGGTCTCGCGGGAGAAGGGGCGGCGCTGCTGCGCCGACATCGCGCTGTACATGGAGCCCCAGGCGACAGATTCCATGCTCATGCCCACGACGCTACGGGGTGGGGAGGACAGCCGAGGACCACGCGGGCGCGCGACCGGGTGCGCAGCCGGGGCAGTGCGGTGGACGCAGGGTGAGCGGGCCGCGCGCCCGGGTGGTGGCCCTGCTCCACCCGGGCGATCACGTGTCGCGTCCAGACCGGGCGCGCCGATGTCAACGGCGTGACCGAACAACGAGCAGTCGACGCCTGGTGGCGGGGTCTGGACTCCGCGCGCCGTGAGCTGGCCCTGTCCGTCGCGGCGGGCGAGACGCTGAGCGCGGACCTCGCGGCCAGCCTGCGGGCGGCCGGGGTGGACGTGCCCGAGGTCGTCGTCGGCTGGGACGTCGACGGCACCTTCGAGCGCCGCACGCTGCACGTGCAGCCGCACGCCGTGGCCGACTACCTCGACGAGGTCCGCGCCGCGGCGGCGGCCACCGGCCCGCTGCCCGTCGTGCTGGAGCTGGCCTCCTGAGGCCCGCCCCCGGCCGGGGCTACCAGCCCATCGTGCCGGGCTCGCCCTTGAAGGGGCCGACGACCTCGTCGGTGATCCAGCCGCCGTAGAAGCCCCCGGCCTGCGGCCGCACGAGCTCCCCGCCGACCTCGCAGTGCACCTTGCCGGGGTAGAACGCCAGGGCGTCGGTGAGGGCCTCGAAGCCCGGCGTCGGGTCGGCGTAGGACCAGGCGGCCTGCTCGACGAGGACCTCACCACCCGGGCCGACGACGTCGGTGTAGGACGCCTGGCCCTTCCACTCGCACCAGCTCCGCCCCTGACCCGGCCGCAGCCACGCCTCGTCGAAGGCCGGGCGCGCCACGTAGTAGGTCGGCGGGTGGCTGGTCTCCAGGACGCGCCAGGCGGCGCCGTCGGAGGGCCGGACGTCGGCGATCACGATGTCGCCGACGAGGATGCGCACCCGGTGGCGCGAGGCCTCCAGGCGGGGCGGGCGGGGGTAGTCCCAGACGGACTCCTGGCCGGGGCCGAAGACGTCAGGGGTGCGGGGGGAGGCCATGACCTGATCCTGCGCGCCCGGCGCACGCACGACCACCCCGCCCCCGTCGCGGTCGACGGGAGCGGGGTGGTGGGGCGTCCGCGGTGGCCTCAGCGACCGTCGCGGCCCGCGGTGCTGCCGGCCCCGGCGGTGGTGCGCACGTCCACGCCGTGGCGCCGTCCGTGGCGGACCCCGACGAGGACGACGATCGCGGTGAGGACCAGCGACAGTACGAGCTCCACGCGCTGGCCGGGGAGGATCACCATGAGCGCGAGCACGACGACGATGAAGGCGATCGTCGCGTACGTGAGCCACGGGAACAGCCACATGCGGATCGTCGGCTCGTGGCCGTCGGCGTCCATCCGGCGGCGCAGGAAGACCTGCGTGAGCGAGATGAACCCGTAGACGACGAGCGCGAGCGCACCGCTGGTGGCCAGCAGCAGCGAGAAGATGCGGTCGGGCAGCGCGTAGTTGCCGACGACGGCCAGGAACCCGACGGCGGTCGAGGCGAGGATCGCGGTCCACGGCACGCCGTGGCGCGAGACCCGGCTGAGCCACGCCGGCCCGTCGCCGCGGCGCGAGAGGGAGAACACCATGCGCGAGGCCGTGTAGAGCGCGGAGTTCAGGCAGCTCGCGACGGCGGTGAGGATGACGATGTCCATGATCGTCGCCGCGCCCGGGATGCCGAGGCTCTGCAGCACCGTCTGGTAAGAGCCGTTCTCCGCCAGGTCGCCCGAGTTCCACGGCACGAGGGCCACGACCACGAAGATCGAACCGATGTAGAACAGCCCGATGCGCCAGATCACCGAGTTGGTGGCGCGGCGCACGCCCTTCTCGGGGTCGGACGACTCGGCCGCGGCGATGGTGACGATCTCGGTGCCCATGAACGAGAACATCGTGATGAGCATCCCGGCCAGCACGGCCGTGAACCCGTTGGGCAGGAAGCCGCCCGCGGCCGACAGCCCCGGGGTGCCCTTCGCGTCGCTGCCCGGCAGGACGCCGAAGATGGCCAGCAGCCCGATGGCGATGAAGGCCACGATGGCGACGACCTTGACGGTGGCGAACCAGAACTCGAACTCCCCGAAGTTGCCGACGCTCGCGAGGTTGCTCGCGGTCAGGGCGAGCGTCACGACCAGCGCCCACACCCACTGCGGGGCGCCGATCCAGTTGGAGAGGATGTTGGCCGCGGCGGTGGCCTCGACGGGGATGACGAGCACCCAGAACCACCAGTACAGCCACCCGACGGAGAACCCGGCCCAGCGGCCCAGCGCCCGGTCGGCGTAGGTGGAGAACGAGCCGGTGTCGGGGTTGGCCGTCGCCATCTCCCCCAGCATGCGCATGACGAGCACGACGAGCGTGCCCGCGAGCGCGTAGGAGATGAGCACCGCGGGGCCGGCGGTCTTGATCGCGTTGGACGAGCCGACGAAGAGGCCGGCGCCGATCACCCCGGCGATCGAGATCATCGTGATGTGGCGGGGCTTGAGCCCCGTGCCGAGTGCTGCCGTGTCCATCGGGACCTCCTGGGGCTCGGGTGCGGGGCGCGGGTGCCGGGCTCGACTGCGGGGCGGGCGGGGACGTCGGGCGGTGCACGCGTCGAGCGCGGACCGCAGCCTGCACCCTCGCGGGGCCCGCGCGCGACCGGCACGCCGCTTCGTGTTCACTCCGTGTCCACGAGTCCTGCACACCGGGCGCCCGCCCGCGGTCGCCGCACGTGAGGGGCCCGCCGTGCGCAGTAGCGTTCGCCGCATGAGTCCCACCGCCGCCACCAACCGCCGCGTCGAGCGCGACGAGCTCCTCGCCTTCGTCCGCGAGCGCCACGACGTCGTCCTGCTGACCTACCGCGCGGACGGTTCCCCGCAGCTGTCCCCGGTGACCGCGGGCGTCGACGACGACGGCCGCATCGTCATCTCGACCTACCCCGAGCGGGCGAAGGCCGTGAACGTGCGCCGCGACCCGCGGGTCAGCGTGCTGGTGCTCTCCGACGCCTTCGGCGACGCGTGGGTGCAGGTGGACGGGTCGGCGGAGGTCCTGGACCTGCCCGAGGCCCTGGACGCGTTCGTCACCTACTTCCGCAACATCTCCGGCGAGCACCCCGACTGGGACGAGTACCGGGCCGCGATGCAGCGCCAGGGCAAGTGCCTGCTGCGCATCACGCCGGAGCGCTGGGGCCCCATCGCCACGGGCGGCTTCCCGCCGCGCCTGGTGGGCTGAGCGTCTGGTGGGCTGAGCACCGGGTCCGCCGGCCGACGGGTCCGCCGACCGACGGGTCCGCCGACCGACGGGTCAGACGTCGCGGATGTTCTCCTCGACCTGGCGCACCAGGTCGGGGTCGACGGTGGGCAGGCCGTGGTCGAGCACGGCGTGCGCGGCGACCTGGCGGAGGATGTCGTCGCGGTCGGCGCCCAGGAAGTCGCGCTCGCAGCCGGGGACGACGTCGCCGCAGCGGAAGACCTTCACCGCACGCTCCGGGTGGCCGGGACCGTCGCGGTCGCCCGCAGGTCCACCTCCCCCGGCCCGCCGGGGTGGCGGGCGAGGTCGAGCAGGACGTCCTCGACCCCGACCACGCCGACGTAGCGGCCGGTGGCGTCGGTGCAGACGACGGGGTCGAAGCGGGTCGCGGGGTGGCGGGCGACGGCGCGCTCGGCGACGTCGGCGACGGCCGTCTCGGGGGCGAGCGTGACGTCGATGCGCGTGACGCGCGGGGAGTCCCCGGGCCGGGGGGCCGGCAGGACGAGCAGCTGCGGGACGTCCTGGTGGTCGACCACGACGACGGGGGCGCAGTCGGCGGCGGCGATCTCGGACGCCTCGACCGCCGTGCGGACCGTCTTGGTGCGCCGGGTCAGCTCGCTCGCGAGCCGGCGGCCCTGGTCGGGGCGGCGCGCGGGGGCGGCCGCGGCCAGCAGGGAGGCGGCGGCGGGCGAGAGCTGCTGGAAGGCGGCGTCGGGGTGGGCGAGCAGGAAGCCCTGCACGAGGGGCACGCCCATGCTGGTGAGGACGTCGAGCTCCTCGGTGGTCTCGACCCCCTCCGCGACGATCCAGGCGTCGAGGCGGGCCGCGCACTGGCCGAGGAACTGCACCAGCGACCGCTTGACCAGGTCGCCCGCGACCCCGCGCACGAGCTGGAGGTCCACCTTGACCATCTCCGGGCGCAGGACGGCCATGCGCAGGAGGCCGGAGTGCCCGGTGCCGACGTCGTCCAGGGCGATCTTCGCGCCGCGGGCCCGCAGCCGCCGCAGCGGTTCGAGGAGGTCGTAGGGGGCGCAGTCGGCGTGCTCGGTGACCTCGACGATGACGCTGGAGAGGTCGTGGGCGAGCAGGGTGTCCAGGACCTCGGGCTCGCGCAGCGACGTGGGGCTGGCGTTGACGGTGAGGAAGGTGCCGTGCGGCAGCGTCGCCTGCAGCGGCAGCGCCCGGCTCAGCACCAGCCGGTCCACCTCGGGGCTGCGGCCCAGAGCGCGCGCGGCGTCGAACCAGGCCTCCGTCGGCAGGCGCGAGTCGAACCGCGACAGCGCCTCGTACCCCGCGACGCGACCGGCGACCACGTCCACGACCGGGTGCAGCACCAGGCGCAGCGCGGTCGGGTCATCGGCCAGGGAGTCCAGGCGCCGGTGCCAGCGGACCCGGTCGTGCCGTTCGCTCACAGTGCACTCCCTCCGTGCTGCGGACACTCAGAGTGTCAGGTGGTGGGCTCTGCGTCGATGTGAAGGTGCTGTGGTGGCGTGCCAGCGTAACTGCGTGACCCCCTGATCACGGCCTGCTCCGGCACTGGACCCGACGAGTTTCGGGTGCCGGGCGCTCAAGGGCCCCGCACCGCACGTCGACGTCCCCGACGTGGGACTCCCGGGTGGGCGCGCCGCGCTGCGGCGCGTGAGCTCCGTCGTCCTGCCCGCGCTCGTCGTCCCCGGCCTCCTGCTGGCCCTCCCCGGCGCGGCGCACGCCGCCCCGACCGGCCCGTCCGCACCCACCAGCCCCCTCGCGACCACCGGTCCCCTCGCCGCGGCGGCCGCCTCGGCGCGGGACGCGCAGGCCGAGGCCGACGCGGCC
>NZ_VWPY01000063.1 GCF_011839805.1 Kineococcus rubinsiae | reverse complement strand
CCGCCGGCGCCCGCGCGGCGGGAGCCCCGCCGCGGCGCGCAGCTCGGCCGCGTAGACCACCGGCGGGCCGCAGCGCGCCCGGACGTCGTCGCCCGAGGCCGCACCGGCCCCCGCTCCGGACCCTGCTCCGGACCCTGCTCCGGACTCCGCGACCGACTCCGCCAGGTCCGCCTCGAGGCCGCCGACGAGGTCGTCGACCACCTCGGCGGGGAGGTCGTCCAGGGCCGAGCGGACCGCGTCGACGTACTGGCTCACGGACCGCAGGCCGGTCGGCACGCTCATCGGGTCTCCTCGTCGTCGAGCGGGACGCTGGTCGTTCCGGACGAGCCGGTGGTTCCGGGCGAGCCGGCCGGCGCGGGGCCCAGCAGCCGGTCCACGCTGTCGGCGAAGCCGCGCCAGCTCGCGCGCTGCTGCGCGAGGACCTGCTCGCCCTGCGCGTTGATCCCGTAGTACTTGCGGTGGGGGCCCTCCTCGGAGGGCACCACGTACGACGTCAGCGCACCGGCCGCGTAGAGGCGGCGCAGCGTGCCGTAGACCGAGGCGTCCCCCACCTCGGCCAGGCCCCCGGCCCGCAGCCGGCGCACGACGTCGTAGCCGTAGCCGTCCTCCCGCGCCACGACGGCCAGGACCGCGAGGTCCAGGACCCCCTTGAGCAGCTGCGTCGGTTCCACGGCTCCCCCTCCGTCGGCAGGTGCTCCCCTCCGGCACCTGCCGACGGCACAGTACCGCGCTTGGCGCGGTAGCGGGAGCCGACGGCGGACACCGGTCCGGCCGGCGCCCGTCAGGGGGTCCTCAGCGCGCGACGTCCGCCGCGAGGTTGTCCAGCAGCTCGCCGTAGATGCGGTCGAGGCCGCGCGGCGCGAAGGTCCGCTCGAAGAAGCCGCCGACGCCCGTGGCGCCCGTCCACTCGTTGGTCACGAGCACCTCGCTCGCCTCGGGGCCGTCGGCCTCCACGCGCCAGGTGGTGCGCAGCGAGGAGTTGCGGTCGACCTCCGCGAACCCGTGCGCGTCGGTGGCGGAGACGTCGGCGAGGACGTCCCGGACCCGCTTGCGGGTGGCGTGCAGGCGCCAGTGCACGACCGTGCCCGCACCGGAGCCGCCCTCGACCACCTTGTAGTCGGTAAAGTGCCCGGGCAGCAGGCGCGGGCGCGTGCCGCGGTAGTCCGCGAGCGCCGCGACGATCCGCTCGGCGGGCGCCTCGATGCGGCGGGACGTCGTCGTGCTGACCGTGCTCATGGGTGCTTCCCCCGGGTCTCGGTGCCGCGCTGTGAGCGTCCAGCCTGCCAGCGCGCGGCCCCCGGGCCCGCGCGCGGCGCCGCGGCGAGGGGTGCGCTTCGTCACAGGAAGCGCTTGGATCGGCGGGTGGTCACCCCCGGTCAGCTGCGGAGCTGGGCCCTGGAGCTGCCCGACGTCGAGGAGCGCGAGACGTGGGGCAACGCGACGTTCCGCGTGCGAGAGAAGATCTTCGTCATCCTGCGCGACGAGGACGACGACCCCACCGCCTCGGTGAAGGCCGACCGGCAGGAGCAGGCCGAGCTCATCGACGGCGACCCGGCCAGCTACGGCATCGCCTCGCACGTGGGCCGCTTCGGGTGGGTCTCGGTGCGGCTGCGGACCGTCGACCCCGGGGAGCTGCACTCGGTCGTGCTCGGCGCCTGGTTCCGCACGTGCCCGGCGCGGCGGCGCGGCGGCCTCTCCGACGAGCTGCGGGCGCTGCTGCCCACGACGGGCGACGGGCGGGGCTGACGCCGGGGACGCCTCAGCCGCGCGCGGCGGCCGAGAAGACGATGCCGTCGAGGATGTCGTGCTCGCTCGTGACGACCTCCGCGACCCCGGAGAGGGCCGCGACGCGGTCGAGGACCGCCCGCCACACCAGCGCCCCGGCCCCGATGACGTCGACGCGGCCCGGGTGCACGACCGGCAGCGCGGCCCGCTCGGCGCGCGTCATGGCCAGGAGCCGGTCGCAGGCCGCGCGGGCGTCGTCCACGCTCAGCACCGCCCCGTGCACCGAGCCGGGCTCGTAGGCGGCCAGCCCCAGCGCGACCGCCGTGACGGTCGTGACCGAGCCGGCGACCCCCACGAGCGTGCGGGTCCGCCCGAGCGGGACGTCGCCGGCCGCGACGAGCCCGTCGAGCACCGCGTCGACGTCGGCGCGCGCCGCGGCCACCTGGGCGGCGGTCGGGGGGTCGTCGTGCAGGTGCCGCTCGGTCATCCGGACCGACCCGACGTCGACGGACCGGGAGGCCTCGAGCTCCGCCTCGCCGAGGACCAGCTCGGTGGAGCCGCCGCCCAGGTCGACGACGAGGAACGGCCCCGGGCGAACGCCGAGCAGCTCCCGCGTGGCGCCCGCGAAGGACAGCGCGGCCTCCTCCTCGCCCGTCACGACCTCCGGGGCCACGCCGAGGCGGGCGCGGACCCCCTCGACGAAGACGTCGCGGTTGGAGACGTCGCGGGAGGCGGACGTCGCGACGAAGCGGACCGCCGCGGGGCCCACGCCGTGGCGGCGGCAGGCGGCCGCGGCCTCGTCGACGGCCGCGAAGGTGCGCTCCAGCGCCTCGGGGGCGAAGGCGCCCGTGGCGTCGACGCCCTGCCCGAGGCGCACGACCGCCATGGTGCGCTCGACGTCGGTCAGGGTCCCGGCCGCGACGTCGACGTCGGCCACGAGCAGGCGCAGGGAGTTGGTGCCGCAGTCGACGGCGGCGACCCGGACGGTGCTCACGCCCGGCTCAGGCCGGCGGGTCGGTCAGCGGGGGCACGCCGGCGAGCTCGCCGTGCGGGCAGGTGGCGGGCCAGCCGCCGTCGGCCGCGAGCAGCTCCAGCGCCTCGTCCCCGAACGGCTGCACCCCCGGGCCCGCGGCCAGCGCGTGCCCGGCGAGGGCGTGCAGGCACTTCACGCGCGTGGGCATGCCCCCCGCCGAGATGCCCTCGATCTCCTCGACGCTGCCGAGCCGGGCGCGGCGCGCGAGGTAGTCCTCGTGGGCGGCGGCGTAGGCGGCGGCGAGCTCGAGGTCGGTCGCGAGCCGGTCCTGCATGCGGCGCATGAGGCCCGAGGCCTCCAGCGTGCTGATGGCGGAGGCCGCGAAGGGGTCGACGAGGTAGTACGTCGTCGGGAAGGGGGTCCCGTCGGGCAGCCGGGGTGCCGTCTCCACGACGTCCGGGCGCCCGCAGGGGCAGCGGTGCGCGATGCCGACGACGCCGCGCGGCACCCGGCCGAGCAGCTCGGCGACCGCGGCCAGGTCGGCCGCCGAGGCCGCCTCGCTGCTGCTCGTGCTGACAGGGACGCCGCTGAGGGTGCCGCTGCCGAGCGGCGGCGGGGGGTGCTGGTCGATCACGGGCCGTCCTGGGTCGAGGGGGCCGGCACGGGCTTCGCCGTGGCGGCGGTGGGGTCGGGCAGCCCGGCCAGGCGCAGGGAGTCCCAGACGTCGGCGTACCAGGCGGCCGAGGACTGCGGCAGGCTCGCCGCCGCCTGGGCGGGGGCGAGCTGGTCGGCGTCGGAGCCGCCGTCGACGACGTAGGCCTTCTCCCCCGGCAGCACGTAGCCGAGCCGGGCGCGCGCCTGGGTGCGGACGTGGTCGGGGTCGGCCCAGCGCTGCTGCTCGGCGCGGGCGGCCGCGAGGTCGCTCTGCTGCTGCGCGATCCGGGCGTCGAGGCGGCCGATCTCGGAGCGCTGCTCCAGCCACTTCTGCAGGCTGGGCAGGAGGAACACGGCCAGCACCACGACGAGCGCGACGAGCACCAGGGCCCGGGGGCCGCGCGTGCGGCGGCGCTCGGCCGCCGACAGCGAGGCGGTGCTGCGCCCGCGGGCCGCGGGCGAGGGCCGGCTCGAGGCCGGCCGGGAGGAGCGCGCCCCCGCCGGGCGGGCCGCGGGCCGCGCCGGACGGGGTTCCGGCCCGCGCCCCGCTCCCCCCGCGCCACGGCGGGGGGTGCGGGGTGCGGTCGGACGTCGCGTCGCCATGGGTCCAGGTTCTCCCAGTGCCGAACGCCTGCGCGTCAGGCGCGCCCGGCGGCCCGGGGGAACGCGGAGGCGCCGGCGTAGCGACCGGCGTCGTCCAGCTCCTCCTCGATGCGCAGCAGCTGGTTGAACTTCGCGACGCGCTCCGAGCGCGCCGGGGCACCGGTCTTGATCTGGCCGGAACCCACCGCGACCGCGAGGTCAGCGATCGTCGTGTCCTCGGTCTCGCCCGAGCGGTGGCTCATCATCGTGCGGAACCCGTTGCGGTGCGCCAGCTCCACCGCGTCGAGGGTCTCGGTGAGCGAGCCGATCTGGTTGACCTTCACCAGCAGCGCGTTGCCGGCCGAGGTGTCGATGCCCTGCTGCAGGCGCTCGGGGTTGGTGACGAAGAGGTCGTCGCCGACGACCTGGACGCGGTCGCCGATGGCGCTCGTGAGGTGCACCCAGCCGGCCCAGTCGTCCTCGGACAGCGGGTCCTCGATCGAGACCAGCGGGTACTCGGCGAGGAGCCCCTCGTAGTAGCCGGTCATCCACTCCGCGGAGCGGTTCGAACCCTCGAAGCTGTAGCCGGCCTCGGCGTGGAACTCGGTGGCCGCGACGTCGAGGGCGAGCGCGATGTCGGTGCCGAGGGTGAACCCGGCCTTCTCGATCGCCTCGCCGATGAGGTCCAGGGCGTCCTTGTTGCTGGGCAGGTCGGGGGCGAAGCCGCCCTCGTCGCCCAGGCCCGTGGCCAGGCCGCGGGCCTTCAGCACCGACTTCAGCGAGTGGTAGGTCTCCGCACCCCAGCGCAGCGCCTCGCGGAACGAGGCGGCGCCGATCGGGGCGATCATGAACTCCTGGATCGCGACGCCCGTGTCGGCGTGCGAGCCGCCGTTGATGATGTTCATCATCGGCACGGGCAGCAGGTGCGCGTTCGGGCCACCGAGGTAGCGGAACAGCGGCAGGTCGGCGGCCGAGGCCGCGGACTTGGCGACCGCGAGGGAGACGCCGAGGATCGCGTTGGCGCCCAGGCGGCCCTTGTTGGCGGTGCCGTCCAGGTCGATCATCGCCTGGTCGACGAGGCGCTGCTCGTGGGCGTCGTGACCGACGAGGGCCGGGCCGATCTCCTCGATGACGGCCTCGACGGCCTGCTCGACGCCCTTGCCCCCGTAGCGGCCCTTGTCGCCGTCACGGCGCTCGACGGCCTCGTGGGCGCCGGTGGACGCGCCCGACGGCACGGCCGCCCGCGCGAAGGTCCCGTCGTCGAGGAGGACCTCGACCTCGACGGTGGGGTTGCCGCGGGAATCCAGGATCTCGCGGGCTCCGACGGCCTCGATGGTGGCCAACGCGCACTCCTCAGGTCGGGGTGGTGGTGCCTGTCTGACTGCGCCGCGACCCTATCGCCGACCGCTGCGCTCAGGCTCCCCCGAGGTGCTGCCAGCCCAGGCGGCCGGCGCCGATGAGCCCGGACAGGCGCGGCAGCGTCGAGCGGACGATCCGCACGTCGGCCAGGTGCGGGTAGACCGCGAGCTCGGCGTACGCGGCGCGCAGCGGGTCCATGAGCACGGCCCCGGCGGAGGCGACGCCCCCGCCCACGACGATGTCGCTGAGGTCGAAGAGCGCTGCGGCGGAGAGGAACGAGGACGCCAGGGCCCGTGTCCCGTCGGCGATGACGGCCACCGCGGTGACGTCCCCCGCGGCCGCGTCCGCGGTGAGCGCGCGCGCGTCGACGCCCGCCTCGCCCGTGCGCCAGCCGCGCCGGCGGGCCTCGGCGACCATCGACGGCCCGCTGGCGTACGCCTCGACGACACCCCTGGCCCCCGAGCCCTTCAGCTCCTCGCCGTCGAGCACGACGCCGACGTGGCTGATGAACCCGGCGTTGCCGGTCTTGCCCGCGAGGATCCGCCCGTCGAGGACGACGCCGCCGCCGATGCCCGTGGACACCACGACGCCCATCATCGACGGCGACCCGGCCGCGGCCCCGACCCACTGCTCGGCCGCGGCGAAGCACTGCCCGTCCTGGGCGAGCACGGCGCGGGCGGGGCGGCCCAGCGCCGCCGTCGCGGCGGCCGCGACCGAGGCGACCAGCGGGTAGCCCCGCAGCGAGACGATGTTGACGGGGTGGACGATGCCCGTGGTCGTGTCGACGGGGCCGGCGGAGCCGATGCCCACGGTGTCGACCACCGCGACGCCCGCCGCCCGGGCCTCGCCCAGCACGGCCGCCACGAGCCCGTCGAGGGCGGCGCCCACGGCCGCGGCGCTGCTCGCGTCGGTCGGCACCTCGCGCTCGAGGCGCACCTCGCCCGTCTCGGACACGAGGCCCGCGGCGATCTTGGTGCCGCCGATGTCGATGGCGAGGACGTGGTCGTCGGTCACGTCAGCGGAGAGTACGGGATCCCCCGCCCGCTCCCCCGCGGTGATCATGCAGGGAATACCTGCATGATCACCGCGGGGACGAGGGTCAGGCGGAGGGGCGGGCGCGCTCGGCCGCCCGGGCGGCCGTCTCCAGGCCGCGGGTCGCCACGCGCAGCGCGGCCTCGGGGTCGACGCCCGCGGCGTGCGCGCGCCGCACGACGGCGAGCAGCTCCGCACCGAACGCCGCGGCCGGGTCGTCCGCCGGTGCGGGCGCGTCGCCGGGGTCGAGGTCCGCGCGCTGCACGCGGCCCAGCACCTTGTCGGCGCGGGCCAGCGCGGGCAGCGCCGCCGGGATCCCGTCGAGGACGCTCTCGCGGTGCTTCTCGGTGGCCTTGATGGCGTCCCAGCCGCGCTGCAGGTCCTCGGCGGGCGCCTCCCCGGCGAACACGTGGGGGTGGCGGCGCACGAGCTTGGCGACGATCGCGCCGGCCACGTCGTCGATGTCGAAACCCCCGGGTGCCTCGGCCGCGACGCGGGCGTGGAACACGACCTGCAGCAGCAGGTCGCCCAGCTCGTCGCGCAGCTCGTCGCGGTCGCCGTCCTCCACCGCCTCGACGACCTCGTACGTCTCCTCCACGAGGTAGCGCAGCAGCGACGCGTGCGTCTGCTGCGCGTCCCACGGGCAGCCGCCCGGCGAGCGCAGCCGGTCCATGACCGCGACGAGCTCGAGCAGCCGGGACCCCGCGGGCGCCCCGCCCGCCGGGACCTGCGCTCCTGAGACGTCCGCTCCAGGAACCTGCGCTCCCGGGACCTGCGCTCCCGGAACCCCTCCCGTCGAGGGTTCCGTCACCGAGCGCCCGCCGCGACGGACGCCTTCTGCTCCAGCAGGATCGCGGCGACGAACTCGTGCGCCCACGCGAGGATCTCCGCGTCGCGCAGCGGCTGCCCGCCGATGCGCGCCGTCATCGGGGCGGGGATCAGCGCCGTCGACAGGTTCGGCTTGAGGATCGTGCCGGGGTAGAGGCGCTTGAGCCGGAGCTCCCGCGACTCGGGGAGGTCGATGGGGGCGACCCGGACCTGCTTGCCCTGCAGCGAGATCTCCCGCAGCCCGCCGCGGCGGGCCTGCACCCGGAACCGCGCGACCTCGAGGAGGTTCAGCACGGGCTGCGGGGGCTCGCCGTAGCGGTCGACAAGTTCCGCACGCAATTCCGTGAGGTCCTCCTCGCCGTCCACCGCGGCCAGGCGGCGGTAGGCCTCCAGGCGCAGGCGCTCGGAGGGGATGTAGTCGTGCGGCAGGTGCGCGTCCACCGGCAGCTCGATCTTCACCTCGGTCGTCTCGGGTTCCGCGTCGTCGTTCTCCGCACCCGGGACGTGGCTGCGGGCGTCGGCCACGGCGTCGGCGACCATCCGCATGTAGAGGTCGAAGCCGACCCCCGCGATGTGCCCGGACTGCTCGCCGCCCAGCAGGTTCCCCGCGCCGCGGATCTCGAGGTCCTTCATGGCCACGGCCATGCCGGAACCGAGGTCGGTGTGCTGGGCGATCGTCGCGAGCCGGTCGTGCGCGGTCTCCGTCAGCGGCTTCTCCGGCGGGAACAGGAAGTAGGCGTAGGCCCGCTCCCGGCCGCGGCCCACGCGCCCGCGCAGCTGGTGCAGCTGCGAGAGGCCCATGGCGTCGGCGCGCTCGACGATGAGGGTGTTGGCGTTGGAGATGTCCAGGCCCGTCTCGACGATCGTCGTGCAGACGAGGACGTCGAACCGCTTCTCCCAGAAGTCGAGGACGACCTGCTCGAGGCGGTGCTCGCCCATCTGCCCGTGCGCCGTGGCGATGCGCGCCTCGGGGACGAGCTCCTTCAGCCGCGCCGCGGTGCGCTCGATGGACTGCACCCGGTTGTGGACGTAGAACACCTGGCCCTCGCGCAGGAGCTCGCGGCGGATCGCGGCCGCGATCTGCTTCTCCTCCTGCCCGCCGACGTAGGTGAGCACGGGGTGGCGCTCCTCCGGCGGCGTGGCCAGCGTCGACATCTCGCGGATGCCCGTGACGGCCATCTCCAGCGTCCGCGGGATCGGCGTCGCGCTCATGGCCAGCACGTCCACGTTGGTGCGCATCTTCTTCAGCGCCTCCTTGTGCTCGACGCCGAAGCGCTGCTCCTCGTCGACCACCACCAGACCGAGGTCCTTGAACTGCACCTCGTTGGACAGCAGGCGGTGCGTGCCGATGACGACGTCGACGGAACCGTCGACGAGCCCGGCCATCGCGGCCTTGGAGTCGGCCGCGGAGATGAACCGCGACAGCGGCCGCACGGTCACGGGGAAGGCCGCGAACCGCTCCGCGAACGTCTTGTAGTGCTGCTGCACCAGCAGCGTCGTCGGCACGAGCACGGCGACCTGCTTGCCGTCCTGCACGGCCTTGAACGCCGCGCGCAGGGCGATCTCCGTCTTGCCGTAGCCGACGTCGCCGCAGACGAGGCGGTCCATCGGCATGGGCTTCTCCATGTCCGCCTTGACCTCGTCGATGCTGGACAGCTGGTCCGGCGTCTCGACGTAGGGGAAGGCGTCCTCGAGCTCGCGCTGCCACGGGGTGTCGGGGCCGAACTGGTGACCCTTCGTCGCCATCCGCGCCGAGTACAGGCGGATGAGCTCGCCCGCGATCTCCTTGACGGCCTTGCGGGCGCGGCTCTTGGTCTTCGACCAGTCCGAGCCGCCCATCTTCGACAGCTGCGGCGCCTCGCCGCCCGTGTACCGGGTGACCTGGTCGAGGGTGTCGGTCGGCACGAAGAGCCGGTCCCCCGGCTGGCCGCGCTTGCTGGCCGCGTACTCCAGGACGAGGTACTCCCGCGTCGCGCCCTGGATGGTGCGCTGCACCATCTCCACGAACTTCCCGACGCCGTGCTGCTCGTGCACGACGAAGTCGCCGGGGCGCAGCGACAGCGGGTCGACGGCGTTGCGGCGCCGGCGCGGGGCCATCTTGCGCATGTCCTTGGTCGACTGGCCGCCGACGCCCGTGAGGTCTGCCTCGGTGACCAGCGCGAGCTGCAGGCCCTCGTGGACGAACCCGTGCTCGACGGTGGCGGTGGTGACCTGCACGACCGAGGGCACGGGGCCCTCGACGAGGTCGTCGGTCAGGCGCGCGGGCACGTCCTCGCCCGAGAGCATCTCGACGAGCCGCTTCGCGGGGCCGTGGCCCTCGGTGGTCAGGACGATCCGCCAGCCCGCGGCGGTGAGGTCGCGCAGGTCCGCGAGCGCCTTCTCGGTCTCCCCGCGGTAGGACACGACGTCGCGGGCCTTCACGCGCAGGACGCGGGTGTCCTCGAGGTCGCGGAGGTCGTCGTCGCTGGTCAGCGAGGTCACCGACCACCACGGGCGGCCCGTGCTCTCGGCGTGGGCGCGCACCTCGGCGAGCGTCCAGAACGAGGACGCGCCCAGGTCGACGGGCGCCTGCCCGCCGACGGCGGCGTTCATCCACGCCGCGTCGAGGAACTCGGCGCCGGTGGCGACGAGGTCGTGGGCGCGGGCGCGGACCTTCTCGGGTTCGGCGAGCACGACGTGGGTGCCCGCGGGCAGCACGTCGAGCAGCGGCTCCATGCCGTCGACGAGGGCGGGGGCGAGCGACTCCATGCCCTCGACCGCGATGCCCTCGGCGATCTTGGTGAGGACGTCGGCGGCCTCGGGGTGCCCGCCGATGAGCGCGGCCGCGCGCTCGCGCACGTCGGGGGTCAGCAGGAGCTCGCGGCACGGCGGCGCCCACACGCCGTCGGGCTCCTTCTCCATGGTCCGCTGGTCGGCGACGGAGAAGGAGCGGACCTCGTCGACCTCGTCGCCGAAGAACTCCACGCGCAGCGGGTGCGGGCGGGTGGGCGGGAAGACGTCGAGGATCCCGCCGCGCACGGCGAACTCGCCGCGGCGCTCCACCATGTCGACGCGCACGTAGGCCGCGGCCGCGAGCGCCGCGACAGTGGCGTCGAGGCCGACCTCGTCGCCCGGGCGCAGCCGGACGGGCTCCAGGTCGGCGAGGCCCTTGACCAGCGGCTGCAGGACGGCGCGGACGGGGGCCACGACGACACGCACCTCGCCGGCCTCCGGGTCGTCCTGCGCCGGGTGGGCCAGGCGCCGCAGCACCGACAGGCGCTGCGCGACGGTGTCGCTGCGGGGGGACAGCCGCTCGTGCGGCAGCGTCTCCCAGGCCGGGAACTCGGCCACGGACGCCGCGGGAAGGTAGCAGCGCAGCCAGGTGGCGAGGTCCTCGCACTCCCGGCCGGTCGCCGTCACCACGAGCAGGGGGCGCTCGGCCGCGAAGGCGGCGAGCAGCGCGGGCCGCACGCCGAGCGGTGCGACGACGTCGAGCGCGTTCGAACCGCCCTCGCGCGCGGCCGCCACGGCGGCGCGGACGGCGGGTTCGGTGCGCAGGACGTCGAGCAGGCCGGTGAGGCTCAAGGGTGCTCCGGAGGGGTCGTGCGAGGGGGTGCTGGGGACTGCGTCCAGCCTACGTCGCCCCCGCGACACGGACCCGCGGCGAGAGGCGGACCCCGCGGCGAGGGGGCGGACCCCGGGCGCCCCGGCTCGGCGCCGTCCCCGGCGCGGCCGCGACCCCTGTCGCCAGCCGTGATCCCTATCATCGGCCCGGTGCCCGACACCGCAGACGAGCCCGCCCCGCCGACCGCGCCCGGGGGCGCCGGTCGCCCGCGGGGCCGCCGGCACCCGGTCCGGGTCGTCCTCCTCGTGCTCCTGCTGCTCCTGCTCGCGTGGGTCGTCGCCGTCGCGGTGAGCGGGGTGCAGGCCGGGCAGGCCCTGCTGCGCGTCTCGCACGCCGCACCCGCCCTGGAGGCCGACCTGCGCGCCGAGCGCTTCGCCGAGGCCGGCCCGGGCGCGCGGCGCATCGCCGAGGACTCCGCGACGGCGGCCCGCTCGACGGGCCAGTGGCCGTGGCGCGCCGCCGAGCACGTGCCGTGGGTCGGGGACCAGCTGCGCGCCGTCGGCGGGGCGTCCGCGGCCGCGGCGGTGCTCACCGCTCCCCTGCCCGGCGCCCTGGCCGCAGCCGACGACGCGCTGGGCGACGGCCTCGTCTCGGCCGACCAGACGATCGACGTCGCCGCCGTGCAGCAGCTCGTCCCCGTCGTCACGGAGTACGCGCGGCGGCTGCCGACGGCGCGCGCCGAGCTGGCCGACGCCGCTCGACCGCGCGTCCTGGGCGTCCTGCAGCGGCGGCTCGCGCCGATCTCCGCGCAGCTCGACTCCGTGGCCGGGCCGCTCGCGACCGCCGCCGACGTCGCCCCGCAGCTGCCGGCGATGCTCGGCGCGCAGGGGCCGCGGACGTACCTCGTGGCCTTCACCAACCCCGCGGAGATCCGGCCCGTGCAGGGGATCGTCGGCGCCTACGCGGTGGTGCGCCTGGACGCGGGGCGCATCCAGCTCGTCGAGACGGGATCGGACCAGGACCTCTACGGAGCCCGGGCGGACCCCGGCGTCCTGGGCCCGGAGTACACCGCGCTCTACGGCGACGGCGGGCCCGACGACGACGCCGGGATCATCCAGAACGTCACGGTCGGCGCCCAGGCCGACGACGCGGGCCGGCTCACCGCCGACCTCTTCGCCGACGCCGGACGCGCCCGGCCGGACGCCGTCGTCTTCGTGGACCCGGTGGGCCTGGCGGCGCTGCTCGGCCCGGACCACGCGCCGCTGGACCTCGGCGTCCTCGGGCAGGTGCCCACGGCCGAGCTCCCCGACGTCCTGATGCGCCAGGCCTACGTGCGCTTCGACGGCGACCAGGACGCCCGCAAGCTGTTCCTCACCGCCACCTCGGCGGCGGCCTTCCAGGCGGTCCTGGCCGACGGGCTGTCGACGACGGCCCTGCAGGGCGGCCGCGACGCCGTGGCCAGCGGCCACCTGAGCGTCTGGAGCGCCGACGCCGCCGCGCAGCGGGCCCTGGTGGGGGCCGGCCTCGCCGGGGTGCTCGGCGACCCGGCCACGACCCGCTCGGCGCACCTCGCGCTGACCAACGTCGCCCCGTCGAAGCTGGACTACTTCGTGCAGCCCGCGGTCGAGGTCGACCCGCCGTGCGGCACCGGGACGGGCACCGCCGCGTCCGCGCTGCAGCTGACGCTGCGCAGCGACGTGCCCGAGGACATCCCCGCCTACATGCGCAACGCGCTGGCCGACACGCCCCTGGGCGAGCGCACGGCCCGGGAGATCGTGTCGCTGTGGATCCCGCCGTGGGTGGGGGTCGACGGGGTCACCGTCGACGGCGCCCCCGTGGGCACGGCCGTGGACGCCGAGCGCGGGTGGCGGCTCGTGCGGCTGACCGTCGTCGTCCCTCCCGCCCGGGACGTCGTGGTGCGCTGGAACCTGCGCGGGGAGGCCGGCGCCCTGCCGCGCGCGGTCACCGGGCCGGCCACCGCCGCGGCGCCCGTCGTCACGACGGGGGCGTGCACCCCGTGAGGGTGAGCTGAGCGTCCAACGTTCGTCACGCTGCGTCGACCCATCACCCGGATGGCAGCGATCCGCTGGACGCGCGGGTCACGTTCCGTCATCCTGGCCTCGCTCCGGATCACTCCGGTGCGAATTCTCGACTGGGGGGGACCCGCTGTGAGCACCTCGAAGAACACCGTGCGCCTCGCTGCCGCCGGCGCGCTCGCGATCGCCGGCCTCGCCGGTGGTGCCGCGGCTGCCTCGGCCAGCACCGACTACGCGCCCGCCACCCCGACGCCGACCGTCTCGGACGTCGTCACTCCCGCCGTCAGCCCGACCACGGGTGGCGGCGGCAGCTCGAGCGCGACGCCGGGCGCCGTGGGCGCCAGCGGCGACGAGCTCGCCTACACCGGTGCCGACGTCGCCCCCTGGGCCGCCGCGGGCACCGTCCTCGTGCTCGGCGGCGCCGCGATGGTCGTCGCCGGCCGTCGCAAGGGCGCGCGCCAGCACTGACGTCACCGCTGCCCCGGGCAGCGCCGTGAGGCCGGTCGACGCGAGCTGTCGACCGGCCTCACGCACGTCGGGCCCGATCGCTCGCAGTGGATCAGTGACTCGGTGTGACGGGTTCCGGCCCTAGGGGGAAGGCCGGATCCGCACACGGTTCTGTGTTCACGTTGCTACGCAGCGCAATGTCGCCCGATCGGCGGCCGGGCGGCTGGACTGTCGTGTCACGGTGGGTCATCCTGGGCCCCTGTCACTCGTCCCCGGGGGGTGGCGAGGACAGGGAGAGAGCTCATCCGCAGCCGCAGGACGCCCACCGCGCCGTCCACCACCGCCACGCCGACCACCACCACGACTGCCACGCCGTCCGGCACCGCCACCGGCCGCGCGCACCGCGCCCGGCGGCACCACGTGCACGCGAGCCCCAGCAGCCGCTCCGTGACGATCAGGGGGGGAACCCTGTGACGATCTTCGCCAACGCTCCGACCGAGCTCGCGGCCGACGCCGCGCCGTCGGCGCCCCGCACCCGCGTCGGGGTCGTCCTCGCGCACGACTACCTCACGCAGCGCGGCGGGGGTGAGCGCGTCGCCCTCGAGCTCGCGCGGCACTTCCCCGACGCCCCGCTCATCACGAGCGTCTACGACCGCGACACGACGTTCCCCGAGTTCGCCGACCGCGACGTGCGCGCCAGCGTGCTCAACCGCGTCGCGCCCTTCCGCCACGACCCGCGGCGCGCCTTCGGCCTCCTCGCCCTCGTGATGAACCGGATGCCCGTGCCCGCGGGCGTGCTGCTGGCCAGCTCCTCGGGCTGGGCCCACGGCCTGCGCTCGCACGGCCCGAAGATCGTCTACTGCCACAACCCGGCGCGCTGGCTCTACCAGCCGGACGACTACTTCTCCATGCTGCCGCCCGTAGCCCGCCGCGCCGTCGGCCGCGCCCTGGCTCCGCTGCGCACGTGGGACCGCCGCGCGGCCCGCACCGCGCACACCTACGTCGCGAACTCCACCTCCGTGGCCCGCCGCATCGAGGCCGCCTACGGCGTCACAGCGCGCGTCATCCACCCGCCGGCGGGTCTCGACCCGGCCGGCCCCGTGGAGCCCGTGCCCGGGCTGGAGCCCGGCTTCTTCCTCACCGTGGGCCGCCGCCGCGGCTACAAGAACACCCAGCTGGTGTGCGAGGCCGTCGAGCGCACGCCCGGCGCCCGCCTCGTCGCCGTCGGCGGGCTGCCCGGCTCCCGGACGTGGAGCGACCGGCTGACCGGCGTCTCCGGCATCAGCGACGCCCAGCTGCGCTGGCTGTACGCCTCCTGCAGCGCGGTCGTGGCCATGAGCCACGAGGACTTCGGCCTGTCCCCCGTCGAGGGCTTCGCCTTCGGCAAGCCCAGCGTCGTCCTGCGGGCCGGCGGGTACCTCGACAGCGGTCTCGAGGGCGTCGCCACCGTCTTCATCGACACCGAGGACGCCGCTGCGCTCGCCGGGGCGCTGGCGGGCTTCGACCCGGCCGCCTTCGACGCCGACGCCGTGCGCGCGCACGGCGAGCGGTTCTCCTCGGCGCAGTTCGGCCGCAGCCTGCACGAGCTCGTCGCCGAGGTCGTCGACGGCGGGGCGCTCTCCTGAGGCGCCTGCGGCGCGGCGGCCCCCGGGGCGCCGCGCGCCCCGGCGGTGCGCGCGTCGTCTACCTGGACCACTGCGCGCTGCTGTCCGGCGGCGAGATCGCCCTCGTGCGCACCCTCGAGGCCCTGCCCGGGGTGCGCCGCCACGTCGTCCTCGGCGAGGACGGGCCGCTCGTGCCGCTGCTGCTGGCGGCGGGCGCCACCGTCGAGGTGCTGCCCCTGTCGGGCGACGTCCGCAACACCAGCCGCACCGAGGCCTCCCGCGTCCCGCTGGCCGGTCTCGTCGCGACGGCCACGTACACGCTGCGGCTCGCGCGCCGGCTGCGGACGCTGCGCCCCGACGCCGTGCACACCAACTCGCTGAAGTCCGCCGTGTACGGCAGCCTCGCCGCGCGGCTCGCGGGCGTCCCCGTGGTGTGGCACGCCCGCGACCGCATCGCGGACGACTACATGCCCGCCCGCACGGCCGCCGTCGTGCGCCAGCTCGCCCGCCGGCTCCCCACCGTGGTGCTGGCCAACTCCCAGGCGACCGCGACGACGCTGCAGCTGCCCGCACGCCGGCCCGCGGTCGTGGTCCCCGACCCGTACCTGCCGAAGCACGCGCCGCAGGACCGGACGGACGTGGGGCCCGTGCGCTTCGTCATGGTCGGGCGGCTCGCGCCGTGGAAGGGTCAGCACGTCTTCCTGGCGGCCTTCGCCCGCGCCCTGGCCGGCACCCCGCACCGCGCCGTCGTCCTGGGCTCGGCCCTGTTCGGCGAGGACGACTACGCCGAGCAGGTGCGCCGCCAGGTCGAGGACCTCGGCCTCACCGGCCAGGTCGAGCTGCGCGGCTTCAGCGACGACGTCGAGGGCGTCCTGGCGGCCTCGGACGTGCTCGTGCACGCCTCGACCGTCCCCGAGCCCTTCGGCCAAGTGGTGGTCGAGGGCATGGCCGCCGGCCTGACCGTCCTCGCGGCCGACGCCGGCGGACCCGCCGAGATCGTCACCCACGACCACGACGGGCTGCTCTACCCCGTCGGAGACGTCGAGGCGCTGGCGCGGCTGCTGGCCGCCGTCGCGGCCGATCCGGGCCTGCGCGCACGCCTCGGTGAGGCGGCCGTGGCGACCGCCGCACAGTACCGACCGGAGGCCCTCGGACCGCGCTTCGCGGCCGTCTACGCCGCCGTCGGCGGCTGAACCACCTCCTGGCTTCGGCGGGCGCGGGCACCACCTTGACCGTGGTGTGCGCCGTCCGGGTGACGGGACGACCTGTTCGGAGCAACTGTCGAAGGATCACGGGTAACGGGGTCAAGGGCCCCCGGAGGAGCGACGAAACCTTGAGTGTCCCCCGCACTCGACGCAAGGACCTCCTCGATGAAGCTCCGACTGTCCCGCAAACTGCTCGCAGCCCAGCTCCCTCTCGCGGTCGTCGCGGCGCTCTCCTCCGCCGCCGTGACAGCTCCCTCCGCCTCGGCTGAAGCGTTGACGACGCAGCGTGCGCAGGCAGCCGACTCCTTCGTGGACTCGATCGGTGTGGCCACCCACCTCACGTACACGGGAACCCCGTACACGAACTACCCGCTCGTCCAGCAGCGCCTGCAGGAGTCCGGCATCCGCCACCTGCGCGACGGCTGGGGCACGGGTTCCGCCTACGCCAGCACCTTCGTGGAGAAGCAGCTGCACCCTCTGGGCATCGGCATCACCATGGTCCAGGACCCGCGTCAGAACGCGACGCCCGCGGCCCTCAAGGACATGGTCAAGACGCAGCTGCCGAACTCGATCGACGCGGTCGAGGGCCTCAACGAGTGGGACGTCAAGGGCGGCAACTGGGCCGCCGACGCCCGCGACTGGACGATCAAGGTCGCGCAGGCCTACCGCGGCGACGCCGCCACCAAGGACATCCCGATCCTCGCCGGCGCCCTCGCCGACACGAACGCCGCGTCGAAGTACCAGGCGCTGGGCAACATCTCCGCCTACGTCGACTACGGCAACACCCACGACTACCCGGGCAACCAGTTCCACATGAACGACGGCATCATCAACACGGTGCTGGCGAACAACGCGATCACCGCCCCGGGCAAGCGCGTCATGGCCACCGAGACCGGTTTCTCCACCGGCAACGTCGGCGCGCCGTACCAGACCATGCCCGAGGCGCAGGTCGCCGAGGCGCTGCCGAAGCTCTACCTCGACCACTTCCGCCGCGGCATCGTGCGCAGCTTCTCCTACGAGCTGTTCGACCAGTACAACGACAACCAGTTCGAGTCGAAGTTCGGCCTGCTGCGCAACGACGGCAGCGCCAAGCCGTCGTTCACGGCGATCTCCAACATGATCGGCCTCCTGAACGACCGGGGCAGCGCGTTCACGCCGTCCTCGCTGAACTACGAGCTGCAGGGCCAGAACGCGAACACCCGCACGCTGCTGCTGCAGAAGCGCGACGGCACCTTCTGGCTCGCCGTGTGGCAGCAGGACCGCACGTGGAACGGCAGCCAGGTCCTGAACCCGGCCGACGTCCCCGTCACGCTGAAGCTCGGCTCGGCCGTCAAGACGGCCCGCGTCTACAACCCGGTGCGCAGCAAGGCCGCCGTCGCCACCGCCACGGACACCACCTCGGTGCAGTTCGCCTCCACCGAGGGCGTCACGCTGGTCGAGCTCTCCGGCAGCGGCAGCGCCCCCGTCGTCCCGCCCGTGACCCCGCCGGTCACGCCGCCGGTGACCCCGCCGGTCACCCCGCCCACGACGCCGCCGGCCACGCCCGTCACGGGCACCACCACGCCCGTCTCCGCCCTGCCCCTGCAGCAGGTCGCGAACGCCTGGGGCCCGCTGGAGCTGAACCGCAGCAACGGTGAGGGCGCCGCCGGCGACGGCCGGGCGCTGAGCATCTCCGGGAAGACCTTCGCCACCGGCATCGGCGTCCACGCCGGTTCCGACATCCGCTTCACGAACTCGGGCGCCACGACGTTCACGTCGACCGTCGGCGTCGACGACGAGGTGGGGACCGGCGGCAGCGTCGTGTTCCAGGTGTTCACCGACGGGACCAAGGCCTACGACTCCGGCCTCGTCACCCGCGCCACCGGCACCCGTCCGGTCTCCGTCGACATCAAGGGCAAGAAGGACGTCCGCCTCGTCGTCACCGACGGCGGCAACGGCAACCAGTTCGACCACGCCGACTGGGCCGACGCGAAGGTCTCCTCCGCGACCGCCCCCGTCCTGCAGCCCGCCCCCACGGTGCCCCGCGCCGCCCGCCGCGTCTCCACGCTGCCGCTGACGACCGTGGCCAACGCCTGGGGCCCGGTGGAGCTGAACCGCAGCAACGGTGAGGCGGCGGCCGGCGACGGGCGCACCCTGTCCGTCTCCGGCGCGACGTTCACCACGGGCCTCGGCGTGCACGCCGGCTCCGACGTCACGTTCGCCAACGACGGCGCGAAGACCTTCGCGGCGACGGTCGGGCTGGACGACGAGGTCGGCACCGGCGGCAGCGTGGTCTTCCAGGTCCACGCCGACGGCACGAAGGTCTACGACTCCGGCGTCGTGACCCGCGCCAGCGGTGCCCGCCAGGTGTCCGTCGACGTCAAGGGCCGCAAGCAGATCCGCCTCGTCGTCTCCGACGCCGGCGACGGCAACGCCTTCGACCACGCCGACTGGGCGAACGCCACGCTCAACGACTGACCCCCCTCACGACGCAGGACGTGCCGGTCACCCCGCGGGGTGACCGGCACGTCCTGCGTCGCAGCACTTCCGGGGCGGCGAGACGCCGCCGGCGCCTCAGCCGAGCTGGTCGAGACCGCCGTGCCAGGGCAGGCGCCCCCGGGCCAGCAGGCGCCCCGCCTGCTCGGCCGCGATGACGACGTCGCGCCCGTACTTCGGGGCCCGCACGCCCACCATCGCCGCGACCGAGGCCAGGGCCCGCGCGCGCTCGGCGGCCGGCAGGTCCGCCTCCACGGCGGCCTTCACGTACTGGCCCGCGAGGTCGAAGTCGGGGAACACGATCCGGCCCTTGCGCGCCGGGTTCCAGAACTCCGACGGCGGCCACGGGCCGACGCCGATGTAGCGGCTGATCTCGGAGCCGGGCCGGGTGGGCCGGGCGCCGTTGCGCTGGCTGCGCCCGTCGTGGTCGCGGTTGAAGAACAGCACCTCGGGGATCCGCAGCATCGGGCCCTGCAGCGCGAGGCGGACCAGCAGCACGCGGTCGCCGTAGACGTGGTTGCTCATGGCCCCCGCCCGGCGCACGGCGTCGGAGCGCAGCAGCCCGTACTGCTCGTGACCGGCGTGGCGCTTGATCGGCGCGAGGACGACGCGGGCGAAGCGCAGCCCCGGGCTCGGCACCGACAGGTCGAGCATGAAGTCGTCGTCGCGCACCCGGTTGCCGTCACCGTCGACGACGGCGGCCTCGCTGTAGCAGCACACCGCGCCGGGGTGCTCCTCGAGCACCGCGAGGGCCTTGCGCACGAACGCGGGGTGGCTGACGTCGTCCGCGGCGGCCCACTTGAAGTAGGGGCTGCGGCTGAGGGAGAACGTGCGGGAGAAGCTGTCGGCCACCCCCACGTGCTCGTCGTGGTGCACGTAGCGCACCCGCTCATCACGGTCCGCGAACTCCCGGCAGATCTCCGCCGTCCCGTCGGTCGAGGCGTTGTCGGAGATGACCACCTCGAGGTCGCCGAAGTCCTGCGCCAGCGCGGACTCGATCGTCGCGCGGACGTACTTCTCACCGTTGTAGACCGGGATTCCGATGCAGACCTCGGGAACTGCCGCCACTGGGAACCTCACCTCGTCGGACGTACCAGGCGCCCCGGACGACGCCTACACTCCGAAGGTATCCGAACCCCGCACGCGCGTGCAGCGTGTCGGCGTTCGGGCACCCGGGTGGCCGCGCAGCGGTCCCGCCCGTCGCGCCCCCGCCGTCCACGTCTCCCGGAGTCGCTGTGTCGCACCCCTCGCCCGCTCTGCTCACCCGACGACGACGCCGTCGGCGCGCTCTGCTGGCGGCCCTGGTGGCCCTCGTGGTGGTCGCCGCGGTGACGATCGTGGTCGCCGTCACCCGGAAGGACGCACCCGTTCCGGTGGTCGTCGTCCCCGATCCCGGTGACGTGCGGGCGTCGGACTCCCTCGTCGAGAGCATGGGCGTCGCGGTGCAGCTCTACCAGCAGGCGTCGAAGTACGACCTGCTCGCGCCGGCGCTCGGGGACCTCGGCATCCGGCACATCCGGACGGGCGGCAGCGGGGCGGCCTTCTTCCGCCACGTGAACGAGCTGCACGACAACTACGGGATCTCCACGATGCTCGTCATGGATCCCCGCGAGGGCTACACAGGTCGCGACACGGTCACGCGCGGGGTGCTGCCCGTGCTCGACGCGGCCGAGGGCGTCGAGGGCCCGAACGAGTGGGACATCAACGACGAGCTCGAGTACGAGGGCGAGCCGTGGCCCGAGGGCGTGCGCACCTTCCAGGACGAGATGTTCGACGCGGTGAAGGGTTTCACCGACGACGACGCGGACGTGCAGGCGAAGGTGCGTGCCCTGACGGTGCTGAGCCCCACGGTCGCCGACCCCGACGCCGCCGGGCAGCTCGCGGGGGTGCGCTGCGACGTCGCCGCCATGCACAGCTACCCCGGCGGTGACCTGCCCGACGCGGAGCTCACGTCGAAGTGGATGCCGTCGGCGCTGCAGCTGTGCGACGGCAAGGGCGTCGTGTCCACCGAGAGCGGCTACTGCAACACCCTCACCCCGAGCGGCTGCACCAACCAGGGCGGCGTCTCGGAGCGGGCCAGCGCCAAGTACGCGCTGCGCCACTACTTCGAGTACTTCCGCGCCGGGGTGGAGCGCGACTACCTCTACAACCTCTCCACCGACGAGTGGGACCTGTTCCTGCGCCCCGACGGGACCCGCAAGCCGGCGTTCGCGGCCGTGGCCAGCACGGTCGACCTGCTCGCCGACCCCGGCGCGGTCGTGAACCCCACGCGCTTCGACGTCACGGTCTCCGGGGCCGACGACGTCCGCCACGTCGTGCTGCAGAAGCGCGACGGCAGCTACTGGCTGGCCCTGTGGACCAACGCGATCTCCTACCCGGCGGGCGAGGAGTGCTGCGACGTCGAGACCACCCGGGACGTGACGGTGCAGCTGCCGCGGACGATGAACGCCACCGTCTACGCGCCGACGTTCGCGGGCACCACGCCCGTGGAGCGTCCCGGCGCCGTCCAGACCCTGGCCGTCACGGTTCCCGACGAGGTGCTGCTCGTCCGGCTGGCCGAGGCCCCGGGCGCCACGTCGACCCCGGTCCCGACCACCCCGTCGGCGTCGGCGACGACGTCCGGCACCGCCACCCCGGAGCCCACGGCGACGCCCGACGCGAGCTGACGCGTGGTGGCCCGCTGACGCTGGGTGGTGACCCGGCCGCGGCGTGTGGCGATCGGGTGAACCCCTCGTGCGGGGGCGTCACCGGAAGCTGCGCGGGGCCGACCCGGCGCCCCCACCCCCTCTACACTCGGACCCGCCACGGCCTGTCCGCGGCCCCCCGGCCGCGCCGGGTGGCGGGCGAGCCGCGCAGGGGGCCCACCGGTGCCCGCGCACCGTCCGCAGCCGGGTCCCCCGGCCGCCACCGCGAGGACCGACCCGCCACGACCGCCCGTCGAGCGACGCGAGAGGAGACCGGCCCATGGCCAGCAGCACCGCCCGCCGGACCCCTCCCCTCTCGGCGCTCGTCCCGCTCGCAGCCCTCGCGGTGGTCCCCGTGCTCGTCCTGGGGCTCGCGATGGGTCCGTGGCGCCTGCTGGTGCCCGTCCTCGTGGCCGGCGTCGTCCTGGTGCTGCGCCCGAAGCCGACGACCGCGGTCGCCCTGGCCGTCGTCGCCCTCCCGCTCACGGCGCTGCTGCGCCGCCTGACGGCGGGCGAGGACGCCTACCTGCCCAGCGACCCGCTGGCCGTGCTGGCCGTGGTCGTGGCGCTGCCCGCCTTCGTGCTGGTGCGCGGCAAGGGCCGCGAGGCCCCCGGCTCCGGGTGGCTCGCCGTCTACCTCGCCTGGCTCGTCGTCACGGCCGGCCTCTCCTCCTCGGGGTCGATCGCCACCCGCGCCACCGGCTTCCTCATCGTCGCCGTGCCCGCGGGCGTCGGCTACCTCGTGGCCCGGGGCTGGGCTGCGGGCAGCGAGGGGATCGCCCTGCGCTCGCTCGTCGTCCTGGCGCTGCCGCTCGCGGCCTACGCCACCGCGCAGTTCTTCCTCGCCCCCACCTGGGACATGGCCTGGCTGACGAGCGTGCAGGAGACGCTGAACAGCGTCGGCTCGCCCGTGGCCCGCGGCTTCCGCGTGTGGGGGACGATGGAATCCCCCCTCAGCCTCGCCATGTACCTGGGGCAGGCCGTGCTCGCGCTGCTCTGCTGGATGCTCGCCCGCCGCGGGGCGCCCGGGCGCGGGGCGCGGTCCCTCTTCGTCACCGTGACGCTCGTGGTCGTCCTCCTGGCCCTCGTGCTGACCAGCGTCCGCAGCGTCCTGTTCGCGCTGCCCGTCCTCCTGCTCGGCGTCGCCCTGCTCGGGCTGCTGCCCGTCGGCCGGGTGCAGGCCCTGCTGGCCGCGGTCGGGGTGACCCTGGCCATGGTCGTCGGCATCGGCTCCCTCGGGCTCTCGGCGACCGGCACGACCGCCAGCCGCTACCAGCTGTCCTCGCTGGGCCAGGACCAGTCGCTGCTGGACCGGGCGCAGCTGCTCCCCCAGTTCCTGCAGGCCGCCGCGAACCCCGTCGGCACGGGCCCCGGCAGCGCCGGCGCAGCCCAGAGCCTGACGGCCGGCGGCAAGGCCATCGGCATCGACAACGGCTACCTCTCCCTCCTGCAGGAGGGCGGCGTCCTGCGCCTCGGCCTCTTCGTCGCCGTCCTGCTCCTCGCGCTGATGGCGGCCGTGCGCAACGCCCGCCGCCGTCCCGACGACGCCGGGGCCCTCTTCGCCGTCACGGTGATCGTCTTCTACGGGATCCTCCAGGCGTCCTCCGACGTGGTCAGCGGCACCGGGTCGTTCTTCTTCTGGATCTGCGTCGGGGCCTCCTTCGCCCGCGAGGGAGCCCACCGCCGCGCGCTGCGCACCACCCCGGCCCCCGCCGGGCACCAGGCCGTGAAGGAGATCGCATGAGCACGCCGCCGGACGCGGACCTGGGCGTGCCCCCGGGCCCCGACGCGCCGTCGGGGTCGGACGCCCCGCCGGGCACCGTCGCCCCCTCGGACCCGGTGGTCCGTCCCGCCGTCCCCGGCCGCCGCCGCGCCGCGCCGGGCCGGCACGTGCGCAC
>NZ_VWPY01000062.1 GCF_011839805.1 Kineococcus rubinsiae | reverse complement strand
CCGGCGCCGTCGGGCGCGGTCTCGAGCAGGGCCGCGGCCTCCACCGCCGCGGCGGCGCAGGCCCCGGCGTCCGCGCGGTCCCGGCCGGCGACCCGGGCGGTGGCGGCCCGCGGCAGGGTGTGGCGGGTGCGGATGCCGTGCAGCGCGACGACCCGCGTCCACATCTCGTCGGCCGTGTCGGGGTCGCGGCGGGCCTCGGCGGCAGCCCCCACGAGGTAGGCGGCCTGCCAGCCCGCGGCCCACTCCCCGCCGTGCAGCCCGGCGAGCAGCCAGCGGTAGGCCTGCGCGTCGCCGGCGGCGGCGAGGCACGCCGCGAGCAGGGCGGTGCGGGGGCGGTCCGCCGGGGCGGCGGGGAGCGTGGTGGTGCCCGTGCGGGCCAGCGCCGCCAGGGCGTCGGCGGGGCGGCCGGCGAGCAGGTGCAGCCGGGCCTCGTCGTGCGCGGCGGCGCGGCGGGCGTCGGGGCCCTCGCCGCGGGTCGGGCGGCGGGTGAGCAGGTCGAGCGCGAGGTCGGGCTCGTCGGCGAGGTCGGCGCCCGCGAACCACGCGCACCACGAGGCCGCGACGTCGCCCGGGCGCACCTCCGTCGTGTCCGCTCCCCCGTCCGCCGCGGCGCCCGACGGGGCGCCCGCGGGGGTGTCCGCGGCGGGCCGCAGCACCGTCGCGCGGCCGGCCGGGTGCTCGGGGCTCACCCGTGGGGTGTCGACCGGCCGGGGTCCCCGCTTGAGCGGCGGCGCCCGCGGGGGGACGCGCCGGTGGGGTCGGCGGCCCTGTGGACGGCGCCGGCTGTGGAGGACCGACCGCGGTGTCCGTCCCGGGTGGCAGAGTCGCCCCATGCCCAGCGCCCCGTCCCCGCACGACACCGCCGCCCCCGTCGAGCCCGGGGACCCGGCGGCGCTGCGCGAGGAGGCCGAGGAGGTGCTGCGCCGCCTGGTGGGCGACCAGTCGGCGCGCCTGCGCGACGACCAGTGGACGGCGATCGAGGCGCTCGTGGCGGGGCGCCGGCGGGCGCTGGTCGTGCAGCGCACCGGGTGGGGCAAGTCGGCGGTCTACTTCGTCGCCACCGCCCTGCTGCGCGCCCGCGGGGCCGGCCCCACCGTCATCGTGTCGCCGCTGCTGGCGCTCATGCGCAACCAGGTGCAGGCCGCCGAGCGCGCGGGCGTGCACGCCGTGACGGTGAACTCGACCAACGGCGAGCAGTGGGGGCAGGTCTACGCCGACGTGCGGGCCGGCGCGGTCGACGTGCTGCTCGTCTCCCCCGAGCGCCTGAACAACCCCGGCTTCCGCGACGAGGTGCTGCCGCAGCTCGCGGCCACGACGGGCCTGCTCGTGGTCGACGAGGCGCACTGCGTCTCCGACTGGGGCCACGACTTCCGCCCCGACTACCGGCGCATCCGCACCCTGCTCGCGGACCTGCCCGACGGCATCCCCGTGCTGGCCACGACCGCCACCGCGAACGCCCGCGTGACGGCCGACGTCGCGGAGCAGCTGTCGGTCTCGGGCACCCGCACCCTCGACGACGTGCTCGTCCTGCGCGGCTCGCTGGACCGGGAGTCGCTGCGGCTCGGGGTGCTCCAGCTGCCCGACCAGGCGCACCGGCTCGCGTGGCTGGTCCAGCACCTGCCCGACCTGCCGGGGTCGGGGATCGTCTACGTCCTGACCAAGGACGCGGCCGCCGACGTCGCCGCGCACCTGAACGCGCACGGCATCCCCGCGGCGCCCTACACGGGGGCCACGGAGAACGCGGAGCGGCTGCAGGCCGAGGACGACCTGATCCACGACCGGGTGAAGGCGCTGGTCGCCACGAGCGCGCTCGGCATGGGCTTCGACAAGCCCGACCTCGGGTTCGTCGTCCACCTCGGCGCGCCCTCCTCCCCCATCGCCTACTACCAGCAGGTCGGCCGCGCCGGCCGCGGGATCGACGACGCCGCCGTGGTCCTGCTGCCCGGCGCCGAGGACCGCGACATCTGGCAGTACTTCGCCTCGGTGGGGTTCCCCGCCGAGGACGACGTGCGGCTCGCGCTGAGCGTCCTGGCCGACGCGGGCAAGCCGCTGTCGACGCCGGCCCTGGAGGCGCGGGTCACGCTGCGCCGCAGCCGGTTGGAGATGATGCTCAAGGTCCTCGACGTGGACGGCGCGGTGCGCCGCGTGAGCGGCGGCTGGACCGCCACGGGCCAGCCGTGGAACTACGACGCCGAGCGCTACGCGCGGGTCGCGGAGACGCGGACCGTCGAGCAGCAGTCGATGCTCGACTACGAGGCGACCACGGGGTGCCGGCTGGAGTTCCTGCGCCGCGCCCTCGACGACCCGGAGGCGGCCCCGTGCGGGCGCTGCGACCGGTGCGGGGGCTTCGCGCTGCCGCAGGACGTCGACGCCGACGCCGTGACCGCGGCCGGCGCAGACCTCGACCGCCCGGGCGTGCCCGTCGAGCCGAAGAAGATGTGGCCCACGGGGCTCGCGGCGCTCGGCATCGAGCTCAGCGGGAAGATCGCCCCGGCGGAGCGGCCCAGCGAGGGGCGCGCGGTGGCCCGCACGTCCGACCTCGGCTGGGGCACCGCCGTGCGGGAGCTGTTCGCGGCCTCCGCCGGGGACACCGAGACGCCCGTCGCCCTGCGCCACGCGGCCGTGCAGGTCCTCGACGACTGGGCGCGCGACCTCGGGCTCGACGGCATCGTGGCGATGGCCTCGGCGTCGCGACCCACCCTGGTCGCGCACCTCGCCGACGGCCTGGCCCGCTACACCGGGCTGCCGCTGGTCACGTCGTTCCAGCTGCGGCCCGGCGCCGGGCCGACGCGCAGCGACGTGAACTCGGCCCACCGCCTCGCCGCGGTCGCGGAGCGGTTCACGCTGCCCGACGAACCGTCCGTGGCCGGGCGCCGGCTGCTGCTGGTCGACGACCGCGTGCGCTCCGGCTGGACCCTCGCGGTGGCGTCGCGGATGCTGCGGCGCGCCGGCGCGGAGGCCGTGCACCCGTTCGTCCTGGCCAGCGGGGACTGACGGTCCCCGTGGGCGCCGCCGACACCCCCGCCGCGGCCGCGGCGCCCGAGGGGGTGCTGCGCTGGGGGACGCCCGCGGCGCGCTGGGTGCTCCTGGCCACGATCCTCGGGTCGGGGCTCGCGGGCATCGACGCGACCGTCGTCAACGTCGCCCTGCCGACCATCGGGGCGGAGTTCGGCGCGTCGTTCGCGGCGCTGCAGTGGGTCGTGACCGGCTACACGCTGACGCTCGCCGCGCTGATCCTGCTGGGCGGCTCACTGGGCGACCGGTACGGCCGCCGCCGGGTGTTCGTCGTGGGCGTGGCCTGGTTCGCCGTGGCCTCGCTGCTCTGCGGCCTGGCGCCGAACGCGGGCGTGCTCGTCGCGTGCCGGGCGGTGCAGGGCGTGGGCGCGGCGCTGCTGACGCCCGGGAGCCTGGCGATGCTGCAGGCGTCGTTCGCCCCCGGCGACCGGGCCCGGGCGATCGGCGCCTGGTCCGGCCTCGGCGGGGTCGCCACCGCGATCGGCCCGCTGCTGGGCGGCTGGCTGGTCGACGCCGCGTCCTGGCGCTGGGTGTTCCTCGTCAACGTCCCGCTCGCCGCGGTGGTCGTCCTCGTGGCCCGCCGCCACGTGCCCGAGACGCACGACCCCGACGCGCACGGCCGCGTCGACGTCGCCGGGGCGGCGCTCGGCGCCGTGGGCCTGGCGGGGCTCACCTACGCCCTCATCGGCGCGCCGTCCGGGGCGAGCCCGGCGGTCGTGGTGGCCGGGAGCGTGGGCGTGGCGGGCCTGGTCTCGTTCCTGCTCGTCGAGCGGCGCAGCGCCGCCCCGATGCTGCCGCTGGGGATCTTCTCCTCGCGCGTGTTCAGCGCGGTGAACGCCGTGACCTTCGCCGTCTACGCGGCCCTCGGCGCGGTGTTCCTGCTGCTCGTCGTGGCGCTGCAGTCCGTCGCCGGGTTCAGCCCGCTCGCCGCGGGGTCGGCGCTGCTGCCGGTGACGGTGGTCATGCTGCTGCTGTCCGCGCGCGCCGGGGCGCTCGCCCAGCGGACGGGCCCGCGGCTGCCGCTGACCCTCGGGCCGCTGGTGTGCGCGGCGGGGGTGCTGGCCATGCTGCGGATCGGCGCGTCGGCCTCCTACCTGGGCGACGTGCTGCCGGCGGTCACGGTGTTCGGCCTCGGGCTGGCGCTGCTCGTGGCGCCGCTGACCTCGACCGTGCTGGCCGCCGCCGACGCCCGGCACGCGGGCGTCGCCTCGGGCGTCAACAACGCCGTCGCCCGGGCGGCCGGGCTGCTCGCCGTCGCCGTCGTCCCCGCGGTGGCCGGGCTCACCGGCGACGTCTACCGCGACCCCGCCGCGTTCGCCGCGGGGTTCCGCACGGCCCTGCTCGTCTGCGCGGGACTGCTCGTGGCGGCCGCCGTCCTCGCCGCCGTCGCGGTGCCGGCCCAGGGCACCCCGTCGCGCCGGCGGAACCTGCGGCACTGCGCGGTCGACGGGACGCCGCTGGCGGGCGCCGCCGGGGTCCCCGACCCCGCGGCGCCCGCCGCCCCCTGACGCACCCTCCGCGAACTCGCAGCGGGCGAACGCGCGTCCCGCGGACTCGATCCGCGCGAACCGCCCCCGCGAAGCCCACCCGCGCGACGACGCCCGCGCGGGCGTCGGGCCGAGCTCAGCCCTCGGCGGCCGGGCGGTAGACGAGGTGCAGCACGCCGGTCGGCAGGGCCTCGCTCGAGACCAGCTCCAGCGGCGTGCGCCCCAGCTCGTCGGTCCAGCGCCGCTCACCGCTGACGACCACCGGGTCCACGAGCAGCACGAGCTCGTCGAGCAGGCCGGCCTCGAGCAGGGAGGCCACGGTGCGCAGGCTGCCCGTGATGCCGATGGTCCCCTCGGTGCGCTCGCGCAGCGCGCGGACGGCGTCGAGGTCGGGCAGCACCGTGGTGCCCTCCCAGTCCGCCTCCTGCAGGGTGCTCGACAGGACGTACTTGCGGATCGGGTTGATGAACTCCGCGAACGGGTCGCTGTCGTTGCCGGGCCAGTACTGCGACCACTGGTCGTAGAGGACCCGGCCCATGAGGTAGGCCTCGCAGCGCGAGGTGTGGCGGTCCACCGCGCGGCCCATGGCCTCGTCGAAGTAGGGGCCGTGCCACAGGTCGGGTCGTTCGGCCGAGCCGTCGACGGTCGTGAACAGGGCGGCAGCGATGCGTCCCACGGTGGTGTCTCCTTCGGGTCAGGTGCTGTCGGGTCCTGGACCGGGCCGCGCCGCGGAACTCATCGGTGGCGCGTCCCGCTGGGGGGGGTCGGGGTCTCAGGGGTCCGGAGCTCAGAGGAAGTACAGCCGGTTGAGGCTGATCCGCTCCGCGGGCTGCGAGCTGACGGGTTCGCCGTCGACGGTCACGAGCCCCGACTCCGCCGCGACCCGCACCTGCGCGGTGCGGTCGTTCAGCCGCATGGCGGACGGGCCGATGCCGCGGGTGCCGCGGACCCCGACGCGACGGCGGCGCGTCGTCATGGCGTCGTTGCCCGCCTCGGCCGCGGCCTGCGACGTGAACGCCACGGACAGGTCGGCGGCCGTCGCCCCGTGGGCGCCGAACTGCGGGCCGAGCACCAGGGGCTGCGCGCGGTCGATGGACGCGTTCGGGTCCCCCGTGACCCCGTAGGCCGGGAAACCCGCCTTGAGGACGAGCTCGGGCTTCGCGCCGAAGAACTCCGGCCGCCACAGGACCACGTCGGCGAGCTTGCCGACCTCGAGCGAGCCGACCTCGTGCGCGAGGCCGTGGGCGACCGCCGGGTTGATGGTGAGCTTGGCGACGTAGCGCAGCGCGCGGTCGTTGTCGTGGCGCGGGTCCGCCGCCCCGAACTCCGCCTTCATCTTCCCGGCCATCGCGAACGTGCGGCGCACCGTCTCCCCCGCACGGCCCATGCCCTGCGCGTCGGAGGACGTGATGGGGATGATGCCGAGGTCGTGCAGCACGTCCTCGGCCCCCATCGTGCCCGCGCGGATCCGGTCGCGGGCCATGGCCTCGTCGCCCGGCAGGTCGGCCCGCAACCCGTGGACCGACATGATCATGTGGTAGTGCTCGGCGACGGCGTCGCGGCCGAACGGCAGGGTCGGGTTCGTCGAGGAACCGATGACGTTCGCCTCCCCCGCCAGGCGCAGGACGTTCGGGACGTGCCCGCCGCCGCAGCCCTCGATGTGGAACGCGTGGATCGTGCGGCCCTCGAGGACGGCGAGGGTGTCCTCGACGGAGAGGCACTCGTTGAGGCCGTCGGTGTGCAGGGCGACCTGGACGTCGAACTCCTCCGCCACCCGCAGCGCGGTGTCCAGCGCGCGGGTGTGCGCGCCCATGTCCTCGTGCACCTTGAACCCGCTGGCCCCGCCCTCGACGAGGCCCTCGACGAGGGGCCCCGGGTCCGAGGAGGAACCCCGCGCGAGGAACCCGATGTTCACGGGCCAGGCGTCGAAGGCGTTGAACGCGTGCCGCAGCGCCCACGGGGAGTTCACGCCGACGCCCCACACGGGGCCGAACTCCTGGCCGATGATCGTGGTGACCCCGGAGGCCAGCGACGCCTCCATGACGCGGGGGGACAGCAGGTGCACGTGGGTGTCCACGGCCCCGGCCGTCGCGATCAGCCCCTCGCCCGACACGATGCTGGTGCCGGTGCCGACCACGACGTCCACGTCGTCGAGGGTGTCGGGGTTCCCCGCCCGGCCGATCGCGCAGATCCGCCCCTCGCGGACCCCGATGGACACCTTGCGCACCCCGAGGACGGCGTCGATGACCACGACGTTGGAGACGACCAGGTCGCACGTGGCGCGGACCGTGGCCGCCTTGAGGTGCAGGCCGTCGCGGGCCGTCTTGCCGAACCCCGCGAGGAACTCCTGCCCGGGTTCCTGCGCGTCGTCGGTGACCTCGACGACGAGGCCCGTGTCGCCCAGGCGCAGGCGGTCCCCGCGGCGCGCGCCGTAGGTCGCGATGTGGTCGGCCGGGTCGAGGCTCACCGGGACTCCCCCCGCGGGTCGCCGGGTTCGGCGGGTCCGCCCGTGTCGCCGGGATCGCCCGTGTCGAGGTACCCGCAGGCGTGGGCGCGGCGCAGCGCCTCCTCGCGGGCGCCGGGTGCGTCCAGCGGGCCGTCGACGAGCCCGGCGAACCCGACGGCGACGCGGGCGCCCGCGATCGGCGTGAGCTCCACCGTCCGCCGCCCGCCCGGGTCGAAGCGGACGGAGGAACCCGCGGGGACCGCCGCGCGGCGCCCGTAGGCGGCGGCGCGGTCGAAGCGCAGCCGGGGGTTGACCTCGAAGAAGTGGAAGTGCGACGTCACGCTGATCGGCACCTCGGAGGTGTTGGTGACCTCGACGGCGACGACGTCGGCGAACTCGACCGGCGGGGCGTCGCCCGGCAGCGCGGCCCCGGGGGCGTCCGCGCCGAGGGAACCGCCGCCGATCGGGTCGACCACGACGACCAGGCGCGACCCGTCGTCGAAGACGGCCTCGACGTCGACCTCGCCGACGACGTCGGCCACGCCGGGCAGCACGTCGTCCGGGCCGAGCACGGCGCGGCCGGCGGCCATCGCCTCGGCGAGGCGGGCGCCGCCGCGCGCGGCCTCGCAGACGGTGTCGGCGATCAGCGCCGTCGCCTCCGGGACGTTCAGCCGCCAGCCCCGGGCCCGGCGCGAGCGCGCGAGCTCCGCGGCCGTGAACAGCAGCAGACGGTCACGCTCGGTGGGGGTCAGCCGCATGGTCCGCAGGGTAGCCAGGCCCGGGCGGGCCGGTGCGGGACCGCGAAGCGCCGCGGGCCGGCGTCCGCGGGTGGGATCGTGCACCGGACGACGGGCAGCCCCCCTCCCCGGGGACACCCGGGACGACGACGAGCGGAGACCCACGGTGCAGCGGATGCCGGCCGAGTCCGACCCCCACGACGGCACGTGGATGGCCTTCCCCCCGCCGAACGCCACGTTCGGCGAGGAGGGCGGCCCCGACCTCGCCCGCGCCCGCCGCGCCTGGGCGGGCGTCGCGAACGCCGTCGTGGCGCACGAGCCGGTGACGGTGCTCGTGGCCCCGGGGTCGGAGCCGGCGGCGCGCGAGCTGCTCGACCCGCGGGTCCGGCTCACCGGGACACCGCTGGACGACGCGTGGCTGCGCGACTCCGGGCCGACGTTCGTGCACGGCGACGACGGCCTGCGCGCCGTCGACTGGGTGTTCAACGGCTGGGGCGCGCAGTCCTGGGCGACGTGGGAGCACGACGGCCGGGTCGCCGCCCACGTCGCGGGGCTGACCGGGACCCCGGTGAGCCCGTCGCGGCTGACCCAGGAGGGCGGCGGCTTCCACGTCGACGGTGCCGGGACGGTCCTGCTCACGGACACCGTGCAGCTCGACCTGGGCCGCAACCCCGGCTGGACGCGCGAGCAGGTCGAGGCCGAGGTCCACGCCCAGCTGGGCACGAGCACCGCGATCTGGCTGCCGCGCGGCCTGACCGCCGACTACGGCGAGTTCGGCACCCGCGGCCACGTCGACATCGTCGCCGCCTTCACCCGGCCCGGGACCGTCGTCGTGCACACGCAGCCCGACCCGGGTCACCCCGACCACGCCGTGAGCGCCGAGGTGACGGAGATCCTCAGCCAGGCCGTCGACGCCCGCGGGCAGCGCCTCGAGGTCGTCCCGCTGCTCGCCCCGACGACCACCGAGGTCGACGGCGAGCTCGTCGACTACTCCTACGTCAACCACTACGTCGCGAACTCCGTCGTCGTGCTCTGCGGGTTCGACGACCCTCGCGACGCGGAGGCCGTCCGCGTCCTGCAGGCCGCGCACCCCGGCCGCGAGGTCGTCCTCGTCGACGCGCGCGACGTCTTCGCCTTCGGCGGCGGCGTGCACTGCATCACCCAGCAGCAGCCGAGCGCCCGGCCCGTGCGGGGCTGAGGCGGGCGGACGGCGGATCCCGGGCACCGGCTCCCGGGACCCCCGCCGCCGGTCGCAGGCCCTCGGTACTGTCGGAGGGTGACTGCGACACCGGCCGGGGCGCTCCCGTGACCGGGCACGGCCACGGGCACGGCCACGGCCACGCCGAGGCGGTCGCGGACCGCCGCCGCCTCGCCGTCGTCCTGGCCATCACCTCCTCGATCCTCGTCGTCGAGGCCGTGGGCGCCTGGGTGTCCGGCAGTCTCGCGCTGCTCGCCGACGCGGGCCACATGCTCACCGACGCCGCAGGCCTGGTCATCGCGCTCATCGCCGCGACCCTCGTGCTGCGGCCGGCGACGGCGCAGCGCACCTGGGGCTACCGGCGCGCGGAGGTGCTGGCGGCGACCCTGCAGGCCGCGGTGCTGCTCGCGGTGGGCGTCTTCGTCATCGTCGAGGGGGTCCGCCGGCTGGTGGACCCCCCGCAGGTGTCCTCCACCGCGATGCTCGTCTTCGGCGCCGTCGGCCTCGCCGGCAACCTCGTGTCGCTGCTCGTGCTGCTGCGGGGCAGCGGCCGCGGGGCGGGACGCGGGGGGAACGTGCGCGGGGTGAACGTGCGCGCCGCGGTCCTGGAGGTCGCCAACGACGCACTGGGCTCCGTCGCGGTCCTCGTGGCCGCGGCCGTCATCGCGCTCACGGGCTGGGCCCGCGCCGACGCCGTCGTGTCCCTGCTGATCGGTGCGCTGATCCTGCCCCGCACCGTGCGGCTGCTGCGCGAGACCACGGCCGTGCTGCTGGAGTCGGTGCCCCCCGGCCTCGACCTCGACGCGGTGCGGCAGCACCTGCTCGACCTCCCGCACGTGCAGGCGGTGCACGACCTGCACGCCAGCCAGATCACGTCCGGGCTGCCCGTGCTGTCGGCGCACGTCGTGCTGGACGACGCGTGCTTCCACGACGGGCACGCCCCGCAGATCCTCGACGAGCTGCAGGCCTGCGTCGCCCAGCACTTCGAGGTGGCGGTCGAGCACGCGACGTTCCAGCTCGAGCCGTCGGGCCACGGCGGTCACGAGACCGCCAACCACGCCTGACCGGGCGACGGTCCCCGGCCCCGCCCCCCGATCGGCCCATCGATCCCGGCACCGCCGCGGTCGATGATCCCTGCAGCGCCACCGCCACCGTCCGTCAGGGACCCGGGGCGCGCTGAGGGGGCCGCGTGAGCAGGGGCAGGTGGGGACTCGTCGCGGCCGTGGCCGGGATCGTCGCGCTCTGCTGCGCGCTGCCCGCCGCCGTGCCCCCCGTCCTCGTCGCCGTGCACGCCGCGGCGCTGCTGGCCGGCGCGGCGGGCGTGCGGCGGCACCGGCCGGCCGGTGCCCGCACCTGGGCGGCCGTCCTGCTCGTGCTCGGCGCCGGGCTGGTCACCGCCGTGGTGCGGGAGGCCGCCGACGACCAGCTGGCGGCGGCGCGCCAGGGGCTCGGCGTCCTGCAGGTCGCGGCCCTCGCCCTCGCCCCGGCGCTCGTGCGCTCCCTGCGCCTGCCGCGGCGCGGATCCCGCGTCACCTGGCCCGACCTGGCGCTGACCGCCTGCGGCGCGGGGCTCGTCCTCGTCCAGCTCCTGGCGATGCAGCACGCCGCCGGCGCCCCCGCCGCGGCGCTGGCCGTCACGTCCGCCGCGACGCTCGTCACGGTCGTCCTGCTCCGGCTGCTGTCCACGCGGGACGGTCTGTCCCCCGCCACCGCCCTGGTGCTCCTGGCCATCGCCCTGCTGGTGGGCGCGAGCGACGTCGTCACGACCGAGGCCGGGGTGCGCGGGCAGACCGTCGTGCTCGGCGTCGTCGCGGCGGCCGCCTGCGCGCTGCTGGCCCTGGCCGCCCAGCAGCCGGGCCTGCGCCACCTCGGCACGCCCTTCGCGGGCGGGACCCTGCGCCGCGACGGGCAGCGCCTGCTCACGACGGTCCCCGTCTTCTGCGTCGTCCCGCTGCTGTGGGGGCTGGGTGCCCTGGGGCTCCTGCCGCAGGTCGCCCTCGAGGTCGTCACCCCCAGCGGCTACGTCCTGGCCTGCGCCGGCGTGTTCTTCGCGGCGCGCTCCCTCACCCGCGCCGAGCGGGCCGCCGAGCGCGACCCGCTCACCGACCTCGTGAACCGGCGCGGCCTCCACCGCGCCACGACGGAGCTGCGGCAGCGGCTGCACGAGGCGGACGTGCACCTCTGCCTCATCGACCTCGACGACTTCAAGCAGATCAACGACACCCGCGGGCACGCCGTGGGGGACGCCCTGCTCGTCGACGTCGCGGACCGGCTGCGCGCGGCCGTCGGCACCGACGGCGTGGTCTCGCGCACCGGTGGTGACGAGTTCATCGTCGTGCTGGGCACCTCCCCCCTCGACGAGGAGGGCCCGGGCGACCGGCTGCTCACCGCGCTCGACGCCCCCTTCGACACGGGCGGCGTCCCCTCGCCCGTCACGGCCAGCGTGGGCATCGCCCCGCTGCCCGCCGGGGTGCCGCTGTCGACCGCGCTGGTCGACGCGGACGTCGCGATGTACGCCGCGAAGCAGGCCGGCAAGGGCCGCTCGCTCGTCTACCGGCCGCAGCTGCGCGAGCAGGTGCTGGGCGGGCTGGCCCGCCAGGGGGAGCTCCGGCAGATGCTGCTGCAGGGCGCCCCGCCCGAGGAGGTCGGCGAGCTCGTCGTCGTGCACCAGCCGATCGTCGGCCTGCAGCCGCTGCGGGTCGTCGGCACCGAGGCGCTCGTGCGCTGGCGCCACCCGCGCGAGGGGCTCCTCATGCCCGACGAGTTCCTGCACCACGCCGAGGCCGCGGGCCTCGGCGCGCGCCTGGACGAGCACGTCGCGCAGCTGGCGCTGGCGCACCTCGCGGGGTGGGACGCCGCCGGTCTGCCGCCGCTGGACCTCAGCGTCAACCTCGGCGTGGGCAGCCTGCACCGGCGCGGGATCGGCCGCTGGGTCGCGGCGCTGGCCGACCGCCACGGCATCGCGCACGAGCGCGTGCACCTGGAGATCACCGAGCACGAGGAGCTCCCCGACGACCCGCTCATCGCGGAGTCGCTGCGCGAGGTCGTGGCCGCCGGGTTCCACCTGGACCTCGACGACTTCGGCATCGGCTACACGTCGCTGTCCTACCTGCGCCGCTTCCCCGTCTCGACCGTGAAGCTGGACCGCTCGCTGACCATGCTGATCTCCGACGGCGGCGACGTCCCGCTGCTGCAGGGCATCGCGGCGCTGTGCCGGGCGCTGGACATGCGCATGCTGGCCGAGGGCGTCGAGCAGGAGGACCAGATCGAGGTCCTGCGCACCCTCGGCGTGGACCTCGCGCAGGGCCACCACTTCGGGGTGCCGATGGGCGCCGGCGACGTCCCGGGGTTCGTGCGGCGGACCGCCGCGGGCCTCGGGACCCCGGCCCGGCGCGGGGACGACGTCCTCATCTGAGCCGCCCCCGCCCCGCACGGCGAGGTCGGGCCGTAGGGTCGGCCCGTGGAGCACCTGCAGCACGTCGACGGAACCCGCCGGGCCGGGCGCGGTGAGGTGCTCGAGGTCCTCGACCCCGCGACGGGCGCCGTCGTCACCACCGGCACGGCCGCCACCGCCGAGGACGTGGCCGACGCCGTGACCTCGGCCGCGGCGGCCTTCCGCGGGTGGGCGCGCACGACCCCCGCGGCGCGCGGCGAGGTGCTGGCGCGGGCCGCGGTGCTGATGCAGGAGCGGGCCGAGGAGTTCGTCACCGCCGAGAGCGCGCAGACCGGCAAGCCGCTGCGCCTGGCGCGCGAGTTCGACGTCCCCGGCAGCATCGACAACGTCGTGTTCTTCGCGGGCGCCGCCCGCCACCTGGAGGGCAAGGCGGCCGCGGAGTACAGCGGCGACCACACCTCCTACGTGCGGCGCGAACCCCTCGGCGTCGTCGGGTCGATCGCGCCGTGGAACTACCCGCTGCAGATGGCCGCCTGGAAGGTGCTGCCCGCGATCGCCGCGGGGAACACCATCGTGCTGAAGCCCGCGGAGAACACCCCGCTGACCGCGCTGCTGCTCGCCGAGGTGTTCACGGCGGCCGGCCTGCCGGACGGGGTGTTCAACGTCGTCACCGGCACGGGCCCCGTGGCCGGCGAGGCCCTCGTGGGCGACCCGCGCGTGGTGATGTCGTCGTTCACGGGCTCGACCGCGGTGGGCCGGCGGGTGATGGAGATCGCCGCCCGCACGGGTTCCCGCGTGCACCTGGAACTCGGCGGCAAGGCCCCGTTCGTCGTCTTCGACGACGCGGACCTCGAGGCCGCCGCGCAGGGCGCCGTCGCTGGCAGCCTCATCAACACCGGCCAGGACTGCACCGCCGCCACCCGCGCCTACGTGCAGCGGCCGCTGTTCGACGCGTTCGTCGCGCGGGTCGCCGAGCTGATGGACGGCGTGCGGGTCGGCCTGCCCACCGACTCCACCACCGACCTCGGACCGCTGATCCACCACCGCCAGCGGGACCGCGTGGCCGCCGTCGTCGAGCGCGCCGTGGCGGCCGGGGCGAAGGCCCTCGCGGGCGGCGTCGTCCCGGCGACCGCCGCCGACGGGACCGACCTCTCGGCGGGCGCGTTCTACCGCCCGACGCTGCTGGTCGGTGCGGCGCAGGACTCCGAGGTCGTGCAGGAGGAGGTGTTCGGGCCGGTGCTCGTGGCGCTGCCGTTCGACACCGACGACGAGGGGATCGACCTCGCCAACGACACGCCCTACGGCCTCGCGGCGTCGGCCTGGACGACGAACGTCTACCGGTCCCTGCGGGCCAGCGCGGAGCTCCAGGCGGGCTGCGTCTGGATCAACGACCACGTCCCGATCGTCAGCGAGATGCCGCACGGCGGCGTGAAGGCGTCGGGGTTCGGCAAGGACATGTCGGCCTACTCCTTCGAGGAGTACACGACCGTGAAGCACGTCATGCTCGACCGCACCGGGGTGGCCCGCAAGGAGTGGCACCGCACCGTGTTCAGCTGATCCGCAGACCCGCACCCCACCACCCGGAGGAAACCGTGTTCGCCATCGCCGTCCGCTTCGACCTCACCGACGAGGAGTCCGCCGCGACCTTCGACGCCCTCGTGGCCGAGACGGTCCCCGGCATCCTCGCCGAGGAGCCCGGCACGCTCGTGTACGAGCCGTACCGCATCGACGACGCCCCGCTCGCGCGGTTGTTCCACGAGGTCTACGTGGACCGCGACGCGCACCGCGCGCACGAGGCCCGGCCCGCGACCGCGGCGTTCCTCGACCGGGTCCGCGGGCTCGTGACCGGGGTGCGCGCGGAGTTCCTCACGCCGCTCTCGGACTGAGGCGTGCGCCGCGAGACGCTGCGCTTCAACCTCGACAACCCCACCACCGTCGTCGTGGAGCGCGTCCACGACGACGCCGGGGGCACCCGGGTCCGCAAGGAGCTGCGGCGCGCCGGGACCACGCCGCCGGCCGTCGCGCACTGGTCGGCCTCGACCGACCCCCGGCGCTGGAACTACTGGCACCGCGAGGCCGAGGTCTACGGCGACCCCGGGTTGCGGGCCTCGCTCGCGGGCACGGGCCTGTCCCTGCCGGCCGCCGAGGTGGTCGAGCACGCCGACGGCACGACGCTGTGGCTCGAGGACGTCCCGGGGGTTCTCGGCGTCGACTTCACCCTGGCCGACCACGTCGCCCTGGCCGCGGCGCTCGGGCGCTGGCAGGCCGGGGGGCCGCACGACGCGCCGTGGGCGTCGCGGGGCTTCCTGCGCGACTACTCCACCAGCCGCCCGGGTGACGTGGGCCTGGTCGACGACGACGCGGCGTGGGAGCACCCGCTGGTCCGCGACACCTGGCCCGCCGGGCTGCGCGAGGGGTGGGCGCGGCTGCTCGCGCACCGCGAGGACCTGCTGGGCGTCGTCGAGGGGCAGCCCCGCACGCTGTGCCACCTCGACGCCTGGGTCAGCAACGTCATCCGGCGCCCCGACGGGGAGCTGTGCCTGCTGGACTGGACGTTCGCGGGCGACGGCGCGGTCGGCGAGGACCTCGGCAACTACCTCCCCGACGCGGTCCTGGACCTGTTCTGGCCCGCCGAGCGGCTCCCCGAGCTCGAGGCCGCCTGCTTCGCCGCCCACCTCGACGGCCTGCGCCGCGCCGGGTGGTCGGGCTCCGAGCGCGACGTGCGGCTCGGGATGGTCGCCTCCTGCGTGAAGTACGCGTGGCTGCTGCCCCTGGTGCTGGGACGGGCGGGCGACGGCGACCACCACGCCTACCACCGCAGCGCGGACGCCGAGCGCCTGTACCGCCAGCGCGGGCTGGTCTTCGCCCACCTCGTCGGCTGGTGCGACGAGGCCCTGCGCCTCGTCGGCTGAGCCCCCGCGGGGCCGACCGGTCGGTAGGACGGACCACCCGTGAGGGAGGCCACACGGCGCACGGCCCGGGCCACCTCGCCCGGCCCCGCACACTGGAGGCATGTCTGCCGTCGCCCGCTGGTTCCGCGCCGTCGCCGTCGTCGAGGCCGTCTCCTGGACGGCCCTCCTGGTGGCCATGTTCCTCAAGTGGATCGTCGAGACGGCGCACGAGGGCGGCGTCCCCGTGGTGGGTCCGATCCACGGTGCGGCCTTCACGCTCTACGTCGTGAGCACCCTCGTGGCGGCGCGCCGCTTCCGCTGGAGCCTCAGCACGACGTTCCTGGGGCTCGTCGCGAGCGTCCCGCCGTTCGGCTCGATCGTCTTCGAGCGCTGGGCCACGCGCACGGGCCGCCTGGGCGTGGTGCCCGGACGGTTCGGGCCCCGTTCGGCCGCGGGCGCCTCGTCGCAGTTCTGAGCGGCGGCGGCCGCCGTCCCGCGGCGGCCGCCCGCCGACCTCAGAGGTAGCGCAGCGGGTCGAACGACTCGAGCGGGATGATCCGGACGCGCGGCAGCACGACGTTGAAGGCGCGGACGTCGTCCTCGAGGTCGAACACCTTCAGGCCGCGCTCGTAGAACGACGCGTACTGGGAGTTCACGAACTCCCGGAAGGCGACGAGCCCGACGAGCCGGTCGCCGGTCAACAGCGAGTCCACCTGCGGCAGGAAGTCCCCGTCGTGGCTGGCGAGCAGGACGTCGCCGTCGCGGCCCACCAGCGCCTCCAGCGTGCGCTGGATGCCGATGTCGACGACCTTCTCGCCCGGTCCGCCGGACAGCGGGATCGGCTGGTAGCCGAGCGCCAGCAGCGCCTGCACGAAGGACATCGGCAGGTGGCCGTTGGAGGCGTTGAGGAAGAACAGGCCCTTGGCCGGCTGGGCGAAGGTGGTGCGGGCGAAGTCCATCACCCGCTCCCAGCGGGGGCGCTGCTCCGGCGCCGGGCGTCCTTCGAGGATCGAGGACCCCAGGGTCGCGTCGATGTTCTCGCCGTCCACCAGGACGTACGTCATGCCGGAACCGGTCGCCACGCGTCGAACCTATCGCCCCGCGCCGCTCGCGCGGGAGACGCCCAGGCTGCGCAGCTGCAGGTCGGCCAGCGCCCGCACCACCGCGGGGTCCCCCGCGCGCCAGGCGGCCGCCGGGTCGGGGTGCACGGCGAGCAGCGCGGCGTCCGGGGACGTCGTCAGCGCCCGCAGCGCCAGCAGGGCCTCCCCGCCCGGGGTGCCCGCGAGCCGGCGGCCGGCCTGCGAGCGCCGCACCCACCGCAGCCGCGGGACGCCCCACAGGAGCAGCAGCAGCACGATCGGCACGAGGGCGGTGGCGAGGCCCAGCGTGCGGGCGAGGTCCTGCACGGCGTCGGCCTGCCCGCGGCCCGCGGCGGCCAGCGCCGAGGCCTGGGAGGCGGCCGCGTCCAGCGGGGACGCGAGCCGGTCGCCCACGAGCGGGGTCCGCCCGGCCTGCACGCCGGCGTCGCGGAGGCGGTCGGCGAGGCCGGACGCCCCCGACGCGAACCCCAGCGCGGGGTCGGCCAGGGCGCGGACGGCGGCCCGCACGGTCCGGCCCAGCCACACGGCGCCCAGGACGGCCAGCAGGAGGAGCACGTCGGCGGTGACCTGCCGGACCCGGCGGGGACCTGCGTCGGCGTAGAGCGTCATGTCCCGAGACTCGCAGGCCGTCGCCCGGCCGGCCCGCAGGCCCTGCGGCGGCGCACGGAGATCGACGGGCGCGCGGCCCGCAGCCCTCCTAGCCTCGGGTGCCGTGGAGGACGCGGTGACCGACCTGGTGCAGGAGGAGGGCCTGCGGGTCCTCGACGACGAGGACGAGCCCGTCCTGGTCCGGGCCGACGGGACCCCCGTCGACACGTGGCGCGAGGACTACCCCTACGACGAGCGCCTCGCCCGCTCCGCCTACGAGCCGGTCAAGCGGTCGCTGCAGATCGAGCTGCTCAAGCTGCAGAAGTGGACGAAGGCGACCGGCGAGCGGCTCGTCGTGCTCTGCGAGGGCCGCGACGCCGCCGGCAAGGGCGGGACCATCAAGCGGTTCACGGAGCACCTGAACCCGCGCGGCGCGCGCGTGGTGGCGCTCAGCAAGCCCTCGGAGCGGGAGTCCACCCAGTGGTACTTCCAGCGCTACGTCCAGCACCTGCCGGCCGCCGGGGAGATGGTGTTCTTCGACCGCTCCTGGTACAACCGCGCCGGTGTCGAGCGGGTCATGGGTTTCGCCAGCGACGACGAGTACTCCCGCTTCGTCGACCAGGCCCCGCTGTTCGAGCGGATGCTCGTCGAGGACGGCATCCACCTCGTGAAGTTCTGGTTCTCCGTCACCCGGGCCGAGCAGCGCACCCGGTTCGCGATCCGCCAGATCGACCCCGTGCGGCAGTGGAAGCTCTCGCCCATGGACGTCGCCAGCCTGGACCGCTGGGACGACTACACCGCAGCCAAGGAGGCGATGTTCGAGACCACGGACACGCCCTACGCACCGTGGACGGTCATCCGCAGCAACGACAAGAAGCGGGCCCGCCTCGAGGCCATGCGGGTCGTCCTGAACCGCTTCGACTACGAGGGCAAGGACGGCGACGTGGTCGGCTGTCCCGACCCCCTGCTCGTCGTGCACGCGCGGCAGATCCTCGAGACGGACCGCCGGCCGGCGAGCTGACCCGCGCGGCCGGCCCACCGCCCGCGCCCCCCTCAGGACGCGCGGCGGTCCACGTCGAGGATGGTGCGGGCGCCGACGACCAGGAGCGGGTCGGGGGTCCCGACGACGTCGGAGTCCTTGTCGTCGTAGTCGAAGCGGGCGAGCACGTGGCGCATGGCGGCCAGGCGCGCCCGCTTCTTGTCGTTGGTGCGCACCACCGTCCAGGGGGCCGCCGCGGTGTCGGTGCGCTCGAACATCGCCTCCTTCGCGGCGGTGTAGTCCTCCCAGCGGTCGAGGCTCTGCAGGTCCATGGGGGAGAGCTTCCACTGCCGCACGGGGTCGATCTGCCGGATCGCGAAGCGGGTGCGCTGCTCCGCGCGCGTCACCGAGAACCAGAACTTCACCAGGTGGATGCCGTCGTCGACGAGCATCTGCTCGAAGGACGGCGCCTGGTCCATGAACCGCTCGTACTCGCGTGCCGTGGCGAAACCCATGACGCGCTCGACACCGGCCCGCGTGTACCAGGAGCGGTCGAAGAGGACGAACTCCCCCGCCGCGGGCAGGTGCTGGACGTAGCGCTGGAAGTACCACTGCGTGGACTCGCGCTCGGACGGCTTCTCCAGCGCGACGACCCGCGCGCCCCGGGGGTTCAGGTGCTCCATGAACCGCTTGATGGTGCCGCCCTTGCCGGCCGCGTCGCGCCCCTCGCACAGTACGACGATCCGCTCGCCGGAGGCCTTGAGCCAGCGCTGCAGCTTCAGCAGCTCGATCTGCAGCAGCCGCTTCTCCAGGTCGTAGTCCTGGCGCGGGAGCCGCTCGTCGTAGGGGTAGTCCTCGCGCCAGGTGTCGACGGGGGAACCGTCGGCCCGGACCAGCACCGGGTCGTCCTCGTCGTCCAGCACCCGCATCCCGGACTCCGCGAGCAGGTCCACGTCGTGTCTCCTCCGTGCAGCAGCGCGCCGCCGGGGGGACCGGCGGCGCGTCGGGTGGTGGTTCCAGGTTGGTGCGGTCTTCAGCGGTCCGAGTAGGTGGCCAGCGGCCAGCCCCCGGCCGCGAGGTGGGCGGAGACCCGGGCGACGTCGGCCTCGGACGGGGCGTCCAGCGTCGCGTCGTTGATGAGCCGCTCGACGTCGGCGGTGGTGATGACCTCGCCCTGCTGCGCCAGGCCGACGAGCTCACCGGCGATCTGGTGCACCTCCGCGTCGGTGAGCTTGCGCCGCAGCAGGCCCAGCAGCGCGACGTAGTCCTGGCGGGGGACGCCGGACGGGTAGCCGGCGCGCAGCCAGTCGACGACGCGGCCGACGACGGTGGTGCCCTGGTCGCTCACGGCGTTCCTCCAGAGGTGGGTCGGGACGTGCCCCGCGCGCCGGTCACTTGTCCACCAGCGTCGGGTAGACGTGCTCGAAGCTCAGCGCCTTGCCGAAGCCGGTCGCGACGATGAACGTCAGGCCCAGCGCCACGGCGAGCAGGACGACCGCGAAGCAGACGACGCCCACCACCCGGCCGAGGGGGTGCGGGGCGGCGGTCCCCGCGTCCGTGGTCTCGGCGGAACCGCCCGCGCCGTAGGCCATCGCGCGGATGCCGGCGGAGAACAGCACGGGGATCCCCGCGCCGAGCACCAGGCCGACGGCGAGGATCTTCCAGAGCGCCTCGGCCGCCAGGGTCAGCGTGCTTGCCATCGTCGTCTCCTCAGACCGTCGCGGAGGCGCGCTGCGGGTGCGGCGCCTCCCACTCGTCGTTGACGTTGCCGGCGTGCACCGGGTCCTTGCGGGAGCGCACGACGACGGCCGCGCTGAACAGGAGCAGCAGCAGCGAGATGGCCGCGGCGCCGAGCAGCCCGCCGCCGAGCACGTCGGCGATCCACCACATCAGCGCCCCGACCACGGCGGCGGCCGGCAGCGTGATGACCCACGCGACGACCATGCGGCCGGCGACCCGCCAGCGCACCACGGCTCCGGGCTTGCCGATGCCCGTGCCGAGGACCGACCCGGTGGTGACGTGGGTGGTCGACAGCGCCAGGCCGAGGTGGCTGGAGATCAGGATGATCGCGCCGGAGGCGGTCTCGGCGGCCAGGCCCTGCGGCGGGGAGATCTCCACGAGCCCCTTGCCCAGGGTGCGGATGATGCGCCAGCCGCCCAGGAAGGTGCCGGAGGCGATGGCCAGGGCGCACGCCGCCTTCACCCAGAACGGGATCGAGTCGGTGCTGCTCCAGTGGCCCGAGGCGATGAGGCCGAGCGTGATGACGCCCATCGTCTTCTGCGCGTCGTTGGTGCCGTGCGCCAGCGAGACGAGCGAGGCGGACCCGATCTGGCCCCAGCGGAACCCGTTGTCGGTGTAGCGCGCGGCGACGCCGGCGACGACGCGGTAGACCAGCCACGTCCCGAGGGCCGCGACGATCCCCGCGATGATCGGCGAGGCGATCGCCGGCAGGACGACCTTGCCGAGGACGCCGTCGAGCTTGCTGCCGTCGCCGTTCCAGTTCACCCCCGCCCAGCCGAGCCCGGCGACGGTGGAGCCGATGAGGCCGCCGAACAGGGCGTGGGAGGAGCTGGACGGCAGGCCCAGCAGCCAGGTGAGCAGGTTCCAGGTGATGGCCCCGACGAGGCCGGCCAGGACGATGAGCAGCAGCGCCGAGCCGCCGCCCTCGAGGAGCTCGGGGCGCGGGCTGCCGTCCTTGGCCTGGATCTTGACGACGGCGTTGCTGACGGTGAGGGCGACCTCGACGGACAGGAAGGCGCCGACGAGGTTGAGGACCCCGGACAGCGCCACCGCGACCTTGGGCGGGAGCGCGTGGGTGGCGATGGACGTGGCCATCGCGTTGGCGGTGTCGTGGAAGCCGTTGGTGAAGTCGAACGAGAGCGCGACCACCACGACGAGCACGAGGATGACGGTTGCTGTCTCCACGAGCTGCAGCGTGGGCCCTGCCCGCCGCAAGCGGAAGAGCTCGTCCGCTTGCTCGTGAGCAGTTCACCCGGCGTTCACCGCGGGCGGGTCCACCGCCCGGGCGGGGCTCAGGCGTCGACCATCGCGCCCCGCACCGCGTCGAGGACCGAGCCGGGGACCTCGGCCAGGCCGTGGTCCTCGCGGGCGTGGGCGCGCACGGCCAGCAGGATCTCGTCCTGGGACCCGACGAAGGCGCGGGAGCAGCCGGGGACGACGTCCCCGCAGCGGAACTTCTTCACGGTTCTCCTCGGTGGAGCGGTGCTTCTGCGGGTGTCTGCTCACCCGTCCTCCGGTCTTCGGGCCGGCGGGCCCTCAGCTTGAGCGCGCGAGTGCGAGCAGCAGGTCCGCGTGGGTGACGATCCCCACGACGGCCCCCTGGCCGTCGGTGCACACCAGGGGCGCCGTGACGTCGGAGGCGTGCCGGGTGGCGGCGCGCCGCGCGACCTCGGGCAGGGACGCGGAGGGGGCGACCACGAGGGCGGGCGACCAGCGCACCGGGTCCTGCGGCGACGTCCCGCCCCAGCGCACGGCGCGGACGCGGCCGTCGTCGCCGAGCAGGACCTCGCACGCCGCGGGGTCGCTGCCGGTGCGGGTGTCGCGCACGATGCTGATGACGGCCTCGGTGAACCGGTGGCGCCCGGCGCCCGCGCGGATGCGCCCCACGACGGCGTCGTCGAGGTCCGTCAGCAGCTGCGACGACGGCCGGGCCAGCGCCCAGCCCTGCCCGAGGGCGAGCCCGAGGGAGACGACGGCGTCGAGCTCCCCCGTGGTCTCGATGCCCTCCGCGAGGACCCACCCGTCCATGCGCCCCACCAGGTCGCCGAGCACCTCGGCCAGCGCCCGCCGGACCGGGTCGGCGTCGATGCCGCTGATGAGCTCCCGGTCGAGCTTGACGATGTCGGGGCGCAGGGCGAGCAGCTGCGACAGGCCCGCGTACCCCGTGCCCGCGTCGTCCATCGCGATCATCGCCCCGCGCGAGCGCAGCGCGTCGAGCACCGCCGTGAGCTGGACGGGGTCCTGGGCGAGGGTGTGCTCGGTCAGCTCCAGCACGAGCCGCGAGAGGTCCGCCTGCTCCAGCAGCACGCCGCTGACCCGCTCGTCGGTGAGCAGGTGCGGGTCCACGTTGACCGTGAGGAACGTGTCGGCCGGCAGGGCGCTGCGCATCAGCAGGCCCAGCCCGAGCACGCGCGACTGCAGCTCCGCGTTGACGCCCCAGTGCTCCGCGGCGGCGAACCAGCGGTCCGGGGCCGCGGTGATGCGGGAGCCGTCGAAGCGGGACAGCGCCTCGTACCCGGCGACGGCGCCCGTCGTCAGCTCCGCGATCGGCTGCGCGTGCAGGGCCAGCAGCTCGGGGCGGCGCAGCACGGCGTGCAGGGCGGCCCGCCACCGCTCGTCGGTCACGGGCGGCGGGGCGGCCGGGGCCTGCGCCGCCGGGGCGTCGCCGGCGGGGACTCCCGCGGACGGCACCCCGGCGGGCGTCGCGGCGGGCGTCGACGACAGCAGGCTCACACCTCGTCCTCGGCCGCGCAGGCGCCGGACTGGTGGGGCACCACCCGGACGGAGCAGCCGGCGGCGCACGGGGCGACTGGCGCGCGGGCCCGGCGCCGGGTGATGCTGCCCGGGCGCGGGGCGACCCGACGGACGGGCACCACCGACAGCGCCGGGAGGCGGACCCCCATGGTCGAGCACACGGCCGACGGCCTCTTCACGGGTTTCCGCGAGGAGGCCCTGGAGTTCTACGAGGGCCTGCAGGCCGAGACCACGAAGGCGTGGTGGCAGGCGCACCGCGACGTCTACGACCGGGAGGTCGCGGCGCCGATGGCGGCGCTGGCCGAGCACCTCGAGGACGAGTTCGGCGAGGTGAAGGTGTTCCGGCCCTTCCGCGACGTGCGCTTCCGCAAGGACAAGAACCCGTACCAGCTGCACGCCAGCCTCGCCGCGGAGGGCCGGGAGGGCGCCGGCAGCCTCTACCTGCAGCTCGGCCTGGACGGGCTGCTGCTGGCTCGCGCGGGAGGGGCTGGAGCTCGACGGCGACGAGCTGAAGACCGCACCGCGCGGGTGGGACCGCGACCACCCGCGCCTGGACCTGCTGCGCCTGCGCAACCTCGCCGTGAGCCGCACCCGGCCCGCCGGGCCGTGGCTGGACTCCCCCGAGTGCCTCGAGGTCGTCACCACGACGTGGCGCTCGCTGACGCGCCTGAACCGGTGGCTCGCGAAGCACGTCGGCACGGCGGACTGAGGGCGGGCCGTCGGTGGGCTGCTGAGCGCACCCGGGCACGACGACGGCCGGGAGACCCGCGGGTCTCCCGGCCGTCGTCGTCGGTGGCGCCGGGTCAGCGGACCCGCGCACCCCCCTCGGGGTCGAACAGGTACACGCGCTGCGGCGGGGCGGCCAGGCGGACGACGTCGCCGCGCCGCCACCGCACGTCGGCGGGGGTCTGGACGACGATCGAGGAGTCCAGGCCCTCGACGCGGACGGTGCCGAGCCCGAACTCCAGCAGGTCCTCGAACACGACGACCTCCGCGGGGACCGAGGGCTCGCCCTCGGCGGCGAGGTGGCTGTCCTGCGGGCGCAGCCCGACGGTCACCGACTGCCCCGGCCGGGTGGACCGCGCGGAGCTGCGCAGCCGCCCGTCGCGGCCGACGCGCACGGTGCCGTCCTCGTCGACCACGCCCTCCAGCAGGTTGATCTTCGGCTCCCCGACGAAGTCGGCGACGAAGAGGTTGGCGGGGTCGTCGAAGATCTCGTCCGCCGTGCCGAACTGCTGGATGACGCCGGCGTCCATCACGGCCAGCCGGTCCGCGAGGCTGAGCGCCTCGAGCTGGTCGTGGGTGATGACGATGGTCGTGTACCCGAACTCGCGCTGCAGCACCTTCAGCTCGCGCCGCACCCGCTGGCGCTGCGCGGCGTCGAGGTGCGACAGCGGCTCGTCGAGCAGCAGCACCGGGGGGTTGCGGATGAGGGCCCGCGCGAGGGCGACCCGCTGCTTCTGGCCGCTGGAGAGCGCGGCGGGGCGCAGGTCGAGCAGCTCCGTCATCTCCAGCCGCTCCGCCATGGCCCGCACCCGCGCGTCGGCGTCCTTCGCGCCGCGCGCCTTCAGCCCGTACGCCAGGTTCTCCCGGACGTTCAGCGGCGGGTAGAGCGCGTAGCTCTCGAACCCGACGCCGATGTCCCGGCGCCCCGGCGGCAGGTCGGCGATCGAGCGGTCGCCGATCCGGATGTCGCCGGAGGTGACGGTCTCCAGCCCCGCGATCATCCGCAGGGTGGTCGTCTTGCCGCACCCCGACGGCCCGAGCAGGGCCACGAGCTCGCCGGGGCGGATGTCGAGGTCGATGCCCTTGACGGCGTGGAACGACTCCCGCCCGCGGGCGACGTAGTTCTTGTGCAGCTCGCGCAGGACGAGGCTCTTGGCGGTCGTCGTGGCGGTGGTGGTCGTGGTCACGAGCGCTCCTGGGCGGGTTCGCGGACCGCCGCACCGCCGAGGCGGAGGGTGTCCTCCTCGGCCGGGCCGGCGGCGAAGACGTGCACGTCGGTCAGCGGGACGTGCAGGTCGACGACGTCGCCCTCCCGCGCACCGGCGTCGCTGTCGGCGACGACGATGACGTCGGTCCCGCCGACGTCGACGGAGAACTCCATGAGACGGCCGAGGCGCTCGGCGAGGCCGACCCGGCCCCGCAGGACGACGTCGCCCGCGGGGGCCGTCGCCCCCGCCCGCACCAGCCCGAGGTCGCGCGGCCGGAAGCCGAGGCGCGCCCGGCCCCCGGCGAGGTCGAGGTGCTGCGGCGCCGGGAGGTCGATCGCCCCGCCCGCGGCGCGCAGGCGGCCGTCGGCCACCTCGGCGTCGACGATGTTGATCTCCGGCTGCCCGAGGGCCTTCGCGACGAAGGAGTCCACCGGCGTGCGCCAGATCTCGTGCGGCGTGCCGACCTGGACGAGGCGGCCGTGGCGCAGGACGGCGATCCGGTCCCCCAGCGCGAGGGCCTCCTGGTAGTCGTGCGTGACGTACAGGGACGTGGTGTTCGACATCTCCCCGAGCTGCTTCAGCTCGGCCCGCATCTGGGCGCGCAGCTTGGCGTCCAGGTGCGACAGCGGCTCGTCGAGCAGGTAGACGTCGGCCGGGCGCACGAGCACCCGGCCGAGCGCGACCCGCTGGCGCTGGCCGTTGGACAGCTCGCGCGGGAAGCGCTTGAGCAGGTGGTTGATGCCCAGCGTCGTCGTGACCGCGTCGATGCGCTGCTGCTGGTCGCTCGCCGAGTACCGCCCCGTGCGCCCCGAGCGCAGCGGCGAGGCGAGGTTCTCGAACACCGTCTTCTGCGGGTAGAGCGCGTAGCTCTCGAACGCCATGGCGACGTTGCGGTGGTAGGGCTCGACGCCCCGCATCGAGCGGCCCGCGATGACGACGTCGCCGCGGTCGACCTCGACGAGGCCGGCGACGCTCTTCAGCGTCGTCGTCTTCCCCGCCCCCGAGGGGCCGAGGACGACGAAGAACTCGCCGTCGCCGATGGAGAGCTCGAGGTCGGCCACCGCCTCCACGTCGCCGTACGCCTTGGACAGGCCGAGCAGTTCCACGGTGGCCATCAGGCCTTCACCGCCCCGAACGACAGGCCCCGGACCAGGTACCGCTGGATGGTCAGGGCGAGGACGAGCGGCGGGAGGGCGCCCAGGAGCGCCGCCGCCGCGGTGAGGTTGTAGTACGCCTGTCCGCCGCCGCCGAGGTACTTCGTGACGGCCACCGTGACGGTGGTCGCCGCGGAGTCCGTGAGGATCAGCGGGAAGACGTAGTTGTTCCAGGCGAAGATGAACGCCAGCAGGGCCGACGCCGCGATCCCGGGCCGCACGAGCGGCAGCGCCACCGTGAGGAAGGCCCGGATGCGGGTGTAGCCGTCCAGCAGGGCCGCCTGCTCCAGCTCCGGGGAGAGGTCCTGGAAGTACGACCGCAGGATCCACACCACCAGCGGCATGGTCACCAGCTGCAGCACCCACACCATGCCGACCTTCGTGTCGAAGATCCCCAGGGTGTTGTAGATGACGAACAGCGGGACGATGACCATGAGCTCGGGGGCGAAGCGGAAGGACAGCATCTGGAACATGAGGTCCTCGGACCCGCGGTACTTCCACCGGCCGGCCGCATAGGCGGCGGGCACGCCGACCACGAGGGACACCAGGACGGCCCCCACGCAGTTGATGACGCTCGTGAGCATCGCCTGCCCGAAGTTGACGCTGGTGAGGTCCTGCCCGCGCTGCGACAGCACGGTGACGAAGTTCTCGAACGTGGGGCTGAACGCGAAGTAGGTCGACGTCTGGTCGGCGTCGTTCTTCAGCGCGAGCAGGAGCATCCACAGCAGCGGGAACAGGGAGAACACGAACCACGCGAGGATCATGACGTCGGCCACGACCGATCCCGCCGTGACGCGCTTCTGGCCGGGCTTCATCTCCTTCGCCACGTCACACCCCCGCCCCGGCAGCACGGCGCTGCGCCTTGCCCAGCACCCCGACGAGGTAGCGGGCCGTGATGAACACGATGATCCACAGCAGGAACATGTAGGTGCTGCCGCGGGAGTAGTTGAGGTTGGTGATGGAGTCCTCGAAGGCGCTGATCTGCAGCGTCGTCGTGGTCACGCCGGGCCCGCCCTGGGTCAGCACGTAGACGGAGTCGAAGACCTTCAGGCAGTCCATGAAGCGGAAGATGACGGCCACCAGGATGTAGGGCCACATCATCGGCAGCATGAGCCGGCGGAACATGTAGAACCAGCCGGCGCCGTCGACGTCGGAGGCCTCGAAGGGCTCCTGCGGCAGCGAACGGATGCCGGCGAGCACGAGGATCGCCACGAACGGCGTGTAGATCCAGATGTCGACCAGCACGACCGAGAAGAGCGCCCGGTCCTTGCTCAGCCAGTCGAACGTCGACCCGAGCCCGAAGACGTGGTTGAGCACACCGAACTGCGGGTTGAACATGAGCTTCCAGATCACGCCCGCGATGACCGGGGCGATCATCAGCGGCAGGATGAGCAGCCGCTCGAAGGTCTTGCCGATGAGGCTCGAGCGGTTGAGCAGCAGCGCGATGGCGACGCCGAGCACCGTCTCGGCGCCCGTCGCCATCACCGCGTACAGCAGGGTCGTGCCCGCGCTGCGCCAGAACAGCGGGTCGCCGAGCACCTCGCGGTAGTTGGCGACGCCCACGAACACCGGGTTGGGGTTCGTGGCGGCGTAGTCGAGCACCGTGTAGTAGACGCCGTAGAAGAAGGCGTACAGGATGCCGATGATCAGCAGGACGGCCGGGACCGACAGCAGGTAGGGCCGCGCCTTGCGGCGCCACTCCGGGATCCGGGGCGGGGCCCCGGCGCGGGCCCCGCCCGGTGGTGTCTCCTCCGTGGGCCGGCGGCCCCCGACGGTGGTGGTCATCAGGCGTTGATCTTCGTCGTGTTCGCCTTGGCCAGGTCGTCGAGGCGGGACTTGGCGTCGGCACCGGAGTAGATGTCCTGCAGCGCCACGGCCCAGTCCTCGGTGGTCTCGAAGAACTTGGTCTGCGGCGTGAACTGGATCTTCGTGGAGTCGATGACCTTCTCGAAGGTCTCCAGGTAGCCGGGGAAGGCGCCCAGGGTCTGCTTGAAGGAGCCGTCGAAGACCGAGGCGCGGGTGGGGTCGGCGAAGGTCGAGGAGGTCGCCTTGTTCATGGCCTCCTTGCCGGTGGCCCATTGGATGAACAGCCAGGCGGCCTGCTTCTTCTTCGACGCCGCGTTCATGGCCAGCGACCAGGTCCACAGGTTGGTGGCGTAGCTGCCGTCGGGACCGGCGGGGCCGGGGTACCAGGCGATGTTCCCGGCCTCCTTGCTGGCGCCGGGCTTGTTCTTCGGGTACGTCGCGCTGTCCGCGTCGTAGACCATCATCGCGTTGCCGTTGCCCAGGTCGCCCGTGCACTGCGGGTAGTCGTAGGTCGTCCACGACGTCGGGCCGGCGTTCTTGGCGAGGTCCACCCACTTGCGGGTGAACTCGACGGCGGCGTCGGAGTTCATGGCCGCCGTGTACGTGGTGCCCTCGGCGGTGTAGTCCTTGCCGCCCTCGCGGGTGAACTGGGTCATGAAGCCGGGGTGGATGGTCGCCCACGACTTCGAGCCGCGGAAGGCCACGCCGTACTGGTTGTTCGCGCGGTCGGTGAGGTCGGTGGCGACCTGGACGAAGTCGTCGAAGGTCTCCGGCAGCGCGATGCCCTTGGCGTCGAAGACGCGCTTGTTGTAGGCGACGACGTTGGTCTCGAAGCCCCACGGGATGGCCCACTGGCCACCGGTGCCGAGCGCGCTGCCCTTCTCGAAGTCCCAGCGCGTGGAGGTGCGCAGGCCCTCGTAGATGTCCTCGAAGTCGTACTCGTCGCTCGTGGCCGAGGAGTTCTCGATCCAGGGCTTGAGGTCCTCCATCCAGCCGGGGGGGCCGTACTGCCAGATGAAGTAGGCGCCGGTCATGAAGACGTCGTGGGCACCGGTCTTGCCGGCCAGCTCGGTGTTCAGCTTCGTGAAGTAGTCGGCCTCGGCCACGAGGTCGGCCTGCACCTCGATGCCGGTGAGCTCGGTGAACTCCTTCAGCAGCGGCTGGAACGCCTGCTGGTAGGGGTGCGGCGTCTGGAGGATCTTGATGCTCTCCCCCTTCAGCGCCTTCCAGTCGAAGGACCCGGTGACGGCCTCGGCGCCGTTGGCGGTGGCGCTGGCGTCACCACCGCCACCGCCGGTGCCGACGCCGCAGGACGCCAGGAGGGGGACGGCCGCTGCGCCGCCGAGGGCCGCCAGGGCGGTCCGGCGGCTCAGGGGCAGGGGACGGGACTGCTCGCTCATGGTGCGCTCCGTTGCACGTCGTGGTGGGGGGAGAGGGCATGACGGACCGCCGGAGCGACCGGGCCGGTCGTTCCGCGGGGTTCCGTCGTGTCGTCGGGAGGGTGGATCGGGCACCGGGGCCGTCGGCGGCCCGGCGCGGTCAGGGCAGGAGGGAGACCTTCACCGAGTTCGCGCTGTCGGCCACCAGGTCCAGCCCCTTCTGGAAGTCCTCCAGCGGCAGCTGGTGCGAGCAGATCTCGTCCAGCGGAAGACGCCCCGAGGCGATCATCCGCAGCGCCGCGGGCCACGTGTTCTGCCCCAGGTGCGCGCCCAGGACGTTGAGCTCCTTGTCGTCGCTGATGATCGACCAGTCCACGCTCACCGGGTCCTTGAACACGCTGTACTCGACGTAGGTGCCCTGCTTGCGCAGCAGGTTCAGCCCCTGCGACACCGCCGAGGGGTGACCGGTGCCCTCGATGTACACGTCGGCGCCGTAGCCCCCGGTCATCTCCTTGATGATCTCCACC
>NZ_VWPY01000061.1 GCF_011839805.1 Kineococcus rubinsiae | reverse complement strand
GTCCGCTGGTGCTGCCCGGTCCCCCCGCGCCGGGGCCGGGCCCGGTCGCGAAGGGTCGCGCGGCCCGCCGGGCACCTGCGAGCGCCCCGCAGGCGACGCTCGACCCGGACGCCGACGTCCCCGTCGTTCACCTGGGCCGGCGCCCCGTGACCGCCCCGACGCCCTGGCCCGTCGAGGCGGCCCTCGTCGTCGGCAGCGTCGTGCTGCGCCGGGAGCGGCCCACCCGGCCCGACGCCGCGACGGCCCCGACGCCCGGCGGTGCGGGCGTCGACTTCAACCGCCCGCCGCGGCTGCTGCCGCCGCCGCGCCCCAGCGCCTTCGTGCTCCCACCCGAGCCCGTGCGCGGCGAGCGGATGCCCGTGCCGTGGCTGCTCGTCGTCGCGCCCCTGCTGATGTCGCTGGGCCTGTACTGGTTCACGCGCTCCCCCTACACGCTGGCCTTCGCCGCGCTGAGCCCGCTGATGGCGCTGGGCAACGTGACGACCTCGCGGCGCGCGGGCGCCCGCCGCCACCGCGAGCAGGTCGCCGAGCACCGGCGGCGCTCGCGCGCGGTGCGCGCCAGCGCCGCCGCGGCCCTCGTCGCGGAGGAGGCGGCCCGCCACCACGCCTGTCCCGACCCGGCGACGCTGCTGCTGACGGCCGCGGGCCCGCGCTCGCGCCTGTGGGAGCGGCGCCGGGGCGACCCGGACTGGCTGCTGCTGCGCGTCGGCACCGCCGACCAGCCCAGCGAGGTCGTCCTGCGGGACCCGGCCCGCGAGGAGCACGAGGGCCCGCTGCGCTGGAGCGCCCCCGACGTGCCCGTGACCGTCGACCTCGAGCGCGCGGGCGTCGTCGGGATCGCGGGCCCGGACGTGCGCCGCCGCGCCGTCGCCGCGTCGTGCCTGGCCCAGACCGCCGTGCTGGCCAGCCCCGCCGACCTCGACGTCGTCCTGCTCTGCGCCGACGAGGCGGCGGCGCAGGCGTGGGCCTGGGTGCGCTGGCTGCCGCACGCGCGCACCGCGGTCGCCGACCCGGCCGCGGGCGTGGTCCGGGCGGGCGCCCCCGGCGGCGACCTGACCGAGCGCCTGGCGGAGCTGACGGCGCTGCTGGAGCAGCGGCGGGGCCGGCTGCGCGACCGCAGCGCCCCGCCCGCCTTCCGCACGGTCCTCGTCGTCCTCGACGGCGCCCGCGCGCTGCGCTCCTCCCCCGGCGTCGTGTCCCTGCTCCAGGACGGCCCAGGCCTGGGCCTGCGGCTGCTGTGCCTGGACGCCGACGTCCGGTCCCTGCCCGAGGAGTGCCGCGCCGTCGTCGACGCGACGGCGTCCCGCGGGTCGGTCCAGGCCACCGGGAGCGACCCCGTCGACGGCGTCCGCCTCGACGAGGTCGGTCCCGGCTGGTGCGAGCGGATCGGCCGGGCCCTGGCGCCCGTGCGCGACTCCTCCAGCGAGGACCTGGCCGGGAACCTACCCACGTCCTCGCGGCTGCTGGACGTCCTGGACCTCGCGGGCTGTGCCCCCGATGTGCTTCCCGACGTCCTCGCGGCCCGCTGGCGCCGGGGCGGGCGCACGACCAGCGCGGTCGTCGGCGAGGACGGCGACGGCCCGTTCAGCGTCGACCTGCGCGCCGACGGCCCGCACGCCCTCGTCGCCGGGACCACCGGCTCGGGCAAGTCGGAGCTGCTGCAGACGCTCATCGCCTCCCTCGCGGTCGGCAACCGGCCGGAGGAGTTCACGTTCGTCCTCGTCGACTACAAGGGCGGGGCGGCCTTCGAGGACTGCCGCGACCTGCCGCACACCGTGGGGCTGGTCACCGACCTCGACGGCCACCTGACGGCGCGGGCGCTCGCGAGCCTCGGCGCGGAGCTGAAGCACCGCGAGCACCTGCTCGCGGCCGCGGGCGCGAAGGACGTCGAGGACTACACCGCGGCCCGCGACCGGCCGGGCGGGCCGGTCGAGGCGGTGCCGAGGCTCCTGATCGTCATCGACGAGTTCGCCGCCCTCGTCGCGGAGCTGCCCGACTTCGTCACGGGCCTCGTGGACATCGCGCGCCGCGGCCGTTCGCTGGGCGTCCACCTGCTGCTCGCCACCCAGCGCCCCGCCGGGGTCGTGAGCGCCGAGATCCGGTCCAACACCGCCCTGCGGATCGCGCTGCGCGTCACCGACGTGCAGGACAGCCAGGACGTCGTCGAGGCCGCCGACGCCGCCACGATCTCCCCCGCGACCCCCGGCCGGGCCTTCGTGCGGGCCGCGGGTGCCCCGCTGCGCGCCGTCCAGGCCTCCCGCGTCGGCGGGCGGGCGCTGCCCCGCGGCAGCACGCGGCCCGTGCCGCTCGCGCTGCACTTCTCGCCGTCGGTGGTCCCCGCCGCACCCGACGACGACAGCCCGACCGACCTCGCGCGCCTGGTCGCGGCCCTGCGCACGGCCGCGGCCCGCGAGGACCTGCCGGTGCCCCGGAGCCCGTGGCTGCCCGCGCTGCCGGCGGAGCTGGTGCTGCCCACCGCCGCCCTCTCGACGGACTCCGCGCTCTCGACGGGCTCCGCACTCCCGGCCGGTCCACGGCGGGGCACGGTGCCGCCGCTGGAGTTCGGCGTCACGGACCTGCCCCGGGAGCAGCGCCGGGCGCCGGCCCTGCTCGACCTGGCCGCCGGCACCCACCTCGGCATCGTCGGCGCGCCCCGCTCGGGGCGCTCGGGCGCCCTGCGCGCCCTGGCCGCGGCCGTGGCCCGCCAGTGCGACCCGGCCGACGTCCACCTCTACGGCGTGGACTGCGGCAGCGGGGCCCTGCTCCCGATGACCGCCCTGCCGCACACGGGCGCCGTCGTCACGCGCGACCAGCTGGAGCGGCTGAGCCGGCTGAGCGACCGGCTGCTCGCCGAGGTCGGGCGCCGCCAGCAGCTGCTGGCGGCGGAGGGCTTCGCGGGCGTCGCGGAGCAGCGCGCCGCCCGCCCGCCGGCCGAGCGGCTGCCGCACCTGCTCGTGCTGCTGGACCGCTGGGAGGGCTTCCTCGCGGCCTTCGAGGGCGTTGACGGCGGGCGCCTGGTCGACGTGTGGACGCAGCTGCTCGCCGAGGGCGGCGGTGCCGGCCTCACTGTCGCGATGACCGTGGACCGCTCCGGCCTGGTGGGGCGCACCTCCACGCTGCTGGACGACAAGCTGGTCCTGCGCCTGACCGACCCGGGCGACTTCGCGGCCGTCGGGCTGCCGCTTCGCTCGGTGCCCGCCGCGATGCCGCCCGGCCGGGGCTTCCGGTCCGGGCCGGGTGCGGACTCCCCCGTCGAGACGCAGGTCGCCCTGCTGGACCCCGACGCGCGGGGCACCGCACAGGTCAACGCGCTGCAGGAGCTCGGCCGGGCCGTGGCGGCACCCGCGCCGCGCGACGCGCCGTTCCGGGTGGACCTGCTGCCCGCCCGGATGGACGTCGCCCAGGCGCGGCGGGCCTTCGGCGACGTCCCCGACGCGGACGGCACCGGTCTCGCGGTGGCCGTCGGCGGCGACACCCTCGGCCTGCGGCACCTCGACCTGCTCGTGGACGGTCCCGGGTTCCTCGTCGCGGGCCCCCGCCGCTCGGGGCGCAGCACGACGCTGCTCGTGCTGGCCGAGGCGGCGCTGGCCGCGGGGTACCGCGTCGGGCTCCTGACGCCCCGCCGCAGCCCGCTGCGCGACCTCGCCGGCCCGGGCCTCGTCGCCGTCCTCGAGGGCGACGCGGGCCGCGAGGAGACGACGGCGGCGTTCGCGGCGCTCGCCCCCGACCCGGGCCTCGCGCCGTCGCTGCTGCTGGTGGACGACCTGGAGGTGCTCGGCATGGACGGGCACCTGCCCGACGCCGTGAGCGCGCACCTGGACTCGTTGCGCGACAGCGGCTGCGCGGTCGTCGCCGCCGGCTCCCTCGACGACCTCACGGCCCTCTACCGCGGCCCCGTGGTCGCCCTCAAGCGGCAGCGGGCGGGGATCCTCCTGGGCCCGCGCAGCCCGAACGACGGCGACCTCCTCGGCGTCCGGCTCTCCCGCACGAGCCTCGGCGGGCCGACCGGGCGGGGCGTGCTCGTCCGGGCCGGCAGCGCGGAGGCCGTGCAGGTCCTGGCCCCCGCGGCCCGCGTCTGAGGGCCCGCGCCGCGACCGGTCCCGCGGGGCGGGCAGCGGGTCCCGGCGGGAGGACGACGAGGACCCACCACCCGTGCGGGTGGTGGGTCCTCGTCAGGCGGTCCTGCGACCTCAGATGCGGTCGCCCTCGCCCGTGGCCTGGGCGATGTTGTTGTGGTTCGACCGCACGTCGTCGGCCGCCCCGTTCAGGGCCACGTTGAGGTTGTCGAGGTTGCGCTTGTACTCCGCCCACGCCGTGCGGAAGTCTTCGGAGCAACGCCCCGTCCAGACCGCGGACGCGAGACCGCTCTCGACCGAGGCCTTGATGTCGAGCGCCTCCTGCGCCTTCTGCTGGAAGGTGCGGTGCAGGGTGCTCAGGGTCTGCAGTTCAGCGCCGACGGTTCCGGCCACGGTGGTTCCTCTCCTCGAGCGGGCTCCCGCCCGTCCTGCGCGGCCCGGGGGTTCCCGGCGCGCCGGAGCACGAGACGTGCTCCGCCTGCAGCGTAGTGGTTGCGGTGCAACCGTTCCGCTCATCCTCAGGTCATCACCCGAACGCGCGGGACATCGCGGTGAGTTCCGCGAAACCCTCCTCGTCGAGCTGGACGGCGCGCCCGTGGACCCCGAGCGGACCGAGGTCGACCGCTCCGTCCGGCGTGCACGTGAACCGCCAGCGGGCGGTGGCGACGTCGCCGACCACGACGACGGCGAACGGCGTGCGACCGGCCGCGACGAGCCGGTCCAGGCGCTGCGCGTCGCCGGCGCCGGGCGGCCCGGACAGCACGACGACCCGGGGTCGGCGTCGCTGCGCGTCGCGCGCGGACCGGCCGCTCACCACGCCGTCGACGCCGAGGGCCCGCTCCACCCGCTCGTGGCCGGAGGCCTCCGCCTCCAACTCCTGCAGGACGCGCTCGAGGGTCGCGGCGTCGGTGATGCTCGCGGGCGCCAGCGGCGCGTGCGCGGTCGCGAAACCCACGAGGTGCACGCCGACGCCGTCGGACCAGGGGTTCAGGGCGAGCTCCGCGGCGAGCGAGAGCGCCAGCGCCTTCGCGACCGCGGCGTCCCCGGCCAGGGCCACGAGACCGGGGGCGGCCTCGAGGTCCACGAGCAGGTCGTCGTCGCCGGCGCGGGCGACGTCCGCCAGCGCGGGGTACGGCGCGGGCGTGCCGCGTCCGGTCGCGGGGCCGGCAGCGTCGAGGTCGCTGCGCCGCAACGACCACACGGTCGCCGCGTCCGCCCGCCAGGGCGCCGGCGGGGTCCCGGCGTCACCCGCGAGGTGCAGGTGCACCTCCTCCGCGCCCAGCCGGGCCGCCACCACCTCGGGCAGGGCGCTCCCCCGCCGCCGAACGGCGTCCGCGAGCGAGCGCAGCGCCGTGTCGAGGAACTCCGCGCGGTCGGGGTCGTCCAGACCCCGCGGGGCGGGGGCGGACCCGTCGGCCGCCTGCCAGCGGCGCGTCGCGGTGAGCAGGCCCACCGCGAGCAGCCCGCCGCTGAGCACCGAGCGCTGCAGGAGGTCGGCGTCGCCGGGGGCCGTCGGGGCCGGCGTCCCGGTCCCGTGCGGGGCGACGACGGCCGGGGCGGCCGGCGTCGGCACCGTGAGCACCTGCGGCCCGGCGCCGACGGCGTCCGCGGGCAGGAGGAGCGTCCAGCCCGGCCGGATGAGGTCGGCGTCGACGAGGCGGGAGCCGTCGGGCTGCACGCGGTTCCGGTTCAGCTCGAAGATCTCCTGGTAGCGCAGGGGGTCGCCGAGGGTCCGCTCGGCGATGTCCCACAGGCAGTCGTGGTGGCGGCCCAGCGGCGGCTGCACGAGGTAGGCCACGGGCGCCGCGCCGGCGGGCGCGGGTTCCGCCGCCCGCCAGCCCGCGTCGGGCTCGTCCGCCGCGACCGCGACGGCGGTCCGGGCGGACCCCGCTTCTGCACCACCGGAGGCAGAGGGCATCGACGTGGTGGCGCTGACCGTCGCGGTGCTCAGCACGGCGCCGACCGCGGAGGCCGTGCCGGGCACCCACACGGCGCCCGCGGACAGCAGCAGCACCGCGGCCACGAGCCGCCGGGCCAGGAGCTGGTTGCCGCTGCCCAGGGGGACCCGGCCGCGGGTGCCGCGGGCCCACGCGCGGAACTCGGCCACCACGCAGACGACGAAGTGCAGCCACACCCCCCACAGGACGACGGCGAGGACGTCCAGCACGCTCGACGCCGTGACCTCGGCGTCCAGCCACGCCCGACCGGGCAGCGTCGTCGGCAGCGGGTTGCCCAGCAGCGCCACGAGGGCCAGCGGGACCCCGGCGACGACGCCGAGCAGCAGCAGAGTCGCGACGGCGCCCTGCAGGAGTTCCACGCCGCGGGCGCGGCGGCTCAGGGCGCCGCGCGGCAGGCGCACGGGCGTGCGCCGGGCCGGCGGGCGGGTCGCGGTGCTGGGCATGCTCACCTCGGGGAGGTTCGTGGATCGGGGGGGGACGTCGGTCTGCGGGTCAGCAGGTCTGCGGGTCAGCGGGTCGGCGGGTGGAACGGCAGCAGGTCAGGGGGCGGGGACCACGAGGGTCTGGACCTCCTGCACCCGCAACCCGGTGGAGCGCTCCTGGGTGATGTCGCGGAGCGTCGCCCAGGTGGCCCCGTCGTCGTCGCTGAACTCGATGCGCCAGGTCGCCGTGGTCCGCACCTCGACGTTCTCCGGCGCCCCGAAGTCCGAGCGGGCGGACGTGCGGTGGTAGTCGAAGGAGCAGATCCGGGGGCCCGTGCGGTCGGGCGCACCCCGGGTGAGTTCCGTGCCGGGGCCCTCGCACGTCACGGCGGCGCGGCCGGGCTCGCCCGGGTCGACGCTGAGGGAGAGGACGCGGGCACGCATCTGCACCCCGGCCTTCTCCAGCGGCGGCGGGGGCGTCGTGTCCTCCAGGGAGAACGAGACCACCTGCCGCACGCGGGGGACGAGGGACGGGCTCGTCATCACGTCGCTGGTGACGATGCGCCCGGCCCGCTCGTCGGCGAGGTCGGCGAAGGCCTGCTGCCCGGGTGTGAGCTCCTCCCACAACGGCGGGCGCGCGGGGTCGTCCGGCGAGAACGGCACCTGCGAGGTGACGGTGGTGACGCGGCCCTGCGGAACCCCCGTGCGCGGGTCGACGGGCGGGTCGAGGCACACCTGCGTCCACAGCTGGACGGGCGCGGTCGTCGGCGTCGGGGCCGGTGGCGGTTCCACGGGTGGCGCGGCGGTCGGTGCGCTCGGCTCGCCCGTCGGGGTCCCGGTCGGCGGCGGGGGTTCCGTCGCGGGTGGGACCTCCGGTGCCGGCCAGGGCGGAGGAGTTCCGTCGGGGGACGTGGGCAGAGCCGCCGCCTGCAACCGGGAGCGGACGGGTTCGTCCGGGGTGTCGTCGCGGGAACCCAGGGGCCGCAACCAGCAGGTCGGCGGCGGGGCGCCCTGCAGCAGTTCCAGGAAGTTCCGCTTGCGCACCGCTCCCGCGCACCGCATCCCGTAGCGGCCGGTGCCACCGGCGTACATGACGCACGTGCCGGCGCTGGCGAACCGGTCGTCGCCGGAACCCCCGTGGCCTGCTCCCGTCTCCGCCGCGGCGGCGGAGCCGGCGGGCAGCAGCAGCGCGCCCAGGACGACGAGGACGGCGCCGGCGCGCTTCCCCCGCATCAGAACCGCACCGGCGCGACGTCGCCTGCGGCGCAGGTCCCGTCGGCGGTGACGACGTCGTCGACCAGCCAGCGGTCGCCGACGCGCAGCACGACGGCGGAGCCGGTGCTGAAGTGCGGGGCGTTCACGGCGGCGCCCGTGCGGCGGTCGACCTGCCAGCCGCGGTCCTGCAGGCACAGCGACAGCTCCACCCGGTCCGGCGACGGGCGGTCGCTGCCCAGCACGCCGACGGGGTAGGGCCCGGGCATCTCGTCGCCGAGGTTCTCCGCGAGCAGCGGCACGGCCCACTGCTGCGCGGCCGGGGTCAGGGTCGCGGTGAACGCCGGCAGGGCGGCCGGATCGGCCACCTGGGCGTTGATGGCCAGGGCCTGCTCGCGCAGGTAGGCGTCCAGCGCGACGACGGCCGGGTCGCCCGCGAGCGTGCCCGGCGCCGGGGCCGCCGTCGTGTCCGCCGACGCGGGCGCCGCACCTGGTGCCGTGGCCGGTGCCGTCGGGGGCGCGGCGGAGCCCGCGGGCGCCGACGGCGGCCCCACGGACGAGGCGGCGTCGGAGCACGCCCCCAGGCCGGTCAGCGCCGCGAGGAGGCTCGCGGTCACGGCCAGGAGCCGCGCGGAGGCCCGCGCGCCGCGGGGCCGGTGGGCTCGTGTCGTCATCGTGCGTCCTCCTCGTCGATGCCCTCGAAGGGCCGGGCACTGCCGTCTCCGCTCGCCCGCAGCTCCCGCACGCCGACCAGGCCGAGCAGGCTCGCCTGCTGGACCACGTCGACGTGCGCGACGACCACGAGCCGCCGGTCGTCGCCGGGTCCCACGACCCGCGTGCCCCGGAAGCAGGCCCCGGGGTCGACGATGGGCGCCCCCGCGGCCGCCGCGTCGCGGCAGTAGCCGTCCACCCGCTCGCGGACCGTCGCCTCGGGCAGCAGCTCCAGCTCGGGGGCGTCGAGGTCGATCGCCGCGGCACCGGCCCGCGCGGCCTCCTCGGCGTAGGCCACCGCCCGGGCCCGCGCGGTGAGCTGCCGCGCCCCGTCGACGACGAGGCCGGCGAGCAGCAGCAGGACCAGGGCGAAGATCGGGACGGCCGGGGCGATCGAGCCCTCGTCCGAGCGCTGGCGCCTCACGAGAGCTCCCGGTTCGGGTCCAGGGGGCTCGCGAACGACCCGCGGACCGTCAGGCGGCCGGGCGCGCCCGGCAGCCCGAGGTCGGAGATCGCGTAGGAGCAGGACGCCGAGACCGTCACGGGGCGCCCGGGGGCGAACTCCCGCAGCGGGTCCACGACGAGGGTGTCCGCGCAGTCCCCCGGGCCGAGGGAGGACAGGACGACCTCGCGCGCCCGCACCTGCGCGGCGGCCGCCGAGCGGGACAGGGTCGCGCTGCGGGCGGCGTCGCGGACCCCCGCGTCGAACGTCGCCCGGACCTGGGCGACGCGCGCGGAGGTCAGCAGCAGGGCGATGAGCACGAGCAGGACCGGCGCGACGAGCGTGAGCTCCAGGGCGATGCTGCCCCGGTCCCCCGCGACCCGCCGCGGCGTCGCCGCGCTCACCGGTCCGCCCCGAAGTGCTCGACCGCGCCGGTGGCGCGCTGCGTCGTCGTGAGGTCCAGGCCCGGGACCAGGCTGACGACGGACCCCGTGACCGTCACCTCGACGCGGGGTTCGCCCGCGGCGTCGGCGAAGGAGCGCGACGTCACCGCGGGCCGCAGCAGGGACTCCCGGCCGAGCGTCGTCGCGAACTGCGCGACGTGCGCCTCGACGACCGGGCGGGCCGCCGCCGCGCTCCGCGGGTCGGAGAGGAGCCGCAGCTGCGAGACGCCCTCGCGGGCGGACTGCAGGGCGACGGAGCGCCCGTACGCCCACAGGCCGGCCTGGATCCCCACGAACACCACGAGGAGGAACACCGGGGCGACGAAGGCGAGCTCGAGCGACGCCGAACCCCGGTCCCCGCGGCTCAGCAGGCGGTGCCGACCGCCACCGCCGAGCAGCGCGTGAGCTCGTCGCTCTTGGTCTGCACGATGCGGAACACCGCGCCCCCGATCAGCGACGCCGCGACCACGACGACCGCGGCGATGACGGCCCACTCCAGCGCGGAGGCGCCGAGGTCGCGGCCACCCGCCGCGGCCCGCCGCGCCCGGGCGGCCAGCACCCCCGCGATCGCGCGGATCCACCCGTTCCTTTTGTTCGAGTCCACTGCTGTTCCCTTCGGAGGTGGTGTGCTGCAGGAGGTCCGCCGGGCCGGTCACGACTGGCCCAGGAGGTTGGAGACGGCCGGGAAGGCGAGGAACACCATGAAGGCCGTGCAGAGCAGGAGCTGGGCGACGAGCATCGACTGCGACTTCTCCCCCGCCTCGCCCTCGGTGTCGGCCATCTCCCGTCGGCGCAGGGTGGCCGCGCGCGCGGACAGCGACGCGCGGATCTTCGCGCCGTCGTCGGCGGCCAGGACGAGGGCGCCGGCGAGGTCGGTGAGCTCGTCGACGGCGAGCTCCGCGCCGAGGTTCCCGAGCGCCTGCCACGGGGTGGTGCCCATGAGCCGGGCGTTGGCGAGCGCCTGCCGGATCCGCACGAGGGCCCAGTAGTCGCTGACCGAGGCCGACGCGAGCAGCGCCTCGGGCAGGCCCCGGCCCCCCGCGAGGTTCATGGCCACGAGGTCGGAGAACACCCCGACCACGCGGCGGAAGTCGCGGCGGCGGCGCTGCGCGTCGGCGCGCAGGGCGAGGTCCGGCGCGAGGAACCCCGCGGCGGCCAGGACGAGCGCGAGCGGCAGCGGGACCCCGCCGGGCAGCGGCACGCCGAACAGGCGCAGGCTCCCCCAGCACAGCGGGACGACGAGCAGGAGCAGGAGGCCCGCGACCACCTTGGTGGCCAGGAACGCCCCCGTGGACCGGCCGAGGACGGCGAGGTCGGCGCGCGTGCGGCGCAGCCGCCAGCCCCGTTCGGCGCTGACCACCTCGAGGCGGTCGGCGAGGCCGTCCACCAGGCGTCCGGTGAGCCGCCCCACGACGGGCAGCCCGGTCTGCGGCGCGGCCGACGCGGCGGCCTCTGCGGCGCTGAGGACCTGGCGGTGCGCGGAGCGGCGGGCCGCGTCGAGGCGGGCGACCTGCACGGCGACGCCGGGGCGCGGGCGCAGCACGGCCTGCAGCACGAGCAGGACGCCGGCCCCGCACGCGGCGCCGAGGAGGAGGGCGAGGGTCACGCGAGGACCTCCGCGCCCCGGGCGTCCCCGCTGCTGCGGACGTCGGAGGACAGGAAGCGCTCGACCGCGTCGACGTGGGCCAGGCGGCGGAGCCAGGTCAGGCCGCCGACGAACAGCGCGGCGACGACGAGCAGCGCCAACTGCCCCGTGAGGGAGTCGTAGGGCGCGACGTAGGTGCGGTTGAACACCGCGAGCAGCCCCATGACGCCCAGGACGAGGCACAGGACGATCTGCACGCTGCGGCGGATGCTGCGGCGGCTGGACTCGATGCGGCGCCGGACGTCCAACTCCTCGCGCGTGGAGGTGGCCAGCGCGGAGAGGACGTCGCGCAGCCCCGGGCCGCGCAGGCGCGCGTTGAGGACGAGGGCCGCGCAGACGACGTCGGCGCTCGGGTCGTCGACGTCGTCGGCGAAGCGCAGCAGCGCCTCCGGCAGCGGTTCGCGGATGCGGAGCCGGTCGACGAGGAGGTTCAGCGAGGGGCGCAGCACCGCCGCGGCCGTGCCGGCCGTCGCCGGGATCGCCTGCTCCAGCCCGATGGCCCCGGCGATGGTGTCGCGCAGCGACTCCGTCCACCCGGCCAGCGCCTCCAGGCGCGCGATGCCGCGCGCACCCTCCGCGCTGCCGCCCGCCACGCGGTCCCAGCCCGCCACGAGCAGGCCGATGCCGACGCCGGCGACGACCCAGCGGGTGAGGACCAGGGTGAGGACGCCCGCGAGGACCCCGCGCACGAGTCGGTGCCCGAGGGCGCCGCGCGTCCCGGCGCGGCGCCACGACGGCCGCGAGCTCGGGCCGGTCGGCTCGTGGCGGCGCAGGCCGAGGACGAGGAGGAGCACGCCGCCGCCGAGGGCACCGCCGGTGAGGGCGACGAGGAGTTCCGGGGACAGGGCCGTCCACCCGGACGCGGCGCTCACGCCGACCACCGCGCGAGGACGGGCGCGGTGTAGCCCGCGGCCTCGAGCTCGTCGGCGCACGAGATCGGCGCGTGCGCGAGAGCGGTGCCGTCCGGTCCGGCCGCGAACACCTCCGAGGACAGCACCCGGCCGTCGACGCCCGTGACCTCGCGGACGCTCGCGACGGAGCGCTGCAGCGAACCGCCTGCGTGGTAGGTGTTCTGCTTGCGCAGGAACACCACGAAGTCGATCGCGCCGGCCACCAGCATGTGCGTGGCCTCGACGGGCAGGTGCTCCTCCGCCTGCAGCGCGTACGTGGCGATGCGGTTGAACACCTCCATCGAGGAGTTCGCGTGGATCGTGGAGAGGGAACCGTCGTTGCCCTGGCTCATCGCGTTGAGCATCGTGACGATCTCGTCGCCCAGGACCTCGCCGACGATGACCCGGCTCGGGTTCATCCGCAGCGAGCGCCGGACGAGCTCGGCCATGGTCACGCCGCCCAGGCCCTCGGAGTTCGGCAGCCGCTCCTCGAACGCGACCGCGTTGGGGTGCGCGGCCTCGTCGCGGTCCAGGCCGAGCTCGAGCGCGCGCTCCACCGTGACGATCCGCTCGTGCGGCGGGACCTCGGCGGCCAGCGCCCGCAGCAGCGTGGTCTTCCCCGAGTTCGTCGACCCGGCGATCATGATGTTCTTGCGGGCGCGCACCGCGGCCCGCAGGAACCGCGCGAGGTCCTCGGTCATGGTGCCGCTGCCGACGAGGTCCGCGAGCGAGGCCGTCCCGAGCCGGGAGCGGCGGATGCTCAGCGCGGGGCGCCGGCAGACCCCCATGACGGCGGAGAGGCGGGAACCGTCGGGCAGCCGGAGGTCGAGCTGCGGGTTCGCCGCGTCGAAGGGGCGGCTCGTGAGCCCGACGTTGGCGGCGAGCACCTGGACGAGCTCGACGAGGTCCTCGTCGGAGTCGGCCACCGGCTCGTGCAGCTCCTCACGGCCGTCGGCGTAGCTGACGAAGACGCGGTCGTGGCCGTTGATGTCGACGTTCTCGACGTCGGGGTGCTCCAGCAGGGGCTGCAGGCGGCCCACGCCGAAGAGGGCGGCGCCGATGGCCGCGGCCACCGCCTCCTCCTCGCGCGCGGCGGCCGGCACGCGGCCCGCCTCGATCTCGGCGCGGGCGTGGTCCTCGAGGACCTGCACGACGAGCGAGCGCGCGAACTGGCGCTCGTCCGCGGCGCTCATGGGCGCGCGGCCGGCGACGTCGTCGCGGCGGCGGGCGGTGTTCAGCCGCTCGGCGACCTGGGCCCGCAACCGGCGGACGAGGTCGTGGTCGACGCTCACGCGACCCTCCGCAGCTCACCGGAGGCGGCCGCGGCGAGCGTGGCGACCAGCGGCCGGCCGGCCCGCACCAGCGCCGTCCGCTCGGGGCGGGAGACGGGCGAGGCGGAGAAGACGCGCGCGCCCGCGGGGTCCAGCGGCAGCCGTCCGAGGTCCTCGGCCCAGTCGCCGGCGTCCAGCACGGCCGCGGCGGCCTGGCCGGCGTCGGCGGCGCGCGGGCCGTCGACGACGACGACGCCCACGCGGGGCCGCAGGCCGTCGGCGCGGCGCAGGACGTCGGCGAGGGAGCGCAGGCGCTCCCGGGCGTGCAGGACCCCGCTGACGTCGGCGCGCAGCACGAGCACGACGACCGCGGAGGCGCGCAGCAGGGGCAGGTGCACCGAGCGCGCGGTGACGCGCCCGGCGTCCACGACGACGTCGACGCCCTCGCCGCCCGGGCCCGTGAGCTCGTCGGCGGCCACCGCGACCGCGGGCCACAGCGCCGCGGCGGCGGCGGCCTGCTCGGGCGAGGCGAGCCCGCACACCACGGGGGTGCCGCCCGCGGCGGGCTGGGCCTGCTCCAGCAGCTGCTGCGGGCTCAGGCCGCGGCGGGCCTGGGTCAGCAGCGGCAGCAGGCCGCGGTCGCCGTCCAGCGGGCCGCCGGAGGCCGCGGGCCAGCGGACGCCGACGTCGCCGCCGGCCGGGTCCGCGTCCAGCAGCAGGACCGGCCGGGGCCACAGGGCCGCGGTGAGCATCGCCGTCGTCGTCGCGCCGGGCGAGCCCTTCGCGGACAGCACGGAGACCAGGGCCACGCCTCAGCCCACCGTCGTGTCGACGAGGGGGGCGGTGCCGTCGGCGAGCCGCGCGAGGGCGACCTCGCCGGCGGCCGCGGCCGCGACGACCGCGGCGGCGTCGTCGGCGGGGACCAGCACCGAGACGGCCGCGGAGTCCGTCGGCGCGTCCGCGGCCACGACGCGGACGGCGCTGAGCAGGACGTCGCCGGGCTGCCCGCCCAGGGCGTCGTCCGCGCCGTCGCCGGCGACCAGGTAGGCGCGCACGACGTCACCGGCCTGCAGCGGTTCGCTGGGGCGCTGCGGGGCCGCGAGGACGAGGCCGACCACGGCCGCCCCGTCGGGCACGGTGCCCCCGGCGAGGAACATCGTCCGGTTCACGAGGGTGTCGGCCGGCACCCGCGACGTCGCGTAGGTGCCGACGAACGCCCCCAGCGCCGAGGCGGGGACGACGGCCGCCCCGTCGGCCGCGACCCGGGCGACGCCCAGGTCGGCCGCCGCGATGCGTTCGCCGGGGAGGATGTCGCGCCGCGCCACGAGGACGTCGACGCGGTCCCCCGAGCGGTGGACGACCAGGGCGCTGCCCAGCGCGCCGCCCACGACGAGCAGCAGGCCCAGCGCCGCGACGGCGGGCCGGCGTTCGCGGACCGGCGTGGGCAGCCTGCGGCCGGGCGTCGGCGCCGCGGTGCGGGCGCCGGCGGGCGGCAGGGCGGTCTGGGCAGGCATGCGGACTCCGGTCCTGGAGGAGGTCGGGGGTTTCCCGGACGCGGCGGCACGGCGTTCCGGAACGGCCCCGACGGTGCCACGGGGGCGCGGGCGGAGTTCTGCCCCCGGCGACGGGTTGGGCCGTCCGGGGCCCTGCGGTCACCCGTCGGGCGCAACGGCCGGCGACGCAGCGTGGCCCCCGCCGGGAACGCCGAAGGCCCCCGAGCGGTGAGCTCGGGGGCCTTCGGGGGGAGCGGTGGGCCGGGTTTCGCCCGGGTTCCGCAAGCGGGGGCGTGGAACCTCAGCCGGCCGCGGAGGCCGTGCGGCGCTCCAGCGCGGTGAGGTCGATCACCTTGTGGGACAGGGCCTCCAGCGCGTTCGAGACGGCCTCGGCGACGGGCGGGACGAACAGGTCGCGCAGGACCGCGGTGTGCTCGCCCGGAACCCGGCGCATGCTCCAGTCGCCCGTGAGGTGGCCCGCCCAGGACGAGCGGGCCGCCTGCTCCTCGTCGTCCTCGGCCACGATCACCACGGTCCGGCCGGGGTACGGCTCGGTCCGGTAGTGGCGCTGGACCCAGACGCCCTGCCGGTGGAACCGGTGGTAGTGCCCGAGGCCGGTGTTGTCGACGAGACCGGTGGTCAGGAGCCCGCCGATCCCCAGGAGGGTCTTCACGAACCCGGGGCCCAGCGCCGGCGGCATGAGCGAGGGTTCCGGCGGGAAGGAGTCGAGGATGACGAGGAGTTCCACCTCCTCACCGGCCTTGCGCAGCTGCTGCGCCATCTCCAGGGCGATGATGCCGCCGAGGGAGTGCCCACCGAGGCGGTAGGGGCCGTGCGCCTGCACCTGCCGGACCGTGGCGAGGTGGCGCTGCGCCATCTTCTTCACGGTCCAGTCCGGCAGCGCCCGGTTCTCCAGGCCGTTGGCCTGCAGGCCGTACACCGGGATGCCCTCGGGCAGCCGGCTCGCCAGCGGGCGGAACCCCGCGGCGACGCCGCCGGCCCCGGCCACCAGGAACACGGGGTTCTCCTCGCCGCCGCGGCGCAGGACCACGAGGGTCTTGATGGCGCGGCCGCGCTCCTCGCGGATGGCCCGCGCGAACGCCTCGGGCGTGGGGTTCTCCGCGAGCATCGCCGTGGAGAGCCGGGACGCGGGGACGTCGAGCTCCTCGGAGACCGTCGCGATGATCGCCTCCGCGATGAGCGAGTCGCCGCCCATGGCGAAGAAGTCCGCGTCGGTGCCGATGTCGGGCAGGTCCAGCGCGCGCTGGAAGATCCCGACGACGACGCGCTCGAAGTCCGTGCGCGGCCCCTTGGACCCCGTCGTGTCGGCGGGCGCGGGCAGCGCCGAGCGGTCGAGCTTGCCGCGGTCGGTGCGCGGCAGCGCGTCCAGGAAGACGACCTCCTCGGGGACCATGTGCGCGGGCAGGTTCTCCCGCACCACGGCCCGCACGGTCGCGGCGGTCAGGCGCGGAGCGGCCGGCACGACGTAGGCGACCAGGCGCGGGCGCCCGGTGCGCTCGGACACGACCCCGGTGACCAGCGCCTCGCGGATCTCGGGCCGCGCGAACAGCACGGCGTCGACCTCGCCCGGCTCGACGAGCAAGCCGCGGATCTTCACGCTGTGGTCGCTGCGCCCCAGCAGCCGCAGGCAGCCGTCGGGCGCGAGGGTGCCCACGTCGCTCGTGCGGAAGCTGCGGGTCCCGTCCGCGTGCTCGACGTAGGACTCCGCGGTGCGCTCGGGCGCACCCCAGTAGCTCGCCCCGATCCAGCGGCCCGTCACCACGACGCGGCCGGTACCGGAGTCGTGCAGCTGCCCGGCCTCGTCCTCGACGCGCAGGCGGGCGCCGGGCACGGCCCAGCCGACCGGCGTCGCGCCCTCGGGCGACGGGTCGTCGGGGCCGAGGACGTACTCGGCCATGAGCCAGGTCTCGGTGCTGCCGTAGCGGTTGCGCAGCGAGCAGTCGCGCCCGACGGCGCGGCGCACCGCGGCGAGCTCGGCCCCGTGGACCGTCTCCCCCGCCATGGTCAGCGACTTCAGCCCGTCCAGGCGCCCACCCGGCCCGAGTGCGGCCAGCGCGCCGCGCAGGATCGCCGGCGAGGCCAGCAGGACGTTCGCGCCCACCTCGCGCATCCAGGCCGGCAGGGTGGCGATCGAGCGGCTGCGGGGGTCGAAGAGCTCCTGGCGGGCGCCTGAGAGCAGGCACGCCAGGGTCACGCCGATGCCGGCGCTGAACGCCAGGGGCAGCACGTGCACGACGACGTCGCCGAGGCCGTAGCAGCCGGTGCCGACCGAGTTCGTCCACGCGTCGTGCAGGATCGAGCGGTGGTCGCACGCGACGCCCTTGGGCGCGCCCGTCGACCCCGACGTGTAGACGATCAGCGCGGTGTCGCCCGGCTGCGCCGGCGAGGCGAGCAGGCCGTCGGCCGCGGTGAGCAGGTCCGGCGTGCCGCCGGTGGCCTCGGGGTCCAGGACCGTGGAGGCCACCTCGGCCGCGGTCGCGGCGTGCGCCGCGTCGCTGACGCAGACCGTCGCGCCGGCCGACTCGAGGTAGTGCCGCAGCCGGGGCGCGGGCGTCGTCGGGTCGAGCACCACGAGCGGGGCGCCGGAGGCGATGACGCCGACCACCGCGGCCACCGCGCCGACGGTGTGCCCCCGCAGCACCGCGACCGGGTGTCCCTCCGGGTTGGCCGCCAGCACGGCCGTGCGCACGGCGGACGCCCGGCGCAGCAGGTCCTCCCCCGTCAGCCGGTCGTCGCCGTCGGCGGCCACGACCTGCCCGCTCAGCGCCAGCGCGACCTCGACGATCCGCGGCAGCAGGTCCCCCTGCGCCATCTCCTCGGTCAGCGGCGGCAGTTCCGCGTCCCGTCCGTCCTCGACCCCCACGGTCGCCCCCCATCACTCGCGTGATCGGAACTCTAACCGCCGGTGGCAAGCAGGGAGCAGGGCGGTTCAGCAGTCCGCCGGGTTCACCGACCGGGTGGCGCAACCGCCTTCACTCTCAGTGCTCGACCCGTGACAGGAAACCGGTCTCCCGCCCGGATGCCTTGCGCGGCAACGCTGGGTCAGGCCGCGTCACCCCGAGCGACGAGTTCGCGCGCGAGCTGGCGGTAGGCCTCCGCCCCCGGGTGGTTCGAGGCGTACGACGTGATGGGTTCGGCCGCGACGGTCGCGTCCGGGAACTTGACCGTGCGACCGATCACGGTGTGGAACACGTCGTCGCCGAACGCCTCGACGACGCGCGAGACGACCTCGCGGCTGTGCAGCGTCCGGCCGTCGTACATGGTGGCGAGGATGCCGTCCACCTCGAGGCCGGGGTTCAGCCGCTCGCGCACCTTCTCGATCGTCTCCACCAGCAGCGCCACCCCGCGCAGGGCGAAGAACTCGCACTCCAGCGGGATGAGGACGCCGTGCGAGGCGGTCAGCGCGTTCACGGTCAGCAGCCCCAGCGACGGCTGGCAGTCGATGAGGACGACGTCGTAGTCGTCCAGCGCCGGGCGCAGGGCCCGCGACAGGACGCTCTCGCGCGCCACCTCCCCGACGAGCTGGACCTCCGCGGCCGACAGGTCGATGTTCGCGGGCAGCAGGTCGAGGCCCTCGACGGCCGTGTCCCGGATGACCGAGCGCACGTCCGTCCCGCGCTCCATGAGCACCTGGTAGACGGTCGCGTCGAGCTCGTTGGGGTTGATGCCGAGCCCGACGGACAGCGCCCCCTGCGGGTCGAAGTCGACGAGCAGGACGCGCCGGCCGTACTCGGCGAGCGCCGCCCCCAGGTTGATCGTCGTGGTCGTCTTGCCCACGCCGCCCTTCTGGTTGCACATCGCGATCACGCGCGCCGGTCCGTGCTGATCCAGGGGCGGCGGGACGGGGAAGCTCGGCAGCGGCCGGCCGGTCGGCCCGGCCTGCGGCCCCAGCTCGATCTGCGCCTGCACCTCGCGGGTGCCCGTGCCGGGCAGGACGTCCCCGTCCGGATCCTCCTCGTCGGACGTCGCGGTCGCGTCCGGGACGACGGCGAGCCCCGGCCCGTCGGCGGTGACGTCCTCCGGGGTGGTCACGTCGTCAGGGGTGGTCACGTCGTCAGTGGTGGTCACCTCGTCAGCCGGGGTCACGTCGTCCAGCGCGGTCACGTCGTCCAGCGACGAGCCGCTCACGTCGGCGGGCGCGGACCACGCCTCCCCGGCCTCCCCCGCCGCCGGCGGCAGGTCCCCCGCGGAGCTCTCGACCACCGGGGGCGCCGTCGGGGCCCACGGCTGCTCCTGCGCGGCCCCGGGATGGCCCGGCGGCACGCTGCCGGGCGTCGACGGCGTGCTCGGCTGGAACTCGCTGGTCACGGGGTGGCACCTCGGCTGGTCGTCGTCGGTCTGGCTGGTCGGTCGGGCTCGTCTGTCGGGGTCGCTCGTCGCCGGCTGGCTCGTCGTCGCAGCACGCCGGGTCCGGCGGGGGCCCCGCGTCGTGGCACGACCCTAGTGCGCGGGTGAGCGGCCGGTCACACCGCTCGCGGGAGCCGGTGCGGGGCCCGCGCGGGGGAAGCGCGCCCGGGGGTGCGTGACGCTGTGCACCTCGCGCAGGGAGTCGGCGGTGACGAGCGTGTAGACCTGGGTGGTCGCGACCGAGGCGTGCCCCAGGAGCTCCTGCACGACGCGGACGTCCGCGCCGCCCTGCAGCAGGTGCGTCGCGAAGGAGTGGCGCAGCGTGTGCGGGGACACGGCCCGGACGATCCCGGCCCGGCCGGCGGCGGCCTGCAGGGTCGCCCAGGCGCTCTGGCGGGACAGCCGGGCCCCGCGGGTGTTGAGGAAGACGGCGGCGCTGCCGCGCCCCGCGGCGAGCAGGTGGGGCCGCGCGCGCACCAGGTAGGCCTCCAGCGCGCTGCGGGCGTAGGAGCCCATCGGCACGACCCGCTCCTTGGACCCCTTGCCGCGCAGCCGGACCACGCCGTCCTCGCCCAGGGCGGCCGGGGAGACGTCGTCGACGTCGAGCCCCACGGCCTCGGAGATCCGGGCGCCGCAGCCGTAGAGCAGCTCGAGCAGGGCGCGGTCGCGCAGCGCGGCGGCGCCGTCACCGAGGCCCGCGACCGCGAGCAGGCCCGCGACCTCGTCGACCGCCAGGGCCTTGGGCAGCCGCCGCGGCGGCGTGGGTGGGCGGACCTCGGCGCTCGGGTCGTCACCGGCCCGGCCCTCGGCGAGCAGGAAGCGGTGCCACCCGCGCACCGCGGAGGCCGTGCGGGCCGCGGAGCTCGCGGTCAGCGGGGAGGCACCGTCGGTGCCGTCGCGCAGCGCGACGACGAAGGCGCTGACGTGGGCCTCGCGGACGGCGTCGACGTCCTCGACGCCCTCGGCGGCGAGGAAGCGCACGTAGCGCGCCAGGTCGCGGCGGTAGGCGGCCAGGGTGTTCACCGACAGCCCGCGCTCCACCCGCAGGTGGCCCAGGTACTCCCGCACCGCGCGTCCCAGCCGTGCGGCGCGCGCGTCCGCGGCGGGGTCGGCGGAGACGTGGTCGACCGCGTGGTCGTCCCGGCTCACGACGGCGGCCACCGGCGACGGGGTCGCCGGTGGGGACGTCGTCGCGGAGCTCACCGTTCGACACTAGCCAGCCGTGGCCCGTGCCGACGGTGCGCGACACGGCCCACCGCCCCGCGGGGCGGTGGGCCCGTCGTCAGGGGAGCCGGCTCAGCCGAGACCCCTCAGCTCAGGTCTCCGGGCCACGCCGCGTCGGCCGGACGCAGCGTCGACCAGCCGGCGCTGCGGGCCGCGGCAGCGGCGAGGACGCCGATGACCGTGCCGGGGTTGCCCAGGCGCCCGGCGAGGACGGCCTCGACCGCCTCGGCCAGCGGGACGCGCACCGGCACCATGTCCCGCTCCTCGTCCTCGCGCGTGTGGCGCTGCCCGGCCGGCACGGCGGACAGCCCGCGCGCCAGGTAGATCCGGTTCGCCTCGCTGGAGCCGCCCGGGGAGTTGAACCAGTCCACGACGACGTCCCAGCGCTCCGCGCGCAGGTCCGCCTCCTCGGCCAGCTCGCGCTGCGCGGCGGTCAGCGGCGGTTCACCGTCGACGTCGAGCAGCCCCGCGGGCAGCTCCCACAGCTCGCGGCGGACGGGGTGGCGGTACTGCTTCACGAACAGGACGTGCTCGTCGTCGTCCAGCGCCAGCACGGTGACCGCCCCGGGGTGGCGCTGCAGGTCGCGCGTCACCGAGGTGGGGCCGTCCTCGCCGGGCAGTTCGACGACCTCGCGGACGACGTCCCACACCCGGCCCTCGAACACCGTCTCGGCCGAGGTGACCCGGCGCTGCACGACCGCGTCGTGCAGCTCGGCCCCTGCCACGACGGGCACGCCCAGCTCGTCGGGGAAGCCGCTCACGCGCCGACCTCCGCGGCGAGGACGCCGTCGTCGGACGGCTCCGGCTCGACGTCGAGCAGCTGCTCGTCGCGCTGGCGCTGCAGGGCCGCGGCGACGAGCCCGGAGAACAGCGGGTGCGCCCGCGTCGGGCGCGACTTGAACTCCGGGTGCGCCTGCGTGCCCACGTAGTACGGGTGCACGTCGGCGGGCAGTTCCACGAACTCCACGAGCCCGCGGTCCACGGAGACGCCGGAGAACGACAGCCCCGCCTCGCTGAGCTGGTCGCGGTAGGAGTTGTTCACCTCGTAGCGGTGGCGGTGGCGCTCGGAGATCCGCTCGCTGCCGTAGGTGCCCGCCACCACGGACCCGGGGGTGAGGACGGCGTCCCAGGAACCCAGGCGCATGGTGCCGCCCATGTCGCCCTCCCCCGCCACGATGTCCTGCTGCTCCGCCATCGTCGCGATGACGGGGTTCGGCGACGCCGGGTCGAACTCGGTGGAGCTCGCGTCGGGCAGGCCCGCGACGTTGCGCGCGTACTCGATGACCATGCACTGCAGGCCGAGGCAGAGCCCGAGCGTCGGGACGCCGTTCTCGCGGGCCCAGGTCAGCGCGCCGAGCTTGCCCTCGATGCCGCGCACCCCGAAACCACCGGGCACGCAGATCGCGTCGACGTCCTTGAGGTGCTTGCGGGCCCCCGCGGGGGTCGCGCACTCGTCGGCGGCCACCCAGCGGATGTCGACCTTGGCGTCCTCGGCGAAACCGCCGGCGCGCAGCGCCTCGGTGACCGAGAGGTAGGCGTCGGGCAGGTCGATGTACTTGCCGACCAGCGCGATCTCGACGTGGCGGCGCGGGGAGTGCACGCGGCGCAGCAGGTCGTCCCAGGTCGTCCAGTCCACGTCGCGGAAGGACAGGTTGAGCTTGCGCACGACGTAGGCGTCGAGGCCCTCGCGGTGCAGCACCTTGGGGATGTCGTAGATCGAGGGCGCGTCGACGCAGGCGATGACGGCCTCCTCGTCGACGTCGCACATCGAGGCGATCTTGCGCTTGACGCCCTCGGGGATCTCGCGGTCGGAGCGGCACACGATGGCGTCGGGCTGGATGCCGATGCTGCGCAGCGCCGCGACGGAGTGCTGCGTCGGCTTGGTCTTCAGCTCCCCGCTCGGCCCGATGTAGGGCACGAGGGAGACGTGGACGAAGAAGACGTTGTCGCGGCCCAGGCGCTGGCGCACCTGCCGGGCGGCCTCGAGGAACGGCAGCGACTCGATGTCGCCGACGGTGCCGCCGACCTCGGTGATGATGACGTCGATGTCGGGGCGGGCCTGGGCGCGCATCCGGTCGACGATCTCGTTGGTGATGTGCGGGATGACCTGGACGGTGTCGCCGAGGTACTCGCCGCGGCGCTCCTTGGCGATGACCGCCGAGTAGACCTGGCCGGTCGTCACGTTGGCCGAGGCGTCGAAGCGGACGTCGAGGAAGCGCTCGTAGTGACCGATGTCGAGGTCGGTCTCGGCCCCGTCGTCGGTCACGAAGACCTCACCGTGCTGGAACGGGTTCATCGTCCCCGGGTCCACGTTGAGGTAGGGGTCGAGCTTCTGCATCGCCACGCGCAGGCCTCGCGCGCGGAGCAGGCGACCGAGGCTGGACGCCGTCAGCCCCTTGCCGAGGGAGGACGCGACCCCCCCGGTCACGAAGACGTGCTGTGTCTGGGACTCGGGAGTGCTGCGGTTCGCCACGGACTTCGAGGTTACCCGACGCCGGGCGACTTCGGGCGCGCGGCGGTGCGGCCGAGCGCGAACACGCGGCGGACCTGGGCCAGCACGTCGGCGTCGGTGGGCAGCTGCGCCGCGCGGCGCCGGGCGTCGGCGCCCCGCCGCGCCCGCATGGCCGGGTCGTCGAGCAGGGCCCGCACCGCGGCCGCGAGCGCCCCGACGTCGTGGACGGGGGCCAGGTCAGCCGCGTCGCCCGTGACCTCGCGGGTGCCGCCCGCGTCGGTCGCGACGAGCGGACGACCCGCCCGCAGCGCCTCCTGGACGAAGACGGGCTGCCCCTCCCAGACGCTGGTGACCACGACGACGTCGCAGGCCGCGAGGAGGTCGGGGACGTCGCGGCGGGCGCCCAGCAGCCGCACGGGCAGCCGCCGGGCGGCGATCCGGTCGGCGAGTTCGCCGCGCAGCGGGCCGTCCCCGGCGAGCAGCCAGACGACGTCCTGCGACCCCCCGGCACCGGTGAGGGTGCGCGGGGTGGTGGCGAGGACGTCGAGCAGGTCGTCGAGGCCCTTCTGCGGCGCCAGGCGGGCGACGGTGAGCACCACGAGGGCGTCGCCGAGGTCCTCCTGCGCCCGCACCACCTCCCGGTCGCGGGCGGGCACGCCCGCCGGCGCGGGGACGAGCGCCCGCTCGGCCGTGCGCGCCCCGGCCGCGCGGGCGGCCGCGACGAGGTCCCCCGACACCCCGAGCACGACGTCGGCGCCACGGCACACGGCCGACTGCACCCGCCGCCCGAGCGCCGCCCGCCGCCCCGCGCCCAGGACGGCGTTGTGCAGCGTGACGACCAGCGGCGGCCGCGGTCGCAGCGTGCGCACGGCCAGCAGGGCCACGAGCCCGGCCCGCACGCCGTGGGCGTGCACGAGCGGGGGTCCCCCGGCGCGCAGCAGGCGGCGCAGGACGAGGGCGGCGCGCAGGTCGCGGGGCGGGTCCAGGGACGCGCCGACCTCCAGGGGGTGGGCGCTGATGCTCCCGGCACCGGCGGCGGTGCCGGACCAGCCGTCGGCGAAGCGCTGCAGCGTCTCGGCGGGAGCCGCGACCTCGACCGTGGCGCCCGCGGCCGCCAGCATCCCGGCCAGCGACGTCACGTGCCGGCCCACCCCGCCCGCGCTGCTGCCCAGGACGAGCACCACGCGCTCGGTCACGACCGGCCTCCCCGCACGACGGCGCGGGCGCTGCCGGTCAGCACGCGCAGGTCCGGGGCGTCCAGCAGCCGCAGCACCGCGAGCCAGGCCAGCGCCGCGACCGCGGCGGCGAGGACGCCCACCGCGACGGCACCGGGGACGGACGTCACCGGCAGCACGCGGGCCACGCCGGCCCCCGCGAGCGCCCCGGCGAGGGCGGCG
>NZ_VWPY01000007.1 GCF_011839805.1 Kineococcus rubinsiae | reverse complement strand
GGGCTGGGCCGGGCGGCGCTCCCCCCTGGCCGCCGCGGCCGCGTGCGCCGCGACCGTCGCGCTCGTCGGCGTCTCGCACCTGCTCTCGCACCGCCTCGGGACGTGGCCGGCCGTGCTCGCGACCGGGGCCGCCACCGGCGTGGTGGCGGCCTGGGCCGACGGGGACCGCGCCGCCCGGTGACGAGCACCCCCGAGCCCGCGGGCGTCCCGGACCTCGACTGGCGGGCGCTCGCCGTCGACGGTCCCGCGGCCACCGCCGTGCTCGACGGCAGCCGGGTGCGCTGGGCGTCGGCGCGCGCCACGGCCCTCGCCGGCGGCTCGCGCCACGGGGAGCTGTGCGGGGCCGAGGCCCCCGACCTGCTCGTCCCCGCCGACCGCGACCGGGCCCTGCGGGCCCTCGAGCGGGTCCGCACGCAGCGGGTCGGCAGCGCCGTGGTGCGGCTGCGGGCCGCGCCCGGGCTGCGCCTGGAGGTGGCGCTGACGGGCACCCCGTCCGGCGAGGTCGCCGTCGCGGCGTGGGACGTCACCGACCGCCTGGCCCGGGAGCGGACCCTCGCGCACCGCGCCACCCACGACCGCCTCACGGGCCTGCCGAACCGCGCCCTGCTGGCCGACCGGTGGCGCAGCGCGCGCGAGCGGTCCCGCCACACGGGGTCGCCGACGTTCCTGCTGGTGTGCGACGTCGACGGGCTCAAGGACGTCAACGACCTGCGGGGGCACCGCGCGGGCGACGACGTCCTCGTCCAGGTGGCCCGGGCCCTGACGCGGGAGGTCCGCCCGAGCGACACCGTCGCCCGCCTGGGCGGCGACGAGTTCGTGCTCCTCGTCGAGGGCGTGCCGACCGGCGACGTCGAGCGGCTCTGCGACCGCCTGCGCCGCAACGTGCTGCCCTCGGGCGGCGCGCCGGGCCGCCCGGTCCGGCTCAGCGTCGGGTGGGCCGTGGACGACCTGGACCGTCCGACGGAGTCGGTGCTGGCCGAGGCCGACGCCCGGATGTACGTGGACAAGCAGGCCGCCCGCGCCCGCCTGGGCGGGGCCTGACCCGCCCGCTCAGAGGCGGTCGGCCGTGAGGTCGCGGACCTGGGCGTAGCGCTCGCGCACCGCCGGGGTCGGGTCGGCCTCCAGCGTCGTGCTGGCGCCGAGCACCCAGGCGGGCGGCGCGTCGCCGCCGGCGAGCGCCCACGCGGCCTGCCGCGCGGCGCCGTCGGCCACGTACTCCCCCGGCTCGGGCACGACGACCGGGTGGCCCAGGACGGCCGGGGCCAGCCGGCGCACGGCCTCCGAGCGCGCGCCGCCCCCGACGAGGACGACCCGCCCGACCCGCACGCCCTGCGCGACGAGGGCGTCGAGGCCGTCCGCGAGCCCGCACAGCAGGCCCTCGACGGTGGCGCGCGCCAGGTGCGCGGGGGTGCTGGTGGCCAGGGTCAGGCCGTGCAGGGCGCCGGTGCTGTCGGGGCGCACGGGCGTCCGCTCGCCCTCCAGGTACGGGACCAGCACGAGACCGCCCGCGCCGGCGGGCGCGGACAGGGCGAGCCGGGACAGCTCCGCGTGGTCGACGCCGAGCAGGGCCGCCGCGGAGTCCAGGACGCGGGCCGCGTTGAGGGTGCAGACCAGGGGCAGGAAGTGCCCGGTCGCGTCGGCGAAGCCCGCCACCAGGCCGCTCTCGTCGGTGGTGGCCACGTCGCTGACGACGCTGACCACGCCGGAGGTCCCGATCGAGACGACGACGTCGCCGAGCTGCGCGCCGACCCCCAGGGCCGCGGCCATGTTGTCGCCCGTGCCCGCGCCCAGCACGGCCCCGCGGGACACGTCGCTCGCGCTGCGGCCGGCGCTGCCCGCGGCGTCGAGCACCGTGGGCAGCTCCGCGTCGGCGCCGAACGCGCGCCGCAGCAGGTCGTGGCGGTACTCCCCCGCGGCGGGCGCGTAGTAGCCCGTGCCGCTGGCGTCGCCGCGGTCGGTCGACAGCTGCGCCCCCGCGGCCGCGCCACCCGCGAGGCGGTGGGTGAGCCAGTCGTGCGGCAGGCAGACCGAGCGGGTCCGGGCGACCGTCTCCGGCTCGTGCTCGGCCAGCCAGCGCAGCTTGGTGATGGTCAGGGAGGCGACGAGCTCGCTGCCCACCTCGCGGGCCCACGCGCCCGGGCCGCCGAGCTCGGCGGTCAGCTCCGCGGCGGCGCCGGCCGAGCGGCCGTCGTTCCACAGCAGAGCGGGGCGGACGACCTCGCCGGCGTCGTCGAGCAGCACGGAGCCGTGCTGCTGCGCGCCCACGGCGATCGCGTCCACGTCGTCGAGGCCGCCCGCGTCGGCGACCGCCTCGGTGAGCGCCCGCCACCAGTGGGCGGGGTCGACCTCGCTGCCGTCGGGGTGCCGGGCACGCCCGGAGCGCAGCAGGTCCCCCGTCCCGGCATCACGGACGACGACCTTGCAGGACTGGGTCGAGGAGTCGATCCCCGCCACCTTGGGCATGGGCACAGCCAACACCCTCCCCGCGCGGCTGCTCCGCACGGGTGACCCCGCGGGGCGTCCGGGGTGCCCCCGCGACCCCCCGCGCACGACCGGGATGCCGGAAGCTCCCGCGAACATGTACCTTTGGGACCACGGAGAGATGACAGCTGCTCCGGGGCACGCTCAGCCTGCCCCGGCCGACGCGCGAGGGGGTCGACGCCATGGGGCGCGGCCGTCAGAAGGCCAAGCAGACGAAGGTCGCTCGGGAGCTGAAGTACTTCAGCCCCGACACCGACTACAACGCGTTGCAACGCGAGCTGCACGGGCCCGACCGCTTCAGCCCGGCGGGGCGGAACACCGCCCCCGTCGTGCCGGAGCCGGAAGTCGAGGAGGACGAGCCGTACGTGGACTCGTACCAGCCTCCGGAGGACGACTACGAGGACTGGGCGACGAAGCGCCGCGCTTGACGCAGCGTCTCCCTGATCCGAGCAGTCACGCTTGCCGGTCGGCGTGCCGTTCCCTCGCCCGTCACCACCCCTGGTGACGGCCCCGGAGGAGCGTCACGCCGCCTGACACACCCTTGCCGTTGCTCGACCCGTCCGCCTCCGTGCGAGGCCGGACCTCACCGCACACCCACGCCGGGATCCCGGCGCTCTCCACGCTGCTCACGACCGCCGCGGCCTGCCCGGCGGCGACGACGGCCACCATGCCCACGCCGAGGTTGAGCGTGCGCTCCAGGTCGGCCGCGGGCACGCCCCCCAGGTCCCGGACGGTCGAGAAGACCGGGCCGGGCGTCCACGTCCCGCGGTCCACCTCGGCGGTCACGTCGACGGGCAGGCACCGGGCCAGGTTGGCCGCCAGGCCCCCACCGGTCACGTGGCTCATGGCGTGCACCCCGCCGGTGGCGAGGGTCGCGAGCGCGGGCTTCGCGTAGATCCGGGTCGGCTCGAGGAGCTCCTCGCCCAGCGTGCGGCCGAACTCCTCGACGTGGCGTTCGTAGGACCAGCCCGCGTCGGCGACGACGCGGCGCACGAGCGAGTAGCCGTTGGAGTGCAGCCCCGAGGACGCCATCGCGACGAGCACGTCGCCCGCGCGGACCTTCTCGGCGCCCAGCAGCTCGTCGGCCTCGACGGCCCCCGTGACCGCGCCGGCGACGTCGTACTCCTCCGGGCCCAGCAGGCCGGGGTGCTCGGCGGTCTCGCCGCCGACGAGCGCGACGCCCGCCTCCTCGCAGGCCCGGGCGATGCCGGCCACGATCGCGGCCATCCGCTCGGGCACGACCCGCCCGCACGCGATGTAGTCCGTCATGAACAGCGGGGTGGCGCCGCAGACCACGATGTCGTCGACGACCATGCCGATCAGGTCGAAGCCGATCGTGTCGTGGACGTCGAGCGCCTGGGCGACGGCGACCTTGGTGCCCACGCCGTCGGTGCTCGTGGCCAGCAGGGGCCGGCGGAACGCCTTGAGGGCGCTCACGTCGTACAGCCCGGCGAAGCCGCCGAAGCCGCCCACGACCTGCGGTCCGTGCGTCCGGGCCACGGACGCCTTCATCAGCTCCACGGCGCGGTCGCCGGCCACCACGTCCACGCCGGCGTCGGCGTAGGTGGTGCCGCCTGCGGGCCGTCCGCTCACGGGGGCGCTCACCGCGTGGTGGAGGCGACGGGCGTGATCGGGATGCGCCGCGCGTCCAGGGAGTGCCGGCCGAGGCGCTCCACGTCGGGCAGCGGCACCGGGTAGGTCCCGCTGAAGCAGGCCGTGCACAGCTTCTCGACGGGCTGCTCGGTCGCCTCGATCATCCCCTCGGGGGAGATGTAGCCGAGGGAGTCGGCGCCGATGCTCGTGCGCACGTCCTCGACGCCCAGGCCGGTCGCGATGAGCTCGGCGCGCGTCGCGAAGTCGATGCCGTAGAAGCACGGCCACGTCACCGGTGGCGAGGAGATCCGCACGTGCACCTCGAGCGCACCGGCCTCCCGCAGCATCCGGATGAGGGCCCGCTGGGTGTTGCCGCGCACGATCGAGTCGTCGACCACGACCAGCTTCTTGCCGTGCACCACGTTCTTCAGCGGGTTCAGCTTCAGCCGGATCCCCAGCTGCCGGATGGTCTGGCTCGGCTGGATGAACGTGCGCCCGACGTAGGCGTTCTTCACCAGGCCCTGGCCGTAGGGGATCCCGGACGCCTCGGCGTAGCCGATCGCGGCGGGGGTGCCCGACTCCGGCGTCGGGATGACCAGGTCGGCCTCGACGGGGTGCTCGCGGGCCAGCGTGCGGCCCATCTCGACGCGGGCCTCGTGCACGACGCGGCCGCTGATGGTGGTGTCGGGACGCGCCAGGTAGACGTACTCGAAGACGCAGCCCTTGGGCTTGGCCTCGGCGAAGCGGCTGGAGCGCAGGCCGTCCGCGTCGATGGCGATGAGCTCGCCCGGCTCGATCTCGCGGACCTGGCTCGCGCCGACGATGTCGAGCGCGGCCGTCTCGCTGGCCACGACCCAGCCGCGGTCGAGGCGGCCCAGGACGAGCGGTCGGATGCCGTGCCGGTCGCGCGCCGCGTACAGCGTGTGCTCGTCCATGAAGACGAGGCTGAAGGCGCCCTCGACGTGCGGGAGCACCTCGCTCGCGGTCGCCTCGAGGGTGTGGTCCGGGTCGCCCGCGAACAGCGCCGTGATGATCGCCGTGTCGGTCGTGTTTCCGCGGGCGATCTCCCCCGCGGAGGGCCGGCCGGGCGAACCCGCGGGCTGCTCGGGGTAGCGCTCGGCGAGCAGCTCGCGCAGGGCGAAGGAGTTGGTGAGGTTGCCGTTGTGCGCCAGGGCGACCGTGCCGCCGGCCGTCGCGCCGAGAGTGGGCTGCGCGTTCTCCCAGCCACCACCGCCGGTCGTGGAGTAGCGGGTGTGACCGACGGCGATGTGCCCCTGCAGGGACTCCAGCGCCGACTCGTCGAACACCTGGGAGACCAGACCGGTGTCCTTGAACACCAGGATCTGCTCGCCGTTGCTCACCGCGATCCCCGCGGCCTCCTGGCCCCGGTGCTGCAGGGCGTAGAGGCCGTAGAACGTGAGCTTGGAGACTTCCTCACCGGGAGCCCAGACCCCGAAGACGCCACAAGCGTCCTGAGGTCCTTTCTCTCCGGGGAGCAGGTCGTGGTTCAGACGTCCGTCACCGCGGGCCACGTTCCGAGTGTGTCACACCGCGGCCGGGGCGCCCGACCGGCGCCACCCGTGCGGAGGTCAGCGGCGGCGCTCCACGAGGACCGCGACGAGGCCCCCGACGATGGCCCCGAAGACGCCCAGGGACACGAGCAGGAAGCCGAACAGCTGCCGCTGCGAGTACCCGTCGGCGGGTGAGCTGACGAGCGCGGTGACGAGCGAGACGAGGGCCGCGACGCCGATGCCCGTGAGCACGAAGGCCCGGTAGCGCGGCGCGCGGCGGCGGGTGACCTGCACGAAGCCGGTGCCCTCGGGCTCGGCCTCGGGTTCGGCCTCCCCCGCGGGGTCGTCGCCGGCGGCGGGTGCGGGCGGCGGGACGTCGAGGGCCTCGTCGTCGGGCGCGGGGCGGTGCTCGGCGTCGCTCACCCTGCGACCGTACGTCCTGCGGCGTCCGCCTCGAGCACCGGCAGCAGGTCGGTGAGGTCGGCGCGGTTGCCGCTGGCCAGGACCCGCCCCGCGGAGCGCGCGGCGTCGAACGCCAGCCGCCCGCTGGCCACCTCGAGCCACGTCACGGCGTCCATCTCGACGACCGCGGGCGGCGTGCCGCGGGTGTGCCGCGGGCCCTCGATGACCTGCACCGCACCGAAGGGCGGCACGCGGACCTCGACGCTGCCGCCCGGGTAGCGCGCGGCCAGCTCCTCGAGGGCGTAGCGGACCCCGGTGGCGAGCATGGGGCGCGGCGGCTTCCCGCCGGCCGAGATCGTCTCCAGGGCGGTGCGGGCGGCGGAGAGCCCCTCGACGGGATCGGTGCGGCGTCGTGCGGGCATGCCCCCATCGTCCGCCACCGCCGGGCCCCGCGCCGTCCGGGACCCGCGCCGTCCGGACCGGCAAGCGCGGTCGGCGCCTCAGCCGGTCAGCACTCCGGGACGTTGACGCCGACGACGGTCAGCGCGAGGCCGCCGCGCGAGGTCTCCTTGTACTCCGAGCGCATGTGCGCGCCGGTCTGGCGCATCGTGCGGATGACCGTGTCGAGGCTGACGACGTGCACGCCGTCGCCGCGCATCGCGGTGCGGGCCGCGTGGATCGCGGTGGTGGCGCCCACGGCGTTGCGCTCGATGCAGGGGATCTGCACGAGCCCGCCGACGGGGTCGCACGTCAGGCCCAGGTGGTGCTCGATGGCGATCTCGGCGGCGTTCTCCACCTGCTCCGGCGTCCCGCCCAGCACCTCGGCCAGCCCGGCCGCGGCCATGGCGCTCGCGGAGCCGACCTCCCCCTGGCAGCCGACCTCGGCGCCCGAGATGGAGCCCGTCTCCTTCAGCACGATCCCCAGGCCGCCCGCGGCGAGCAGGAAGCGGACCGTGCCCGCGTCGTCGGCGCCGGGCACGAACCGGCGGTAGAAGTGCAGGACGGCGGGGACGATGCCCGCGGCGCCGTTGGTGGGCGCGGTGACGACCCGGCCGCCCGCGGCGTTCTCCTCGTTGACCGCGAGCGCGAACAGGCTCACCCAGTCCATGGCGCGCAGCGCGTCCACGGGCGAGTCGGCGTCGGCGTCCTCGGCGAGCAGCTGGGCGTGCAGGCCGGGGGCGCGGCGGCGCACGCCGAGACCGCCGGGCAGGGTCCCGCCCGAGACGAGCCCACGGTCCACGCAGGCCGCCATGGCGGCGAAGATGCGCAGCAGCCCGGCGTCGACGTCGGCGGCCGGCCGGACGTGCTCCTCGTTGCGGCGCACCACGTCCGCCACGCCGAGCCCGGTCGTGCGGCAAGCCTGCAGGAGCTCCGCGCCCGTGCGGAAGGGGTGCGGCAGCTCCGCGCCCACCTCGGCGACGGGCGCGGTGGCGTCGAGCGGGTGGTCGCGGACGAACCCGCCCCCGACGGAGTAGGAGGTCCGCTCGGCGAGCAGCGCCCCGTCCGCGGCGAACGCGCGGAACACCATCCCGTTGGGGTGGTCCGGCAGCGCCCGGTTCCCGATCAGCACCAGGTCCGCGTCGACGTCGAAGCCGATGCGGTGCCGGCCCAGCAGGTCCAGCGTCCCGCGCTCGCGCACGGTCTCCAACAGGGTCGGGACGATCTCGATGTCCACCGTCTCGGCGTGCTGGCCGAGCAGCCCCAGCAGGACGGCGCGGTCGCTGCCGTGCCCGCGCCCCGTGGCGCCCAGCGAACCCCACAGCTCGACGACGACGCGGGAGGTGCGCTCCAGGAGCCCGCCGGCCTCGAGGCCCTCGGCGAACGCGCACGCCGCCCGCAGCGGGCCGACGGTGTGCGAGCTCGACGGGCCGATGCCGATCGAGAACATGTCGAACACGCTGACGGCCACGTCAGCGCGCCCGGCGGTAGAAGGGCAGCTCGACGACCGCGACGGGCTGCGCGCTGCCCCGCACGTCCACGGCGAGCGCCGTGCCGACGACCGCGAGGTCCGCCCGGACGTAGGCCATGGCGACGGGGTACCCGAGGGTCGGGGAGAGCGCGCCGCTCGTGACGCGACCCACGACGTCCTCGCCCGCGAGGACCGCGTAGCCCTCCCGGCCCGCGCGCCGGCCGCTGCCCCGCAGGCCCACCAGCAGCTCAACGGGCTCGGCGGCGGCGGCCGCCTCCAGCGCCGCCCGGCCCGTGAAGTCGCCCGGGGCGTCGAGCTTCACCACCCGCCCCAGCCGCGCCTCGTAGGGGTTGCGGTCGCGGGTCAGCTCGTGCCCGTACAGCGGCATGCCGGCCTCCAGGCGCAGCGTGTCGCGGCAGGCCAGACCGGCCGGGACGGCGCCGTGCTCGCGGCCGGCGCCGAGCAGCGCCTCCCAGGCGGCCACGGCGTCGCCGGTCGCGGTGAACACCTCGAAGCCGTCCTCGCCCGTGTACCCGGTGCGGGCGAGCAGGACGTCGACGGGACCGCCTGCGGTGCGCAGGGTCGCGGGCTGCGAGCGGTAGTAGCGGACCACCGCGAGGTCGACGTCGACGAGCGGCGCGAGGATCGCCGCGGACGCCGGGCCCTGCACGGCCACGAGGGCGTGCTGCTCGGACTCGTCGGCCACGACGGCGTCGAAGCCCGCGGCGCGCTCGGTGAGGGCCGTGGCCACGACCTCGACGTTGGAGGCGTTGGCGATGACCAGGAACTCCTGCTCGCCCAGGCGGTACGTCACGAGGTCGTCGAGGATCCCGCCGTCGGTGTCCACGAGCATCCCGTAGGCGGCCCGGCCCAGCGGCATCGCCGACGGCGTCCCGACCAGGGCCGCGTCCAGGGCGGCGCCCGCGGCGGGCCCGGTGACCCGGATCTCGCCCATGTGGGACAGGTCGAACACGCCGGCCGTCTCGCGCACGGCGCGGTGCTCGGCGAGGTCGGAGGCGTAGCGCACGGGCATCGACCAGCCCGCGAAGTCGGTGAAGGTCGCGCCGAGGGCGGCGTGGACCTCGTGCAGGGGGGACGGGCGGCTCACGGGGGCTCCTCTCGAACCGTGCCGTCGCCGGGTGCGACCGCACGTGGGACCCCCTCTGTCGAGCCTCCGGTGCTCCCGCCGCAGCGGTGCCCGTCGGTGCGGACCACGACGTGGTCCTGCTCTCCAGAGCGGCCTGCCCGTGGCGGTCCGTGGACCTGAGAGGTTCCGGGGTGGTTGCTCCTTCGGTGCCCACCGCGTGCGCGGTGGGGCTCTCCCGCCCGGGGGATGCGGCCTGGTGGTGCTGTTCTGTTGTGCGTGCAGGCCGAGCGTCGCACAACGGCGACGGCCGGGGCCACTCCCCGCGACGTGCGGGTGCGGCCACCAGCGGCGTCACCAGGCGGTCGACTCACCAGGCGGTGAAGTCGAACTCCTGGAAGTCGGCGACCTCGACGGCCCAGCGCTGCTCGACGAAGCCGCGGTGCGCGGGGTGCTCGTCGTAGGCGCGGTAGGCGGCCTGGTCGGCGAAGCGCATGGAGAACCGGAAGCGGAACGGGCTCTTCGGGCTGACCTGGCGGCTGACGGCGAAGTCCTGCACGCCCGGGACGGCGGTGAGGACCTCGCGGCCCCCGGTGAGGAAGTCCTGCTCGGCCGGGGAGCCCTCGGGGTGGACGAGGGTGAAGCAGACGGTGTGCTCGATCACGGGCCCACTGTGCCGCAGGCGGGCCCGCCCCGGGTCACAGCTCGCCGGTGAGGAACTGCGCGCGCCCGTGGCCGAAGGACCAGTCGGCGTCGGAGCTCTCGACGACGGAGACGACGACGTCGGAGGGTGCGGTGCCGCAGTCGCGCCGCAGGTTCTCGACGAGCAGCGCGTAGAAGCGCTCCTTCTGCTCCCGCGAGCGCGGGCGGCTGGTCACCTGGAGCAGGACGACCTCGTCGGTGCGCTCGATGCCCAGCCCCGTGTCGTGCACGACGAGCTCGCCCGCCGGGTGCTGGTGCACGACCTGGTAGCGGTCCCCCGGCGGCACGTCGAAGGCCTCGACGACCGCCGCGTGGGCGGCGTCGAGGAGCGCGGTCAGCGCCTGCGGGGTGCGGCCGGCGACGAGGTCGAAGCGGAGCAGCGGCACGGGTCCTCCTGGAGTTGGTCCTGACGTGCTGACACGGCCCGCCCACCGCGCCGGGCCGTGCCGGGGTGTCACCAGCGGTCGACGAGCTCCTGGATGCGGCGGCGCATGAGGCGGCTGGACTCCTCGCGCCGCTCCTCCCACGCGAAGACGCTCGAGCACAGGGCGCCGTCGAAGCCGATCTCGCCGAGCGCGGCGAAGATGCCGTCGACGTCGACCTCCCCCTCGCCGAGGTCGAGGTGCTGGTGGACCCGGGCCGTGGACCCGGGCGGGTTGACGATGTAGCGCAGGCCCGAGGAGCCGCGCGGGTCGAAGGAGTCCGCGACGTGGACGTGGCGCAGCAGGTCCCCCGCGTAGCGGACGATCCCGGGGCCGTCACCACCCTGGTGGAACGTGTGCGGGAGGCAGTACACGAAACCCACCCAGGGCCGGTCCAGCCCGCGGACCAGGTCCACCGCCCGGAAGCCGTCCTCGACGAAGTCGTCGGGGTGCGGCTCCAGGCGCAGCTCCACCCCCGCGGCCTCGAAGGCCGGGGCGAGCTCGTCGAAGGAGTCCAGGAACCGGGCCTCGCTCGCCTCGGGCAGCTCGGGGCGGCCGTTGAACTCCGACTGCACGACGGGCACACCGAGCTCGGTGGTGATCTCGAGGATGCGCCGCACGTTGCGCACGGCCGCGCGGCGCTCGTCCTCCCCCGGCCCGGACCAGCGCTGCACGAACTGCGTCGAGCAGACCCCGACCCCCGCCGCGTCGAGCGCCTTGCGGAACGCGCGCACCCCGGCCAGGTCGATGCGCGGGTGGCGGAAGAACGGGATCACGTCCTCGCGCGGCGAGAGCTCGATCCACTCGTAGCCGAGGTCCGCGACGACGCCCGGGAGCTCCAGCAGCGGGACCTCGCGGAACATGTACGTGTCGAGGGCGATCTGCATCAGGCCGCCCCGGGACGTTCGCCGAGGTCGACCTCGACGCGGCGGCCGGTGCGCAGCGACTCGACGCCGGCGGCGCAGACGGCCGCGGCGGCGTACCCGTCCCACACCCCCGGCCCGTCGACGCCCGCGCCGCTGCGGACGGCGTCCACCCAGCGCTGGAACTCGGTGTCGTAGGCGGTGCCGAAGCGCTCCTTGAAGTCCGCCGCGATGCCCCCGCCCCACCCCCGCGCCGAGTGCGACACCAGACCCACGCCGAGTCCGATCTGCGCACTGCCGCGCTCGGCGACCAGCTCGGTGCGCACCTCGTAGCCGAAGGTCGTGTTCACGAAGATCTCCACGTCGACCAGTGCGCCGCTCTCGGTCTCCATCACGACGAACTGCGGGTCCTGCAGACCCTCCGGGGCGTGCGAGGTCGCACCGGGCCGGAGCACCGTGATGGCGGTGATCTCCTCGCCGAGCAGGAACCTGGCCACGTCCACCTCGTGGACCACCGAGTCGAGGATGAGCATCTCGGAGCTGAAGTTCGGCGGGGTGGTGGCGTTGCGGTGCGCGCAGTGCAGGAACAGGGGACGGCCCAGCTCCTGCGAGGCGACGAGCGCCCGGAGCTCCTGGTACTCCGCGTCGAAGCGGCGCATGAACCCGACCTGCACCAGCGGACGGCCCAGGGCGTGCTCGGCCTCGACGACCTTGCGGGCGGTCTCCGGCGAGGTGGTCAGGGGCTTCTCGCACAGGGTCGGCTTGCCGGCGGCCAGGGCCTGCAGGACCAGCCCCTCGTGGGTGAACCCGGGGGTCGCGATCACGACCGCGTCCACGTCGGGGTCCTCGATGGCCGCCCCCGGGTCGTGCAGGGCCCGGACGCCGAACTCGGCGGCCACCGCGTCGGTGCGGGCGACGTCCACATCGCTGACCGCGACGAGCTGCGCGCCCTTGGTCAGCCGCGCGAGCCGCCGGGCGTGGTCCTGGCCCATCATGCCGACGCCGAGCACGGCGACGCGCAGGTCGCGGTCGTAGCCCTCGCGGGCCGTGTGCGGAGTGGAACGTGTCGCCGTGCTCATCGGCCTGGTCTCACCTCTCGTCGTCGCGGTGACCCGCCGCCAGGGCGGTGGCGGGCTCGGGGGTCACGCCGGGGGCGGAGAGCTCGTGGCTGAGGGCCTCGAGCTCGGAGCCGCCGGCCATCTCGTTCGTGAGCTGCTCCAGCGTGATGTCCTGCCGGGCCTTGTCGAGGGAGACGTTGCCGCGGTTGAGAATCACGAAGTGGTTGCCCACCAGGTACGCGTGGTGCGGGTTGTGGGTGATGAAGATGACGCCGAGGCCGGCGTCGCGGGCCTTCGCGACGTACTTGAGCACCACACCGGACTGCTTGACGCCGAGGGCGGCCGTGGGCTCGTCGAGGATGAGGACCTTCGCCCCGAAGTAGATGGCCCGGGCGATGGCGATGCACTGCCGCTGCCCCCCCGAGAGCGCCCCCACGGGGCGTTCGAGGTCGGGCACGCTGATGCCCATCTTGGTCAGCTCCTCGTCGGCGACCTGGACCATGCGCTTGACGTCCAGGCGCTTGAACGGGCCCGATCCGGTCGTCAGCTCGGCGCCGAGGAAGAAGTTGCGCCAGATCGACATCAGCGGCACGAGCGCCAGGTCCTGGTAGACCGTGGCGATGCCCCGCTCGAGCGACTCGCGGGGTGAGGAGAAGTGCACCTCCTCGCCGTTGACCGTCAGCTGTCCCGAGCTGTGCGTGTGCAGGCCGGCGATGATCTTGATCAGCGTCGACTTGCCGGCTCCGTTGTCGCCCAGGACGCAGGTGATCTCCCCCTGCCGCACCGACAGGGACACCCCGCGCAGGGCGTGGACGTTGCCGTAGCTCTTGCCCACGTCGTCGAGGCGGAGGATCTCGACCGTCGCGTCGTGCCGGGGCTGGTCCGTCGGGGTCGTCACGTCGCCGCTCACCTCTTCGCCGCCTGGTTCTTGACGAGCAGGTTCACGATCGTGGCCAGCAGGAGCATCACGCCGAGGAACAGCTTGAACCAGTTTGCGTCCCACCCGGCGTAGACGATGCCGAGGCTCGTCATCCCGAAGATGAGAGCACCGACCGCCGAGCCGATCGCCGAGCCGTACCCGCCCGTGAGCAGGCAGCCGCCCACGACCGCGGCGATGATGTAGATGAACTCCTGCCCCACGCCACCGCCGGACTGGATCGAGTCGAAGCTGAAGAGCTGGTGCATGCCCACGAACCAGCCGGCGAACCCGACCGTCATGAAGAGACCGATCTTGGTCTTCCTGACGGGGACACCGACCGCGCGCGCGGCGGCGTCGTCCCCGCCCACGGCGAAGATCCAGTTGCCGACCCGGGTGCGCAGGAGCACCCAGGTGGCGATGACGACGAACAGGATCCACCAGAGCACGGTGATCTTGATCCCGACCCCGCCGACCTTGAGGGTCGAGGCGAACACGGCCTGCGCGCCGGCGAAGCCGTCCATGTCGGCCACCGAGTCCGAGGAGACCCCGCCCGTCAGCAGCTTGGTCACACCGAGGTTGAGGCCCTGCAGCATGAAGAACGTGCCCAGGGTGATGAGGAAGCTGGGGAGTCCCGTGCGCATGAGGAGCCACCCGTTGAAGGCCCCCACCCCCAGCGCCAGCGCCAGCGCGAGCACGACGCCGACCCAGAGGTTCAGCCCCAGCTGGAAGGCGAAGGTGGACGCCGCCAGGGCCGAGGTCGTGACGACCACCCCGGCGGAGAGGTCGAACTCACCGCCGATCATCAGCAGGGCGACGGCGACGGCCATGATGCCGATCGTCGAGGCCGAGTAGGCGACCGTGGCGAGCGAGGGGGCCGCCCGGAAGGTCGGGGCGACCACGCAGAAGAGGACGAACACCGCGATCGCGCCGATGAGGGACCCGATCTCCGGCCGGGAGAGGATCCGCGTCGCCAGGGACTTCCTGGCGACCCGGTCGTCCTTGGCGCGCAGCGCCGGGACGCGGGGAGCCGCTGTCGTCGAGCTACTCATGGTGGGACCTCACCTCGTGCCCTTGGCCGCGAACTCCGCGACGCGGTCGATGTTGGTCTTGTCGATGAAGGCGGGGCCCGTCAGGGTCGCGCTGCCGCCGCCGATGGTGTTGCCGTTGTTGATGTTGAGCCAGAGGGCGTCCACCGCGAGGTAGCCCTGCAGGTACGGCTGCTGGTCGATCGCGAACTCGACGTCACCGCTCTGGACCGCGGCCACGAGCTCCTTGTTGGTGTCGAAGGTGGCCACGACCGCCGAGCTGCCCGCGTCGGCGACCGACTTGACCGCGGTCAGCGCGAACGGGGCCCCGAGGGTGACGACCCGGTCGATGGCGGGGTCCTGCTGCAGCTTCGACGTGATCGTCTGCTGGACGGACGGCATGTCCGTGCCGGTGACGAAGATGTTCTCGACGGACCCCGAGAAGGTGGTCTTGATGCCCGCGCAACGCGCGTCCAGCGCGACGTTGCCCTGCTCCTGGATCACGCAGAGGACCTTCTTGGCCCCCTCGCCCGACAGGCGCGTCCCGACGGCCTGACCCGCGACGTTCTCGTCGGAGCCGAAGTAGCCGATCGCGCCCGTGGCCTTCCACGCGTCGACGCCGCCCGCGTTGAGGACGGTGACGGGGATGCCCGCGTCGCTGGCGCTCTTGATGACCGGCGTGACGGCGTCGGCCTTGGCCATCGTGACGGCGATGCCGGCGACCTTGGAGTCGATCGCGGACTGCACCAGGTTGACCTGGTCGGCCGCCTCGGGCGCACCCTGGTAGTTCAGGTCCACGTTGTCCTTCTTGGCGGCCGCCTCCGCGCCCGCCCGCACGATGTCCCAGAACGTGTCACCGGGTGCCGCGTGGGTGACCATGGCGATCTTGACGCGGGGCGTGGAGGCCACGTTCCCCCCACCGTCGGAGGAGGTGTCGTCCTTCTGCGCGCCGCCGCTGCTGCTGCAGCCGGACAGCGCCAGCGCGGCGGTGGCGACGAACACCGCGACGGCGGTCTTGCGCGAGCGAATCATCGTCGATCCGGTCCTCTCTGTCGGGTCGTGGTGTCGACCCGGTGGTCCCCGGCGGGTGCGGCGGGGGCTGGTGGGGGTAGTACTCGGTGCGGGTGGTGCTCGGTGCGGGTGGTGCGGGGTGGTGCGCGCTCCGCCGGCCCGGGAGGGGCGCCGGCGAGGCGGGTTCAGGCCTGCGGGAGCCGGCAGGAGCGCAGGTAGGTGAGGGTGCGCCGCGCGATGGGCAGCGGCGCGTCGAAGGCGACGGGGTAGAGGTCCTGCTCGACGATGGCGAACACGTCGTGGTCGAGCCCCGCGAGGGCCTCGAGGATGGGGGGCATGGCCGGGACGCCCTGCGGCGGCTCGACCATGGCCCCGAGCTTGACGGCCTCACCGAAGGGCAGGTCCTGCTCCTTGACCTTCGCGACGACCGCGGGGTCCACCTGCTTGAGGTGGGCGTACGCGATGCGGTCGGGGTGGTCGGCGATGATCTTGAGGTTGTCGCCGCCCGAGTAGGAGACGTGCCCCGTGTCCAGGCACAGCTTGACGACGTCGGGGTCGGTCAGCTCGAGGAAGCGGTCGACCTCGTCGTGGGTGTCGATGTGGGTGTCCGCGTGGGAGTGCACCGCGATCTGCAGACCGTAGCCGTTCATGACGTCGCGGCCCAGGCGGTCCATGCCGCTCGCCAGGCGGGCCCAGCCCTCGTCGTCCAGCGTGCGCGGCTCGATCTGCTCGCCCGTCTTGTCGCTGCGCCACTGCCCGGGGATGACCACGAGGTGGGTCCCGCCGACGGCCTTCGTGAGCTTCGCGACGGCCTCGACCTGGGCCCACGCCTCGGCGTAGTGGTCGGGGCGGTGCAGCGCCGCGAAGATCGTGCCGGCCGACACCTTCAGGCGGCGCGCGGCCAGCTCGTCGGCCAGCTGCGCGGGGTCGGTGGGCAGGTAGCCGTAGGGCCCCAGCTCGATCCACTCGTACCCGGCCGCGGCGACCTCGTCGAGGAACCGCGCCGCCGGGGTCTGCAGCGGGTCGTCGGCGAACCAGACGCCCCAGGAGTCCGGGGCGGAGCCGATCGTGATGGTGCGGCCCATGGGATCCTCCACGTCGTCGTGCGCCGCACCACTGCGGCTGGGGGAACTCTGACGCGGTGCGCCGGAGGTGTCAAGGGATTGTCAGGACATGATGACCTATGGATGCCGGGCGGACGTCACAGCAGGGGTCGCTGACCGGCCTTCTTCTGCTCGTACGTCGCGCGCGCCGCGCGGGTCGACTCCAGGTGCGAGACCTCGGAGACGGGCACGTCCCACCAGCCCCCGCCGTCCGGAGCCTCGGAGTACAGGTCGGTCTCCACGTGCACCAGGGTCGACTCCGTCGACGCCTTGGCGTCCTGCAGGGCCGCCACGAGCTCCTTGCGCGTCTGCGCGCGCAGCACCCGAACCCCGAGGCTCTCGGCGTTCGCCGCGAGGTCCACGGGCAGCCGGTCCCCGTCGAGGCGTCCCGACCCGGACCGCTTGCGGTACCGCGTCCCGAAGCGCTGGGAACCCAGGGACTCGCTCAGCGCCCCGATGGAGGCGAACCCGTGGTTCTGCAGCAGCACGACGATGACCTTGACGTCCTCCTGGACGGCCGTGACCAGCTCCGTCGGCATCATGAGGTAGGAGCCGTCCCCGACCGTGATGAAGACGTCGCGGTCCGGGGCCGCCATCCGCACGCCCATGCCGCCGGGGATCTCGTAGCCCATGCAGGAGTAGCCGTACTCGACGTGGTAGCCCTTCGGGTCCCGGGTCCGCCACATGCAGTGCAGGTCCCCGGGTAGCGAACCCGCGGCGCACACCACGACGTCGCGGGCCTCGGCCACCTCGTCGATCGCGCCGAGCACCTCCGCCTGCGCCAGCAGGCCCGTCTCCTCGCCCTTGCCCGACCGGTAGAAGGACTCCACCACGGCGTCCCACTCGCGGTTCAGCCGCGCGGACCGCTCGCGGTAGGCGTCCGGCACCGACCACCCCGACAGCGCCTGCGTCAGCGCCACGAGCGCCTCGCGGGCGTCCGCCTGGACGGGGAGGCCGGCGTGCTTGACCGTGTCCAGCGAGGCCACGTTGATGTTGACGAAGCGCACGCCGGGGTTCTGAAACGCGGTGCGCGAGGCCGTGGTGAAGTCGGAGTACCGGGTGCCGATCCCGATGACCACATCGGCCTCCGCGGCGATCTCGTTGGCCGCGGTCGTCCCCGTGGACCCGATGGCCCCCAGGCACAGCGGGTGGTCGTAGGGCAGCGTCCCCTTGCCGGCCTGCGACTGACCCACGGGGATGCCGGTGGCCTCGACGAACGCCGCCAGCTCCGCGGTCGCGCGCGAGTAGGTGACCCCGCCGCCGGCGACCACGAGCGGCGTCCTCGCCGCGCGGATCAGGGCCGCGGCCTCGGCGATCGCGACCGCCTCCGGGACCGGGCGCGCGATGCGCCACGTGCGCTCGCGGAACAGCTCGGCCGGCCAGTCGAAGGCCTCCGCCTGCACGTCCTGCGGCAGCGCGATCGTGGCCGCTCCGGTCTGCGCGGGGTCGGTGAGCACGCGCATGGCGCCGAGCAGCGCGGCGGGCAGCTGCTCCGGACGCCACACGCGGTCGAAGAACCGCGACAGCGGCCGGAACGCGTCGTTCACGGAGACGTCGTAGCCGTAGTCCTGCTCGAGCTCCTGCAGCACGGGCGATCCGACGCGCGTCGCGAAGATGTCGCTGGCCAGCAGCAGGACGGGGAGGCGGTTGATCGTGGCCAGCGCGGCACCGGTCAGCATGTTCGTGGAACCCGGTCCGACGGACGCCGTGACGGCGAGGGTTTGCAGCCGGTCCTTCTGCCGGGCGTAGCCGACGGCCGCGTGGACCATCGCCTGCTCGTTGCGGCCCGTCATGTACGGCACGCGCGCCGGCGGGGTCCAGCCGTCCCCGGCGTCGGCCTCGAGCTCCGCCTCGAGCAGCGCCTGGCCGACCCCGGCGACGTTGCCGTGGCCGAAGATGCCGAACACGCCGCCGAAGAACTGCTGCCGCTCGCCGTCGCGCTCGGAGAACTGCGCGGAGAGGAAGCGGACCACGGCCTGCGCCACGGTCAGGCGGACGGTGACACGGGGGGTCGGGGTGGCGCTCATGGGGATCGGCTCCGGTGGGGGGTGGTCGGGTTCAGGAGGAGGCGCCGGCGGCGGCCGGCGCGCGGTAGAAGGGCAGCCGCGGGTCGACCCGCTGCTGCTCCCAGGTGCTGCGGACCCAGCCGTGGGCGGGGTCGTCGCAGATCTTCCAGGCGCGCTCCGGCGCGGGGCCGGCCATGACGTTGAGGTAGTACATGTCGAACGCCGGGGAGGCGATCGAGGGTCCGTGCCAGCCGTGCGGGATGAGCACGACGTCGCCGCCGCGGACCTCCTCGAGCACCTCGATCGGGCGCTCCGCCTCGCCGTAGACGCGCTGGTAGCCCAGCCCGCCCTCGACGACCGGGGTGCCGGCCGGGGCCAGCGAGCGGAACGCGAAGTAGTAGACCTCCTCGAGCTCGCTCTCGACCTCGCTCGCGCGGTCGTGGCGGTGCGGCGGGTAGGACGACCAGTTCCCGGCCGGGGTCAGGACCTCGCACGCGATGAGCTTGTCCGTCTCGAACGCCTGCGGGGTCGCGAAGTTGTTGACCTGGCGGCTGGCCTGACCCGCACCGCGCAGCTCCACGGGGACGCCCGAGGCCGGGCCGTAGCGGAACGGGAGCCGGCGCCCGGCCCGCGCCGCGGGGAACGCCAGGACGGCACCCGCGGTGCTGCGCACCGTCAGCTGCTCGTCGCGCCCGACGTAGGCGAAGTCGGTGACGCCGTCGAAGACGCTCGCGCGGCCCGCGAGCTCCAGCACCTGCTCACCCACCTGCACCGAGGCGGACCCGGCGAGCGGCAGCACCAGCAGCTCGTCCTCGCCGGTGGCGAAGGTCGCCTCGCCGCCTGGCGCCAGCGTCAGCGTCCGCAGGCCCGAGAAACCCCAGCCCGCCGACTCCGGCGTCACGACGAGGTCGAAGCCCTCCCCCGCAGCGGTTCCGGCGGGGACGTACAGCTCCTGGGCCACGGTCGGCCTCCTCTCGGGGCAGGTCAGCGGACGAGCGAGACGGCGGTCTGCACCGCGGCGGCGACGTCGTCGTCCGGCGGGTACAGCAGGGTGCGCCCGACGGTGAGGCCGCGCACCGAGGGCAGCGCGAGGGCCTTGCGCCACGACGCGAACGTCTCCTCGGGCGACGTCGCCGGGTCGCCCCCGAGGAGCAGGGTCGGCAGCGTCGTGGACTCCATGACGCGCTCCATGTCGTCCACCACGGGGATCTTCAGCCACGTGTAGGCCGTCGTCCGGCCCAGCGCCTGGGCGACGTTGATCGACTTCACGACCCCGTCCGCCGACAGGTCGTGCACGACCCGGCCGTCGACGCGCGAGGACCAGAACGGCTCGATGACGGCGATCAGCTCTCGTGCCGCGAGCTCGCTGATCGCGTCGGCCGAGGCCGTCAGCGTCGGCAGGGTCCCCGCGTCGTCGAGCGCGATGCGGGTGAGGAACTTGCCGCCGTCGAGGTGCATGTCCTCGATGGCCTGTGCGTCGTAGCCCGTGAAGCGGTCGTCGAGCTCGAAGCTGGCGCCCTGCAGGCCACCGCGGTTCATGGAGCCGAAGACGACCTTGCCCTCCAGCGCCCCGAGGAGGGTGAGGTCCTCGATGATGTCGGCGCTGCCCAGCAGCCCGTCGACGCCGGGGTTGGCCAGGGCCACGCGCAGCCGGTCGAGGAGCTCGGTGCGGTTCGCCATGGCCATGGGCCGCCCGCCCACGCCGTTGGCGCCGCGGGCGGGGTGGTCGGCCGCGATGACCATGAGGCGGCCGTCGGCCGGCAGCAGCGGGCGGCGGGCGCGGGCCCGCGCGAGCTCGAGGACGCGCTCGGGCTCGCGGGCGCGGATCTCCGCGACCTCGGCGTAGTCCGCGGCGAAGCGGGTCGGCTCAGGCACGGGCGGCCACCTCCTCCAGCAGCGCCTCGACCTCGGCGGTCGTCGGCATGGCGGTCGAGCACTCCCGGCGGGTGGCGACGATCGCCCCCGCCGCGTTCGCGAACCGCAGCGTCGTCTCGAGGTCCCAGCCCGCGAGCAGCCCGTGGCAGAGCGCGCCGCCGAAGCCGTCACCCGCCCCGAGGCCGTTGACGACCGCGACCGGCGTGGGCGGCACCTCGACCGTGAGGTCCTTCGTCATGCCCAGCACGCCGCGGGGACCCTGCTTGACGACGGCCACCTCGACGCCCGCGTCCAGCAGCGCCCGCGCGGCGCGGTGCGGGTCGGTCTCGCCGACCGCGACCTCGCACTCCTCGCGGTTGCCGACGGCGACCGTCACGTGCGGCAGCGCCCGGCGGACCTCCGCGGAGGCCTCCTCGGGGTGCTTCCAGAACATCGGCCGGTAGTCCAGGTCGAGCACCGTGAGGGGGCTGCGGGCCCGGGCCTCCCAGGCGGCGTGGTGCGCCCCGCGGCTCGGCTCCTCCGACAGGCCCGTGACGGTCGCCCAGAACACGCCGGCGTCGCGGATCGCCTGCAGGTCCAGCTCCTCCGCGCGGATCCGCAGGTCCGGCGCCGTGGGCAGGCGGTAGAACAGCAGCGGGAAGTGGTCCGGCGGGTACATCTCGCAGAACGCCAGGGGCGTGTTCAGCCCCTCGACGCCGGAGACGAACACGTCGGAGACCCCGAGGTCGGCCAGCGCGCGGTGGACGAACGTGCCGAAGGCGTCGAGGCCGGTGCGGGTGATGACCGCGCTGGCCCGGCCGTGCCGGGCGGCCGCGACCGCGACGTTGGTCGCGGAACCCCCCAGGTACTTGCCGAAGGTCTCGACGTCCTCGAGACCCACGTTGTCCTGCAACGGGTAGAGGTCGACGCCGACCCGTCCCATCGTCACCACGTCGAACGCTGCGGTGCTGGTCACGCGAGTCCTCCTGAGCCCTGGTCCACGGTGTCGCCGCCCGCCCCGGCCGTGGTCGCGGGCCGGCGGACGGCGGGTCGCAGCGGCGCGGGAGCACGACGAGAGTGCCCGCGACGACCGCCCGGTGTCAAGCTATGTCAGGACAAACAGACCTACAGACATGACGACGTCGGATGGCTACGATGGCGGACCGGTGGCCACCGACGGCGGCTGCGCCACCGCGCGCCACCGAGCACGGGAGCTGTCGTGAGTGATCTGTTCGTCGACCTGGACCGGTCGAGCCCGGTCCCCCTCTACTTCCAGGTCGCCCGCCAGATCGAGCAGGCGATCGAGGACGGAAAGCTGCCCCCCGGCTCGCGCCTGGACAACGAGATCCACCTCGCCGACCGCCTCGGGCTGTCCCGGCCCACGATGCGCCGCGCGATCCAGCAGCTCGTCGACAAGGGCCTGCTCGTGCGCAAGCGCGGGGTCGGCACGCAGGTCGTGCACGGCCAGGTCACCCGGCCGGTCGAGCTGACCAGCCTGCACGACGACCTCGTCCAGCACGGGCAGGCACCGACCACGACCGTCCTGCTGCACGAGGTGGTCGGGGCCGGGGACGACATCGCCACCACGCTGACGGTCGCCCCCGGCGACCGCGTCCTGCACACCCGCCGCCTGCGGTTCTCGGCCGGCGAGCCGCTGGCCGTGCTGGAGAACTGGCTGCCGGCCGCCTTCGTCGACCTCAGCGCCGAGGCCCTCGTCGAGCGCGGGCTGTACCAGCTGCTCCGCTCGCGCGGGGTCGGGATGCGCGTGGCCCGCCAGCGCATCGGGGCGCGCCGGGGCACGAACGAGGAGTGCACCCTGCTCGACGAGCGCCGCGGCAGCCCGCTGCTGACCATGGAACGCACCACCCACGACGACTCGGGCCGGGCGGTCGAGTTCGGCCGCCACGTCTACCGCGCCAGCCGGTACGCGTTCGAGGTCACCCTCGTGGACCGCTGACCCGCTCCCCACCCACCACTCGCCCCGCCGACCCGTCCCCCGCTGAGAGGCCGAGACCATGACCGCGACCACACCCCGCTCGAGCACTCCGGGGTGGTACACCGCCGACGACTGCGACCTCGTGGAGTTCCGCGCGGTCGTCGAGGTCGAGACGCGGCTCGAGGACCACCCGCACGCCGACGCCGTCGAGCAGGGCGTCCTCGTCTACGGCGATCGGGTGCGCGACGTGCCCGCGGCCGGGCCGCAGCGGCGGGAGCTGCAGGCGGAGCTGGCCCGGGCGCTGGCCGACGGCCCGGGCATCGTGGTGTTCCGCGGGGCCTTCGAGGCCGGGGTCGTCGACCGGGCGAGCGCGGTGTTCCGGGCGCTGATCGAGGAGCAGAAGGCCGCGGGCGTCACGGGCGGCGACCACTTCGCGAAGCCCGGCGCGAACGACCGCGTGTGGGGTGCGCTGGACAAGTTCGGGGTCCGCGACCCGGAGGCGTTCGCCGACTACTACGCCAACGACGTGCTGGCGCTGGTCAGCGAGGCCTGGCTCGGGCGCGGCTACCAGGTGACCTCCCAGCTGAACGTCGTGAACCCCGGCGGGACCGCGCAGCGCGCCCACCGCGACTACCACCTCGGGTTCATGGACGCGGCCCAGGCGCAGGCCTACCCCGCGCACGTGCACGCCCTCTCCCCCGGCCTGACGCTGCAGGGCGCGGTCGCCCACGTCGACATGCCCCTGGAGTCGGGGCCCACGCTGTACCTGCCGCACTCTCAGAAGCACCCCGCCGGGTACGTGGCGTTCCACCAGCCGGAGTTCACGGCCTACTTCGACGAGCACCGGGTCCAGCTGCCGCTGACCAAGGGCGACGCGGTGTTCTTCAACCCCGCGCTGTTCCACGGCGCGGGGTCCAACGTGTCCGCCGACGTGAAGCGGATGGCGAACCTGCTGCAGGTCTCCTCCGCGTTCGGCCGCGCCATGGAGACGGTCGACACCGCCGCCCTCAGCTCCGCGGTGTTCGGCGTCCTGGCGCGCCGCCGGGCCGCGGGTACCGAGGAACAGCTGCTGCGCAACGTGATCGCGGTCGCCGCCGAGGCGTACGCGTTCCCGACGAACCTGGACCGCGACCAGCCGGTCGGCGGGATGGCCCCGCAGACCCAGGCGGAGCTGCTCGCCCGAGCGCTCGACGAGGAGTGGTCGCAGGACCGCCTCGACGAGGCGCTCGCCGCGCAGGCCGAGCGCCGCCGCAGCGCCCTGCGCTGACCCCACCCACCCCCCACCTCAGGAGCAGACGTGCGTCTCGGACTCATCGGCCTCGGCCGGATCGGCGCCTTCCACGCCACCAACCTGGCGGGCCTCGACGTCGTCTCGTCGCTCGTGGTGGCCGACGCGGCCCCCGGGGTGGCGGCCGCCCTCGCCGCGCGCACGGGTGCGCAGGCCGTCGACACGCCCGACGCCGTCCTCGCCGCGGGGGTGGACGGCGTGGTCGTCGCCGCCGCGACGGACGCGCACCCGGAACTGCTTCTGGCCGCCGTGGCCGCGGGGATCCCGGTGTTCTGCGAGAAGCCCGTCGCCCGGCACCCGGCGGACGCCGTCGAGGTCCTGCGCCGCGTCTCCGAGCACGACGTGTCCGTCCAGATCGGCTACAACCGCCGCTTCGACGCGGGGATCGTCGCCGCCCGGGAGGCCGTGACGAGCGGCGCCCTGGGGCGCGTGCACACGCTGCGCTCGACGACGCTGGACCCGGCCCCGCCGCCGCCGGCGTACGTGGCCTCCTCCGGCGGGATCTTCCGCGACTGCAGCGTCCACGACTTCGACGTCCTCCGGTTCGTCACCGGCCGCGAGGTCGTCGAGGTCTACGCCACGGGCAGCGCGCACGGCGACCCGGTGTTCGCCGAGAACGGGGACGTCGACACCTCCGCGGCCGTCCTCACCTTCGACGACGGCGCGATCGCCGTCGTGTCGAACACCCGGTACAACCCCCGCGGCTACGACGTCCGGCTGGAGCTGCACGGGACGCTGGACAGCGTCGCGGCGGGGCTCGACGCACGCCTGCCGCTGCGCTCCCTCGAACGCGGCGAGACGTTCCCCGCCGGGGTGCCGCACCAGTCGTTCATGGACCGCTTCGCCGACGCCTACCGCGCGGAGCTGAGGGCCTTCACCGAGGTCGTCGCGGGCACGCGCCCCTCGCCCTGCACCGTCGCCGACGCGCTGGAGGCCGGCTGGATCGCCGAGGCCTGCACGCTGTCGCTGGCCGAGCACCGGCCCGTGCGCATCGAGGAGGTCCGGCCGCCCGCCGCCGGCTGATGGCCCGGGGTTCGAGCTCCCTGCGGCGACGCCGACGTCACGCCGGCGTCACGCCGGGAGCTTGACCGCCAGGACGGGGATGTCGACCTCAAGCAGCAGCTGCTGGGACAGGCTGCCGAGGACGGCCTTGCCGACCGGCGAGCGGCGGCGGACACCGATCACCAGCCGGTCGACGCTGCCCTCGCGCTCCTGCAGGGCGTCGAGCACGACCTCGGCGGGGTCCCGGCGGCCGCGGCGCTCGACGACGACGTGGGACGGCTCGCCGGGCAGCGACGAGAGGTCGAGGTCCCCCAGCGTCAGGTTCAGCACGACGAGGTCGGTGCCGAAGTGCCGGGCCTCGCCGACGGCGACCTGCAGGGCGTGGGCTCCCTCGGGGGAGTCGGTCACCGCGACCATGACGGACATGTGGTCCTCCGTGAACGTGGGGTCGGTGGGACGGGTCTCAGGAGTAGTCGCGGCGGAACTGGCTCTCGAGCTGCTCCAGGGAGCGCCCGCGGGTCTCCGGCACGAACGTCCTGACGAACAGCAGGGCGAGCACGCCCAGCGCGGCGAAGACGAAGAACGTGTTCGAGATGCCCACGCCGGCCACCAGCTGCGGGAACGCGAGGCCGACGAGGAAGTTGGTGATCCAGAGGAGGAACACCGCGACGCCGAGGCCGAAGCCGCGCAGCTTCAGCGGGAAGATCTCCGCCAGCATCAGCCAGACGAGCGGCCCGATGGTCCCCTGCATGACGAAGACGAACGCGACGACGAAGAACAGGATCACGTAACCGCGCAGCACCCCGTCGGGCAGGAGCAGCGAGGAGAGGCCGACGAGCAGGTGGGCGGTCGTGGTCCCGGTGAAGCCGAACAGCAGCATGGTGCGCCGGTTCACCCGGTTCATCAGGCGCATGCCGACGAGGCAGCCCAGCAGGGAGAACAACCCGTTGGCCGTGTTGGCGATGAGGGCTCCGTTGCGGGAGAACCCGACGTCGGTGAGCAGCTGGGTCCCGTAGTAGATGATCGAGTTGATGCCGGTCAGCTGCTGGAACACGGCGAGGCCCACGGCGATGAAGAGCACGCGGCGCACCCAGCGGGTGCCGAGGTCGGACCACCCGCCGGTCTGGGCCTCCTTCTCCTCATCGGCCAGCAGGTGCACCTCGGCGAGCTCCGCCTCGGCGCGCTCGGGGCTGCGGACCTGCCGCAGGACGGCGAGCGCCTCCTCGTCGCGGCCCTTCGACGCGAGCCAGCGGGGGCTCTCGGGCATGGTCAGCATGCCGACGAACAGGGCGATCGCGGGCAGCGCGGCCACGGCGAGCATGTAGCGCCAGACGTCCTCCTGCTCCCCCCAGACGTTGCCGATGACCGCGTTGACGACGAAGGCCGCGAACTGACCCGACACGATCATCAGCTCGTTGCGCGTGACGAGGCCGCCGCGGCGCTCCGACGGGGCGACCTCGGCGAGGTAGACGGGCACCGTCACCGACGCACCCCCCACGGCGAGGCCGAGGACGAACCGCGCGGGGACCAGGACGCCGAGGGTCGGGGCGAGGACGCACCCGAGGGTGCCCACGAGGAAGACGACCGACAGCAGGATGATGTTGCGGCGGCGGCCCTGGAAGTCGGAGAGCTTCCCGCCGACGGCGGCGCCGATCGCGGCCCCCAGGAGCAGGATGCTCGTGACGAGCCCCTCGGTGAACGAGGTGAGGCCGAAGTAGGCGATCATCGGGTCCAGCGCCCCGTTGATGACCCCCGTGTCGTAGCCGAACAGCAGACCGCCGAAGGTGGCGACGACGGTGATGAGGCCGAGGCGCTTCGAGTGCGGCCCCCGCGTGTCCGGCGGCAGCGCCGGTGTCGCGGGTGACGTGGAGCCGTGGTGGGGAGCAGCCATGCGGGTGACCCTTCGTGCGTGCCGCGTCGCAGCGTCGTCGGGTGGGCTCGTTCGGCGCCGACCGTAGGAGCCGTGGCTGCCTATGTCAAGACATGAGGACATCACCCCCCAACGGACGAACCCCGCGCCGCGGCGGGGTCCGGGCCGCCCCGGCAGGCGCGCCGGCGCTCGTCAACAGGCGCTCGTCAGCCGGCGCTCGTCCGGGGCGTCACGGCCCGGACCGCCGCGGCGACGATCGAGGGGTCGGTGCGCGAGCGGGGGCCGAAGCCCCGGTCGGGCTCGTCGGGCGTGCGCGCCGACAGGTGCACGTCCCGCACCCCGGTCGCGGCGAGCAGCGCGGGCAGCGCGTCGGGGCGCACCCCGCCGCCGGCCATGACGCCCAGCCGGCCGGCCGCCGCCTCGACGGTGCGGCGGATGCGGTCCGCCCCCGCGTGCGCGCCCGCCGCTCCCCCGGAGGTGAGGACGCGGGTGACGCCGCAGGTCACGAGGTCGGCCACGGCCCGCTTCAGGTCCGCGCAGCCGTCGAAGGCGCGGTGGAACGTGAGGTCGCGGTCCCCCGCGGCGGCGCGGAAGCGCTGCAGCGCAGCGACGTCGACGGTCCCGTCGGCCAGCACGGGACCCACCACGAGACCCGCGGCGCCCGCGGCGAGCGCGAGCTCCGCGTCCCGCAGGACGAGCGCGACGTCGTCGGCGGAGTGCACGAAGCTGCCGGGCCGCGGGCGCAGCAGGACGTGCACGCCGAGGTCCCCGGCCGCCGCGACCGCCGCCTCGACGAGCGCGAGCGACGGGGTGAGGCCCCCCAGCTCGAGCGCGGCCGACAGCTCGACGCGGGTGGCGCCGCCCGCACGGGCGACCCGGACGCCGTCGAGGTCGCCCACGGCGACCTCGACGGCGACGGCCACGGTCAGCCGAAGTGCTTCGGCAGCGTGCCGGTGTGCGCCGCGCTCAGCTCGGCGAGACGCACGGAGAACCGGCCCTGCACGTCGAGGACGGGCTCCTGGCCCGGCTCGGCGTCGCTGACCCCGATGCGCAGGTGGGCGAGCCCGCGGGCGGTGCACATGTCGGTGAACCGCACCTCCTCCTCGCGCGGCACGGCCACCACGGCGCGCGCCGTGGACTCCGAGAACAGCGCCGTGAACAGGTCGACGCCGTCGCGCTCGAGCAGCTCGTCGAGCCACACGCGCGCGCCGACGCCGTAGCGCAGCACCGACTCCACGAGGGCCTGCGCGAGGCCGCCGTCGGAGAGGTCGTGCGCGGCGTCGACCAGCCCGTCGCGCGAGCACTGCACGAGCACGTCGCCCAGCAGCGCCTCGGCGGCGAAGTCCACCGCGGGCGGCATGCCGCCCAGGTGGCCGTGCTCGGCCCAGGCCCACTCCGACCCGCCGAACTCCTCGCGCGTCGTGCCGAGCAGGTAGAGGTTCTGCCCGGCGACCTTCCAGCCCGACGGGGTGCGGCGGCGGACGTCGTCGAGCACGCCCAGGACGCCGATGACGGGCGTGGGCAGGACCGCGGAGTCGAGGCCCTGGTCGCCCGTCTGGTTGTAGAGGGAGACGTTGCCGCCCGTGACGGGCACGCCCAGCGCCTCGCAGCCGACCGCGAGACCGCGCACGGCCTCGGCGAACTGCCACATGACGCCCGGGTCCTCCGGCGAGCCGAAGTTCAGGCAGTCGGTGACCGCGAGCGGGGTGGCCCCGGCCGCGGACACGTTGCGGTAGGCCTCGACCAGGGCGAGCTGGGCCCCGGTGCGCGGGTCGAGCTTGGCGTAGCGGCCGTTGCCGTCGAGGCTCAGCGCGACGCCGAGACCCGTCTCCTCGTCGACGCGCACGACCCCTGCGTCGTCGGGGGTCGCGAGCGCCGTGCCGCCCATGACGTAGCGGTCGTACTGGTCGGTCACCCACGCCCGCGAGCAGAGGTTCGGCGACGCGACCATGCGCAGCAGCAGCGCGCGCAGCTCCTCGTCGGTCCCGGGCCGGGCGAGGCGCTCGGCGGTCGGGACGTCGGCCTGCAGCGCGTCCTGCGACGCGGGGCGGGCGTAGGGGCGCTCGTAGACCGGGCCGTCGTGGGCGACGGTGCGCGGCGGGACGTCCACCACGGTCTCGCCGTGCCACTGCACGACGAGGTGGTCGCCGTCGGTGACCTCGCCGAGGACGGCGGCCTCGACGTCCCACTTCGCGGTGACCGCGAGGAACGCGTCGATGTTGGCCGGCGTGACGACGGCCATCATGCGCTCCTGCGACTCGCTCATGAGGATCTCCTCGGGGGAGAGCGAGGGGTCGCGCAGCGGGACGCGGTCGAGGTGGACGAGCATGCCCCCGTCACCGGCCGAGGCCAGTTCGCTGGTCGCGCAGGACAGCCCCGCGCCCCCGAGGTCCTGGATGCCCTCGACGAGGTCGGCGGAGAACAGGTCCAGGCAGCACTCGATGAGCACCTTCTCCTGGAACGGGTCCCCGACCTGCACCGCGGGGCGCTTGGACGGGCCGGAGTCCTCGAAGGTCTCGCTCGCGAGGACCGAGACGCCGCCGATGCCGTCGCCGCCCGTGCGGGCGCCGAAGAGCACGACGAGGTTGCCGACGCCGCGGGCGTTGGCGAGGTGCACGTCGGCGTGCTTCATGGCGCCGACGCAGAGCGCGTTGACGAGGGGGTTGCCCTGGTAGGAGGGGTCGAAGACGACCTCGCCGCCGATGTTGGGCAGGCCGATGCAGTTGCCGTAGCCGCCGACGCCGGAGACGACGCCGGGCACGACGCGGGCGGTGTCGGGGTGGTCGATCGCCCCGAACCGCAGCGAGTCCATGACGGCGATCGGCCGGGCGCCCATGGCCATGATGTCGCGGATGATGCCGCCGACGCCGGTGGCCGCCCCCTGGTAGGGCTCGACGAACGAGGGGTGGTTGTGGCTCTCCACCTTGAACGTCACGGCCCAGTCGTGGCCGATGTCCACGACGCCGGCGTTCTCGCCGATGCCCACCATGAGCGACGTCTTCATGGCGTCGGTGAGGTGGTCGCCGAACACCTTCAGGTGCACCTTGGAGGACTTGTAGGAGCAGTGCTCGCTCCACATGACCGAGTACATGGCGAGCTCCGCGCCCGTGGGGCGGCGGCCGAGGATCTCGCGGATGCGGTCGTACTCGTCGCTCTTGAGCCCGAGCGCCGCCCAGGGCTGCTCGCGCTCCGGGGTCGCCTCGGCGCGCGAAACGGTGTCGAGCCGGCCCGCCTGGTGCCCGGAGGTCGTGGCGCTCACGCACCCACCGCCGCGAGGCCCGCGGTGAGCACCGAGGTGAACAGCGCCAGGCCGTCGGTCGTGGGGCCGAAGCCCTCCTCGACCGCGTGCTCGGGGTGCGGCATGAGCCCCACGACGTTGCCGCGCTCGTTGGTGATGCCGGCGATGCCGCGCAGCGAGCCGTTCGGGTTCGGCCCGACGTAGCGGAACACCACGCGGCCCTCGCCCTCGAGGCGGTCGAGCGTCTCGGTGTCGGCGACGAACCCGCCCTCGCCGTTCTTCAGCGGCACGGTGATCTCGGTGCCCGCGGTGAGGGCCGAGGTCCACGCCGTGTCCGCGTTCTCGACCAGCAGGCGCTGGTCGGTGCAGATGAACTTCTGGGCCTCGTTGCGGACCAGCGCGCCCGGCAGCAGGTGCGACTCGCACAGGACCTGGAAGCCGTTGCAGATGCCCAGGACGGGGACCCCGCGCCCGGCGGCGGCCACGACCTCGGTCATGACCGGCGCGAAGCTGGCGATCGCCCCGCAGCGCAGGTAGTCGCCGTAGGAGAAGCCCCCGGGCAGGACGACCGCGTCGACCCCGTGCAGGTCGGCGTCCGCGTGCCACAGGGCGACGGGCTCGGCGCCCGCGAGGCGGACGGCGCGGCGCGCGTCACCGTCGTCGAGGGAGCCGGGGAAGGTGACGACGCCGATCCTCACGCGGACGCCACCTCGCCCGCACCGGCATCGCGGACGGAGACGACGTCCTCGATGACCGGGTTGCTCAAGAGGGTCTCGGCCGCGGCGCGAGCCTGGGCGAGCACCTCCGGGGTGACCTCTCCGGCCACCTCCAGCTCGAACCGCTTGCCCTGGCGGACGCCGGTGAAGGCGTCGAAGCCGAGGCGCGGGAGAGCGCCGACGACGGCCTTCCCCTGCGGGTCGAGGATCTCGGGTTTCGGCATGACGTCGATGACGACGCGGCCCATGCGCGGCACTCCTTCAGGGGGTCGGACGGCGGCACCAGGCTACCGCCGCGCGGGCGCCCTCCCGTCTGCCCGGGCGGGACGCCTCAAGCCGCGCGCGCCGGGCACCGATGTCCGTCGGGGCGGTGCGCCCCACGGGGCGGGCGGGAGGTGCGACGTGACCGGCACGGGAACCGCGGGAGACGGTGCCGCCGGCCTGGCCGCCGCGGTCCCCCGGGCCTCGGTCGTCTTCGACGTCACCGTGTTCGTGCTCGGCGCCGCCGCGGCGCTCGAGCGCGCGCGGAGGTGGTCGGACTCCGGCGCCCACCACGAGCTGCTGCCGGCCCTGGCCGTGTGCCTGCCGCTCGGCTGGGTGCTCTCCCGGTTCCCCATGCGCGTGAGCCGCGGTGCGGACGGGGTCGCCGTGCCCTTCGAGTCGCTGCTGCTGGTGTACCTGCTGACGACCGTGCCGCGGGCGACCGCCGTGCTGGCGTGGAGCGTGACCGTCGTCGCGGCCTACCTCACCGATCGCCTCGACTGGCAGACGCGGCTGGTCAACACGGGCTCGGCGCTGCTGTCGAGCGTCGCCGCCACCCTGGCCCTCAGCGCGGTGGCGGGCGACCAGCCGGTCTCGGCCCGCCAGCTGCTCGCCGTGCTGACGGGCGCCGGGGCGTACTACGCCTGCGACTACGCCGTCTCGGCCGCGTCGGTGAGCACCTCCCGGCGCGGCTCCTGGTGGCGCGAGGTGCGCAACCCGGGCGGCCTCCTGGGGCTGGCGCTGTTCCTCGTGGTCGCGACGCTCGGCTACCTCGCCGCGGCCGTCCAGCTGACGATGCCCGCGTGGACGGCGCTGCTCATGCTCGTGCCCATCCTCGCCGTCGTGGTCGCCGCCTCCGCCTCCCGGACGTCCGAGGACCGCCGCACGCAGCAGCACCAGCTGTTCCGCGCCTCGGTGGAGGTGCACGACGCGTCGACGCGCGAGGACCTGCTGGACGCGCTGCAGCGCCACGGCGCGGCGGTCGTCTCCTCCGGCCGGCTCGCGATCCGCGGCACGCCCCCGGGCGCCGGGGAGGTGGGCCGCAGGCTGCCCGCGGCCGACCCCGCCCTCTGGCTCGTCACGGGGATCCCGAGGTCCCAGGCGAGCCGGCGCTACGACGAGGCCGCGCTGGAGTCGCTCGCCTCGCTGGGTGCGGCGGCCCTGGAGCGCGTGGTCCTCACCGAGGCCGTCGAGCACCGCGCGGGGCACGACGAGCTGACCGGGCTGCCGAACCGGCGCAGCCTCGCGACCCGGCTGGCCGCCGCGCTCGCCCCCGGTGCGGCGGGCGGCGGCGCGACCGTGCTGTTCGTCGACCTCGACGGGTTCAAGACCGTCAACGACGAGCTGGGGCACGCGGCGGGCGACGAGCTGCTGACGGCGGTCGCCGGGCGGCTGCGCGAGGCCGTGGGCGACGGCGGCACCGGCCACCGCCTCGGCGGGGACGAGTTCGCCGTCCTGCTCGCCGGGCAGGACGTGGCCGTCGCGGCCGGTGTCTGCGACCGCGTGGTGACCGCCCTGCGCGCGCCCTTCGCGCTCCTCGCGGGCCCCGCGACGATCGGCGCGAGCGTCGGTGCGGCCACCGGCGCCCCCGGGGACGACCCGGACGCGCTGCTCTCCCACGCCGACCGCGCGATGTACCGCGCCAAGCGCGCCGGCGGCCGGCGCGCCGTCCTCGCGGACCGCGAGCCCGCCCCTCAGCCCTCCTCGAGCTCCCCCGAGGAGCGGTAGGAGCTCGTCAGCGCGTCGATCCGCTCCCGGCCGGCCGCGCCCACGCGGTCCAGCACCGCGTCGGCGAGCACGCAGACCGTGGTCATGGCCGCGCCGTAGTCGTCGAAGGCGCCGCACCCGTCGACGGGTACCTCGAGGCGGTGGGTGGCCCGCGGCACGTGCCGGCGGGCCCCCGGGTCGACGAGCAGGACCGTCGGCACGCCCGCGTCCAGGACCAGGTCGACCACGGCCCCGAACCCCGCCGGGCGCCGGCGGAACCCGACGCAGACGACCGCGTCGCCCGGCCCCAGCTGCGCCAGCTCCTCCCCCACCGACTGCCCCGGCTGCGGGGCCAGCGCGACCCGCGGGCGCGCCTGCAGCAGCTGCTCGCGCAGGTGCAGGGCGACGGGGTAGCTGTTGCGGAAGCCCACGACGACGACCTGGGCGGCCGACGCGAGCAGGTCCGCGACCGGCCCGATCACCGCCGGGTCCAGCGCCGCCCCGGCGCGCGCGAGGTTGGCCTGCGCAGCGCCCACGTGGGCGGCGGACGGGTCGGCGGCCGGCCGGCCGGGCACGGGGACGCCCGCGGCCCGCAGCGACCGCGCCCGGTGCCGGGCCTCGGCGAACGTCTCGAAGCCGAGCCGGCGGAAGAAGCGGCTCACCGTGGCCTTCGACGCCCCCGACAGGGACGCCAGCTCCGCGGCGCTGTACGCCGCGAGGTCGTCGAGGTGGTCCAGGACGACGCCCGCGAGGTGCCGCTCGACCGGCCCCATCGTGTCCCACGACGCCTCGATGAGGGCTTCGAGACGGCGGTCCTCCGCCGCGTCGCCGGGTGGCTCGGCGCGGGGGTGGAAGCCGGGCCGCGCCCGGGCCTCGGACGCGGGCGTCTCGGCGGGCGGTGCGGGAGTCGGGGCGGGGGGGCGGGTGTCCACGGGTCTCAGCGCGCCGCGGAACGCCGGCGGGCCAGGTCGCGCACGGCCGCCTCCAGCGCGTCGAGGCCCAGGCCGACGTCGTCGAGGGTGACGGCCTCGGCCGGGTGGTGGCTGATGCCGTCCTCGCAGCGCACGAACAGCATCGCCACGGGCGTGATCGCCGCGACGGCCATCGCGTCGTGGCCCGCGCGGCTGAACAGCTGGACCGGGTCGTCGTCGCCCGTGGCGGCGATGCCCGCGACGACGGACTCCGTGAGCCCGGCGTCGCAGTAGACGCCCGGGGCGCGGTGCGTCTCCTGCAGCTCGAAGCCCAGGCCGCGCGCCGCGCACGTCTCGCGCGCGTAGGCCTCGATGCGGGCCACGAGGTCGTCGCGCGTCGCGTCGTGCTCGGCGCGCACGTCGAGGGAGAACTCGACGAGCCCGGGCACGACGTTGACGCCGCCGGGGTGCGCCTGCAGGCGGCCGACGGTGGCGATGCCGCCCGTCTCGACGGCGAGCCGCTCGAGGGCGACGACGACCTGACCGGCGCCCACGAGCGCGTCGCGGCGCTTGGCGTACGGGGTGCCGCCGGCGTGGCGCGCCTCGCCGACGACGCGGCCGGCGAACCGGCGCGCGCCCGCGATGGAGGTGACCACGCCGAGGGCGCGGCCGGCGGCCTCCAGGTGCGGGCCCTGCTCGATGTGCAGCTCCAGGTAGCCCACGAGGTCCTCGGGGCGCCGCGCCGCGTCGGCGATCGCGGCCGGGTCGAGGCCGAAGGCGGTCGAGGCCTCGCGCAGCGTGGTGCCCGCGGCGTCGGCGACGTCCCACCAGCCGTCGAGCCAGGTGCCCGCCACGGCCCGGCTGCCGAGCAGGGCGGTGCCGAAGCGGGTGCCCTCCTCGTCGCCGAAGGCCACGACCTCGACGGCGAAGGGCAGCTGCGCGCGGTGCGGCGCGAGGCGGGCGGCGACCTCGATCGCCGTCACGACGCCGAGGATCCCGTCGTAGCGCCCCGCGTCGGGCACCGTGTCGAGGTGGGAGCCGAGGACGAGCGCGGGCAGGCCGGGTTCCGCGCCCTCCAGGCGGCCCCACTGGTTGCCGGCCGCGTCCTGCCACGTCGCGAGGCCCGCCTCGCGCAGCCAGCCCGCCGCGACCGCGTTGACGCGGGCGTGCTCGGCGGACAGGTGCACGCGCTCGATGCCGTCGGGGCTCGCGGAGACCGCCGCGAGCTCGTCGCAGCGCCGCAGCAGGCGCTCGGCCGCGGCGCGCGTCGCGTCCCCCGGCGCGGCGGGGACGCTCACGCGTAGACCTCCTGCGCCGCCAGCACCCCGCCGCCCACGGGCACCGCCGCGCCCGCGGCGCGCAGCACCTGCTCCAGCGCCGCGAGGGTCACGAGCACGGCGTCCTTGCGGGCGTTGTAGCCCATGGTGCCGATGCGCCAGGTCTTCCCGGCCAGCGGCCCGAACGACGTGCCGATCTCGATGCCGTAGTCGCCCAGCATCCCCGCGCGCACCGCGTCGCCGTCGACCCCGTCGGGGATCCAGACCGCCACGACGTTGTTCATCTTGTGCGCCGGGTCCCCGAAGACCCGCAGCCCCAGCCCCTGCACGCCGGCCAGCATCGCGCGGCCGTGCAGGTGGTGGCGGGCGACGGCCGCGTCGAGGCCCTCCTCCAGCAGCAGCCGGGCGCACTCGCGGGCGCAGTAGAGCATCGTCGTGGCCTCGGTGTGGTGGTTGAGGCGCTTCTCGCTCCAGTAGTCCATGACCATGGCGAGGTCGAAGTAGTTCGACCGGATGCGGGCCGCGGGCGGCGCCGCGCCGTCCTCGGCGTCCGGGTCGGCGCGCAGGCCGGCCTCGGTGCTGCGGCGCGCGCCGATGACGTCGACCGCTCGCGGGGACAGGCTGATGGGCGCGCTGCCCGAGGGCCCGCTGAGGCACTTCTGCAGCCCGGCGGTGACCGCGTCGACGCCCCAGGCGTCCATCTCGAAGGCGTTGCCGCCCAGCGACGCCGTGACGTCGACGTAGAGCAGGGCGCCGTGGCGGTGGCAGACCTCGCCGACGCCCTCCAGCGGCTGGTTCATCGTGGTCGAGGTGTCGCCCTGGACCATCGCGACGAGCTTCGGGCGCACCTCGCGGACGGCGTCCTCGAGCTGGGCGAGGGAGAACACCTCGCCCCACGGCACCTCCCGGACGTGCACCTCGGCACCGCACCGCTCGGCGATCTCGCGCAGCAGGTGGCCGAAGCGGCCGAAGACCGGGACGAGCACGCGGTCGCCCGGGCTCAGCAGCGACACCAGCGCGGCTTCGATCCCCGCGCGCGACGTGCCGTCGACGAGGAACGTCTGCTGGTTCTGGGTGCGGAACACCGACCGGTACAGCGCCATCGTCTCGTTCATGTAGGCGGTCATGGCCGGGTCGTACTGCCCCAGCAGCTGCGCCGACATGGCCCGCAGGACGCGCGGGTCCACGGTGATCGGCCCCGGCCCCATGAGCAGGCGGGGCGGCGGGTTCACGGGCAGCGCCGGACGGATCGTCTGTTCCACGGCGTCATCCTATGCAACGATCGTTCCACTGACCACCCCCGCAGCGACCCGACCCGGAGGACCCGTTGGCCCCGTCCGCGCCCCCGCCGCCCTCCCCCGCCGCCGTCCCCGGCCTGCTGGCGGCCGCCGCCCGCTACGAGCGCGCGCTGCGCGAGGACGACCTCGCGGTCCTCGACGAGCTGTTCGCCGACGGCCCCGCGACCCTGCGCGCCGAGGGCGGCGCGGCGCTCGCGGGCCACGCGGAGATCTCCGCCTTCCGGGCCACCCGCGGCGGGGCCCCGCCGCGCGCCGTCCGCCGGGTGCACGTCCGCGCGCTCGGGCCGCGGGACGCGGTGACCGTCACCGAGACCGAGCGGCGCGACGGCGGCTCCGGGCTCCAGACGCAGGTGTGGCACCGCGGCGAGCAGGGGTGGCGGATCACGACGGCCCACGTCTCGGGCGCCCCCGCTCCCGCGCCGACCGGCCCACCGGCCGACGGCGGTCCCGCGACCTGGCGCGTGCCGCCCCCGGCGGACGGCCCGCTGGTCGCCGGGTCCGGTGCCGGGCCCCTCGCCGGGGTGCGCACCGCGGTGAAGGACCTCGTCGCCGTCGCCGGGCAGCGGGTCGGGGCGGGCGTGCCCGGCTGGCTCGCCGCGGCCCCCGTCGAGACGGCGACGGCCCCGGCCCTGCGGGCCCTGCTCGACGCGGGCGCGCAGGTGAACGGCCTCGCGCAGACCGACGAGCTGGCGTTCTCGCTGCTGGGCACCAACGCCCACTACGGGACACCGCCGAACCCGGCCGCGCCCGGCCGGACCACCGGCGGGTCCACGAGCGGCCCGGCGGCCGCCGTCGCCGCGGGCAGCGCCGACCTCGGGCTGGGCACCGACACGGCCGGCTCCCTGCGCGTGCCCGGCTCCTTCTGCGGGCTCCTCGCCTGGCGCCCGACGCACGGGGCCGTCGACACCGCGGGCGTCCTGCCGCTGGCCCCGTCCTTCGACACCGTGGGGCTGCTCGCGCGCGAGGCCGGCGTGCTGCACGCCGCCGCGCGGGTCCTGCTGGGCGGGACCACGGGAGGGGCGGCGGCACCCCGGGCTCTGCTGCGCAGCGCCACCCTCACGGGCCTCGCCGAGGCGCCGACGGCGCTCGCGGTGGACGCCGCGCTCGCCGCGCTGTCGGTGCAGACGGGCCTGCCCCTGCTCGACCTCGACGACGACTTCACCCCCGCCGAGGTCACGGCGTGGACGGCGGCCTTCCGCACGGTCCAGGCCGCGGAGGCCTGGGCGGCGCACGGGTCCTTCGTCGAGGGGAACCCCGGCGCCCTGTCCGCGCCGGTGGAGGGGCGCTTCCGCGCGGGTGCCGGGGTGAGCGCCGCGGCGGTCGACGACGCGCGGGCCGTGCTGCGGGGCGTGCGGCAGCGGCTGGACGCCGTCCTCGCGCAGGGCTGGCTGGGCCTGCCCAGCACGGCCGCCCCCGCCCCGGCCGCGGACGCCTCCCCGGCGGAGCAGGACCGCGTGCGCGCGGCCACCCTGGCGCTGACCTCGCTGGCCTCGGCCGCGGGCGTCCCGGCGCTCGGCCTGCCGTGGGGCCGGGTCGGCGCGCTGCCCGTCGGCCTGTGCGTCCTCGCCCCGCGCGGCGAGGACACGGCGCTTCTCGGCCTGCTCGGGCAGGTGGTGCCCGGCCCGGCGGCATGATGGGCGCCATGGCCCTGCTGTCGTCCGTCGCCCTGGTGCTCGCCACCCTGGCGGGGTTCCTGCACGTGATGATCTTCGTGTTCGAGTCGGTGCTGTGGACGACGCCGCGGGTCCGGGCGATCTTCGGGACCGGCAGCGAGGAGGACGCGCGCGCGACGCAGTTCCTCGCGTTCAACCAGGGCTTCTACAACCTGTTCCTCGCCGTGGGCGCGGTGCTCGGCGTCCTGCTCGTCCTGCTCGGGGTCACCGAGCCGGGCTGGACGCTCGTGGTCGCCTCCTGCGCCAGCATGCTCGCGGCCGCCACGGTGCTCGCCGTCACGGGGGCCGCCCACCGCGGCAGCGCCCTGCGGCAGGGCACGCTGCCGCTGCTGGCCCTGCTCGCCGCAGGGGCCGGCCGGCTCCTCTGACGCCGCGGGCCCGCCACCCCCTGGGGGGTGACGGGCCCCGAACTGCGTGCGGGGAGGGTCAGAGCAGGTGCTGCGCCTGCTGCAGCGTCGTGCGCAGGATCCGCTCCATCTCGTCGAACTCGGCCTGGCCCGCGGTCAGCGCCGGCGCCACCTGGATGACGGGCTCGCCCCGGTCGTCGGGACGGGCGTAGAGGCCGTTGGCGAACAGCGCGCCCGGCAGGAACTGCTTGATGAGCAGTTCGCGCTCGGCCGGCCCGAACGTCTCCTTCGTCGACTTGTCCTTGACCAGTTCCAGCGCCCAGAAGTACCCGTCACCGCGGACGTCGCCGACGATGTCGAGGTCGAGCAGCTTGCGCAGCGTCGTCTCCAGCGCAGCCTCGTTGTCCAGCACGTGCTGGTTCAGGCCCTCGCGCTCGAAGATGTCGAGGTTGGCCAGCGACACCGCGGCCGAGACCGGGTGCCCGCCGAACGTGTAGCCGTGGGGGAAGAAGTTCTTGCCCTCCAGGAACGGCTCCATGATGCGATCGGAGGCGATCATCGCGCCGATCGGGCCGTAGCCGGAGCTCATGCCCTTGGCGCACGTGATGATGTCGGGCTGGTAGCCGAACTTCTCGCAGGCGAACATCGTCCCGTGCCGGCCGAAGCCGCAGATGACCTCGTCCGAGACGAGCAGGACGTCGTGGCGGTCGCAGATCTCGCGGACGCGCTGGAAGTAGCCGGGCGGCGGCGTGAAGCAGCCGCCGGAGTTCTGCACGGGTTCGAGGAACACCGCAGCGACCGTGTCGGCGCCCTCGAAGAGGATCGCCTCCTCGATGCGGTCGGCCGCCCAGACGCCGAACTCGACGGGGTCGGTCGGGGCACCCATCCGCTCGGCGCGGTAGATGTTCGTGTTCGGCACGCGGAAACCACCCGGCGTCAGCGGCTCGAACGCCTGCTTCATCATCGGCAGGCCCGTGATGGCCAGCGCCCCCTGCGGGGTGCCGTGGTAGGCGGTCGCCCGGCTGATGACCTTGTGCTTCATCGGCTTGCCGGTGAGCTTGAAGAACTGCTTGGCGACCTTCCAGGCGCTCTCGACGGCCTCGCCGCCGCCCGTCGTGAAGAACACGCGGTTGAGGTCGCCCGGGGCGTAGGAGGCGACCCGGTCCGCCAGCTCGATCGCGGGTTCCGTCGCGTAGCCCCAGACGGGGAAGAACGCGAGGGTCTCGGCCTGCTTGGCCATGACCTCGGCGAGCTCCGCCCGGCCGTGCCCGACCTGCACGACGAACAGCCCCGAGAGGCCGTCGAGCACCTTGTGGCCGTGCGAGTCCCAGATCCAGGCGCCGTCGCCCTTGACGATGACGGGGGCGGCCTTGTCCTGGTAGGCGCCCATCCGGGCGAAGTGCATCCAGAGGTGGTCGCGGGCGGCCGTCGACCTGCGGTCGGGTTCGGCGGGTGCGCCGGCCTGCTCGGTGACGGTCACGGGGGTTCCCCTCTCGGTGCTGCGGGTCGTGCGCGGCGCCTGCGGCACCGCTCCCAGCGTGACTCCTCCGGCGGCTCCGGCGGAAGCGACGGAGTGTCAAGGCCGGAGCGCTGTCACCGACGTTCCGTCGGGTGCGTCGCTAGGCTGGCGCGGTGCCGCTGACCGTCGCCGACGTCCTCGCCCTGCCGGTGCTGGCCGCCGGCGGACCCCGCGTGCGCGCGGGCGGGACGGGCCTGGCGGCGCAGGTGCGCTGGGTGCACGTCAGCGAGCAGACCGAGGTGGCGGGCACCCTCGGCGGCGGCGAGCTGCTGCTGTCGACGGGCATGGGCCTGCTGGAGCCCGGCTTCGACGCCGGCCGCTACCTGGCCTCGCTCGCGGGCGCGGGCGCCGTGGGCCTGGTCGTCGAGCTCGGGCAGCACGTGCGCGCGCTGCCCGAGGCCCTCGTCCACGCGGCCGCCGCGGCGCGCTTCCCCCTCGTCGAGCTGTCGAAGGTGGTGCGCTTCGTCGCCGTCACCGAGCAGGTGCACGCCCGGATCCTGCACGAGCAGTACGAGCGGCTGCGCTTCTCCGAGCTCGTGCACGAGACGTTCGCCTCGATGAGCGTGGGCGGCGCGCGGGTCGCGGAGGTGCTGGAGCAGGCGAGCGCCCTCACCGGCCGCGTCGTCGTGCTCGAGGACCTCGGCCACCACGCCGTGGCGTTCGCCGGCGGCGGGCCCGCGCAGGAGGTGCTGCTGGACTGGACGGCCCGCTCGCGCCTGGTCCCCGTGGCCGCCGGCACGGCCGTCGGCGGCCCGCAGCGGTGGCTCACCACCCCGGTCGGGGTCGTCGGGCAGCGGTGGGGGCGCCTCGTCCTGCCCGAGGACGTCGCCCTGCAGGACAGCACCTCCGCGGGTCCGGGCGGCGCGGGCGGTCCCGGCGACGCCCCCCAGGTCGAGCTGGTCCTGGAGCGCGCCGCGGAGACCCTGACCATCGCCCGGCTCCTGGACCGCGAGGCGCCCGAGCACCGCGGCGACATCGCCCAGGAGGCCCACGAGAGCCTCCTGCGCGACCTGCGCCGGGGCCGGCGGGCCGACGAGGCCGAGCTGCGGGCCCGGGCGCGCGCGCTCGGGCTGCCCCTGCGCGGCGGGTTCGCGCCGGTGGTCGCGCACGTCCCGGGCGAGGGGACCGCGGGGGGCCCCGAGGGAGACGCGGCCACCGCGGACGCAGCCGAGCGGGCGCTGGCCGAGACGCGCACGGCGGGCCTCGTCGGGGTGCTGGAGCCGGGGCTCGTGGGCGTCCTCGTCAGCGCGCCCGTCCCCGAGCTGGCGGGCGACGTCCTGCCCCGCCTCGCCCGCGCCCTGCTGGAGGTGGAGCGGCGGCTGGGCCTGCCCGCGGCGACGCTCGGCACCGCCCCGCCCGGGACGACGCTGACGGCGGCCGGGGAGGGCTTCGCCGAGGCCGGGCACGTCGCGGTCGTCGCGGCATCGCTGCCCCACCACGACCCCGCGGTTCCCTACCGCGCGGGCGACCTCGGGGCCCGCGGCCTGCTGTGGTGGCTGCGCGACGACCCGCGGCTGCAGGGGTTCGTCGAGGCGCACCTGGCTCCGCTGCTGGCCGGACCCGACGGTGAGGAGGCGCTGGCCCTGCTGCGCGCGCACCTGGAGTGCTCGGGGTCGATGACCCGCCTCGCCGCCCGGCTGCACCTCAGCCGCCCGGCGACCTACGGGCGCGTGGAGCGGCTGCGCGCGCGCCTGGGCCGCGACCTCGACGACCCCGAGACGCGCCTCACGCTGCACCTCGCGGTGCTCGCGCACGGCCAGGCCCGCCCCTGAGGCGCTGAGCTCGCGGCGTCCGGCCTCCGTCCGCAGAGGCCGGCGTCAGCCGGCCACCCGCACCGGGGCGGTCAGCAGCTCCCCGACCGGGTCGGCCGCGAGGTCGAGCAGCTCACCGCGCCGCCACGTCCCGCGGACCGCGCCCGTGAGCGTGCGCCCGTCGTAGGGCGTGACCTTGTTCTTGTGCTGCAGCGCCTGCGCCGCGACGGTCCACTCCTCCTCGGGGGCGAAGACCGCGAAGTCCGCGACGCAGCCGGCCGCGATGCGGCCGCGGTCGCCGAAGCCCGCGAGGTCCGCCGTGGCCGCGGACATCCAGCCCACGACGGTCTCGAGCGGGACGCCGCGCTCGCGCGCCGCGGTCCAGACCACCGGCAACCCGATCTGCAGCGACGCGATCCCGCCCCAGGCGGCGCCGAAGTCGCCCGCCTCCAGCAGCTTGAGCTCGGCGGTGCAGGGCGAGTGGTCGGAGACGACGCAGTCGATCGTGCCGTCCAGCAGGCCGCGCCAGAGGGCGTCCTGCTCGGCGCGGTCGCGGATCGGCGGGCAGCACTTGAAGGGCGTCGCGCCGTCGGGCACGTGCCCGGCGTCCAGGGCCAGGTAGTGCGGGCACGTCTCCACCGTGAGGCGGGTCCCCGCGGCCTTGGCGGCGGCGACCTCCGCGAGCCCCGCGGCCGAGGACAGGTGCACGACGTGGGCGCGGGCCCCGGTGCGGGCGGCGGCCTCCGCGACCGCGCGCACCGCGAGCGCCTCCGCGCGCGGCGGGCGGGAGTCGACGAAGTCCGCGAAGCGCGGGCCACCCGCGTTCGCCGCGGCCGCGATCTCGTCGGCGTCCTCGGCGTGGGCCAGCAGCAGCCCGTCGAACCGGGCGAGCTCGGTCAGGGCCTCCTCGAGGCCGGCCGCGTCCAGGGCGGGGAACTCCTCGACGCCCGAGTCGAGCAGGAAGCACTTGACCCCGAACACCCCGGCCTCGTGCAGCGGCGCCAGCTCACCGGCGTTCCCGGGCACGGCCCCGCCCCAGAACCCGACGTCGACGAAGCAGCTGCCCTGCGCCGCAGCGCGCTTGACGTCCAGCGCGGCCGGGTCGAGCGTCGCAGGGACGCTGTTCAGCGGCATGTCGAGGATCGTCGTGACGCCGCCCGCGGCGGCCGCGCGGGTCGCGGAGGCGAAACCCTCCCACTCGGTGCGCCCGGGTTCGTTGACGTGGACGTGGGTGTCCACGAGGCCCGGCAGCAGCACCTCGTCGTCCGCGAGGACCACCTCGCGCGCGGCGTCGACGGCCGCGTCGAACCCGCTCACCGCGACCACCCGGCCGCCGCGCACCGCCACCGCGACCGACCGGAAGGCCCCGTCGACGAGCGCGCGCCGCGCCCGCACCACCAGGTCCACCGGTCCCTGGAACTCTGCGTCCCGCCCCGCCAGGTCCACCGGTGCCTCGAACTCCGCGTCCCGCTCCGTGCTGCTCACCGCTGCTCCTCGCTGCCGTCGACTCGTCGCCGCGCCCGCCGCAGCGACACCGGCAGGGGCGGGTCGGGCCACTCCCGGGTCCGCACCCGGTCGGACAGGTGCCGCTGGTGCTCCGCCGCGACCGCCAGCAGCCGGCCGGCGTCGCCCGCCGCGAACGCGGCCAGCATGGCGGAGTGCTCGCCGTGCAGCGTCGCCGCCTCCTCCGGGCCGAGGTCCTCCATCGGGCGGTACGGCTCCGTGAGGTCCCAGACCCGGTCGAAGACGCCCAGCAGCCGGGGCATGCCCGAGGGGCGGGTCAGCGCGACGTGGAAGGCGCGGCTCCAGCGGTGGTACTCCCGCTCGTCGCCCGCGAGGACCGCGCGCTCCAGCGCCTCGTGCGCCGACCGCGCGGCCAGCACGTCCGCGGGGCCGCCGGTGGTCACGGCCACCGCGAGCGCGGCGAGCTCCAGGGTCCCCCGCACCGAGAACAGCTCGGCGAGCTCGCCCTCGGCGAGGCGGGAGACGGTGTAGCCGCGGCGCGGCAGGTGCTCGACGAGCCCCTCGCCGACCAGCGTCATGAGGGCCTCGCGCACGGGGATGCGGCTGACGTCGTGCTCGCGGGCCAGCACGTCGACCTCGAGGTGGGTGCCCGGGGCGACGCCGCCGTCGACGATGGCCCGGCGGATCGCGTCCAGCACGGGCCGGGGCCCGGCGGGGGCGTCAGGGCGTCCCGCTGCGGCGCTCGCCACCCGTCCCCCGTCCCCCCGCCGGCCGCGACACCGGCCAGCCCGACACCCGCTTGGGCCGGGGCGCAGCGTAGCTGCGCACCTTGGACGTGCTCAGGCCCAGCGCGACGAGGGACTCCGCGAGCCGCACCGCGGCCGCGACCCCGTCGACCACGGGCACGTCGAGGGCGTCGCGCACCGCGTCGGTGACCCCGGCCATCCCGGCACAGCCCAGGCAGACGACCTCGGCGCCGTCGTCCTCCACGCAGCGCCGCGCCTGCGCGACGAAGGCCTCGGCCGTGCCGCGCGGGTCGGCCTCCAGGTCGAGCACGGGCAGGTCCACCGCGCGGACGCCGCTGCAGCGGCCCGCCAGGCCCGCGAGCCGCAGCCGGTCCTCGATGGCGGGCGCCGCGCGGTCCAGGGAGGTGACCACCCCGAACGTGCGGCCCAGCAGGCACGCGACGTGGGCCGCCGCCTCGGTGATGTCCACGACCGGGACGTCGAGCAGGTCCTGCAGGCCCTCGCGGCCGTGCTCGCCGAACCCCGCGAGCACGACGGCGTCGCAGGGGCCGTCGTGGGTGACGACGCGGTCCATGACCGCGACCGCCGACAGGTAGCTCTCGAAGTTCGACTCGACCGACTCGGGCCCGAAGTGCGGGGTGAGCGCGACGATCTCCGTCCCCGGCCCGGCGGCGGCCACGGCGCTCGCGCGGATCGTGGCCGTCACGGCCTCGGAGGTGTTGACGTTGACGACGAGGATCGTGCAGGCGGCCGCCCCCGCCCCGTCCGCGACGGCGGACGGGGCGGGGGCGGCCAGCTGCAGGTGGGGCTGCGGCGCGCGGGGAGGAGTCACCGCGGTTCCGGGACGACGGTGAGGTCCGCGGCGACCGCGGGGATCGAGCGGCGGAACAGCAGGTACACCGCGAAGCCGAGACCGGCCCCGATGAACCAGCTGAACGTGGCGGTCGTCGTGTGGTGGCTCAGCACGGGGACCAGGGCGACCACGGCGCCGACGGCGGTGGCGCCGACCGCGACGGGGTTCCAGCCGGCGCGGTAGTGGTAGCGACCGCGCGGGCTCATCGTGTACAGGTCGTCGACGACGATGCGCTGGCGCTTGATCAGGTAGTAGTCCGCGATCAGCACGCCGTACAGCGGCCCGATGAACGCGCCCAGGACGTCGAGCGTGTAGTGGATCGTGTCGGGGCTGTTGTAGAGGTTCCACGGGGTGAGCAGGACCGACCCGACGGCGGCGATCATCCCTCCCATGCGCCAGCTGATCCGCTGCGGGCTCACGTTGGAGAAGTCGAAGGCCGGCGAGACGAAGTTCGCGACGATGTTGATGCCGATCGTGGCGATGATGAAGGTGAGGCAGCCCAGGACGACGGCGGTCGTGGAGTCCAGGCGGGCGACCGTCTCGACCGGGTCGGTGATCATCGAGCCGAACACCGGGACGGTGGCGGACGCGGTCACCGTGACGAGGAGGGCGAAGACCAGGAAGTTCACCGGGAGGCCGAGGAGGTTTCCCTTCTTCACGTCGCCCATCGTGCGCCCGTAGCGGGCGAAGTCGCCGTAGTTCAGCATCGGGCCGGAGAAGTAGGACACGACCAGCGCGATCGCGGTGACCATGACCCCCGCTGCGCCCCAGCCGGTGTGGGTGATGCTGCCGAGGTTGAGGTCGACGTTCGTCGGCCCGGCCTGCACCACGAGGTAGGCGGCCAGGGCGAACATCACGACGTAGACGGCGGGGCCGCAGAAGTCGATGAACTTCCGGATCGCCTCCATGCCGCGCCAGAACACCACGGCCTGCAGGACCCACATGAGCCCGAACGCCGCCCACCCGAGGGTGCTGAGGCCCGCGAACCCGTGGGACTCGACCTCCGCGTACGGGCCCCAGCCGGGCTGCAGCTTGAGCGCGAGGATGACGAGCGAGTTCGACGCGAGGTAGGTCTGGATGCCGTACCAGGCGACGGCGATGAGCCCGCGGATGATCGCGGGCACGTTCGCGCCGCGGACGCCGAACGTCACGCGGGACACGACCGGGTACGGGGTGCCCGTGGCCTGGCTGGGCCGCGCGACGAGGTTGCAGAGGAGGTAGACGATGACGATGCCCACGAGCAGGGCGATGAGGACCTGCCAGGCCGCGAGGCCGAGGGCGAAGAGGCTGCCGGCCGTCACGTACCCGCCGACGCTGTGCACGTCGGACATCCAGAACGCGAAGAAGTTGTAGGACTTCCAGCTCTGCCGGCCCAGCGGCGCGAGGTCCTCGTTGGCGAGGCTCGGGTCGTAGCCGGGCTTGACCACCCCCGAACCCACGGGGTGCCCGGAAGCCTCGACGACCCCGCCGGGGGCGCGTTTCACGTCAGCCATGGAACTCTCCTGTGCGGGTCGCGGTGGCTCCGGACGGTGCGTGCCGACCACGCTAGGAGAGGTGCGTTTCGTCCACGTAACCCCGCGGATATATCTGGCGGGGGCCGGGTCCACCATGGGGCCCATGCGCATCACACACCTGGGACACGCCTGCATCCTCGTGGAGACCGCCGGGGCGCGGATCCTGCTCGACCCCGGCACGTTCAGCCACGGGTTCGAGGAGCTGCAGGGCCTCGACGCCGTCGTCGTCACCCACGCCCACCCCGACCACCTCGACGTCGAGCGCCTGCCCGTGCTGCTGGAGGCCAACGACGGTGCCGTGCTGCGCGCCGAGCCTGAGACGGCCGCGTCGCTGCTCGACTCGGGTCTCGGGGTCGCACCGCTGCACCCCGGCGACGTGCTCGAGGTCGCCGGCGTCCGGGTCGAGGCCGTGGGCGGGGAGCACGCCGTCATCCACGCCGACGTGCCCCGCATCGGCAACGTCGGGCTGCTCGTGCGCGCCGAGGGTGAGCCGACGCTGTTCCACCCCGGCGACTCCTACGCCACGGCGCCCGCCGGCGTCGACGTCCTGGCGCTGCCGCTCAGCGCCCCGTGGGCGGCGAGCAAGGAGATGATCGACTTCTGCCGCGCCGTCGGGGCGGGAGCGGGGTTCCCGATCCACGACGCGCTGCTCTCGCCCCTCGGGCGGGGGCTCTACGTGAACCAGGCCCGCACCCTCGGCCACCTCGAGCTGCGCGACCTGGCGGGCGCGGGCCCCGTGGAGTTCTGACCCGCGCCCACCCGTGCCGTCAGCGGCGGATGCTGCTCATGTCCGGGTAGCGGTCGCCGGAACCCGCGCCGACGGGCAGCACCGCGTCGAGGCGGGCGAGCTCGTCGGCCGTGAGCTCGACGTCCGCCGCGGCGACGTTCTCGGCGAGGTAGGTCCGCCGCTTGGTGCCGGGGATCGGGACGACGTCCGGGCCCTGCGCCAGCAGCCAGGCGAGCGCGACCTGCCCCGCCGTGGCCCCCTTGGCGGCGGCCAGGGCGCGCACCTCGTCGACGAGCTGGAGGTTCTTCTGCAGGTTCTCGCCCTGGAAGCGCGGGTTGTGGCGGCGGAAGTCGTCCGGCGCCAGGTCGTCGACGCTGGTGATCGCGCCGGACAGGAACCCGCGGCCGAGCGGGCTGTAGGCGACGAACCCGATCCCCAGCTCGCGCACCGTGGCGAGGACGCCGTCCTCCTCCACGTCGCGCGTCCACAGGGACCACTCCGTCTGCAGCGCCGTGACGGGCGACGTCGCGTGCGCACGGCGGATCGTCTCGGGCGCGGCCTCGCTGATGCCGAGGTGGCGGACCTTGCCGGCCGCGACCAGCTCGCCCAGCGCACCCCAGGTCTCCTCCACGGGCACGGTCGTGTCGACGCGGTGCTGGTAGTAGAGGTCGATGTGGTCGACGCCCAGGCGGCGCAGGCTCGCGTCGCACGCCGAGCGGACGTACTCGGGCCGGCCGTTGATGCCGCGGCTGCCGTCGGGGTGGCGCTCGTTGCCGAACTTCGTGGCCAGGACGACCTCGTCGCGGCGCGAGGCGATGGCCCGCCCGACGAGCTCCTCGTTGGTGAACGGGCCGTACATGTCCGCGGTGTCCAGCAGGGTCACGCCCGCGTCGAGCGCGGCGGCGATGGTGGCCAGCGACTCGGTCTCGTCGCCGGCGCCGTAGAACTCCGACATGCCCATGCAGCCGAGGCCGAGCGCGGAGACCTCCAGGGCCGTGCCGTTCGCGGCGCTGCCGAGGGTGCGGGTGGGGAAGGGGGACGTCGTCATGCCCCTACGGTCCGACTTCGAGCGCGGTCGAAGTCAAGCGGAGGAGCTGCGGAGCGCGTCCTCGTAGAGGTCGATCTTCGCGGTGATGGCGCCGAGGTGGCGATTGACCTCGTCGAGCTCGGCGAGCACGCGCGCCCGGTGCTCGCGCAGCAGGCGCAGGCGCTGCGCCTCGTTGCCCTCGCCCGCCCGGCACAGGGCGGCGTACTCGCGCACCTCGCGGATGGGCATCCCCGTGGCGCGCAGGCGCTGCAGCGTCTCGATCCAGCGCAGGTCGCCCTCGTCGTAGCGGCGCCGGCCCGCGGTGGTCCGCGCGACCGGCTCCCGCATGAGGCCCTCGGTCTCGTAGTAGCGCAGCGCCGAGGTGCTCAGGCCCAGCCGCTGCCCGGCCTCGGCGATGCTCAGCAGCGTGGCCGGGTCGGCGTCGGTGGTCGTCACGAGAGGAGTCTCGCCCCTCAGAGGCCGTAGGTCTCCAGCAGCCGCAGCCACACCTCGCTGATCGTGGGGTAGCTGGGCACGGCGTGCCAGAGCCGGTGCAGCGGGACCTCGCCGACGATCGCGACGGTCGCGGAGTGCAGCAGCTCCGAGACGCCCTGACCGACGAACGTCACGCCGACGACGACGCCGCGCTGCTCGTCGACGACCATCCGGGCGCGGCCCGCGTACCCGTCCGCGACGAGCGACGCGCCGGCCACGTTCCCGATCTCGTAGTCGACGACCTTGACGTCGATCCCCGCGTCGCGCGCCTGCTGCTCGGTGCGCCCGACGCTCGCGACCTCGGGGTCGGTGAACACCACCGACGGCACCGCCGTGCGCGTCGCGGTGCCGGCGTAGCGCGACCACGCGGGCGCCTCGCCCACGAGGTCCCCCGCGGCGCGGGCCGCGATCGCGTCGCCCGCCGCGCGGGCGTCGTACTTGCCCTGGTGGGTCAGCGGCGCCCGGCCGGTGACGTCGCCCACGGCGTACAGCCAGCCGCCGTCGACGCCCTCGACGAGACCTGAGTCGTCGACGGTGATGCGCCCGCCGTCCTCCAGGCCCACGGTCTCCAGCCCGATGTCGGACGTCACGGGGGTGCGGCCCGTCGCGACGAGCAGCTCGTCGGCGACCACGGTGGACCCGTCGTCCAGCGTGATCGTCGTCTCGGAGCCGGTGCGGGACACCGACGACGGGTTCGCCCCGAAGCGCACGTCCACGCCGTCGGCGCGCAGGGCCTCGGCGACGATCTCGCCCGCGAAGTCCTCCTGCCCGCGCAGCAGCGCGGAGCGCGCCAGCAGCGTCACCGTGGACCCCAGCCGCGCGTAGGCCTGCGCGAGCTCGACGGCCACGACCCCGCCGCCGAGGACCGCGAGCCGCGGCGGGACGGCGTCGGCGCTGGTCGCCTCGCGGCTCGTCCACGGCAGCGCGGTGGCCAGGCCCTCGACGTCGGGCAGCACGGGCACCGAGCCGGTGGCCAGGACGACGGCCTGGCGGGCCACGAGGGTCACCGTGCCGTCGGCGGTCTCGACCTCGAGGCGGCGCGGGCCCGTGAGCCGCGCGGAGCCCCGCACCAGCGACATGCCCGCGGAGGAGACCCAGTCCGCCTGCGAGGAGTCGTCCCAGTCGTGGGTGAAGGTGGTGCGGCGCTTCAGGACCGCCGCCGCGTCGAGCGTCCCGGTGACCGCCTCGGCCGCCCCCGGCAGCCGCTTCGCCGCGGCGAGCGCGTGGCCCGAGAGCAGCAGCGCCTTGCTGGGCATGCACGCCCAGTAGGAGCACTCGCCGCCCACGAGCTCCTTCTCGACCACGACCACCTCGAGGCCGCCGCGACCCGCGCGATCGGCGACGTTCTCGCCCACCGCCCCGGCCCCGACGACGACGACGTCCACCTCGCGCTGCTCATCGCTCACGCCCGGACGGTAGCGCGCGCCGCGCGGGGTGCGTGTGGTCTGATCGTCGGCGTGGTCATCGACTTCGCGTCCTCCCCCCGCCCGACGCTCGGCGTCGAGTGGGAGATGGCCCTCGTCGACCGCCGCAGCCGGGACCTCGTCTCCTCCGCGGCGGAGGTCATCGACGCCGTGCACGCCGCGGACGACGCGGCGGGCGAGAAGGTCCAGAAGGAGCTGCTGCGCAACACCCTCGAGGTCGTCACGGGCATCTGCGACACCGTCGCCGAGGCCGCGGACGACCTGACCGACTCGCTGCGCGGCATCCGGCGCGTCACCGACCCGATGGGTCTGGAGCTCATGTGCAGCGGGACGCACCCGTTCGCCCAGTGGGACGTGCAGCAGGTCACCGAGAGCCCCCGCTACGCCGAGCTCATCGAGCGCACGCAGATGTGGGGCCGGCAGATGCTGATCTGGGGCGTGCACGTGCACGTCGGGATCAACTCGGTGCACAAGGTGCTGCCGCTGCTGAACAGCCTCCTGAACTACTACCCCCACCTGCAGGCGCTGTCGGGGTCCTCGCCCTTCTGGGCCGGCACGGACACGGGCTACGCCAGCAACCGGGCGCTGATGTTCCAGCAGCTGCCGACCGCGGGGCTGCCGTTCCAGTTCGGGCGGTGGGACGAGTTCGAGTCCTACGTCGACGACATGCTCGTGACCGGCGTCATCGACGGCCTGAGCGACGTGCGCTGGGACATCCGGCCCTCCCCCACCCTCGGGACCATCGAGGTCCGCGTGTGCGACGGGACGCCGACGCTGCAGGAGCTGCGGGCCCTGACGGCCCTCGTCCACTGCCTCGTCGTGCACCTCGACGACCGCCTGGAGGCGGGTGAGACGCTGCCGACCATGCCGCCGTGGCACGTGCAGGAGAACAAGTGGCGCGCCGCGCGCTACGGCCTGGACGCCGAGGTGATCGTCTCCGCCGCGGGCGCGGAGCGGCTCGTCACGGACGACCTCACCGAGCTGCTGAACCGGCTGGAGCCCGTGGCGGCCCGGCTGCACTGCGCCGACGACCTCGCGCTCGTCGAGCGGATCCCGGCGCGCGGGGCGAGCTACCAGCGCCAGCGCGCCGTCGCGGCCGCCACCGCGGAGGACCCGCTCGTCGCCGTCGTCGACTCCCTCGTCGCCGAGATGCGAGCGGGCACCCCCCTCTGAGGTCCGACTAGGACGCGAGCGCGTCCTCGAGCGACACGGCCTCCATGCCGTGCGCCGCCGCGACCTCCGGGCTGGTCAGCGCGCCGCCGTGGGTCGACAGGCCGTGCGCCAGCGAGGCGTCGGAGTTCAGCGCGGGCTTCCAGCCGTGGCGCGCGAGCTTCACGACGTAGGGCAGCGTGGCGTTCGTCAGCGCGTACGTCGAGGTGTGCGGGACGGCGCCCGGCATGTTCGCGACGCAGTAGAAGACCGACCCGTGGACCTCGAACGTCGGGTCGTCGTGCGTCGTGGGGTGGGAGTCCTCGAAGCAGCCGCCCTGGTCGATGGCGATGTCGACGAGCACCGAGCCGGGGCGCATCTCGGACACCAGCTGGTTGCTGACGAGCTTCGGCGCGCGGGCCCCGGGCACGAGGACGGCGCCCACGACGAGGTCGGCGCTGCGCACGGCGCGGGCCAGCTCGAAGGCGTTGGAGGCGATGGTCCGCACGGCCCCGCCGAAGCGGGCGTCGACCTCGCGCAGCTTGGGGATCGAGAGGTCCAGGACGGTGACCTCGGCGCCCATGCCGAGCGCGATCTGCGCGGCGTTCTGGCCCGAGACGCCCGCACCGATGACGACGACGTCGGCGCCGCGGACCCCGGGCACCCCGCCCATGAGGACGCCGCGGCCGCCGGCCGCGCGCATCAGGTGGTAGGCGCCGACCTGCGGGGCGAGCCGGCCGGCGACCTCGCTCATGGGGGCCAGCAGCGGCAGCGAGCGGTCGGGCAGCTGCACGGTCTCGTAGGCGATCGCCGTGGTGCCCGAGGCGAGCAGTGCGTCGGTGCACGGGCGCGACGCGGCGAGGTGCAGGTAGGTGAACAGGACCTGGTCGCGGCGCAGGCGGTGGTACTCCTCCGCCACGGGCTCCTTGACCTTCAGCAGCAGGTCCGCGCTGCCCCAGACCTCGTCGACGTCGGCGAGGACCTTGGCGCCGGCGTGCTCGAACTCGGCGTCGGGCAGGGAGCTGCCGGCCCCCGCCCCGGCCTCGACGAGGACCTCGTGGCCCTGGACCACGAGCTCGTGGACGCCCGCCGGCGTCAGGGCGACGCGGTACTCGCGGTTCTTCACCTCGCGGGGGACACCGATGCGCACGACGAGACCTCCTGGCTGGGCGGGGACGGACTCGTCCAGCATGAAGATCCCCTCTCAGAGACGCAACGGATCCGCAGGAGATTCGGTAGCGTCGGCCGATGGACGTCACCGATGCGGAAACCGGGCCTGCGCGGGGCGCGGCACCGAAGAACCTGCGAGCCGTCGTGGACCCGGTCGACCGCGCGATCCTGCGGGTCCTCGCGGAGGACGCCCGCACCACCAACCAGTCGCTGGCGCAGCAGGTCGGCATCGCCGCCTCGACGTGCCTCGTGCGGGTCCGGGCGCTGCGCGAGTCGGGCGCGATCCGCGGCTTCCACGCCGACGTGGACCCGGCCGCCCTCGGGCTGGAGCTGCAGGCCATGATCGCCGTCCGCCTCGCGGCGCACGCCCGCGGAAGCATGGGCCCGTTCGTGGCCCGCATCCGCCGCCGGCCCGAGGTGGTCGACGTCTACTTCGTCGCGGGCGCGAACGACTACCTGCTCCACGTCGCCGTGCCGGGCACCTCCGACCTGCGCGACTTCGTGGCCGAGCACCTCAACCGCGACGCCGACGTCGCGCTGACCGAGACGAGCCTGATCTTCGAGCACACCCGCGCGGTGGGGCGGCGCTGACGGCGCGCGGCAGACTGCTGCGCCGTGGAGCCCCTGCCGATCACCGTCCCCCTGGCCACCACGACCGCGTCGCTGCGCCGCGCGCGCCGCGAGGACGTGGCCGCCGTCCTCGCGCTGCTCGCCGACGACGACCTCAGCCGCGCCCGCGGGGACTTCGCCGACGCGGCCGGCGGCGTCACCGCGGGCCACCTCGCGGGCTTCGACGCCATCGACGCGGACCCTTCGCAGCTGCTCCTGGTGGCCGAGCAGGACGGCCGGGTCGTCGGGACGCTGCAGCTGACGTTCATCCCGGGGCTCTCCCGCGGCGGCGCGTGGCGCGCGCAGGTCGAAGCGGTCCGCGTCGCCGCGGACCTGCGCGGTCAGGGCCTGGGCGCCGCGATGCTGGGCCGGGTCGTCGAGGAGGCCGCGCAGCGCGGCTGCTCCCAGGTGCAGCTGACGAGCGACGCCCGCCGCACGGACGCCCGCCGCTTCTACGAGCGGCTCGGCTTCGCCGCGTCGCACACGGGCTTCAAGCTCGTGCTGCCCCGCCCCTGAGGGGGCGGCTGACAGTTCCGCTGCCCGCAGGGCCGCGGCAAGCGCCTGCCTGGCCCATTCGGCGCCTTCCGCGCAGCGCAACTGTCAGCCGCCCGGACCACCCGGAGCGCGCGGTGCGGAACACCTGCGGCGGCGCCGGTGCTGTGGCCTGCACGGGAGCGCCCAGCCCGCCGTCGCAGCCCAGCCCGCCGTCGCAGCACCCAGCCCCAGGAGATCCGATGACCGCCGCCCGGCCTGCGCACGTCGAGGCGCCGCCGTCCCCGCTCGTCGGCGCCCAGCGCCGCGGCCCCGCTCGTGACGCCGCCCGCGACGCCGTCCTCGAGGTGCTCGGCACGGTGGAGCACGGTGACGAGCGCGGTCGCCTGCTGGGCTTCCCGACGGCCAACGTCGCGGTCCCCGAGCACGGCCTGCGCGACGGGGTCTGGGCCGGGACCGTGCAGGTCGGGCCCGCCGAGGACGGCCCCGTCCACGTCGCCGCCGTCTCGATCGGGCACCGCCCCACCTTCTACGGCCGGGACGGGGAGCGGCTGCTGGAGGCCCACCTCCTCGACTTCGAGGGCGACCTCTACGACCGCACGGTCCTCGTGCGCCTGCACGTCCGGCTGCGGCCGCAGCGCGCCTACGCGGGCGCGGCCGCGCTCGTCGACCAGCTGCTGCTCGACGTCGCCGAGACGCGGGCGTGGGCGCAGCGCGAGGGCCTCGGCGCCCTCCTGACCACCCCCTGACCCCCGCCCACCGTGATCATGCAGGTAATACCTGCAAGATCACGGGGGGACGGGGGTCACCAGCAGAGGCAGAACGGGTGGCCGGCCGGGTCGGCGTAGACCTGGAAGCCCTCCTCGGCGTCGAGGTCGTCGGCGGCCTGCAGCAGCCGCGCCCCGGCGCCGACGGCGTCCTCGTGCGCCTCCCGGATGTCGGCCACGATCAGGTCCAGGTGCACCTGCTGCGGCCGGCCGTCCGGCCACTGCGGCGGGACGTGGCCCGGGGCGAGCTGCACGGCGACGCGGTCCTCGCCGTCGACGGAGACGGTGTGCCAGTCCTCCCCCGCGTCCACGGAGCCGCCCAGCAACCGGGCCCAGAACCCGCTCTCGGCGGCGAGGTCGGCGGCGTCGAACACGACCAGCTGGCGCAGGAGCTGCATGGCGGGAAGCGTTCCACGGCAGCCCTCCCGGCGGAAGGGTCAGCCGCCGAAGGCGCGCGCCACCAGGGGCAGGGCGATCGTCATCGCGAGGGCGTTGAGGACCATCGCCGCGCTGGACCAGCCGCCCGCGACCTCCGACTCGGCCAGGGCCCGCGACGTCCCGATGCCGTGCGACGTCATCCCGATCGCGAAGCCGCGCGCCCGCAGGTCGGTGACCCGCACGAGCGTCAGCAGCGCCGGCCCGGCGACCGCCCCGAGGACGCCGGAGACGAGCGTGAGCACGACCGTCAGGGTGGCGCCCGCGCCGATCGTGCCGGCCACGGTGAGGGCCACCGGCGTCGTCACCGAGCGGGGCAGCGCCGTGCGGACGAGGTCGTCGGCGACGCCGAACAGCTCCAGCGCCCCCACCGTGACCGTGACGCTGACGAATCCCGTGACCAGCAGCGTCACGAGCACGGCGACGCGCGAGGCGAGCAGCGCCCGGCCCGCGCGCAGCAGCGGCAGGGCCAGCGCGACGGTGGCCGGGCCGAGCAGCAGCGTGAGGATCGAGACCGAGGCGAGGTACTCGTCGTAGCCGATCCCGAGGACCTCCAGCGCGACGGCGACGACCGCGGTGGCGACCAGGACGGGCGCGAGCAGGGCGGGGCGCCAGCGGCGGTGCAGCTCCCCCGCGCCCAGGTAGGCGAGCAGCGTCAGCGCGAGCCCGAACACGGGGGCGTGCACGACGGCGTTCACCGCGACCCCGCCCGGCCGCGCCGCAGCAGCGCCTGGAGCAGGAGCCCCGCGACGACCAGCCCCGCCGCGAACGACCCGCCCACGGCCAGGGCCAGCGGCCCGGCCGCGTCCGCCAGGCGCGAGGCCTCCGTCACGACGCCCACCCCCGGCGGGACGAAGAGGAGCTGCAGGTGCCGCAGCAGCGGGTCGCCCGCGGGCTCGACCCGGCGCACGAGGCCGCGGTGGCGCACGCCGAGGGCCACGAGCAGGACGAGCCCGACGACGGCGCCGGGGACCGGCAGGTGCAGCAGCGCCACGAGCAGCGTGCCGAGCAGCTGCAGCAGCAGGAGGACGCCGAGGCCGGCGAGGACGGCCGGGACGTGCGCGCCCCAGCCCCCCGGGCGGCGGGCGGCCTCGGGAGGAGCAGCGGACACGGGGACAGGGTGCCAGCCGGGCGTCCGGCCGGCTCGGAGACAACCCTTGCCTGTGGTCAGACCACAGGGGTACCGTCGTTGCGACCGCACGCCGCCGTGGAGGAGACGCCCCATGCCCAAGGTCCAGCGCCAGATCCCCAAGTGGTCCGAGCTGAAGCCCCTCATGCGCCCCAAGCCCGTCGAGCTCGACGCCACCAAGCGCCGCCTGGACGCGGCCCTGACCATCGGCGACCTGCGCGCCGTCGCCAAGCGGCGCACGCCGCGCTCGGTGTTCGACTACACCGACGGCGCGGCCGAGCGCGAGATCAGCCTCGGGCGGGCGCGCGGCCTGTTCGCCGACCTGGAGTTCCGCCCCGCGATCCTGCAGGACGTGTCCACCGTCGACACGACCACGACGATGCTGGGCAAGCCCACGGCGCTGCCGTTCTCGTTCGCCCCCACCGGGTTCACGCGGATGATGCACCACGAGGGTGAGCGCGCGGTCGCCCGCGTGGCCGAGCGCAACGGGATCCCCTACGCGCTCTCGACCATGGGCACCACGTCGATCGAGGACGTGGCGAAGGAGGCCCCGAACGCCCGCAAGTGGTTCCAGCTCTACGTCTGGAAGGACCGCTCGGCGGGCGAGGACCTCATGGCCCGCGCCAAGGCCGCGGGCTACGACGCGCTGCAGCTCACGGTGGACGTGCCCGTCGCCGGGGCCCGGCTGCGCGACACCCGCAACGGGTTCTCGATCCCGCCGGCGCTGACCGCGAAGACCGTCCTCGACGCGTCGATGCACCCGGCGTGGTGGATGAACCTGCTGACCACCGAGCCCCTGACGTTCGCGTCGCTGAACGCGTGGGACGGCACCGTCGCGGAACTCCTCGACAAGCTGTTCGACCCGACCATGACGATGGCCGACCTGGAGTGGCTGCGCGGCTCGTGGGACGGCCCGCTCGTCATCAAGGGCATCCAGACCGTCGACGACGCGATCAAGGTGACCGAGGCCGGCGCGGACGCGATCGTGCTGTCCAACCACGGCGGCCGCCAGCTCGACCGCGCCCCCGTGCCGCTGCGGCTGCTGCCCGACGTGAAGGACGCCGTCGGCGGGCGCACCGAGGTGTGGCTGGACACGGGCATCACCAGCGGCGCGGACGTCGTGGCCGCGATCGCCCTGGGCGCCGACGCCACGATGGTCGGGCGCGCCTACCTGTACGGGCTCATGGCCGGCGGCGAGCGCGGCGTGCAGCGCGCGGTCGACATCCTGCGCAAGGAGGTCGTGCGGACGATGCAGCTGCTCGGCGTGAACCGGATCGAGGAGCTGGGCCCGCAGCACGTCCGGCTGCCCTGAGCTCCTGCGCGAGGAGCGGACGGAGCGTCGTGCTGCGGCACGGCGCCCCGTCCCGCGTCAGGCGAAGACCTCGCCCGTGAGCAGCTCGTAGGCCTCGACGTAACGGGCGCGGGTGCGCTCGACGACCTCCGCGGGCAGCGGCGGCGGCGGCGCGTCGGAGGCGCGGTCCCAGCCCGAGGCGGGCGAGGTCAGCCAGTCGCGGACGATCTGCTTGTCGAAGCTGGGCTGCGAGCGGCCGGGCTCCCACTCCGTCAGCGGCCAGAACCGCGACGAGTCGGGCGTGAGGACCTCGTCGCCCAGCACCGTGCGGCCGGCGTGGCGGCCGAACTCCAGCTTGGTGTCGGCCAGGACGATCCCCTGCAGCGCCGCCACCTGCTCCGCCCGCCGGTACACCGACAGGGTGAGCTCCCGCAGCTCCTGCGCGGCGTCGGCGCCGATGGTGGCGGCCACGACCTCGAAGGAGACGTTCTCGTCGTGCTCGCCGAGCTCCGCCTTGGTGGCGGGCGTGAAGATCGGCTCGGGCAGCCGGGAGCCGTCGACGAGGCCGCCCGGCAGCGGGACCCCGCACACGGCCCCGCCGGCGCGGTACTCGGCGAGGCCGGAGCCCGTGAGGTAGCCGCGGGCCACGCACTCGACGGGGAACATCTCCAGGCGCCGGCAGACCATGGCCCGGCCGCTGACCGCGTCGGGGACGTCGGTGGACACGACGTGGTGCGGGACCAGGTCGGCCAGCAGGTCGAACCAGAACAGCGACAGGGCCGTCAGGACGCGGCCCTTGTCGGGGATCGTGCTGGCCAGGACGTGGTCGTAGGCGGAGATGCGATCGCTCGCGACGACGAGGACGACGTCGTCCGCCGCGCCGGGGCCGTCGGGCACGTAGAGGTCGCGGACCTTGCCGGAGTAGGTGTGCCGCCAGCCGGGGAGCTGCACGGGCGTCGTGTCGAAGCCGCTCACGCCGTCGCCGCCTCGAGCGCGATGTCGCGGCGGAACCGCGAGCCCTCCAGGTCGATGAGCTCCAGCGCCTCGTAGGCGCTGGCCCGGGCCTCGCCCAGGTCGCGGCCCGTGCCGAGGACGGAGAGGACCCGGCCGCCCGAGGAGACGACCCCGCTCCCGTCGGGGGCGGCGCGCGTCCCCGCGTGCAGGACGGCGGCGCCCTCGACCCGGCCGGCCGCGTCGAGGCCGCGCAGCGTCCCCCCGAGCTGCGGGTCCTCGGGGTAGCCGGGGGCGGCGAGCACCACGGTCACGGCCGCGTCCTCCCGCCAGCGCAGCGCGGGCTGGCCCTCGAGCGCGCCCGTCGCCGCGGCGTGCAGCAGCCGGCCCAGCGGCGTCGCGAGGCGGGCGAGGACGACCTGCGTCTCCGGGTCGCCGAAGCGGACGTTGAACTCGATGACCCGCACGCCGCGCGAGGTCAGGGCGAGCCCGCAGAAGAGGACGCCGCTGAACGGCGTGCCGCGCCGGGCCATCTCGGTGACCACGGGCTGCGCGACGCGCTCGACGACCTGCTGCTGCAGGTCGGCCGGCGCCCAGGGCAGGGGCGAGTAGGCGCCCATCCCGCCCGTGTTGGGGCCCGTGTCGCCGTCGCCCGCGCGCTTGAAGTCCTGCGCCGGGGCCAGCGCCACCACGTGCTCGCCGTCGGAGAGGCAGAACACCGACACCTCGGGCCCGTCGAGGAACTCCTCCACGACGACGGGGCCGTGGCCGAGGCAGCGCCGCGCGTGGGCGAGGGCCTCCTCGCGGTCGTCGGTGACGACGACGCCCTTGCCCGCGGCCAGGCCGTCGTCCTTGACGACGTGCGGCGCGCCGAAGGCGTCGAGGGCGTCGGCGACCTCCTGCTCGGTGGTGCACAGGTGCGCCATGGCGGTCGGGACGCCCGCGGACGCCATGACCTCCTTGGCGAAGGCCTTGGACCCCTCGAGCCGGGCGGCGGCGCCGGACGGGCCGAAGCACGCGATGCCCGCGGCCCGGACGGCGTCGGCGACGCCCGCGACCAGCGGCACCTCGGGGCCGACGACGACCAGGTCCGCGCCCAGGCGCTGCGCCAGGGCCGTCACGGCCGCCGGGTCGCCCGCGGCGACGGGTTCGCACGGCGCCACCTCGGCGATCCCCGCGTTGCCGGGGGCCGCGAGGACGCGGTCCACCCCCGGGTCGTCGAGCAGGGCCCGCACGAGTGCGTGCTCCCGTGCTCCGGAGCCGATGACGAGGACGTCCACGTCGAGGGAGCCTAGGGCCTGGCGGTGGTGCGAGAGGATCACCGACGTGCCCCGCAGCGTCCCCCTCCCCCTGGCGGTGCGTCGCCGGCTGCGCGCCGGGACGCAGCGCTGGAAGGGCTCGTGGTGGCAGATCCTGCAGTGCGGTCTCGGCGCGGGTCTCGCGTGGGTCCTCGCGGTCGCCCTGTGGGGCCAGCCGTACCCCGTCTTCGCGTGCGTCGCCGTCGTCGTCTGCCTCGGGGTGTCCAACAACCAGCGGCTGCGCCGCGTCGGCGAGCTCGGCGTGGGCGTCTCCCTCGGCGTGCTCCTGGGCACCCTCATCGCCCGCGTCATCGGGCACGGCCCGTGGCAGATCGCGGTCATCGTGGTCGTCACGATGGCGATCGCGCGCTTCCTCGACGGCGGCAACCTCATCGTCAACCAGGCCGCGCTGCAGTCGGTGTTCATCCTGGCGCTGCCCCCGGCGCAGGGCGGCGGCACGGGCCGGTGGCTGGACGCCATGACGGGCGTGGCGGTCGCGCTGGCCATCGCCCTGGTCCTGCCGGCCGACCCCCGCCAGGACGTCCGCGGCCGGGCCATGTCCTACGCCGCGCACCTCGCGGACCTGCTGGAGGACGCGGCGCGCGCGGTGCGCTCCTCCGACGCGGGCGTCGCCGAGGCCGCCCTGGCCACGGCGCGCGGCACGCAGCCGAAGCTCGACGGCTGGGCCACGTCGGTCGCCGCGGGCGAGGAGGTGCACCGGCTCTCGCCCCTGCGGCGCCGGGGCCGCCCCGAGCTCGTCCAGCAGCACGACCTGCTCGACGGGATGGACCGCGCGACCCGCAACCTGCGCGTCGCGATCCGCCGGGTCGGCACCGCCCTGGAGTACGGGGAGCAGCTCCCGCCGGCGCTCGCGGGCGCCTTCGAGGAGCTGGCCGCCGCGATCCGCACGCTGGGCGAGCCGGCCTACCCGGGCGAGAGCGTCCCGCCCGCGGTGGGGGCGCTGCAGGAGCTGGCGGTGCAGCTCGGGCCGCACACGCTCGGCGCGACGTCGCTGTCCGCGACGGTGGTCGTGGCCCAGCTGCGCTCGGCGGTCGTGGACCTGCTGCAGGCCCAGGGCGTGCCCCCGGAGGAGTCCCACCGGCTGCTGCCCCGGTGACCTGCGCCGCACGGGAGCGCCCCGGCGGGCGGTCTCTGGAAAGATGCCGCGCATGAGCACGCTCGCGATCGAAGGGGCCTCGACCACCAACGGGCCCATCACGAAGTACGCCCGCGGCGTGGGGGGGTTCCTGGGCCTCCTCGGCGTCCTGAGCCTGGTCCCCGGCGTCACGACGAACTACTCGGGGATGGGCTTCTACTCCTCCGAGGCGCAGCTCTTCGGGCTGTTCACGACGTCGATCGTCGCCGCCGCGGTGTACTTGACCGCGGGTGCGTGCTGCATCGCCTTCTCGACGTCGCCGCGCCAGGGCCACAAGGCCGTCGTGCTCACCGGGAACCTGCTGATCATCGTCGCGATCGGCGGGGCCGGCCTGGTCGTCAACCCGTCGCCGCCGCTGCCCGTCAACGAGGCCAGCAACTACTTCCACCTCTTCCTCGGCATCCTCCTGCTGCTCGGCTCCGTGCGCGCCAAGGCCATGCACGTCAAGCAGTACGGCGTCTTCTGAGCCCCTCACCCGCTCCGTGATCATGCAGGGATTACCTGCATGATCACGGTGGGGACGAGGGTCCGTCACCGCTGAGTGGCAGCCAGAGCTGGATTTCGTCGCGCAGGTCGTCCGGGCCGAGGCGCAGCGCGCGGGGGTGCCGGCCGTGCTCGCGCCAGCCGAGCCGCTCGTAGAACCGCTCGGTCCCGGTGCCGCCGCGCACCGTCAGCACGAGGTGGTCCAGCCCCCAGTCGTCTGCAGCGCAGCGGGCCACCTCGGTCATGAGGAGGGTGCCGACCCCCGTCCCACGGAAGGCCGGCGCGGTCTGCACCCGGGTGACGCTGCCCCAGTGACCTGCGATCCGGCTGCGGGGCCGGGTCAGGGCGAGCCAGCCGGCGAGCTCGCCGTCCACGTGCGCCGTGAGCAGACCGACGTGCTGCGGGGAGAGACCGGCGACGAGCGCGTCGAGCGTCGGCTCGACGTCGGCTGCCCTCACGGGGAGATCCGGGAAGCCCACCGCTCCACCCGCGTTGCTGACCTCCACCCAGCACCGCAGCACATCCCCGTGCAGGGCCGCGGAGACGTCCTGCGGGGCGGTGCACCAGGTCAGCTCACGCGAGGACACCCCCGCAGCGTGCCGCACGGACAGGCGCCTCTGACCCCACCCCTCCGTGATCATGCAGGGATCACCTGCATGATCACGGTGGCGTCAGGTCTCCGGAACCTGCGGGCCCGGGGTGGAGCCGGCCGCGAGGTCGGTGAGCAGGTCGCCCTCGTCGGCGTAGCGCTCCGCGACGTCCACGAGGGACAGCTGCCGCAGCGAGCCCGGGTCGTCGAGCTCGTCCCACGTGCGGGGCGCCGCGGCGCAGGGGTTCTCCCGCCCCCGCGGTGAGTACGGCGCGATGGTCGTCTTGGCGGTGTTGTTCTGGCTCCAGTCCAGGAGCACCTTCCCGCCGCGCAGGACCTTCGTCATCCGGCTCACGACGAGCGCGGGGTGGCGGGCCTCCAGCTCCTCGGCGAGCCGCTTGGCGTACTGGCGCACCAGCTCGCCGTCCTGGTCGCCCGCGAGGCGGGCGTACAGCTGCATGCCCTTGCTGCCCGACGTCACGGGGTGGCAGGTGAAGCCGTCCTCGGCCATCCGCTCGCGCACCAGGTGCGCGACCTCCGCGCACTCGGGCAGGCCCGCGCCCTCGCCCGGGTCGAGGTCGACCACCAGCCGGTCGGGCGGGAGGACGTCGCCGCCGTCGGTCACCGACCACTGCGGGACGTGCAGCTCCAGCGCCGCGAGGTTGACCAGCCACACCAGGCCCGCGAGGTCGTCGACGAGCGGGTACACGACGGTCTCGCGCTTCTTCGTGCTGCCGGGCGAGTCGACCTCCACGGTGCGCACCCAGTCCGGCACCCCGCGCGGCACGTTCTTCTCGAAGAACGTGGGCCCGCGGACCCCGTCGACCCAGCGCTTGCGGGTCACGGGCCGCTGCCGCAGCTGGGCCAGCAGGGCCGGGGCGACGGCCTGGACGTAGCCGATCACCTCGGCCTTCGTCGTGCCCGTCGCCGGGTACAGCACCTTCTCGAGGCGGCGCAGCACGAGGCGACGTCCCTCCACGTCGACCACCTGCTCCTCGGCGGAGACCACGGCTCACTCCTCCCGGACGTCGTCGGGTCGCAGGTCGCTGCGCACGCCGCGCAGGACCGGGTGGCGCAGGCGTCCGCCGGGCGTGCGGCCCAGGTGGCGCACCTCCACGACGGTCGTGGGGGCCACGAACCGGGCCCCGGCGGCGTCGACGCGCGGCATCTCGACCACGGGACGCTCGACGTCGGAGCCGCGCAGCGCGGCCCGCAGGTCCTTCTCCATCGCCGCGCCCAGGCCGCTGCCCGCACGGCCCGCGAAGCGCAGGCTCCCGTCGGCGCGGGGCACGGCCAGGAGCAGCGCGCCGATCCGGTCGGCGTCCTGCGTGCCGCGGCCCTCGACCCCGCGCCAGCCGACGACGACGCACGACTGCAGCATCCGGTGCGCGTGCTTGACCCAGTCCGCGCTGCGGCGCCCCGGCTGGTAGAGCGCGTCGCGGCGCTTGGCCACGACCCCCTCCAGGCCCTGCTCCTGCGTGGCGGTGAGCAGCACGTCCGCGTCGGGGTAGACGGGCGAGACCTGCCAGGCCCCGCCGCCCGAGGTCAGCCGGTCCAGGGACTCCCGGCGCTCCTGCCACGAGCGGTCGACCAGCGCGACGCCGTACAGGCGCAGGACGTCGAAGGCGATGAGGGTCACCGGGGTGCGGCGGGCCGCGAGCGCCGCCTGCCGGGCGTCGCGCACGTGCATGCGGTCGGCGAGCGCCGCGAAGGACGGGACGCCGTCGGCGAGGGCGACGACCTCGCCGTCGAGCAGGACGTCGGCGTGGGCCTCGGCCAGGGCCGCGAACTCGGGGAAGGTCGCGGTGACGTCGCGGCCCGTGCGGGAGGTGAGCACGACGGTGCCCTCGTGGACGTCGGCCAGCACGCGCATGCCGTCCCACTTGACCTCGTAGGCCCACAGCGCCCCGTCGCGGGGCACCCCGGCCGCGGGCGCGGGGGTCGCGAGCATCGGGAGCACCCTCCCCACTCTGCGGCCAGGCCGGGCCCGTGACCAGTGGCGACGCGGCGGCGGGAGTGACGCGCACGACACCCGGCCCCCGGACGGCCGGAGGGCAGGTTAGCCTGGCCTCACCACGACGAGAGGGGGCGGCCATGGCCGCGAGCACGGCCGTCCGGACCCGCGCCACCGACAGGACGCGCGCCACCGACGACGTCCGCGTCGCCGCGCCCGACCCCGCCTACCGGCTCTTCGACGTCGCGGTCCGCCGCGTGCACCGCGTGGGCACCAGCTTCGTGCGGGTCACCTTCGGTGGGCCGCAGCTGCCGGCCTTCGGCGCCGGCGGCCACGACCAGCGGCTCAAGGTGCTCCTGCCGCAGGGGGCCTTCGACCTCGCGCAGGCCCCGGCGACAGACTGGTACGGCTGGTGGCGCGCCCTGCCGGACGCCGACCGCCCCGTCATGCGGACCTACACGGTGCGGGCCGTGCGCCCCGAGCTGGGCGAGCTGGACGTCGACTTCGTGCTGCACGGCGTGGCCGAGGGTCACGCGGGCCCGGCGTCGGCGTGGGCCGCGCGCGCCTGCGCGGGCGACCGCGTCGTGCTGGTCGGCCCGAGCGCGCCGGGGACGGGCCGGATGTGGGGCGTGGAGTGGGCGCCGCCCGCCGAGGCCCGCACCCTGCTGCTCGCGGCGGACGAGACGGCCGTGCCCGCGGTGTGCGCCGTCCTGGAGCAGCTGCCGGCGGGGGTCCGCGCCACGGCCCTGCTCGAGGTCCCCGAGGCCGGGGACGTGCTGGACGTGCGCTCGGCGGCCGACCTCACGGTCGAGTGGCTGCCCCGGGCCCGGTCGCAGGGGGCGCACGCGCACGGCGAGCGCCTGGTGGCGCGCGTGCGCGAGGTCGCCGCCCGGCTCGTCGACGAGGAGACCGCCGCCGCCCCTGCCGCCGCCGAGGACGAGACGGGCGCCGACGAGGGCGTGCTGTGGGACGTGCCCGAGCAGGCCGTCGCGAGCGGCCCGGAGTGCCTGTACGCCTGGCTCGCGGGCGAGGCCGGCGTCGTGAAGCAGCTGCGCCGCCACCTGGTCAGCGAGGTCGGCGTGCCCCGCGCGTCCGTGGCCTTCATGGGCTACTGGCGGGAGGGTCGCCGCGAGGGCGAGTGACGCCCTCCGTCCGGCCCCCGCGCACGACGACCACCGCCCACCGCACCACCCCGAGGAGCTCCTCCGTGCCGAACCCGTTCCGCCGCAAGCCCGCCCCGGACCCGGACGCCCCGGTGCGCCGGCAGCGGCGCGGCGTCGTCCAGCGGGTCGAGCGGCTGACGCCGCACGTGGTGCGGGTCGTCCTCGGCGGCGACGACCTCGCGGACTTCACGGCCCCGCAGGCCGACTCCTACGTCAAGCTGATCTTCCCCGTGCCGGGGGTGACGTACGCGCAGCCGCTCGACGTGGCCGCCGAGCGGGCCACGCGCCCGCGCGAGGAGTGGCCGGCGCAGCGCACCTACACGGTCCGGGCCGTCGACCCCGCGGCCTCGGAGGTCACCATCGACTTCGTCCACCACGGCGACGAGGGCCTCGCGGGCCCGTGGGCGGCCTCGGCACAGCCCGGCGACGAGATCTGGCTGCTGGGCCCGGGCGGGGAGTACTCCCCCTCGCCCGACGCGCCGTGGCACCTGCTCGTGGGCGACGCGAGCGCGCTGCCCGCCATCGCCGCGTCCCTGGCCGCGATGCCCGCCGGGGCCACGGCCGTCGCGGTCGTCGAGGTCGCCGGCCCGCAGGAGCAGCAGCCGCTGACGAGCCCCGCGGACCTGCGCCTGCACTGGGTGCACTCCCCCACCGCCGACGACGGCGCGCTCGCCGCGGCGCTCGCCGCGCTGGACCTGCCGGCCGGGGTGCCGCAGGCCTTCCTGCACGGCGAGGCCGACAGCGTCCGCCTGGTGCGGCGCTTCGTGCGCAACGAGCTGCACGTGCCGCGCGAGCTCACCTCGGCGTCGGGCTACTGGCGGCGCGGGCGCACCGAGGAGGGCTGGCGCACCGAGAAGGCGGACTGGAAGGCCGCGGTCGAGCGGGACGACGCGACCGCCCCCGCCTGACCCGCGCGGTCCGCCCGGACGGCCCCGGGTCAGCCGCCGAACCGCGCGACGGCCTCCGCGGTGACGGGCGTGAACAGGTTCACGAGGTTGCCGTCGGGGTCGCGCAGCAGCAGCGAGCGGTTGCCCCACGGCATCGTGACCGGCTCCGCGACGGCGACCTCCAGCACGCCGCGCAGGCGCGCACCCTCGGCGTCCACGTCCGCCACGAGGAACTCGACGATCGCCGAGCGGTTGTCCGCGGCGCGGGCCGCGCCCTCCCCGAACAGGGCGACGGTGCGGGTGCTGCCGATCGCCACGGCGCCCACGGGGGTGGCCACCTCGGCGAAGTCCGGGGTCGACCACCGCGCGGCGGCGCCGGTGACGTGCTCGTAGAAGGCGACGAGGCGGGCGACGTCGTCGGTGATCAGGCGCACCGACATCAGGCGCGGGACGGGGACGGTGGACGACGTGGTGTTGGACATGAGCACGACGCTAGGACCGGTACCGGACAGGATCCGCCCGGTACGTGACAGCATCCTCCGCGTGCCCCGCCCGACCGCCCGCGTGCTCGCCCTGCTGGAGCTTCTGCAGTCCAGCTCCCGCACGCGCACCGTCGGGGAGCTCGCCGACCGGCTGGGCGTCGACGAGCGGACCGTGCGCCGCTACGTGGCCCACCTGGGCGACCTCGACGTCCCCGTCCGCTCGGTGCGCGGCCCGCACGGCGGCATCCGGCTCGAGCCGGGGTACCGGATGCCCCCGCTGATGCTCACCGGCGAGGAGGCGCTCGCCGTCCTGCTGGGGCTGGTGGCCGGCCGCCGGGCGGGCGTCGTCGCGGCGTCCGCGGGGGTCGTCGACAGCGCCGTCGCCAAGGTGCGGCGGGTCCTGCCGGTCGCCCTGCAGGACCGCCTGGACGGCCTGCTCGCGACGGCGGACGCCGCGCTCCCCCCGGCGCGCGGGGGCGCCGCTCCGACCGACGTCCTGCTGGCCCTGGCCGACGCGGTGCGCGAGCGGCGGGCGGTGGACCTGACCCACACCGCCGCCGACGGCCGGCGCACCCGGCGCACGGTGCACCCGCACGGGCTCGTCGCCCGGTCCGGGCACTGGTACCTGAGCGCCGGCGACCCCGCGGGCGGTGACGTGCGGACCTTCCGGGTGGACCGCGTCGACGCGGCCGAGGTGCTGGCGAGCCGCTTCGACCCGCCGCCGGGCGTGGACGCCGCCGAGGAGGTGGCGGCCGCGCTCGCCCGGGTCCCCTGGCGGCACGGGGTGTCCCTGCGGGTGCGCAGCCCCGCGGAGGAGGCCGCGGCGCTGTTCCCCGCCGGGCTGGTCACCGTCGAGCCCGTGCCCGAGCACCCCGGGTGGGTGCGGGTCACGTTCCGGGCCGAGCGCCTCGACTGGGTCCCCGGCCTGCTCGCCGGGCTGGGCGTCCCCGTCGTCGTGGAGGGTCCCGAGGCCCTGCGCGACCTCGTGCGCGCCACGGCCGCGCGCCTGACGGCCGCCGCCGGAGGGTGACCGGCAGCGACCTCCAGCAGTCCGCGGCCTCAGTGCGCGACGGCGACCTCGACGTCGGCGTCGACCTCGAGCCGCCAGGGCTTCACCAGCACCACCAGCACGACCACGGCCAGCGCGAGCGAGGCGACGATGACGATCCCCAGGGCGCGGGCGTCGTTGCCGAGCAGGCCCACGAGGGGCGACACCAGCGCGCCGACGCCGAACTGGACGGCGCCGAGCAGCGCCGCGGCCGCGCCGGCCGCCTCGCCGTGGCGGGACAGCGCGAGCGCCGGGGCGTTCGGCAGCGCCAGCCCCGAGGAGAAGAGGATCACCCACAGGGGCGCGACCACCCCGGCCAGGCCCCCGGTGGAGGTGGCGGCGAGCACGAGCAGCACGACCCCGGCGAGCAGGCCGACGGCCACCCCGGCGAGCAGCACCTGGGACGGCGCGAAGCGGCGCAGGGCGAGCGGGTTGAGCTGCGTCGCGGCGATCAGCCACACCGCGCCGGCGCCGAAGAGGAGCCCGAACTGCTGCTGGTCCAGGCCGTACTCGTCCTGGTAGACGAACGAGGCGCCGGCGACGTAGCTGAAGAGCGCGGCCATGGTGAGGCCGGCCACGAGGACCAGGCCGAGGTAGGTGCGGTCACCCAGCAGGTCGCGGTACGTCGCCAGGGTGGCGCCCAGGCGCAGCGGGCGGCGGCGCGCAGGCGGCAGGGTCTCGCGCAGCGCCCGGCCCCCGGCCGCGAGCAGGACGACCCCGTAGACGGCGAGGAGCACGAAGACCCCGCGCCAGGACGTGAAGCGCAGCACCTCACCGCCGATGGTGGGGGCGAGCACGGGCGCCGCACCCATCACGAGGAACAGCCGGGACAGCATGGTCGCCGCGGCGCGGCCGTCGTAGAGGTCGCGCACGATCGCGAGGGCGATGACGCCGCCGGCCGCCGCGCCGACGCCCTGCAGCACGCGCAGGATCCCCAGGGTCGCGACGTTCGGCGCCAGCAGGACGAGCAGCGAGGCGATGACGTGCAGGGCGGTCCCGGCCAGCAGCGGCCGCCGCCGGCCCAGCGCGTCGGAGAGCGGGCCGATCACGAGCTGACCGAGGGCCAGGCCGACCAGGGTGCCGGTGAGCGTCAGCTGCACCGCAGCCTCGGTCGTCTGCAGCTCGGTGACGATCGTCGGCAGGGCCGGCAGGTACATGTCGATGGTCAGCGGCCCGACGGCGACGAACGTGCCCAGGACGAGGGCGGTGCGGCCCCGGCTCGGAGCGGCGGGCTCGGTGGGAGGCGCGTCGGGGGCGGCGGTGAGGTCCGTGGAGGAGGTCATGGGGGGTCTTCCGTCGCGGGCTGAGGCGGGCGCCGCGCGCGCAGGGGGCCCGTGGCTCCACGTCCACGGGGCGAGGGTGACAACGGTCACGCGGCCACGATCCATTCCCGGAGCCTCCTGAGGCGGCTCCCGGTGTTCACCCTGCGGGCGCTGTGCTGTCGCTGTGCGCACCTAGGGTCGCACTGTCCGTGTACCTGCCGGAAGGACCCGTCATGCCCGCCCTGCCCCCCGTCCTCGCGAGCCGTCCGGGGCGCGCCCGGCTCGGCCGCGCCTGCGCCGTCGTCGGCGCCCTCTCGCTCACCGCGCTCGGCCTGCCCGCGGCGGCCGTCGCCGCCGCCCCCGCCACCCCGTTCATCGCCGAGCTGCACTACGACAACGCCGGCACCGACACCGGGGAGTTCGTCGAGGTCCAGCTGCCCGCCGGCACCTCCTCCGCCGGGTTGTCGGTCGTCGCCTACAACGGCAGCAACGGCACCTCGTACGGCACCCGCGCCCTGCCGGCGGTCAACGCCCCTGCCGACGCCTCGGCCGTCGCCGTCGTCGACTTCCCCGGTCTGCAGAACGGCGACCCGGACGCCGTCGCCCTCGTGCGCGATGGGCAGGTGCTCGAGCTGCTCTCCTACGGCGGCACGTTCACCGCGGTCGGCGGCGCCGCCGCGGGGCGGACGAGCACCGACATCGGCGTGAAGGAGAGCACGACCACGCCCGCTGGGCAGTCGCTCTCCCGCACCTACGACGTCACCGCCGACGCGCTCGTGTGGTCCGGCCCGGCCGCCGCCACGCGTGGCCAGGTCAACGCCCCGGCCGCCGCTCCGCAGCCGCCCGCCCCCGCGACGCCCGTCGAGATCGGCGCCGTGCAGGGCCGCGGCGCGGCGACGCCGCTGGCCGGGAAGCAGGTCGCCGTCACGGGCGTCGTGGTCGGCGACACCCCGGGCCTGGCCGGCTTCTTCCTGCAGGACCGCGACGGCGACGGCGACGCGGCCACCTCGGACGGCGTCTTCGTCGCGAGCTCGGCCGCGGTCGCCCTCGGCGACACCGTCACGGTCACCGGCCGGGCGGAGGAGGCGTTCGGCCAGACCCAGGTCACGGCCTCCACCGTCGCGGTCGTCACCCCGGGCAGCGCCGCGGACCTGCCCGCCGCGGCCCCGCTGGACCTGCCCGCCGACGACGCGGCCCGCGAGCGCGTCGAGGGCATGCGCGTGGCGCCGGTCGACCGGCTCACGGTCAGCGAGGTGTTCGCGCTGACGAGCTACGGGGAGCTGACCCTGTCCGAGGGCGGGCTGCTGGTGCAGCCCACCGAGCTCGCGCGCCCGGGCACCCCCGAGGCGGCCGCGATCGCCGCCGCGAACACCGCCCGCTCGATCCTGCTCGACGACGCCGCCGGCGCGCGCACGAGCACCACGTCGCGTCCGTACCTGAGTCCCACCACCCCCGTGCGGGTGGGTGACGAGGTGCGGTTCACCGAGCCGCTCGTGCTCGGCTACGGGTTCTCGGCCTGGCGGCTGATCCCGGCCGACGGCACCGCCGACGGCGTCTTCGCGCCGCAGGACACCCGCCCGGCGACCCCCGCGAAGGTCGGCGGGGACGTCCACGTCGGGGCGTTCAACGTCCTGAACTACTTCACGACGCTGCAGGAGCCCGGCCGGGGTGCGACGAGCCCGGCCGAGTTCGAGCAGCAGGCCGGGAAGATCGTCCCGGCGATCCGCGCGCTGGGCGCGGACGTCGTGACCCTCATGGAGATCGAGGACACCGACTCCACCGGCGCGAGCCCCGGGAACGCAGACGGCGCGCTGGCCGACCTGGTCCGGCGGCTGAACGCCGCGGCCGGGACGACGGAGTGGGCGTACGTGCCGATGCCCGCCGAGCTGTACGCCGTCGACCGCGACGTCATCCGCAGCGCGATCATCTACAAGCCCGGGGTCGTGCAGCCCGTCGGCGCCCCCGTCGGCCTGGTCGACGAGACCGTCTGGTCCAACGCCCGCGAGCCGATCGCCCAGACGTTCGCGAAGGACGGGGACCGCTTCACCGTGGTGGCCAACCACTTCAAGTCCAAGAGCACGGGCGCGGCCACGGGCGACAACGTCGACGCGGGTGACGGGCAGGGGCAGTGGAACGGCGACCGGGTCCGCCAGGCCCGCTCGCTCGCGGCCTTCGTGCAGCGGCTGCGCGCGAGCAGCGGCGACCCCGACGTCGTCGCCCTCGGCGACTTCAACGCGTACACGCGCGAGGACCCGATCGAGACGCTGCGCGGGGCTGGGCTCACCGACCTCGGCAGCACGTTCGACCCGGGCCGCTACAGCTACGTCTTCGACGCGCGCTCCGGCTCCCTCGACCACGCGCTGGGCACGAAGGAGCTCACGGCGAAGGTGACCGGGGTGACGCACTGGAACATCAACTCGGTGGAGTCCTTCGCCTACCAGTACGCGGGCGACGAGGCGCTGTACGCGCCGAACCCCTACCGCGCCAGCGACCACGACCCGCTGGTCCTCGGCCTCGACCTCGACGAGCGCTGCGGCGGCCTGGTGCCGACGATCCGCGGCACCGCGCGCGACGACGTGCTCAAGGGCACCAACGGCCGCGACGTGATCGTGGGTCTCGGCGGGAACGACACGATCACCGGCGGCAACGGCGACGACGTGCTGTGCGGCGGCGCCGGCTCCGACCGGCTCGCGGGCGGCAACGGGGGCGACACGCTGCTCGGCGGGTTCGGCGACGACGTCCTCGCGGGCGACAACGGCGACGACGTCCTCGTGGGCGGCCCCGGCACCGACGTCCTGCAGCCCGGCCGCGGCGCCGGGGCGCTCACGCAGGAGGGCGCGGAGTCCTGACGCGACGCGGGACCCGCCGGGGCCGCACGGCTCAGGCGGGTCCCGCGAGCAGCGCGTCGCACACCGCGAGCAGCGCGCGCCGCAACGGCTCCGCGCGGGCCGCGAAGGCCCGCTGGGCGCGCACGTAGGCGGCCTTGCCGTCCGGCGTCTCGATGGCGACCGGCTCCAGGCCCAGCGAGGTGACGTCGTACGGCGAGGCCCGCATGTCCAGGACGCGGACGTCGCGCGCGAGCTCGTAGCAGTCCAGCACCACCTCCCCCGGCACGGCCGGCGAGAGCTTCATGGCCCAGCGGTAGCAGTCCATCGTGGCGTGCAGGCAGCCCGGCTGCTCCAGCGCGGCCTGCGTCGCCCGGGTGGGCTGCAGCTCGTTGCGGGGCACGGCGCTCGGCGTGAAGAAGCGGAACGCGTCGATGTGGCTGCACCGGAGGCGGTGGGTCTCCACGACCTCGTCGGTGCCCGCGTGGCCCAGGCGCAGCGGCAGGCCCGCGTGCCGGACCTCCTCCGGCGTCGCGCGGTGCACCATCGCCCACTCGTGCAGCCCGAAGCAGCCCAGCTGCGCGGGGCGGCCGAGGGTCCCGGCGAGCACCGCGCGCGCCTGGCGGACCGTCGCACCGCGCTGCGCCACCAGCGAGGCGCCGTCGACGACGACCCCGTCGCGGGTGCGGCGGTGGTGGGCCCAGCCCGCGCGCTCCTCGACGTCCGGCCCGTCCCCGAGCAGCTCGACGCCCAGGCCGGGGTGCCAGCGGCGCAGCCGGCCCGGCGCCCAGCTGTAGTAGGTGTGCAGGAAGTCCTCGACGGGGTGGGCCTCGTGGCGCTGGCGGCGTTCGCGGGCCCCGGCGGTGAGGGCGTCGGCGCGCTCGGCGTGGGCGGCGGCGCGCGCGGTCCAGACAGCCTCGTCCAACGATGAATCCCGGGCGCCTGCGGGGTCTGAGCCGTACGGTGGTGATCCGGACGTCCGAAGGGGTGCAACATGCGCGCGATCTGGAAGGGCGCGGTGTCCTTCGGCCTGGTCAACGTGCCCGTGCGGCTCTACGCCGCCACCGGCGAGCACGACATCCGCTTCCACCAGGTCCACCGTAGCGACGGTGGCCGCATCAAGATGAAGCGGACCTGCTCGGTGGACGGCGAGGAGGTCGGCTACGACCAGGTCGCCAAGGGCTACGAGAGCCCGGACGGCAAGCTCGTCGTGCTCACCGACGAGGACCTGGCGGAGCTGCCGGTCGCGAGCGGCCACGAGATCGACGTGATCCAGTTCGTGCCCGCCGACCAGGTCGACCCCGTGCTGCTGGCGAAGCCGTACTACCTGGAGCCCGAGGCGCGCGCCGCCAAGCCCTACGCGCTGCTGCGCGAGGCGCTGGCGGAGACCGACCGGATGGCCGTGGTCAAGGTCGCGCTGCGCCAGCGCGAGACCCTCGCGGTGCTGCGCGTGCGCGGCAAGGCCATCGTCCTGCAGACCATGCTGTGGCCGGACGAGGTGCGCGAGGCGGAGTTCGAGGTCCTCGACAGCGAGGTCGAGCTGCGTCCCCAGGAGATGCAGATGGCCGCCTCGCTCGTGGAGTCCCTCGCGGCGGACTTCCACCCCGAGGAGTTCGAGGACGAGTACTCCGTCGCGGTGCGCAACCTCATCGACGCCCGCCTGGAGGACGCCGACGCGGCGCCGGCCGTCGCGGCCGCGGACGACGGGGGCAACCGAGGCGGCGAGGTCGTCGACCTGCTCACCGCGCTGCAGCGCAGCGTGGACCGCGCGCGCGGAGCGGCCCCGAAGGCGCAGGAGCGCTCCGCCGAGGTGGCGGAGGAGGACGCGCCGCCGGCCGCCGCGAAGCGGACGAGCGCTCCGGCGAAGAAGACGGCCGCCACCAAGACGGCGGCGAAGAAGGCCCCGGCGAAGAAGACCGCCGCGAAGAGCACCACCAAGAAGGCGACGACCGCGAAGAGCACGTCGACGCCCCGCAAGACGACGGCCCGCAAGTCCGCCTGACCCTCAGACGGGCTGCGGGCCCTCCGCGAGGTAGCGCGTGAAGTCCTCCGCGGAACGGGGCCGGGAGAACAGGTAACCCTGGGCGTAGCGCGCCCCGAGCCGCCGGACGTGCTCGAGCTGGAGCCGGTCCTCGACGCCCTCGACCACGACGTCGCAGCCGAGCTCGTGGGCCAGCCCGACGGCCGCGGCGGTGATGACGTCGCTGGGGGAACCGCCGCCGAGCGCGGTGGTGAACCCACGGTCGATCTTCACCTCGTCGACGGGGAAGTCGCGCAGGTACGCCAGCGAGGAGTACCCGGTGCCGAAGTCGTCCAGGGCCAGCCGCACCCCTCGGGCGCGCAGCCGCTGGAGCACCGGCTGCACCCGGTCGCCGCCGACGAGCGCCGTCTCGGTCAGCTCGAGCGTGAGCGCCGACGGCGGCAGCCCGCTGCCCGCGAGGGCCTCCTCGACGGTCGCCGCGAAGTCGGGGTCGACGAGCTGCCGGCCGGAGACGTTGACGGCCACGGTCAGGTCGCTCGCGTGGGGGTGAGCGCGTCGCCACCGCGCCACCTGCCGGCAGGCGGCGCCCAGCACCTCGCGCCCCAGCGCGACGACGAGGTTGCTGACCTCCGCGACGGGCACGAACGCCGCCGGGGGCAGCAGCCCGCGCTCCGGGTGCTGCCAGCGCACCAGCGCCTCCACCCCCGCGAGCCGTCCGCGCTGCAGGTCGAGGACGGGCTGGTAGTGCACCCGCAGCTCACCGTCGTCGATGCCGCGGCGCAGCCGCAGGCCCTCGCCGAGCACGTCGCGGCCGGCCAGGCCCGCGCCGGCGTTGTGCCGCAGCAGCTCCAGCACCCCGGTCGCGGCGCGGGCCAGCTGCTGCATCAGGGCCACGTCCTCGGCCGTGAAGTCGCGGGGCCGCACGTCCACCGCGCACAGGGTGCCCAGCGGCAGCCCGTCGCGGGTCAGCAGCGGCACCCCCGCGTAGGCGCGCACCTGCGGCTCCCCCACCACGAGGGGGTGGGTGGCGAAGCGGGCGTCGGCGCGGGTGTCGGCGACGACGACGGGCCGGGCGTCGTGGACGGTGTGGGTGCACAGGGACAGCTCCCGCGGCAGGTTCACGACGGGGACGCCGACCCGCGCCAGGTAGTGCTGCTCCAGGCCCATGACCACGATCCCGGCGACGGGGACGTCCAGCACGCGGCTGACCGCGGTGACCAGGGCCTGCAGGGACGGGTCGTCCACGGCGTCCTCGACGCGGTAGCTGAGGACGCTGGCCCGGCGGTCGTCCTCCTGCGGGTGCAGCGGGGCCAGGTGCGGGGCCGCGTGGGGGGCCGCGTGCGGGGCCGGGTGGGTGGCGGGCTCCCCGGCGATCGGGACGGGACCGGCCGCGTCACCTCGGACCGCGAACTCCTGGAACACGCACTCCCCTGCCGCTCGTCCGACGTCACCGGGACGCTCCGCCACCCGCGGGGGCGGAGCTCCCTCCCCTCGCCGACGGGAGGGTTCGGGGAGGACATCGGCGGCTGCGGCACCCGGCTGCACCGACCACCCGGGTGACCGAGGCCACCCGGCCCGCCGCTCAGGTCGGGCGCGTCCCGGCCACGGCACCGCGGCGTCGGTGACGTGACCGCGTCGGTTCCCGGGGAGGGGGGGCTCAGCCGGAGGAGCCGGCGGCCGATGGAGGAGGGACAGGCGCGTGGTCGTCCCGCGCCGCGAGTGCTCTTGAACCAGAGGAGTCCGTTCTCGATGAACGCCCTGAGAAACCTGAACGTCGCCCCCAAGCTCTTCGCCGGCTTCGGCGTGGTCTGCCTCCTGCTGGCCGCGGTCGTGGCCCTCGGCATCTCCCGCCTCGGCTCCGCGCAGGACGACCTCGCGTCGATGTCGTCGAGCGGCATCGCCGGCGTGCAGAGCATCGGCACCGCCAAGACCGTGTTCTCCAGCGCGCGGATCGACCTGCTGAGCGCCGCTCTGGCCCCCGATGCCGCCTCGACCGACGCAGCCCTGAAGACGATGGGCGACGACGACGCCGCCTACGACGCCGCCTGGGCGCAGTACCTGAAGTCCTCCCCGTACTCCTCGGACGCCGACCGGGCCAAGGCCCAGGACCTCATGGCCCAGTACCGGGCCGACCGCGAGACGCTCCTGCCGTTCGTGAAGGCGAACGACGCGCTGGGCTTCTGGAACGCGCGCTCGAAGACGTCGGCTCCGCTGATCAAGGCGCTGAACGCCCAGCTGGACGCGATCGCCACCACCGAGCAGGACGCGGCCGCGACCATGGCCGCCGAGGGCGCCTCGTCCTACCGCAGCGCGGTCGTCCTGATGCTGATCATCGGCGCCGCCGCCATCGCCGTCGCGGTCGCCGTCGCCGTCGTCATCTCCCGCTCGATCGCCGGCCCCCTGGCCCGCACCCTGACGGTGGTCACCGGCCTCGCCGACGGCCGCCTGGACCAGCGCGTCGGCATCAGCAGCGCCGACGAGGTCGGCCGCGTGGCCGCCGCGCTGGACGCCACCATGGAGCGCCTCAGCGACACGATGCGCCGCATCACCGGCTCGGCCGTGACGCTGGCCGCGTCCAGCGAGGAGCTGTCCGCCGTCGCCACGCAGCTGTCCTCCGGCGCGGAGGAGTCCTCCGCCCAGACCCAGGTCGTGTCCGCGGCCACCGAGGAGATCTCCGCGAACATCTCCACCGTCGCCGCGGCCGGTGAGCAGATGACCTCCGCCATCCGCGAGATCGCCGCCTCCACCTCCGAGGCGTCGGCCACCGCCGCCTCCGCGGTCAGCGCCGCGACCAGCGCCGGCACCACGCTGGAGCGCCTGTCGGCCTCCAGCCGCGAGATCGGCGACGTCGTCAAGCTCATCACCTCGATCGCCGAGCAGACCAACCTGCTGGCCCTGAACGCGACCATCGAGGCGGCCCGCGCCGGCGAGATGGGCAAGGGCTTCGCGGTCGTCGCCGGCGAGGTCAAGGAGCTCGCCCAGCAGACGGCCCGCGCCACCGAGTCGATCATCACCCGCGTCAACGCGACGCAGACCGACGCGACCGAGGCCGCCGCCGCGATCGCCGAGATCAGCGAGGTCATCGCCCGCATCGACGGCCTGCAGGCCACCATCGCCGCCGCCGTGGAGGAGCAGTCGGCCACCACCTCGGAGATGGTCCGCAACGTCAACGAGGTGTCCACCGGCTCGCAGGAGATCGCCACGAACATCTCCGGCATCGCCGCGGCCGCCGACCAGACGACCTCGGGTGCGTCGCAGACGGCCACGACCGCCGGCGAGGTCTCCCGCGCCGCGACGGAGCTGAACGACCTGGTCGCGGGCTTCCGCCTGGGCTGACCCGACCGCACGCGGCGCCGTCCCCCGGTCCGGGGGGCGGCGCCGTTCCGCGTCCGGGCCGGGGCCACAGCCGTCAGGTCAGGACGTCCTCGTGGTTGTGCAGCATCAGCCAGCGGCCCTCGACGCGGCGCCAGACGCTCGTGTTGCGCACCCGCTCGTCGGGGCCGGCGGACAGGCGCACCGTCAGCCGGTGCCGCAGGACGGCGGTGTCCCCCAGCAGGTCCAGCAGCGGGTCGGTGGCCTCGATCGCCGTCACCTGCGCGGCGCCCACCTCGGCGGCGCCCACTTCGCTCGTGTCAGCCCCGGGGCGCTGGGCGCGCAGCCGGGCGAGGCCGTCGAGCCCGAGGACGAGCGGCTCGCTCGCGGAGTCCCAGAGCGTGACGTCGGGGTGCAGGTGGGCGTCGCCCCGCGCCGGGTCGCCCGTCAGGTACCCGGCGTAGACCTCGTGCAGCGCGGCCCAGACCGCGGCGGCGTCGGGGTGCAGGAGGTCACCGGTGCGCACGCGACGACCCTACGGCCGGACGTGCCCCGCCGACGCGGCTGCGCGGCCGTGCCGAGGTTCCGGCACGACCGCGCAGTGGACGGGTTCAGCGGTGGGAGTCCTCGCGCTCGTGCTCGGGGAGCGTGACCACGCGCTGCCCCGGGGCGAGCTTGACGAGCTTCAGGGCGGGCTCGGTCCGCAGGTCGCGGACGATGGCGACGCAGAGCGCGACCATGACCACGAGGAACGGCGTCGCGACGATGATCGTGACGTTCTGCAGCGCGGCGAGTCCGCCGGCCTGCAGGAGCACGACCGCGACGGCGCCGGTGAGCAGACCCCACAGCGCGATGAGCCAGCGGCGCGGCTCGTCGTCGCCGAAGGAGCACAGCGAGGCCATGACGATGCTGGCCGCGTCCGCACCCGAGACGAAGAAGATCGCGACGAGGAGCACGACGACCGCGGACGTGACCGTCGCGATCGGGTACTGCTGCAGGACCGCGAACATCTGCGACTCCTGCGCCCCCTGGCCGAGGACGTCGAGCGCACCGCTCATCTGCAGGTTCATCGCGGTGCCGCCGAAGACGCCGAACCAGACGAGGCTGACCAGCGTCGGGACGAGCATGACGCCCACGACGAACTCGCGGATCGTGCGGCCGCGGGAGATCTTCGCGAGGAACGCGCCGACGAAGGGCGTCCACGAGATCCACCACGCCCAGTAGAAGATCGTCCAGCCGGACAGCCACTCGCCGCCGCCGAAGGCACCGGTCCGCACGCTCATGCCGGGCAGCGCGGCGAGGTAGTCGCCCGCCGCGTTCGGGATCAGGTCGAGGATGTAGACCGTCGGGCCGACGACGAACAGGAAGAACAGCAGGGCCAGCGCGAGCACCATGTTGGTGTTGGACAGCCACTTCACGCCGCGCTCGATGCCGCTGATCGCCGAGATCACGAAGCACAGGGTCAGGACGGCGATGATCGCGATCTGGACGCCCGTGCCGCTGGCCGTGCCGAACAGCTCGGTCAGGCCGCCGTTCATCTGCGCCGCACCGAGTCCGAGCGAGACTGCGGACCCGAAGATCGTCGCGAAGATGGCGAGGACGTCGATGGCGCGCGCCGCCCCCTTGGCGCGGCGGCCGCGCAGCAGCGGTGCGAACGCGGCGCTGAACCCGCCGTGGCGGCCCTTGCGGTAGCTGGAGTACGCCAGCGCGAGCCCGACGACGGCGTAGATCGCCCAGGGGTGCAGGCCCCAGTGGAAGAGCGAGTAGTTCATCGACATCGCCGCGGCCGCGTCGCTGCCCGCGACGACGCCCGCCTCGGGCGGCGTCATGAGGTGCGTGGCGGGTTCGGTGACGCCGTAGAACATCAGCCCGATGCCCATGCCCGCGGAGAACATCATGGCGATCCACGACGCGCGGGAGTGCTCGGGCCGCTCGTCGTCGGACCCGAGGCGGATCGTGCCGATCCGGCTGAACGCCAGCACCAGGGCGAAGACCACGAAACCCGACGCGCCGATGACGAAGGCCCAGCCGACGTTGGTGGTGATGCCGGTGAGCAGCGTCGCGCTGCCCGAGGCCAGCTGCTCAGGGATCGTGACGCCGATGACGAGGAGCACGAGCACCACGGCGAGGGAGACGACGAGCACGGGGCGGTCGACCGGCCTGCGCCGGTGGCCCACCCCCTCGCGGGTGCCCGGTGGGGCGAGACGTCCTTCGGGTTCCTTGACGGCCATGAGCGGTCCTCTCCAGCTGCTGGCGTCACCACTCTCGCGGCGCGCTGGTGCGGTTGCTGCGGTCGGTGGTGCGTCAGGCTAGTCGCTGCTCCACCCACGCGTGGAACGCTCCGATGTGGTGCTCGGAGGGCACGAGGACGCCGCCGTCGCGGTACACGCGCGAGGACATCCCGGGCTGGCAGCGCTCGCAGGCGTCGAAGTCCTGCTCGTTCACGCGGTGGAACAGCTCGACCGAGCGCTCGACGTCGCGCCCCTGCTCGACCACGTCGCGGGTGTAGAGCCAGTCGCAGACCACCGTGGTGCGGTCGTGCGCGGTGGGGAACATCCGGTGCACGATCACGTGGTCGGGCACCAGGTTGATGAAGACCGTCGGCTTGACCGTGATCGCGTAGTAGCGCCGGTCCTGGTCCTCGGAGATGGTCGCGATGCGGTCGAAGCCCTCGGAGCCGTCCACGGTGAAGCCCTGCACGTCCGCGCCGAACTCGGCGCCGTGCCCCACGAAGTACTGGGCCGCGTAGCCGTCGGCGAACTCGGGCAGCACCTCGGTGAGCTCGGGGTGGATCGTGGCGCAGTGGTAGCACTCCATGAAGTTCTCGATGATGAGCTTCCAGTTGGCCTTCACGTCGTAGGTGATCCGGCGGCCGAGGCCGAGCGTCTCCACCCCGTACGCGTCGATGAGGCCCAGGTCGCCCAGACGCTCCACGACGGCGCCCTCGACGTCCGCCTCGAAGCTCGGCGGCTCCTCGGCCAGGCACAGCCAGACGTAGCCGAGCCACTCGCGCACGTGCACGGCGCGCAGCCCGTACTCCTCGCGACCCACGTCGGGCATCTTCGTGAGGTTGGGGGCGGCGACGAGCTTGCCGTCCAGGTCGTAGGTCCACGCGTGGTACATGCACTGGATGTTGCGCCGGTGGGTGCCCGACTCCTCCGTGCACAGCTGGACGCCGCGGTGCCGGCAGACGTTGAAGAAGGCCTTGATCGCGCCCTTGCGGGTGCGCGTGACGAGGATCGACTCCCGGCCCACCTGCACCGTCTGGAAGCGCCCCGGGGCGTCGAGGTCCGCGGCGCGCACGGCGCAGAACCACATCTGCTCGAAGATCCGCTCCTGCTCCCGGGCGAAGATCTCGGGATCCGTGTACCAGCGGCCGCCCAGCGTGGGCATGAGGCTCTCGGACAGGGGGGCGCGCGTGGTGTCGGTGCTCATCGGACTTCACCTCGGACGTCGGGGGGATGCAGGGTGGTGAGGGGTGGTGAGGTGGATCACAGCGACGGTGCTCGTTGCACAGTACGAACTCCGTTCCGCCATGGGCAACACCCGACACACGATCGCAACGAAGAGCTGACGGGCGGGAAACACCGCGGGGGCGTCCGGGACCGGCTCGACCACCGGCTCGACCACCGGCTTGACCACCGGCGCGGGCGCCGTCGATGCTGGCCCGATGGACGACGTGCGCCGGATCGTGGTGGTCGGCGCCTCGCTCGCCGGGCTGGGTGCCGTCCGCGCGCTGCGCGCCGAGGGCTACGACGGCGAGGTGGTGGTCGTCGGCGAGGAGGTCCACCGCCCCTACGACCGGCCGCCGCTGTCCAAGCAGCTCCTGCTGGGCACCTGGACGACGGACCAGCTCGCCCTCGAGGCCGCCGACGAGGGCCTGGACGCGCGGTGGGTGCTCGGCGTCCCCGCGACCGGCCTCGACCTCACCACCCGCACGCTGACCCTCGCCGACGGCACCCGCCTGGTCGCCGACGGCTTCGTCCTGGCGACCGGGGCCCGCGCCCGCCGCCTGCCGGGCGCGGACGGGACCGCGGGCGTGCACGTGCTGCGGACCCTCGACGACGCCGCCGCGCTGGGCGGGGAGCTGCAGCCCGGGCGGCGCCTCGTCGTGATCGGCGGCGGCTTCCTCGGCAGCGAGGTCGCGGCCGCCGCCCGCACGCGCGACGTGGAGGTCACCGTCCTCGAGCGCGGCACCCGGCCGTTCGCGCGCCAGTTCGGCGAGGACGTCGGCGCCCTGATCGGCGCGCTGCACGCCCGCGGCGGCACCACCGTGCGCGGCGGGGTCGACGTGGCCGGCTTCGCGAGCGAGCCGGGACCCGACGGCGCGCCCCGCGTCACCGGCGTGGAGCTCGCCGGCGGTGAGGTCGTCCCGGCCGACGTCGTGCTCGTCGCGGTGGGCGCGCACCCCAACGTGGAGTGGCTGCGCGGCAGCGGCATCGAGGTCGTGGACGGCGTCCGCACCGACGACCGCGGCGCCACGAGCTCGCCCCTCGTGGTGGCCGTCGGCGATTGCGCCACCGTGGTCGACCCCGAGGGCGGGGCCGTCCGCCACGAGCACTGGACGACGGCCGCGGAGCGCCCCGCCGTCGCGGTCCGGACGCTGCTCTCCGGCGGCTCGGCCGAGGGCCGCTTCACCGGGATCCCCTACTTCTGGTCCGACCTCTACGGCGAGCGGCTGCAGTTCGCGGGCCACCGCGAGCCCGGCGACGTCCCCGTCTTCGTCGAGGGCAGCGCCGACGAGGAGAAGTTCGTCGTGGTCTGGGAGCGCGACGGCGTCCCCACCGCGGTGCTGGCCCTGTCGAGCTCCCGCACCTTCACCAAGTGGCGTCGCCAGCTCGCGAAGCAGACCGCCGCGGTCTGACCCGTCGAGCCCTCCGTTCGCCCTCTTCCCGCGGCGGCCGGGCCGGACGTCGCACGCCCGGCACCGGCAGGCGGCGCGGCTGACAGTTCCGCTGCTCGCAAGGTGCCGGTAAACGCTTGCGGAGCGCCCCGCGGAGCTCGCGTGCAGCGGAACTGTCAGCCCGTCCCGGCGGTCAGCCGCGCGCGTCCTCCTTGAGCATGTCCGCGCACTTCTCCCCGATCGCCATCGTCGTGATGTTGGGGTTCACCGCACCGAGGAACGGCATGACCGAGCCGTCGGCGATGCGCAGGCCCGCGACGCCGCGGACGCGCAGGCGCGGGTCGCACACGGCCATCGGGTCGTCGTCGCTGCCCATCTTCGCCGTGCAGCTGGGGTGGTAGACGGTGTTGTGCGTCTTGACGACGTAGTCGGCGATCTCATCGTCGGTGACGACGTCCCTTCCGGGCGCGAGCTCGACGCCGGCCCAGGCCGCCATCGGCGACTGCTCGACGATGGTCCGCGCCAGCCGCACCCCCGCCGTCATGACCCGCAGGTCGTGACCCTCGGGGTCGGTGAAGTAGCGGGGGTCCACCTTCGGGCGGTCCCGGAAGTCGCGCGAGCGCAGCTTCACCGTCCCCCGCGACCGGCCCTGAGTGACGTTGGGGGTCAGGCAGAATCCGTTGTCCGTGGTCGGGTAGCCCCAGCGCACGGTGTTCATGTCGAAGGGCACCGAGCCGTAGTGCATCATCAGGTCGGGCACCCGCAGGCCCGGTTCCGTGGTCGCGAAGACGCCGATCTCCCACCACTGCGAGGACGCGGTGACCATCGGCTGCAGGGCGTCCCAGAACACCAGCCCCTCGACGTGGTCGTCGAGGTTCTCCCCCACCCCGGGGGCGTCGACGAGGACGTCGAGGCCGAACTCCTTCAGCTGGGTCGCGGGCCCGATGCCCGAGAGCATCAGCAGCTTCGGGGTGTCGATGGACCCCGCCGACACGATCACCTCGCGGCGCGCGGTGACCCGGCCGTGGTGCACGAGGTCCGGGGCCAGGAACTCGACGCCCGTGGCGCGCAGCGCCCCGTCGGGGCCCGGCTCGACGACGACGCGCTCCACCCAGTGCCCGGTGCGGACCTCGAGGTTGGGGCGCTGGTCGAGCACGGGGTGCAGGTAGGCGTGGGAGGACGACATCCGGTCCCCCGCCTCGCCGGCGTTGATCTGGAACCACCCGGCGCCGTTGAGCACCGTCGGGCCCTCGTTGAACTGCACGGTGGGCAGGCCGGCCGCGGCCGCGGCCTCGAGCAGCGCGACGCCGCACGGGTCGACGGGCGGGATGGTCCGCAGCCGGACGGGCCCGCTGCGGCCGTGGTGCTCGCCCGGGCCGGCGTTGTTCTCCAGCCGCCGCACCAGGGGCAGCACCGCGTCGGCGCCCCAGCCCGTGCAGCCCGCGGCCTCCCAGGCGTCGAGGCCCTCGCGGGGCGGGTGGAAGGCGATGCAGGAGTTGTGCGAGGAGCAGCCGCCCAGGACCTTCGCGCGGGCGTGGCGCAGGAAGCTGTTGCCGTTCTCCTGCGGCTCGACGGGGTAGTCCCAGTCGTAGCCGGAGTCGAGCAGGTGCATCCAGTCGGCGAGGACGAGGATGTTCTCGTCCCCCACGTCGCTGGGGCCCGCCTCGAGGAGGCAGACGGTGACGTCCGGGTCCTCCGACAGCCGGGCCGCGACGACGCACCCCGCGGTGCCGCCGCCCGCGATGACGTAGTCGAACTCGTCGAGGGACCGCTCGCCCAGGAACCCGCTCACCGGGTCGCCTCGCTGCGGTGGCTCTCCAGGGTGCCCGAGGTGTGGCGGAGCTTGGCGCGGTAGTACAGGACTCCCCCTCCGAGGACGACGGCGATGAACAGGACCGCGCCGTAGGTCAGGTACCAGTGGTAGGCGGCCGGTTCGGGGTTGTAGACCTCGCGCCGGGGCCAGAGCAGGTTGACCATCATGCCCACGCCCCACAGCACCGCGAGCACGTTGACGGGCAGGCCCCAGCGGCCGAGGCTGAACGGCGCCTTGCTGCCGTCGGGCATGTCCGCCGGCCAGCGCCCGCGCAGCCGCGCGACGAGCAGCGGGATCGTCACCAGCAGGTAGGCCAGGTAGATCATGCCGACCGCGAGGCTCGTGAGCACGAGGAAGATCGCGGGCTGCCCGACGTTCACGACGAGCACGAGGATCGCCAGGACCCCGATGACCACCGCGGGCACGACGGGCGTGTGGTGCTTCGGGCTGACGCGGGCCAGCCGCTCCCCGGCGGGGAGGTTGTTGTCGCGGGCCATGGCGAACATCATGCGGATCGTCGCGGTGTGCACGGCCAGGGAGCACACGAGGACGGCGACGACGACGCAGACGAGGAACGGCTTGCCGAACCCCGAGCCGACCGTGGTGAGCACGAGGTGCTGCAGGCCGCCGGACGCGCTGGCGAGCTCCGGGTCGTCCAGGTCCGGCACGGCCATGAGGCCGAGGAGCAGGATGAGCCCGCCCAGGACGAAGGAGGCGATGACGGCGCGCAGGACGGCCCGGGGGGCGGTGCGCCGCGGGTCCTTCGTCTCCTCGCCCAGCGAGCTGGCGGTGTCGAACCCGTACATGACGTAGCCCGAGGCGAGGGCCGCGACGAGGAAGGCGCCGAAGTAGCCGCCGACGTGGTCGGTGCCGACGCCCCGGTTCTCCAGGACGACGTCCGGGCCGCGCGTCACGTGCACGGCCAGCAGCACCACGATGACGACGGCCGCGATGAGCTCGATGAACACGCCCGAGGAGTTGATGCGGGACATGAGCTTGACCCCGAAGGCGTTGACGAGGGTCGTGAACACGATGACCACCGTGCCGAGGACGACGGCGTTCAGCGCGTAGTCGCGGGTGGCGTCACCGGTGTCGAAGAACTGGAACCCCGACCACAGCTGCGGCAGCGTCAGCTGCACGGCGAGGACGACGGCCGCGAGCGTGACGATGGACGCCACGAGCATCGTCCAGCCGGCGGCCCACGCGACCGTCGGCGACGCGAGGCGCTTGGTCCAGTTGTAGAGGGAGCCGGCGACGGCGTAGCGGCTGGAGAGCTCGGCGAAGCACAGCGCGACCATCAGCTGGCCCACGAACACCATCGGCCAGGACCACAGGTAGGCCGGGCCGCCGGTGCCGTAGCCGAAGTAGAACAGCTGGAACGTCCCGGTGAGGATGGAGATGTAGCTGACGCCCGCGGCGAAGCTCGCGAACGACCCGATGCTGCGTTCCAGCCCGGGCTTGTAGCCGTACTCGTCGAGACCGTGCGAGTCCTCGGTGCCGACCGGCTTGGCCGGCGAACCCGTTGCCGAGCTGTCCATCGTGTCCTCCGTGGGGGGAGTCAGCCCTTGAACCACCCTGCGACTGCAGGCGTGGTGTTGCGCCACACGTGCTTGGTCTCCCGGTACTCCGCGAGCCCCGCGGGGCCCAGTTCGCGGCCGTTGCCGGACATCTTCATGCCGCCCCACTCCGCCTGGGGGACGTACGGCCCGAAGTCGTTGATCCAGACGGTCCCGTGGCGCAGCGCCGCGGCGACGCGCTCGCCCCGCTCGACGTCGGCGGTCTGGACGCCGCCCGCGAGCCCGTACTCGGTGTCGTTGCCGAGCTCGATCGCCTCGGCCTCGGTCGTGAACCGCTCGACCGTGAGGATGGGCCCGAAGTTCTCCTCCCGCACGATCCGCATGGACCGGTCGCAGCGGTCGAAGATCGTCGGTTCGAAGAAGAAGCCCCGCTGCAGCTCGGGGTCGTCCGGCCGCTTGCCGCCGGTGACCAGCTGCGCGCCCTCGGCGAGCCCGATGGCGACGTAGCTCTCGACCTTCTCCCGGTGGGCCGCGGAGACGAGCGGACCCGACTCGACGCCCTCGGTGAAGCCGTTGCCGAACCGGATGCGCGGCGCGCGCTCGGCCACGCCCGCGAGGAGGGCGTCGGCGATGGAGTCCTCGACGATGAGGCGGGTGCCGGAGGAGCACACCTGGCCCGAGTGCAGGAACACCCCCGTGAGCACGACGTCGATCGCGGTGTCGAGGTCGACGTCGGCGAAGACGATGTTCGGGTTCTTGCCGCCCAGCTCGACCGTGACGCGCTTGACGGTGTCCGCGGCCGCCTTGAGGATCCCCCGCCCGGTGGCGAGGCCACCCGTGAACGACACGAGGTCGACGGCCGGGTGGCTCGTGAGGACGGGCCCGACCGCGGCCCCGCCGCCGAGCACGAGGTTCACGGCGCCGTCCGGCACGCCGGCCTCGGCGAGGAGCCGGACCAGGTGGACGGTCGTGAGCGGGGTGACCTCGCTGGGCTTGAGGACGACGGTGTTGCCGGCGGCCAGCGCGGGCGCGACCTTCCACGACATCTGCAGCAGCGGGTAGTTCCAGGGTGCGATGAGGCTGCACACGCCGACGGGCAGGTGCACGACGCGGCTCACGACGTCGCCGCGGCCCGCGTCGACCGTGCGGTCGACCTCGACGAGGACCTGCTCGGCGTAGTAGCGGAACACGGCGGTGACGTCGTCGACGTCGATGCGGCTCTCGGCCAGGGTCTTGCCGGTGTCGAGGGTCTCGGTGCGGGCGATCTCCTCGCGGTCGCGCTGCAGCAGGTCCGCGGTCCGCTGCAGCAGGGCGGCGCGCTCGGCGACCGGTGTCGCGGGCCAGGCGCCCTCGTCGAAGCAGCGGCGGGCGGCGAGGACGGCGGCCTCGGCGTCCGCGGCGCTCGCCTCGTCGACGGTGCGGAACACCTCGCCGTCGTAGGGGTTGACGAGGTCGCGGGTTCCGCCCTCGGCAGCGGAGCGCCACTCGCCGTCCACGAAGAGCTCGGGCACGTGTCCTCCACGGTGGTTCGCGGTGCTGCTGCGCGGTCGGTGATCTTCGCCCGCGTCGGTGGTGCACTGTACGAACCGCGTTGCGTCACGCGCAATGACTCCGGCCAGGACGTCACAGGCCCGCAACACGCGCCCAGCCCGCGCGTCCGCTCCCGGCGGGGCGCCGGGGCCCGGGGTGAGGCACCATCTCCTGCGAGAGCAGGACCCCCACGAGAGGAACCCGAGCGTGTCGAACGACGTCGTCGCCTGTGCCCTGAGCGACCTCCCCGACGGCGAAGCGGTCCGCGTCGACCTCGACGTCCCCGTCGTCGTCTTCAACGTCGAGGGCGAGCTGTACGCCCTCGACGACACCTGCACGCACCAGGACGCCTCGCTGTCCGAGGGCTGGGTCGAGGACTGCCAGGTGGAGTGCCCCCTGCACGCCGCGACGTTCGACCTGCGCACGGGCGCCCCGTCGGGCCCGCCCGCGATCGTCCCGGTCCGCACGCACGCGGTCTCCGTCGTCGACGGCGACGTCGTCGTCCACGTGGGCACGCCCCGCAGCTGAGGCGGAGGGCGCGGTGGGCCGTCAGGGCCTGCCGCGCCACCCCAGGGCCGCGGAGGCCGCGTCGGCCGCCGCGACGACGGCGGGCACGACCTCGGCCATCCGCTGCTCGCTGAGGCGGTAGGCGGGGCCGGAGACGCTGATCGCGGCGACGACGACGCCGTCGGGGCCGCGGACCGGGGCGGCGACGGCGTTCAGGCCGAGCTCCAGCTCCTCCGACGTCGTGGCGTACCCGGCGGCCTCGACGCGGGCCAGCTCGGCGTCGAGGTCCTTGCGCCGCACCAGGGTGCGCTCGGTCAGCCGCGCCAGCCGCGCGGGCAGGCCGGTGCGGCGCACGGGCGGGCAGAAGGCCAGCAGGACCTTGCCGCTGGACGTGGCGTGCAGCGGGGTCCGCTCCCCCACCCAGTTGTGGGTGATCACCGACGAGGCCCCGCGGACCTGGTCCACGTTGATGGCGGCGTCGCCGTCGGCGACGGCCACGTTCACGGTCTCCCCGACGAGGGTCGCGAGCTCCTCGCACGCGGGGCGGCTGCGCCGGGTCACCTCGAGCTGGTCGGCGACGGCCCCGGCGAGGCGCACGACGCCCATGCCGAGCCGGTACTTGCCGCGGTCGCCGATCTGCTCGACGAGCCCCCGGCCCTCCAGGGCCGTCACGAGCCGGAAGGCCGTCGACTTGTGCACGTCCAGGCGGGCGGCGATCTCCGTGACGCCCGCCTCCCCGAGCTCGGCGAGGACCTCGAGGATCGTCACGGCTCGGTCGACGGACTGCACGGGGCTGACGCGCACCGCGGGGACGGCGGGCACCACCGCCGGGCGCGGCCGCACGCCGGAGGCGTCGTCCGGCTGCGCGCTCATGGCGCCAGCATGCCACCGCGCCCGCGGCGCCCACCTCCGGAGCGCACGCGGGCGGGCGGCGGCGCCTCAGCGGCGCAGGCGCTCCATCCCCGGGTCGACGAGGGGTTCCGCGGCCACGGTGGCGGCCACGCGGCGCCCGAAGTACTCGACCTCGACGGCCGTCCCGACCTCCGCGGCGGCCGCCGGCAGCCACGCGCAGGCGATCGGCGTACCGAGGGTGTGGCTCCACGCCGCGGACGTCACGTAGCCGACCGCGTCGGCCCCGCCGGCCACGAACACCGGCTCCCTGCCCAGCACGACGGTGCTCCGGTCGTCGACGGTCAGCGCGCACAGCCGGCGCGCCGGCGGTGTCCCGGCCGCCGCCAGGAGGGCGTCGCGGCCGACGAAGTCCCCCTTGTCGAGCTTGACCGCGAACTCCAGGCCGGCCTCGGGCGGCTGGTGCTCGGACGTGACGTCGCCGCCGGAGAGCCGGTAGCCCTTCTCCAGCCGCAGGCTCGAGAACGCGGCCCGCCCGGCCGCCACGACGCCCAGCGGCTGCCCCGCCGCGAACAGCGCGTCCCAGAGCGCCGCGCCGTTCTCCGCCGACGCGTACAGCTCCCAGCCGAGCTCGCCGACGTAGGAGACGCGCAGCGCCGTGACGGGGATCCCGGCCACGACGATCCGGCGGGCGCCGAAGTAGCGGAACCCGCGGTGCGAGACGTCGTCGCGGGTCAGCGGTTCCACCAGCTCCCGGGCCAGCGGGCCCCAGACGCCGACGCAGCACGTGCCCCCGGTGACGTCGCGCACGTCGACCCAGCCGAGCTCCGGGTGCTCCTCGCGCTGCTCGCGGGCCGCGCGGCGCAGGAGGTCCTCGTCGGTCCCGGTGTTCACGCCGACCTGGAACTCGTCGGCGGCCAGGCGCGCCACGGTCCAGTCCGACCGCACCCCGCCCGCGGCCTCCAGCGCCAGCGTGTAGGTGACGGACCCGACCTTCCTGTCCAGCTGGTTCGTCGTGAGGCGCTGCAGCAGGGCGAGGGCGCCCGGCCCGTCGACCCGGACCCGGCGCAGCGGCGTCATGTCGTACAGCGCCACGGCCGTGCGGGTCTTCCAGGCCTCGACGGCCACGACGGGCGAGTGGAACTGCGCGGCCCACGGTTCGCGCTCGGGTTCGCGCCACGCGTCAGGCACCTCCGGCAGCAGCGCGGCGTTCGCCTCGTACCAGAGCGGCCGCTCCCAGCCGCCGCCCTCGGTGAACACCGCCCCCAGCTCCACCTCGCGGGCGTGGAACGGGGAGAGCCGCAGGCCCCGCGGGGAGGTCCTGGGCTGCAGCGGGTGCAGCACGTCGTAGATCTCCACGAAGTTCTGCTGCGAGGTCTCGCTCACGAACTCCGGCGTGGTCTGGACGGCCTCGAACCGGCTGACCTCCAGCTCGTGCAGGTCGGTGTCGGTGCCACCGTCGACGAGGAGCTGGGCGACGGCGCGGGCGACGCCCGCGGAGTGCGTGACCCAGACCGCCTCGGCGATGAAGAACCCCCGAACGTCGGGGCTCTCGCCGACGAGGGAACCCCCGTCGGGCGTGAACGAGAAGATGCCGTTGAACGCCTCCTCGACCTTCGTGTCCGCCAGCCCCGGCAGCAGGGCGACCGCGTCCGCCCACGAGGGGGCGAAGTCCTCCTCGGTGAACGGCAGCATCGACGGCATGGACTCCGGGGTCGCGCCCGCGGAGTCGTCGAGGTCGGCCAGGTTCACCGGCATCGGCCGGTGCGCGTAGGAGCCGATGCCGAGGCGGTCGCCGTGCTCGCGGAAGTAGAGGTCGGCGTCCTGGTGGCGCAGGATCGGCAGCCCGGCCTCGGCGGCCTCGGTGTTGCGGCCGCGCAGCGCGGCGACCTGTCCCGTCCGGGCGTACTGGTGGGCCAGCGGCAGCAGCGGGACCGTCATGCCCACGAGGTCGCCGACGGCCGGGCCCCAGAACCCCGCGCACGACACGACGACGTCGGCCGGGACGACCCCCGTCGGCGTCCGGACACCGGTGACGCGCCCGTGCTCGTGCTCGACGCCCGTGACCTTCGTGGAGCCGACGAAGCGCGCCCCGCGGGCCTCCGCGCGGCGCTGCAGGGCGACGACGGTGCGGGTCGCCTTCGCGAGGCCGTCGGTGGCGACGTGCAGGCCGCCGAGGACCCGCTCGCGGTCGACGAGGGGGTGCAGGCGGACGACCTCGTCGGGGTCGACGAGCCGGGCGCCCTCGACGCCCCACGACTGCGCCCAGCCGATCTTGCGCTGCAGGTCGTGCAGCCGCTCCGGGGTGGTCGCGACCTCAAGCCCGCCCACGGGGTTGAAGCACCACGCCCCGTCGACGTCGAGGCTCGACAGCTTCCGCACGGTGTACTGCGCGAACTCCGCCATCGTCTTCGACGCGTTCGTCTGGAAAACCAGGCCGGGGGCGTGCGAGGTCGACCCGCCGGGCAGCGGCAGCGGGCCCGCGTCCAGGACGGTGACGTCGCTCCAGCCGCGCTCGGTGAGCTCGTCGGCGAGGTTGGCGCCGACGATGCCGGCGCCGATGACGACGACCCGGGGGGTGGTGCTCACGAGGGCTCCTGCGCGTCGGGGGTGGTGTCGGGGTGCTCGGCGTCCTCGAGGTGCTCGGCGTCCTCGAGGTGCTCGGTGGCCGCGTCGAGGACCCAGTCGGCGAGCGCGCCCGCGAAGGTCGAGCGCACGACGAGCATGACGTCGCCGCCCCCGGGGGCGCGGGCGACGAGCAGGACCCCGATCTGGGCGATGCTGGTCTGCACCGCGGTGCCCGGGTCGAACACGCCGGGGTGCAGGTCGACCGCGCACCCGCCGCGCAGCAGGTCGGGGACGTGCTCCCCGCGCAGTCGGAGCGTCGTGCGCTGCGCGGAGACGTCGACGACGGTCCCGCCCGAGGCGAGGACGGCGTCGGCCAGGGCGACGACCGGCACGGGCCGGGCCGCGGGCGCCAGGACGAGCCACTCGTCGGGGCCGAGCCAGACGACGTCCACGCCGTCCGGGGAGGTGCTGCACGAGGACGGCCCGGGCAGCCGGGCCCCCACCAGGGCCTCGACGGCGCGGGCTCCGGGCGAGGCCGGGTCGACGCGCACCGCCAGCTGCTGCAGCGTCGCGTCCGGCGCCGCCGAGAGCCCGGGCGGCAGCGCCGCGAGGCGCTCCGCCCAGTCGTCCAGGGGTCCGCGCAGCGCGAGCCGGGGCAGGGTCGCGGGGCGCACGAGCTCAGCCGTCACGGCGGGCTCCTTCGGGGTCGACGAGGACGGAGGAGGTGATCTCGACGGCGACCGTCCGGCCGTCGACGACGGCGTACGCCTGCTCGCCGATGCGGGCGCGGCCGCCGGCGACCAGCGCCAGGGCGAACGTCCGGCCGAGGGCCGCGCTGCGGTAGCTGGAGGTGACGAAGCCCAGCATGGGCACGGGCGGCGGGGGGATCTCCGCGGCCGCGACGAGCTGGCTGCCCTCGGGCACGAGGACGCCCGCCTCCAGCGGCAGCAGGCCGACGAGCTGCCGGCGCGCCGGGTCGAGGTTGGCGGGGCGGGAGAACGACCGCTTGCCGACGAAGTCGACCTTCTTCCTCGACACCGCCCAGCCGAGCCCCAGGTCGTGCGGGGTGACGGTGCCGTCGGTGTCCTGCCCGATGATCGGGTAGCCCTTCTCGGCCCGCAGCACGTGCATCGTCTCGGTCCCGTAGGGCGTGATGCCGTGCGGCGCACCGATGGCGACGAGGCGCTCCCAGACCGCGGCGGCGTAGCGGGAGTCGACCATGACCTCGTAGGCGAGCTCCCCGGAGAAGCTGACGCGGGAGAGCAGGACCGGCACGTCGTCGACCTCGGTGGCGCGCCAGGTCATGAAGGGGAAGGCGTCGTTGGCGACGTCGACGCCCGGGGCGAACTCCCCGACGACGGCGCGCGAGAGCGGGCCGACGACCGGGAACACGGCCCACTGGTCGGTCACCGACGTGAGGTGCACGTGCAGGTGCGGCCACTCCGTCTGCAGCCACTCCTCCATCCAGTCGAGCACCTTCGCCGCGGCCCCGGTGGTCGTGGAGACGAGGAACTCCTCCTCGCCCCGCCGCAGCACGGTGCCGTCGTCGAGGACCGTGCCGTCGACGCCGCACATGACGCCGTAGCGCACCGAGCCGACCTTCAGGCTGCTCATGACGTTCGTGTACATCAGGTCGAGGAACTCACCGGCGTCCGGGCCGTGCACGGAGATGCCCCCGAGCGTCGACCCGTCGAGGATCCCGACGCCCGTGCGGACGGCGGCGCACTCGCGCAGCACCGCGGTGTCCATGTCCTCGGTGGTCCCGTCGGGCCGGCGGCGCGGGTAGTACCGCGGCCGCTTCCACATCCCGACGTCCTCGAAGACGGCCCCGTGCTCGACGTGCCACGCGTGCACGGCGGTGCGGCGCACCGGGTCGTACAGGTCGCCGCGGTTGCGGCCGGCGAACGCCGCGAACGCGACGGGGACGGTGGGCGGCCGGTACTTCGTGACGCCCAGGTCCGCGACGGTGCGGCCGAGCAGCTCCGCGACGAGGCCCGAGGTGATGACCCCGGAGGTGCGGCCCTGGTCGTGCGCCGTCCCGATCGTCGTGTACCGCTTGACGTGCTCGACGGAGCGCAGCCCGGCGCCGACCGCGCGGCGCACGTCCGCGACGGTCGCGTCGCGCTGCAGGTCGACGAACTCCTCGGTCCCGTCACCGTCCTGCGGCACCCGCCACAGCAGCAGCCCGGGCGAGCGCTCCGGCCCGCGGGGCGGGCGGGGCAGCGACGACGCGGGGGCCGGCAGCCCCAGGGCGGTGAGGACGTCGACGGCGCTGCGCTCGCCGTCGCGCAGGGCCTGGCCCAGGCCCAGCTCGCCGCGGGCGGCGCCCGCGACGTGGACGGTGGGCAGGGGCGCGGCGGGCACGAAGCCGCCGAGCTCGGTGTCGTAGCGCAGGGCCCCGCCGGACTGGCTGAACAGCTGCACGGCCGGGTTCCAGCCCCCGCTGACGAGCAGCAGGTCGCAGGCCAGCTCCCCGCCCGTGCCGACCGCACCGCCGGTGATGTCGGCGACGCGCACGCCCTCGACGCGGTCGGTCCCCAGCGTCCCGGTCACCACGACCGCGGCCCGCACGGGGACCCCGGCGGCGGTGCACCGCGACGCCCACGCGGCCGGGGCCGCGGGGCGCGCGTCGAGGACGCGGACGGCGGCACCGGCGGCCGCGAGGTCCAGCGCCGCGGCGTAGGCGGCGTCGTCGCAGGTGAACACGACGACGTCGCGCCCCGCGAGGACGCCGTAGCGGTGCAGGTACGTCCGGGCCGAGGACGCCAGCAGGACGCCCGGCCGGTCGTTGTCGCGGAACACGACGGGCCGCTCGTAGGCACCCGTCGCGGTGACGACGTGCCGGGCGCGCACGCGCCAGACGCGCTGCCGAGCGAGGTTGCGCGGGGCCGCGGCGCCGAGGTGGTCGGTGCGCTTCTCCAGCGCGAGCACGAGCCCGTCGTCGTAGCTGCCGACGGCCGTGGTGCGCTGCAGGTGCAGCACGTCCTCGTGCGTGGCGAGCTCGGCGCGGGCCGCGGCGACCCACTCCAGCGCCGGGCGGTCGTCGAGGACGTCGTCGGTGCCGAGCAGGAACCCGCCGGGTTCCGGGTTCTCGTCGACGAGCACGACCCGGGCCCCGGCGCGCGCGGCGGTGAGCGCCGCGACGAGCCCCGCGGGGCCGGCCCCGACGACCACGACGTCGGCGTGCGCGTGGCGGGTGTCGTAGCGCGCCGGGTCGGGCACGTCGGCGAGGCGGCCGCGGCCGGCGAGGCCCCGGGCGACGAGGCCGTCGAACAGCTCGAGCGTGGTGGCCAGCTGCATCGGGTCGGGGAACGGGTGCTCGACCTGGACGAGGGCGTTCGGCTCCTCCGCGCCCGCGGCCAGGACGCCGCGCGGGCGGCCGCGCGCGGAGCTGCGGGCGACGGCCAGCTCGTCGGCGGCGAGCAGCGCCGACGCCAGGGTGTCGCCGGGGTGCCCCGTGAACTCCCTGCCGTCGAAGGTGAAGCGCAGCGTGCGCGAGCGGTCCAGGCGACCGCGGCCCTCGATGCGCTCAGCCACGACCGGCCCCCGTCCCGGCGGCGGTCAGGTCGGGAGAGGGGTCGCCCGGGCGGTAGGTCGCGAGGAACGCGTGGGTGCGGGTGTCGCGCACCGCGTTGAACCAGCGGCGGCACGCGGTCGCATGCATCCAGCGCTCCGCCCACACCCCCGCGGTGTTGTCGCGGAAGAACACGTAGTGGGCCCACTCCTCGTCGCTGAGGGCGGACGGGTCGGCCGGGTAGGGCACGTGGGCCTGGCCGCCGTAGGAGAACTCGGCCTCCTCGCGGGGACCGCACCAGGGGCACTCGATGAGCTGCACGGCGTCGTCTCCTCGGGTTCTCAGTGCGCCACGGCGGCGGCGCCGTGCTCGTCGACGAGCCGCCCCGTGACGAAGCGGTCGAGGGTGAACGGGGCGTTGTAGGGGTGGGGTTCCCCGGTCGCGATGGTGTGGGCGAGGCACCAGCCCACCCCGGGGGTGGCCTTGAAACCGCCTGTCCCCCAGCCGCAGTTGAGGTAGACGTTCTCGTACGGCGTGCGCCCGACGATCGGGGACGCGTCGGGCGTGACGTCGACGACACCGCCCCAGGTCCGCAGCACGTGGGCCCGGGCGAACACCGGGAACAGCTCCACGGCCGCGGCCATCTGCCGCTCGACGATGTGGAACGAGCCGCGCTGGCCGTAGCCGTTGTAGCTGTCCACGCCGGCACCCATCACGAGCTCGCCCTTGTGCGCCTGCGAGACGTAGACGTGCACGGCGTTCGACATGACGACGGTGGGGTGCACGGGTTCCAGCAGTTCCGACACGAGCGCCTGCAGGGGGTGGCTCTGCAGCGGGACACGGAACCCCAGCTCGTCGGTGAGGGTCGAGGTGCGGCCCGCGGCGCAGAGGGCGAGGGTTCCGCACGCGATGTCCCCGCGCGAGGTCCGCACGCCCGTGACGCGGTCGCCGTCGGTGGTGAACCCCAGGACCTCGCAGTCCTGGATCAGGTCGATGCCGGCCTCGTCCGCGCGTCGGGCCAGGCCCCACGCGACGTAGTCGTGCTTGGCGATGCCGGCGCGCGGCTGGTAGGTCGCGCCGAGGACGGGGTAGCGGATGTCCGGGGACGTGTTGACGATCGGGCAGAGCTCCGCGACGCCGGCTGTGTCGACCCACTCGGCGTCCACGCCGTTCAGCACGTTCGCGCCGACGCGGCGCACGGAGTCGCGCACGTCCTGCAGCGTGTGGGCGAGGTTCAGCACGCCGCGCTGGCTGAAGAGGATCGGGTAGTCGAGGTCCTCCTCGAGCGTCTCCCAGAGCTTCAGGGAGTGCTCGTAGATCGCGGCGCTCTCGTCCCACAGGTAGTTCGAGCGGATGAGGGTGGTGTTGCGCGCCATGTTCCCGCCGGCGAGCCACCCCTTCTCCAGGACGGCGACGTTCGTGATGCCGTGGTTCTTCGCCAGGTAGTGCGCGGTGGCCAGCCCGTGGCCGCCGCCGCCGACGATGACGACGTCGTAGGACGGCTTGGGGTCGGGGTTGCGCCAGAGGAGGGCCGGGTGCTCCGGCACGCCCGTCGCGGGTGCTGTGCTCACCGAGTCCTCCGACCTGCTCAACTGACTGATATGTCAGTTCGCGACTGTATGGTCGGGGACGAACCAGGGTCAAGGAGGAGCAGTGAGCGCAGCGCTCGAGACGCTCGGGGACGACGGCACGGCCGAGGGCACGACGGCCGAGCGGGGCCCCGCCACGATGGCCGACCGCGCCTACGAGGCCCTGCGCGACGCCCTCCTCGTCCTCGACATCCGCCCCGGTGACCCCCTGAACGACGAGGCGCTGGCGCGCGAGCTCGGCGTCGGGCGCACCCCCGTGCGCGAGGCGCTGAAGCGGCTGGAGGCCGACCGGCTCGTCGTCGCCTACCCGCGCCGCGGCACGTTCGCCACGGCCGTCGACATCACCGACCTCGCCCACCTCTCGGAGATCCGCAGGACGCTGGAGCCGCTGGCCGCCGAGGGCGCCGCCCGCCGCGCCGGCCCCGCGGCCCGCGAGGAGCTGCGGCGCCTGGCCGCGACCATCGAGGCCCTCGACCCGGCGACGCTGGACGCGCGCACCCTCATGCGCCACGACGTGGCGGTGCACCGCGGTGTCTACCGCGCGTGCGGCAACCCCTTCCTCGAGGACGTCCTCGTGCGCCACGACAACCTGGCGACCCGCATCTGGTGCCTCGTGCTGGACCGCCTCCCGCGCTTCGGCGGGCACGTCGGCGAGCACGTCGAGCTGCTGCGGGCCATCGTCGACGGCCGCGCCGACGACGCCGCCCGCCTGGCGCACGAGCACGTCACCCGCTTCGAGCGCGAGGTCCGCGCCGTCCTCTGACCCTCCCGCCCGCAGGACGCCGCGCCGGGCCGGCGAGCGCCCTGCCCACACCCGGCGAGGTCGGTTGGGCACATTGCGCGCCGCGACACCCGCCGCATAGGACAGGATGTCCGCCGTGCGCCGTCTCGATCCCATCGATGCCCGGATCCTCCTCGCTCTCGACGAGGATCCGCGCGCCACGGTGCTCGGACTGTCCCGGCTGCTGAACCTGGCCCGGGGCACCGTCCAGACGCACCTGGAGCGCCTGGAGTCCGACGGTGTCCTGCACCGCTTCTCCCGCCGGCTCGCGCCGGCGGCCCTGGGCTTCTCCGTGTCCGCCTTCGTCATGATCGAGATCCACCAGGGTCAGCAGGACGACACGCTCCTGCAGCTGCGCGCGACGCCGGAGGTGCTCGAGGTCCACGGCATCACGGGTGACGGCGACCTCATGTGCCGCGTCGTCGCCCGTGACGCCGACGACCTCTACCGCGTCGGTCAGTCGCTGCTGGCCATCCCCGGCGTCGTGCGCACCCGGACCTCCCTGGCGATGCGGGAGCTGGTGCCCTACCGCATCGACCCGCTGCTCACCGGTCTGGCCGACTGAGCCGACCGTCCCGGCTGGGCGGACCGTCCCGGTGGTGCCCCCACCGCTCCCCCGGCGCCCCGGCGGGCTGAGCCCGGGCGGGCTGAGCCTTGGCGGGCTGAACCTTGGCGGGCCGAGGCTGGGCGGGCACCACCGGACCGCGCGGTGCGGGTGGCCGGGGCCCCGGCCCGGGCGCCGGCGCGGCGCCCGGTCGAGGGCAGGTGGTCCCGGGTGCGGGCCCGGGTGGTGCTGCCGGACGAGCGCGGCGCCGCGGGGCGCGCGGGGCTCTGGAGCAGGTCCAGGCCACCGAGCGCGTCCGGGCCGGACCAGCGCGGCCCGGGAGCCGAGCTGGACGTCGCGACCCGGGGGCCGGACGAGCTGCCCCGACGGGCCAGGACGATGGCCGCGGCACCCGCCAGGAGCAGGGCCAGGCCGATCCCGAGCGGCGCGAGGCCGGCGCCGGTGTGGGCGAGCCTGCCGGTGGTCGCGGCCACGGTGGACGCGACACCCGTGCGGGCGGTGGAGCGGGACGCCGCCGCTGTGCCGGTGGTGACCCCGGTGCCGCCGGTGCGCGCCGTGGCGGTGCCGGTGCGCGCCGTGGCGCTGCCGGTCTGGCCGGCCTGGCCGAGGCCCGACCCCGTGCCGTTGGTGCCGTTCGAGCCGTTGGTCCCGTCGGACCCCGCCGCCCCGGCGACCGGGGTGGTCGGGCTGCCGGGCGGCGCCGGCGTGGGCGTCACCGGCGTGGTGGGGGCGGGCGTCACCGTCGGTGCGGAGGCCGACGGGCTCGGTGCGGGGGTCGGGTCCGCGGCCGAGGCCGAGGCCGGGGCGACGACCGTGCGGACGGTGCTGAAGGTGCTGGGGCCGCCGTCGGCGTACTGGAAGGCGGTGAGGGCCACCGTGCCCGCCGGCAGCGCGGCCTCGGGCACGAAGCTCCACCGGCCGCTGACGTCGACCGTGGCCGCACCGATGAACCGGCCGCTGCTGTCCTTGACGACGACCTGGGCACCGGGTTCACCCGTGCCGGCCACCGTGGGACGACCGTCCTTCAAGACCGACCCCTCGGCGGGGCTGGTGATGACGGGCTTCGCGATGGTGTCCGCGTCCGCCAGGCGCACGACGCGGACCATCTGCGACGTGGACTGGTAGATGGTCGGGGACGCGTCGAGCAGCGCGTACCGGCTGCTCTGGAGCTTCACCGTCGACGGCGTGCGGGCCATCGTGGCCGCCGCGGTGCCGCCCGAGAAGGCGACGGTCTGGAGCGCGACGACCCAGTGCGTGCCCTGGTCGAAGTTCACGCCCGTGGCCGTCCAGGTGCCGGTCGAGTCGACCGGGATGTTGCTGTGCAGGTCGTCCTCGGCGCTGTTGGTGCGCAGCGACACGAAACCGCCGGGCTGGCCCTTGCCGGTGACCGTCTCGGTCTCCTGGTCCGTCTGGTAGAGGTCGACCGGGGTGCTGATCTCCACGGGGACCGGCGCGTTCGGGTCGTACAGGACGCTGGAGATGTTCGACGTGGTCAGGACGGACCCGACCTGCTGGGTCGCGATGACGCTCGTGTAGTCGCCCGCCGGCAGGTCGATGTTCGGCGTGATGTACCAGAGCCCCGTGGTCGGGTCGCTGGGCGAGGAACCCGTGACGGCGGTCCCGAGGAACTCCCCGTCGACGGTGCGCAGGGTGATGATCGACCCGGTGGCCGCCGTCCCGCCGAAGCGCGGACGGGCGGTCGGCGTGACCGTGCGGTCGATCGGGCCCATGATCGTCGGCACGATGCCGGCGGTCGCGGTGATCGTCACCTGGGTCACGGTGGACAGCGCGGTCATCCCGTCGGCACCGAACTGCCGCGCGACGAGGCGGTGCCCCCCGGGCTTGAGCGCGGTGGTGGGCGCGAGGTAGTAGCGGCCCTCGGAGTCCGTCACCGCGGCACCGATGGCCTGGGTGCCGTCACTGATCGTGATCGTGGTGTTCGGCTCGCCGTAGCCCACGATGATCAGGTTCCCGTTCGAGCTCGACGCGCCGTTGGCCGGCGTGACGATCGTCGGGCGACGGAAGCCCGTGGCCGTCGGGGAGCTGGAGCTGCTGGGAGAGCTGGTGGTCGTCGGCGAGCTGGTCGTCGTCGGCGATCCCGTGGGCGTGGTGGTCGGGGTCGAGGTGGTGGTCGGGGAACTCGTGGTGCTCGGGGAACTGCTGGTGGTCGGGGAACTGCTGGTGCTGCTCGGGGAACTCGTGGTGCTCGAGGAACTGCTGCTGGTGGTGGAGGAACTGCTGCTCGTGCTCGGGGAGCTGCTGGTGGTGGAGGAGCTGCTGGTGGTGGAGCTGCTGGACGAGCCCGTGGGAAGGGTGGTCGGAACGGTGGTGGGGATCGGCGGCAGGGTGGTCGGCAGGGTCGTGGGGACCGGGTCCGACGAACTGCTGGACGAGGAGCTGGCAGAGCTGCTGCTGCTCGAGGGGGACGAGGTGGTCGAGGACGAGGTGGTCGAGGACGGGCTGGTCGAGGTGCTGGACGAGCTGGTCGACGAGCTGCTGGACGAGCTGGTCGACGAGCTGCTGGACGAGCTGGTCGACGAGCTGCTGGAGGAACTGCTCGACGAGCCGGACGGGGACGGGGTGCCCGGGGTGGTGGGGACGGGCACGGTGACGCCACCCCGCTCGCCGGGTTCGGAGACGTTGCCGGCGAGGTCGGTCTGCACCGCGGAGAAGCGGTGCAGGTCGGCGGCCAGGCGCAGGGTCACGGTCCAGCGACCGCCGCCGTCGGCCTGGACGGCCGGGGCGGTGGTGACGGCGCCGATCAGCGGCGTCGCGGTCACGACGACCGACGCCCCGGGCTCCGCGGTCCCGGTGAGGACCAGCGGGTCGGCCGTGACGTCCGCGATGGGGTCGATGACGGGCGGCGCGACGACCGTGTCGGTCGTGAAGGCGACGTCCGCCGAGCGCGGCGAGACGTTGCCGACGACGTCGGTCTGCTGGGCGCTCACGGTGTGCTGACGGTCGGCGACGCGGACCGTGACCTGGGCGATCCAGGTCCCGGTCCCGTCGGCGATGACGCGGTCGAGGGGGGTGCCGTCCAGCGTGACGTCGACGGAGGCGAAGGGCTCGGCCGTGCCGGTGATCGTCGGGGTGTCGTCGTTGGAGATCAGGCCCGGGGACGGGGCCAGGACGACGGGGACGTCCGCGTGCCGGTCGACCGCGAGGTCGAGCTGCACGGCCGGGGACTCGTTGCCGGCCGCGTCGAGCTGCACGACCTTGCGCACGAGCGGACCCTCGGCGGTGCCCGCGGAGGACGTGGGGAGCGAGAAGGTGCCGTCCTGGGCGGCGGTGGTGGTCGCGACCCGGCGGCCGTCCCCGTCGCGCAGGACGACGGTGGCGCCCGGCTCGGCGCCGGCGCCGGTGACGACGGGCACGGTGTCCTTGACGGTGAGCGTGAACCGCGGGTCCGGGCTGGAGACCGCGAGAACCGCCGGGGCGGTGGTGTCGGTCGTCCAGGTCACCGACGCGATCGGGGACGACCGGGCGAAGCGGTCCACCTGGGTGGCGTTGAGGGTGTGGGTGCCGTCGGTGGGCAGGTAGGACGCGAGCTCCCACTCGCCCTGCGCGTCGGCCGGGACGGTCCCGACGGCGGCGCCGGTCTCGTCGGTGACGGTGACCTGGGCGCCCGGGTCCGCCCCGGCGCCGCGGGGCACCACGGGCCCGTTGACGATCTGGCCCGCGGTGGGGGCCGTGATGGTGACGGCCGCCGGGCCGGCGGCGTCGATCGTGAGCGACAGGGTCGTGGGCAGGGAGTTGTGCGTGGAGTTGTCGACGGCGTTGACCACCAGGACGACGGGACCGTCGGGCGTGATCGGGTCGAGCAGCACCTGGAAGGCGCCGGTGGGGTCGGCGTAGCCGCTGCCGACCAGGTCACCACCGAGGGTGACGTCCACGCGGGCCCCGGGCTCGGCGGTGCCCACGAGGAGCGGGGTGGTGGTCTGCACCACGGCGCCACCGGCTGGGGAGGTCACGACGGGCGGCTCGGGAGCCTGGGAGTCGACCATGAGCAGGACCGGGGCGGACGTGCTGGAGGTGAGGCCGCCGCTGAGGTGGACGGCCGTGACGATCCACGAGCCGTCGCCGACGCTGAAGGTCCCCGCGAAGGAGCCGTTCACCACGTCCACGGTGAGGCGGGCCCCGCTGCCCGTGGTGCCGGAGGCGGGGGACACGTCGATGACGACCTTGTCGCCGGGCGCGGACGTGGCGACGGTGCCGCTGATGACGCTGGTGTCCACGGGCCAGGTGACGGGCTGGGCGTCCAGGACGGGCACGGCCGGGAGCGCCGCGTCGACCTCGACCGTGTAGGTGGAGGGGACGGCGGCCGAGGCGTTGTCGAGGGCGTCGGTGAGCTTCGCGGTGACGGTGTGCGTCCCCACCGGCAGCGTGCCGGGCACGGTCCAGTGGCCGGCGTCGTCGACGCGGGCGGTGCCGAAGGGCGCGTCGTCCAGCGTCACGGTCACCGTGGTGCCGCGCTCGCCGGTGCCGGAGACCGCGGTGGCCGCAGCGCCCGCGGTGGAGCCGTCCTGCGGGGTGAGGATGACGGGCACGGCGGGGGCCGTGGTGTCGACGACGACGCGCACGCCGTCGGCCTCGGCGGAGTTGCCCGCCTGGTCGCGGGAGGTGGCGACCAGGACGTTGCCGCCCTCGGCCAGGTCGGCCGTGGGGGTCAGGCTCCAGCTGCCGTCGCCGCCGACCGTGGTGCTGCCGAGCGAGGTGCCCCGGTCGGTCGTGACGGTGATGCTCGAGCCGGCTTCGCCCGTGCCCGAGACGACGGGACGGCGCTGCTTGGTGGAGGAGTCGTTGGCGGGAGCGGTGACCACGGGTGTGGTGGGCGCGGCGGTGTCGACGGTCGCCGACCACGGGGCCGAGGCCGGCGAGGCGTTGCCCGCTGCGTCGGTCGCGACCGCGGTGACCGTGCTCGGCCCCTCGGGCAGCGTGAGCTGGACGGTCCAGACCCCGTTGCCGTCGGCGGTGACGGGACCCCACGTGTGCGCGGGGTTCGCCCCGTCGCTGACGAGGACCCGGCTGCCGGGCTCGGCCTTCCCCGAGAGCTGGAAGGCGGAGGCGCGCAGTTGCCCGGTCGGCACCTCCGTGGTGATGACCGGGCGCGCCGGGGCGGCGGTGTCCACCCGGACGGTGACCTGGTTGGAGGGGGCCGTGGTCTGGCCACCGATGGTCTGCGTCGAGACGAGCACCTGGGTGCCGTCGGCGGGCAGGGTCGCGGTGGCGCTCCAGGTGCCGCCGGCGCTCACGGTCGCCGTCGCGACGGCGGTGCCGCCGGAGGTGACGGTGACGACCGCGCCGGGGATGCCGGTGCCCGTCACGCCGACGGCGCGGGTGCGCACGAGGGCCTGGTCCACGGGCGTGGAGATGACGGGCGCCGGCAGCGAGCAGTCGACACCGCCGGCGGGCGTGGTGGTGGACACCGAGAGCGGGAAGAGGTTGACGGAGAAGGCGGCCAGGCCGAGGAGGCCGGGACTGCTGATCGACAGGACGCCCTTCGTGGAGGCCGCGGCGGCGGTGCCGCCGGCGGCGGGGGCCGGGCCGGCGTCGAGGGCGCTGAAGCCGAAGGTGAAGCCCCCGAGCGTCTTGGGACCGTCACCGGGGTTGAGCGTGGTGATCGTGCTGCCGACCGTCTTCGGCACCGTGATGGTGGCCGCGGTGCGGGAGTAGGTGACCGTCGACCCACCGGCCGCGCCCGTCGAGACGGCGGTCAGCGTGGCCGCGGGCAGGTCGACGGTGATGTCGCCGAGCAGGCCGTTGGGCAGGGTGATCCGCGCCGCGCTGGAGGTCGCCGTGGAGGTGGTCCCGCGGCGCGTGGCGCCGGGACCGGCGGTCAGCGACGTGGTGGTCGTCGTGCCGAGGGTCTGGCCGCCCGAGGCGGAGGTGACGCCGAGGCCGATGAGCGGGACGTTGAGGCCCGCGGTGGCGGAGGTGGTCTGGGTGAGGGTCGAGCTGCTCAGCGGCACGCAGACCTGGTCCCCGGGCCAGCGGGCCCAGGCGGAGCGCTTCAGGGTGCCGAGCGACAGGACGTTGGCGGCGTTGACGGCCGCCCCGTCCGCGGAGGTGGACGCGGCGTTGTCGCCGTGCTGCTCCAGCGGCAGGGCCCCGACGGGGAGACCCAGCGCGTTGAGGCCGAGGACCGCGACGGAGGCGTCGGAGCGGTTGGCGGCGGTGCTGCTGCTGGTGCCGGCCGAGACGCCGACCTGGGCCTTGAGGGTCTCGGCGCCGAGGGCGCCGACGCTGATGTTGGCGATGCTGCCGGTGGCGGCGGTCGCGAAGGGGGTGCTGACGGGGCTCGCGGACGCCGCGGGCGCGAAGGGGCCGCCGAGCAGGCCGGCGCCGATGGCCAGGGCCACGACGCCGGTGAGCGCCTGCTGACCGCGGCGCGTCAGGCCGGCCAGCGACCCGGGCGCGGCCAGGCGGGGGTGCCGGAGGTGCACGACCCGTGGTTGTTGCGTCGGTTCCATCACGATCCCCCTCCGACCGCGCCCAGGACTGGACGACGGCACCGCGCGGCCACGTGGCCGCACGACAGCTAGAACTTCTAGACCTGTGACTCGGACCACAGGTCGGCCAACCTGAACCGGAAGGTCTTCTAGAAGCCGTGGTTCACCCGGCTGGCGCAGCCTCGGGGCCCCCCGCGGAGGGGCAGCGTCACCGCGGGGACGGCCGGGCGTCACCCGTGCGGCAGACTGTGTGACGTGTTGCGGTGGCTGACGGCAGGCGAGTCCCACGGTCCGGCGCTCGCAGGGATCCTCGAGGGCCTGCCCGCCGGGGTCGAGGTGACCTCCGACGACCTCCGCGCGGCGCTCGCCCGGCGGCGCCTGGGCTACGGCCGCGGGGCCCGCATGGGCTTCGAGCAGGACGAGCTGGAGGTCATCGGCGGCATCCGCCACGGCCTCAGCCAGGGCGGGCCGGTCGCGCTGCGCATCGGCAACACCGAGTGGCCCCGCTGGTCCGACGTCATGTCGGCCGACCCGGCCGACGCCGACGGCCGCCGCTACGACGAGCCCGGCCGCCTGCCCGCGCGCGGTCGCTCCGCCCCGCTGACGCGGCCCCGGCCCGGCCACGCCGACCTGACGGGCATGCAGAAGTACTCCTTCACCGACGCGCGGCCCGTGCTCGAGCGCGCCTCCGCCCGCGAGACCGCCACGCGCGTCGCGCTCGGTGAGGTCGCCCGCCTCTTCCTCGCGCAGACCGTCGGCGCGGAGGTCGTCTCGCACGTCGTCTCGCTCGGCTCCGTCGAGGCCCCCGCGGGCGTCGTGCCCGAGCGGGGGGCGCGCGAGCGCATCGACGCGGACCCGGTCCGCTGCACCGACCCGGAGACCAGCGCGCTCATGGTGGCCGAGGTGGACAAGGCCCACGGGGAGGGCGACACCCTCGGCGGCGTCGTCGAGGTCGTCGTGCACGGGCTGCCGCCGGGCCTCGGCTCCTACGTCCACTGGGACCGCAAGCTCGACTCCCGGCTGGCCGCGGCCCTCATGGGCATCCAGGCGATCAAGGGCGTCGAGGTCGGCGACGGCTTCGAGACCGCCCGCCGGCGCGGCTCGCAGGCCCACGACGAGATCGAGCGCACGGACGACGGCAGCGACGCGGCCGGCCTGACCGTGCGGCGGCGCACGGACCGCGCGGGCGGCATCGAGGGCGGCATGAGCAACGGCGAGGTCCTGCGGGTCCGCGCCGCCATGAAGCCCATCTCGACCGTGCCGAAGGCGCTGGACACCGTCGACACGTCCTCGGGCGGGGCGGCGCAGGCCATCGCCCAGCGCTCGGACGTGTGCGCGGTCCCCGCGGCCGGGGTCGTCGCCGAGGCCATGGTCAGCCTCGTGCTGGCCGACGCGGTGCTGGAGAAGTTCGGTGGCGACACCGTGGCGCAGGTGCGCGCCAACGTGCGCAGCTACCTCGACGCCCTGGTCATCCGCACCGACACGGTCGCCCCCACCGACACGGTCGGCTGAGCAGGTCCACCGCGCGGGATCGGCGGGGCCGGGTGACGATCACCGCATGAAGATCGCGATGCTCGTCCTCGGTGTGGTCATGGCCCTCCTCGGCGTCCTGTGGTTCCTGCAGGGCATCGGCGTCCTCGGCGGCAGCGTGATGTCCGGCCAGACGACGTGGGCCGTCGTCGGCCCGATCGTGGCGATCGTCGGCATCGGCCTGGCCGTGGCGTCGCGCCGGCGCCCCGCCGGCCGCCGCTGACCCCGCTCGCGGGCGGGGGACGCTGATGCGCGTCCTGCTCGTCGACAACCACGACTCGTACACGTTCAACGTGTTCCAGCTCCTCGCCGAGGTCACCGGCGAGGAGCCCGTCGTCGTGCTGAACGACGGCGCGGCCCCGGGCGAGCTCGACCTGGAGGGCTTCGACGCGGTCGTCCTCTCCCCCGGCCCGGGCCACCCGGGGGTGGCTGCGGACTTCGGCCTCTGCGCCGACGTGCTCGCCCGGGCGCGGGTTCCGGTGCTCGGCATCTGCCTCGGGCACCAGGGGATCGCCCTGGCCGCGGGCGCGCCCGTCGTCCGCGCACCCCGGGCCCGGCACGGGCACGTCAGCCGCATCACGCACGACGGCACCGGGTTGTTCGCCGGGCTGCCGCAGGAGTTCGCGGCCGTCCGCTACCACTCCCTCGCCGTCCCCGAACCCCTGCCGCCGACGCTCGTGGCGACCGCGTGGGCCGAGGACGGGGTGGTGATGGCGCTGCGGCACACCGAGCGTCCCTTCGTCGGCGTCCAGTTCCACCCCGAGTCGATCGAGAGCGAGCACGGGGCGGTCCTCGTCCGGAACTTCCTCCGCGCGGCCCACCCGCCGGCCCGGACGACATCGTCCGGACCGCCGACGAGCAGCGGAACTCCGGCGGCCGCCCGGCGGACCTACCGGCTCCACGTGCGGACGCTGCCCCGCGCGGTGGACACCGAGGCCGCGTTCGACCGGCTGAACGCCCGCAGCGCGCAGGCGTTCTGGCTCGACAGCGCCCGCACGAGCCCCGCGACCGGCCGGTTCTCCTTCCTCGGCGACGCCGCCGGGCCCGAGGCGGAGTTCCTGACCTACCGCGTCGCCGACGTTGCGGTGCGGGTGCGCGACCGCGACGGGGAGCGCCTCGTCCCGGGGTCGGTGTTCGACCTGCTGGAGGCGGAGCTCGCCGCCCGGCGGATCGACCCGGCCGACCGGCCGCAGGACCTGCCCTTCGACTTCGCGGGGGGTTACGTCGGCTACCTCGGCTACGAGCTGCGCGCCGACTGCGGGTACCCGACGACGCGCACGGCGAGCACCCCCGACTCCGCGTGGGTGTTCGCCGACCGGTTCCTCGCCGTCGACCACGAGCAGGGCCGCACGCACCTGCTCGCCCTGTCCCGCAGCGACCTCGGTGCCGGGGAGCCGGCCACCGCGGCCCGGGCGTGGCTCGACGCGACGGAGGCCGCGCTGGCCGACCTCCCCGACGACACCCGCCCGTCGTCCGAACCCGGCGCATCCGTGACCGCCGTCACCGGGGCGGCCGTGGAACCCCTGCTGCGCCGGGACCGCGCCGGCTACCTCGCCGACGTGGCACGGTGCGGGGAGCTGCTGCGCGCCGGGGAGAGCTACGAGATCTGCCTGACGGACGAGGTGCGGCTGCCCGTCACCGCCGACCCGCTGAGCACGTACCGACGCCTGCGGCGGGCGAACCCCGCGCCGTACGCCGCGTTCCTGCGCTTCGACGACGTCGAGGTGGCGTGCGCCTCCCCCGAGCGGTTCCTCACCGTCGACCGCGACCGCTGGGCGGAGGCGCGGCCCGTCAAGGGCACCGCCGCCCGCGGCGCCACCCCGGCCGAGGACGAGGAGCTCCGCGGGGCGCTGGAGCGCGGCGCGAAGACCCGCGCCGAGAACCTCATGATCGTCGACCTGCTGCGCAACGACCTGGGCCGGGTGTGCGAGGTGGGTTCCGTGTCCGTTCCCGCACTGATGGTCACCGAGACCTACGCGACGGTGCACCAGCTCGTCAGCACCGTGCGTGGCCGGCTGCGCGCCGGGACGTCCGTGGTGGCCGCCGTGCGCGCCTGCTTCCCGGGCGGCTCGATGACGGGCGCCCCGAAGGAGCGCACGCTGCGCATCATCGACGAGCTCGAGCAGCGGCCGAGGGGGATCTACTCGGGCGCTCTCGGGTACCTCTCCCTCACGGGGACGGCCGATCTGAACATCGTCATCCGCACCCTCGTCGCGCAGGGCGGCGAGTGGACCGCGGGGGCCGGCGGCGCGATCGTCCTCGACTCCGACCCGGTCGGGGAGTTCGAGGAACTCCTGCTCAAGGCGGCGGCGTCCTTGCAGGCGGTGCTGCCCCCGGAACCTCAGGTCACGACGCCGGCCTGATCCGGGAGGTCGTCGCCGTTCCGGTACCGGCGGTTCCGGAACGGTCGCTACCCTGGCCGCCCCGGTGGCGCCCCGCGGTCCGGGCGAGAACACGGGAGCAGCGATGAGCACGTCCGCCACGGGGTACGCCCTGGGCCGGTTCTCCGACGGCACCGAGGAGTTCACGGGGCTGGTCGTCGACGAGGTCGTCCACCCCCTGCTCCCCGGCGAGGTCGTGGACGGCCCGGCGACCGTGCCGGCGCTCCTGGAGGACTGGGACGCCACCGAACCGCGCCTGCAGCAGCTCGCGGCGGCCAGGCGGCCCGAGCAGGGCCGCTCCCTCGACGGCCTGCGCGTCCTCGTCCCGGTCCAGCCCCGGCAGGTGCTGCAGGCCGGGGCGAACTACCGCACGCACGTGGCCGAGCTGAACCTCGCCGCCCGTGCGCGCGGCGACCGGCGGCCGGAGGAGGAGGTGCGCCGCGCCGTCGTGCGGAGCATGGACGAGCGGGCGCGCAACGGCCGCCCGTTCATCTTCGCCGCCCTGCCCTCGGCCCTGTCCGGTGCGTACGACGACGTCGTGCTGCCCCCCGAGTCGTCTCAGGTCGACTGGGAGGCCGAGCTGGCCGTCGTCATCGGCGCCCCCGCCCACCGGGTGTCCCGCGAGGACGCGATGCGCCACGTCGCCGGGTACACCGTCTGCAACGACGTCAGCGCCCGGGACCTGCAGTTCTCCGCCGAGCACCGGCGCCTGGGCGGGGACTGGGTGAGCGCGAAGAACCGGCCGACGTTCCTGCCCACGGGTCCCTGGTTCGTGCCCGCCTCGCAGGTCCCCGACCACCGCGAGCTGCGCATCACCCTCGACCTCAACGGGCGCCGCATGCAGGACGAGGTCGCCGGCGGCATGCTCCACGACGTCGCCCAGCTCATCGCGTCGGCCTCCGCAGGGGCCCGGCTCCTGCCCGGCGACCTGCTGCTCACCGGGAGCCCCGTCGGCAACGGCGGGTACTGGAACCGCTGGCTGCGCCCGGGCGACGTCCTGGAGACGGCCATCTCCGGGCTCGGCGCCCAGCGGACCCGCTGCGTGGCCGAGGTGCTGCCCTGACCCGTGCTCAGGCGGGGCGGCGCCGCATCGGCACGTGGGGGATCCCGTCCTCGGTGAACGGCTCGCCGTCGATCGCGAACCCGAACCGGGCGTACCAGCCGGCGAGGTGGGCCTGGGCGTCCAGGACCGTCTCGACGTCACCCGCGAGCTCGATGCCGAGCCCCATCAGCCGGGCGGCGTGGCCCGCCCCGCGGAACTCCCGCGCCGTCGCGACCCGGCCGATGCGGGCGCACCCGTCGGCGTCGCGGAGCAGGCGCGCGGTGGCGGCCACCGCACCGTCCGCCGCCTGCACCCACAGCAGTTCCGCGCCGGGTTCGGCGTCACGCCCGTCGAGCTCCGGGTAGGGGCACTCCTGCTCCACGACGAACACGTCGACCCGCAGCCGCAGGACCCGGTAGAGGACGAGCGGGTCGACGGAACCCAGCGGGGCGTGCCGGACCTGCAGGTCGGAGGCCGTGCTCGTCGCGGGGGCCGTGCTCATCCGAGGAGGTCGTGGCGCACGACGGTCTGCTCGCGGTCGGGGCCCACCCCGACCGCGGAGATCCGCGCCCCGCTGATCGCCTCGAGCGCCTCGACGTAGCGCTGCGCGTTCTTCGGCAGGTCGGCCATCGTGCGGGCCGTGGTGATGTCCTCGGTCCAGCCGTCGAAGAACTCGTACACCGGGGTCGCGTGGTGGAAGTCGCTCTGCGACATGGGGATCTCGTCGAAGCGGACGCCGTCGACGTCGTAGGCGACGCACACGGGGATCCGCTCCCAGCCCGTGAGGGTGTCGAGCTTGGTGAGGACGAAGTCCGTCACGCCGTTGATGCGCGCGGCGTAGCGCGCGATGGGGGCGTCGTACCAGCCGGTGCGGCGCGGGCGCCCGGTCGTGGTGCCGAACTCCCCGCCGTCCTGGCGCAGCTTCTCGCCGTCGTCGTCGAGCAGCTCCGTCGGGAACGGGCCCTCGCCGACGCGGGTCGTGTACGCCTTGACGACGGCCACGATCCGGTCGATGCGGTTCGGCGGGATCCCCGAGCCCGTGCACGCCCCGGCGGCCGTCGCGTTCGACGACGTCACGAACGGGTAGGTGCCGTGGTCGATGTCCAGCAGCGTGGCCTGGCCGCCCTCGAACAGGACGATCTCGTCGCGGTCCAGCGCGTGGCTGAGCTCGAGGCTCACGTCGCGCACCATGGGCCGCAGGCGCTCCGCGTAGGACAGCAGGACCTCGACCGTCTCGTCGACCGAGACCGCGCGGCGGTTGTAGACCTTCACGAGCAGGTGGTTCTTCTGCGTCAGGGCGCCCTCGACCTTCTGCCGCAGGATGCTCTCGTCGAAGAGGTCCTGGATGCGCAGGCCGACGCGGTTGATCTTGTCGGCGTAGGTCGGGCCGACGCCGCGGCCCGTGGTGCCGATCTTGCGCGAGCCGAGGAAGCGCTCCGTCACCTGGTCCAGGACGCGGTTGTACGGCGCGATGATGTGCGCCGACGCCGAGACCAGCAGCTTCGAGCAGTCCACCCCGCGGGCCTCGAGCGCGTCGATCTCCTCGAACAGCACCCCGAGGTCGACGACGACCCCGTTGCCGATGACCGGGGTGACCCCGGGCGTGAGGATGCCCGAGGGCAGCAGGTGCAGGGCGTACTTCTCGTCGCCGACGACCACCGTGTGACCGGCGTTGTTGCCGCCGTTGAACTTGACCACGTAGTCGACGCGGGCGCCGAGGGCGTCGGTCGCCTTGCCCTTGCCCTCGTCCCCCCACTGGGCGCCGACGAGCACGATCGCGGGCATGCCATCCCCTGCTTCCACCTCGTGAACAGACCGCGTCGAGAGTACCCGGACTCCCCGGCTCCGGCGTTTCCCCGGAGCCCGGGGCCGCGCTCAGCCCAGGCGCTCGAGCAGTTCGAGACCGAGCCGGCGCCCGGACAGCCAGGCCGCCTCGACCTTCGACGCGGGCCCCCAGGCGTCACCGCAGACGCCGATGAGCGAACCCTCGTCGAGCCCGAACGGCTGGTCCTCGTGCTGGCGCAGCGGCTCCGCCAGCGACCACCGGTGCGCGCGGTTCCACTCCGGGGCGGGCGTGGGCCCGCCCGTGAGCAGCGGCCCGAGCTCGGCGATGACGGGCGCCACGGCCGAGGCCGGGTCGTCGAGGTGGTCGGCGGAGAAGTCGGGCGCGGCGTGCGCGACGAGGACGGGAGCCGCGTCGCCGCGCCGGTCGCCGTCGTCGGCCAGGAAGACCACCAGGTCGGAGTTGTTGACGAACGCGCCGTGGAAGTCCGGCCACCAGCGCTTCGACCACGCGGCGTAGACCGCGATGCACGGGCGGTAGTTCCAGCGGGCCGACACGTCGAGGCGCATGGCCACCATGCGGGGCAGCAGGTCGGCCGCCTGCGGGTCGGGCATCGCCAGGACGACCGCCGCGGCGTCCACCCCGTCGACCTGCGGGCCCGTCTGCGTGGCGTCGACCGACTCGACGTCGGTCTCGCTCTCCACGACGAGCGCCGGCTTCCCCGGCGGGGCGACGAGGTCGTCGGTGAGGCTGCGCAGTCCGGCGGCGGCGCCGTAGCGCACCGGCCCGGAGGAGGTCCGCTGGTCCTCGCGCGCCGCGACGTCGGGGTTGCCGTCGATGACCTCGAAGCGGTCGGTCCAGGGCCGCGCAAGGCCGCGGGCCTGCCAGTCGGCGACCTGGGCCGTGAACTCGTCGCTGGAGGCGGTGAAGTAGGACGCCCCGAGGTCGACGACGCGGACCCCGGCGGCGGTCTCGACGCGGCGCCCGCTCATCCGGCCCCCGGGCCGGCGGCCGCGGTCGAGCACCCGCACGGGCACCCCGGCCTCGACGAGGACGCGCGCGCACGTGAGGCCGGAGATGCCGGCGCCGACGACGACGACGGGGGCGCGGTCGCTCCCGGACGGCTGACCCCCGCTGCTGGAGGCGGCCGCGGTCATGCCAGCAGCGCCTGGGCGGCGGCGGGGTCGCAGTCGGCGAGGAACTCGGTGCAGCGCACGAGCTCCTCGGTCTCCTCGATGGCCCCCGCGGCGCGGGCCAGGGCGGCCAGCGCGCGCAGGAAGCCGCGGTTCGGCTCGTGCGAGTACGGCACCGGGCCGTGCCCCTTCCAGCCCGCGCGGCGCAGCGCGTCCAGGCCGCGGTGGTAGCCGGTGCGGGCGTAGGCGTAGGCGGCGATGTCGTCGCCCGCCCCGAAGGCGCGCTCGGCCAGCAGGGCCCAGGGCAGGGACGCCGACGGGTGCCCGGCGGCGACCTGGGCCGGGTCCGCACCGCCCGCGAGCGCCGCGTCGACCTCGGGGACGGCGGGCAGCAGGGTCTCGGGCGGGCCGGGGAGCAGGTTGTGGGCCACGGTGGTTCCTCTCGTCGGTGGTGCTCGTGCTTCGTGCTCGTGCGGGTCTGCGCGTGCGGGCGGGTCGGGCGGGAGGGGGCGGCCTCAGAGGCCGGCCGCGGCCAGCTCCACCCACACGATCTTGCCCTTGCGGGTCGGCTGCCAGCCCCACCGGCCCAGGCGGGCGACCACGCGCATGCCGTGCCCGCCGGAGCCGTCGGGGCGGGCATCGACGACGCGCGGGGCCTCGGGGCTGTCGTCCTCGACCTCGATGCGCAGCCCCTCGGGGGTCTCGAACAGCCGCAGGCCGACGGTGCCCCAGCCGTGCAGGACGGCGTTGGCGACCAGCTCGGACACGACGATCTCGGCCTGCGGCCCGCAGCCGAGGCCCCACACGGCGCAGGCGCGCAGGGTCGCGTGGCGGGCCTTGCCGATGGACGACGGCTCCGAGGGCAGCTGCCAGCGCCGCCGCCGCGGGGTGTCGGCGGCCGTGGTGGGGACGTCGGAGACCTGGTCGGGGATGCGCACCACGACGACCGCTGTGTCGTCGTCGGGCGACTCGCCGAGCGCGGTGAGCAGCTCCTCGCCGATGCCGGCCGCGTCGGCGGCCCCCGCCTGCTCCAGGACGCCGACGAGGACGCCCAGGCCGTCGCGCATGGCCCGCTCGCGCGTCTCGATGAGGCCGTCGGTGTAGAGGACGAGGACGTCGCCGGGCGACAGCGACCGGTCGCGGGTGGGCCGGGGGCGGCTGCCGAGGCCGACGAGGGTGCCGGTGCCGTCGCTGAGGACCTCGACGGTCGCCGCGCCCGCGCCGCCGCGGCGCAGCAGGGGCGGCAGGTGCCCGGCGCTGGACCACGACAGCTCCCACTCGCCGTCGTCCAGGCGGGAGAGCATCGCGTACACGAGGCTCGCCATCCGGGGGATGCGCATGCCGCTGGCCAGCTGGTCCACGCGCATGAGGACGCTGCCCGGGTCGTCCAGCTCGTGGGCGTAGGAGCGCACGACGGAGCGGATCTGGCCCATGGCCGCGACCGCCTCGACGTCGTGGCCGACGACGTCGCCGACGACGACCGCCGCGACGTCGGGTGCGGTCTGCAGGACGTCGTACCAGTCGCCGCCCACCTGGGCGCGGTCCACGTTGGGCGCGTAGTACGTCCACACGTCCAGGCCGTCGACGCTGGCCTGCTGCGGCAGCATGCTGCGCTGCAGCGTCTCGGCGAGGGCGTGCTCGCGGGCGTGCGAGCGGGCCGTCTCGACCAGCAGGCCGGCGCGGCGCGCCGCGCTCACGACGACGGCCGCCGCGTCCTCGCTGAGCGCCCCGTCGCGCGGCAGGACCACGAGGAGGCCCACGACCTGGTCGCGGCCGAGCAGGGGCACCGCGAGCGCGGGCGTGGCGGTGACCGCCGCGACCATGGCGGCGACCCACCCGGAGGCGGTGGTCGCCTCCTGCGGGTCGGGCACCGGCGGGGTCAGGGGGTGCACGGCGCCGGACAGGGCGACCCGCAGCAGCGGGTCGTCGGCCCCGTCGGCCGTGGCGCGGCGCAGGCGGCGGCCGGTCAGGGGCGCGAGGACCGGCCCCGCGGCGGCCGCGAGCTCGGCGTCGACCCCGCGGGGGCCGCCGGGGCGGGCCACGGTGAGCAGGACGAGGGCGTCGGCGACGACGTGCTCGCCCAGGACGTCGACGACGGCCTGCAGCCCGGCCGCGACGTCGTCGGCGACGACGACCTCGTCGAGGCGGCGCAGCAGCTCCAGCCGGGCGGCGGTGCGCTCCCCGGCCTCCTGCGCCGCGCGCAGGCCCGCCTCGGCGGCGACCCGGCCGGTGACGTCGGCGTGCCAGGACACGACGTGGCCGGCGCGCCCGGTCGCGTCGAGCAGGGGCGAGGTACCCACGCGGTGCAGGAAGGACGTGCCGTCGCTGCGACGGTCCAGCACGGTCACCGCGACCGGCTCGGCGCGCTCCAGGCCGTCCGCCAGCTCCGCGAGGGACGCCTCGTCGCCCGCGGGCACCAGGGCGCGCACGGGCTGCCCGACGACGTCGGCCGCCGAGCGGCCCGTGGCGCGCGCGTAGCCGGGCCCGGCCCACGTGACGGTGAGGGTCGCGCCGGCCTCGGGCCCGCGCTCGCTCAGCGCCATCCCCGGGCTCGCGGTGACCACGTCGTCGTCCCCCGCCCCGGGCGTGGCGGGCGGCGTCTCGAGGTGCTGTAGGGCGACCAGGACGCGGTCGCCACCCGCGGGCGTGGCGGTCAGCCACAGGTGGTCCGGGAGCAGGACCCCGCCGAGGCGCTCGCCGTCGGCCAGCCGCCCCCACGGCCCCTCGCCGGCGCTGAAGCCGGCCGCCCGGCACCAGGCCGCCAGGTCCGCGGGCAGGGAGCCGCCGGCCAGGGCGAGGGCGCCCGCGTCCGCGGCCACGAGCCGGGGGCTCGCGCCGGCGTGCCGCTGGACGAGGAGGACGGCTGCCGGAGCGTCGCGCAGGGCGAGCGGCAGCGGGCCTCTGACGTGCATCGGTGGTCTCTCCTCTGGGCGCGCTGCGGTGTCGCGGGTGCGCGGCGGCGGCGCGGACCTCGATCAGTAGCATGCAGGGGGGTGCGACGGCTCGCGCGTCGAGGGTGACCGCTCCCGAGGGGACGCGGCGTTCCCTCGGGTGGCCGGTGTGTCCTACGGTGCGAGCGACGCATCGTTCGGGTTCGACCGCCGCCTGCAGAGAAACGGGTGGCCGACGAGCGTCTGCGCTGCCTGCGGAGGGAAGATGACGAGAGACACGACGCCGACGGGGGGTGCTCCACGCCTGCCCGAGGTGCGGTCCGTCGACCCGGGGTCCGTGCACGTGCTCTACGAGCCGCGTGCGACCCGGGTGGTGCTCACGGGGGAGATCGACGCCGAGCTCGGCCCGGACCTCCTCGAAGCGGCTGAGGACGCCCTGACCTCCGGACGTCCACTGCAGGTCGACGCCCACCACGTGACCTTCATGGACTCCACCGGCCTGGCCTTCCTCGCCCGGCTGGCGTCCCGCTCGCGCGGGCGCCGGGTGACCCTGATCCGGCCGCCGGCCGTGGTCAAGTTCCTCATCGAGACGACGAACATCGTCCAGCTCCTCGACGTCGTCGACGAGGAGCCGGCGCTCGTCGGCGAGGACGACGGGCCTCAGCCCGCCTGAGACGGCGGTGCCCCGCGGCGGCTCGCGCCACCGCGGGGCACCCCGCTCAGCCGGCCAGCCTCAGCGGACGGACTTGCCGGCGCTGCGCAGGCTCTGCGCGGCCTCGACCACGCGGGCGGACATGCCCGCCTCGGCGGCCTTGCCCCACGCGCGCGGGTCGTACTGCTTCTTGTTGCCGACCTCACCGTCGATCTTCAGCACGCCGTCGTAGTTGCGGAGCATGTGCTCCACGACGGGGCGGGTGAACGCGTACTGGGTGTCGGTGTCGACGTTCATCTTCACGACGCCGAAGTCCACGGCCGCCGAGATCTCCTCGGGCGCCGAGCCGGAGCCGCCGTGGAAGACGAGGTCGAACGGGTTCTCCTTGCCGATCGCCTTGCCGACCTCGTCCTGGATCTGCTTCAGGATCTCCGGGCGCAGCTTCACGCCACCCGGCTTGTAGACGCCGTGGACGTTGCCGAAGGTCAGCGCCGTCAGGTAGCGGCCCTTCTCCCCCGTGCCCAGCGCCTTCACGGTCGCCAGGCCGTCCTCGGCCGTCGTGTAGAGCTTGTCGTTGATCTCGTGCGCGACGCCGTCCTCCTCGCCGCCGACGACGCCCACCTCGATCTCGAGGATGATGCGCGCCGCGGCGCACTTCTCCAGGAGCTCCTCGGCGATCTGCAGGTTCTCGTCCAGCGGCACGGCCGAGCCGTCCCACATGTGCGACTGGAACAGCGGCTCGCGGCCGGCGGCGACCCGCTCGGCGGAGATGGCGACGAGCGGGCGGACGAAGCTGTCCAGCTTGTCCTTCGGGCAGTGGTCGGTGTGCAGCGCGATGTTCACGCCGTAGCCCTTGGCCACGTGGTGGGCGAACTCCGCGAGGGCCTGGGCGCCGAGGACCATGTCCTTCACGGCCGGGCCGGAGGCGTACTCCGCGCCGCCCGTGGAGAACTGGACGATCCCGTCGCTCTCGGCGTCGGCGAAGCCGCGGATCGCGGCGTTGAGCGTCTGCGACGAGGACACGTTGATCGCCGGGTAGGCGAACGACCCTGCCTTGGCACGGTCCAGCATCTCTGCGTAGACGTCGGGGGTGGCGATGGGCATGGCGACTCCTCGTCGTGGCGGCACTGGCGGGGCGATCCTTCCACGCCTCCCCGCAGTGCGGCAGCCGGTCCTCCGGATGCCGAACGAGGCGTGCGGGGCGAGGGTGGGGGCATGGCAGACACCAGCTTGCAGGGCAAGAAGATCGCGTTCCTCGTCGCTCCCGAGGGCATCGAGCAGGCCGAGCTGACGGGTCCGTGGCAGGCCGTGCAGGAGGCCGGGGGCCGGCCGGTGCTGCTGTCGACGCAGGCCGGCACGGTCCAGGCGTTCGACCACCTCGACAAGGCCGACACCTTCGACGTCGACGTCGTCGTCTCCGACGCCTCGGTCAGCGAGTACGACGCGCTCGTGCTGCCGGGCGGGGTCGCCAACCCGGACGCGCTGCGCACCGACCGCGAGGCCGTCGCCTTCGTCGGGCAGTTCGCCGCCTCCACCAAGCCGGTCGCCGCCATCTGCCACGCCCCGTGGACGCTCATCGAGGCCGACGCGGTCCGCGGGCGCCGCATGACGTCGTGGCCGAGCCTGGCCACCGACCTGCGCAACGCGGGCGCCGAGTGGGTCGACGAGGAGGTCGTCGTGGACGTCTCGGGCCCCGGCCCCCTCATCACCAGCCGCAACCCCGACGACATCCCCGCCTTCAACGCCGCCCTGCTCGAGCACGTGGGGGCCTGAGCGTGGCCACCCCCGGCATCGGCTACACCTGCATGGGCGAGCAGTCGGACCCGCGCTGGCTCGTGCGCGACGCGGCGGCCGCCGAGGAGGCGGGTTTCGACCTCGTCGCCTTCTCCGACCACTACTCGCCGTGGCTCGCGTCGCAGGGTCACGCGGCCTACGCGTGGAGCGTCATGGGCGCCGTCGCGCAGGCGACCTCCCGCGTCGAGCTCATGACCTACGTGACGTGCCCGACCATGCGCTACCACCCCGCGGTCATCGCGCAGGGCGCGGCGACGCTGGGGCTGCTGTCCGAGGGCCGCTTCACCCTGGGCCTCGGCTCGGGGGAGAACCTCAACGAGCACACCGCGGGCCACGGCTGGCCGGCCGTGGAGGAGCGGCAGGAGATGCTCGTGGAGGCCGTCGAGATCATCTCGGCGCTCTTCGACGGCGAGCTGCTCACCTACTCCGGTGAGCACTTCCGCGTCGACTCCTCCCGGATCTGGGACCTGCCCGAGCAGCGGGTGCCGATCGGCATCGCGGTGTCCGGGGACAAGTCCTGCGCCCGGTTCTCCCCGCTCGGCGACGTGATGATCGGCGTCGACCCGGACCCGTCGCTGGCGACGGCGTGGGACGGCGCGCGGGCCACGGCCGGCCGCAAGGTCGGTCAGATGCCCGTCAGCTGGGACTCCGACCGCGACGTGGCCATCACCCGCGCGCACGAGCAGTTCCGGTGGTTCGCGGGGGGCTGGAAGGTGAACGCGGACCTGCCGACGACGGCCGGCTTCGCGGGCGCCACGCAGTTCGTCCGCCCCGAGGACGTGGCCGACGCGATCCCGTGCGGGAACGACGTCGAGGCGATCGTCACGGCCGCGACGGAGTACTTCAAGGCGGGGTACACCGACCTCGCGCTCGTGCAGATCGGCGGGGAGCACCAGTCGGCGTTCCTCGAGGCCGCGCAGAAGGAGATCATCCCCGCGCTGCGCGAGGCGGCGGAGTCGAACGACCCCAGCCCCAGCTGACGCGGGTACCGCCCCCGGAGAACCTCGTGACCGGTCGCCGTCAGTCCCCGCGGCGGTCGGTCACGAGGTTCTTCGCCGTCAGCAGGTCCAGGCGCCGGTCGCTCTCCCGCAGCGCCTTGACGAGCCGGACGTGGTGCTTGGGGTTCGCGGGGTCCAGCCGCCGCGAGCGCGCCAGGACGTCGATGCGGTGCTCGTCCCACTCCCGCGCCGCGTCCTCCGCCTGCCGGCGCTGGCGCACCGCGCCGGGGGACGTCGTGGAGCGGCGGTAGAGCAGCAGCAACCCGGTGAAGGCCGCGAACATCGCCACCGACACCCAGTCGCGCTGCACGGCGGAGACCACCGTGAGGCCGACGCCGACGACCACCACCACGAGCAGCACCTGACGCATGCGGGACACCTGGGCATCCTCCCACCCACGGTGCACCCGCGGCCACGCACCGCCACTCCCACCGTGATCATGCAGGTAATACCTGCATGATCACGGAGGGGACGGGGGTTCAGCGGTCGCGCAGCGCGTCCGCCAGGAGTTCCGCGAGGTGCTTCGGCCGGACGTCGGCGAGGTTGTCGGCCTGCGTGCGGCAGGAGTAGCCGTCGGCGAGGACGACCGCGTCGCCGCGCTCGCGCAGCGCCGGCAGGAACCGGTGCTCGGCGACCTTGACGGACACGTCGTAGTGGCCCTTCTCGGCGCCGAAGTTCCCCGCCAGCCCGCAGCACCCCGAGAGCACCGTCGCGTCCACGCCGGCCTTGGCCAGCAGCGCCTGGTCGGGCGCGAAACCCATGACGGCGTGCTGGTGGCAGTGCGGCTGGACGACCGCCTTCGCGTCGATCCGCGGCGGCACCCACTCGGGGCGCTGCTCGGCGATGAGTTCCGCGAGCGTCCGCACCCGGGTCTTCAGCGCGTGCGCGCGCGGGTCGTCGGGCAGCAGTTCCGCCGCGTCCTCGCGCAGCAGCGCGGTGCAGGACGGTTCGAGCCCGACGATCGGGACGTCCTGCGGCAGCGACGGCTTCGTGAGCGCGTCGAGCGAGCTGCGCAACTGGCGCTTGGCCCCGTCGAGCTGCCCCGTCGAGACCCAGGTGAGCCCGCAGCAGACCCGCTCCGTGGTGATGCTGACGTCGAAGCCCAGGTGCTCCAGCACCTCCACCGCGGCCCGCCCGACCTCGGGCGAGAAGGAGTCGGTGAACGAGTCGACCCAGAGCACGACGGGCTGGCCCCCGGTGCGGCGGGCGCGCCGCAGGAACCAGGCCCGGAACGTCGTCTCCGCGAACCGCGGCAGCGGCCGGTGCTGGTCGATGCCTCCGGCGGCCTTCGCGACGCGGGCCAGGAGGGGCACCGCGGTGAGGGCGTTGACGAGCTTCGGGGCGAGCGACACGAGCTTCGCCCAGCGCGGCAGCCACCCGAGCAGGTAGTGGTTCATCGGCCGCAGCCGGCCCGCGTAGTACTTGTCGAAGAACTCCGCCTTGTACGTCGGCATGTCCACGCCCGCGGGGCAGTCGACCGTGCACCCCTTGCAGGACAGGCAGAGGTCGAGGACCTCGCGGACCTCCTCCGAGCGCCAGCCGTCCGTGACGAGCTGGCCGTTCGCCATCTCCTGCAGCAACCGGGCGCGCCCGCGGGTGGAGTCCTTCTCGTCGCCCGTGGCGAGGAAGCTCGGGCACATGACGCCGCCGGAGTCCGCGCGGCACTTGCCGACGCCGACGCAGCGGTGCACGGCGCGGGTGAGGTCGCCCTCGTCGTGGGAGTAGGCGAACTTCAGCGGCATCCCGAGGACGTGGGAGCTGCGCGACGCGGGAACCCGCAGGTCGGCGTCGACCGGGCTGGGCCGCACGATGACGCCGGGGTTCAGCAGGTCGTCCGGGTCGAAGACGCGCTTGACCTCCTCGAACGCGGCGATCGCCTCGGGTTCGTACATCAGCGGCAGCAGCCCGCCGCGGGCGCGGCCGTCGCCGTGCTCCCCGGAGAGGGAACCGCCGTGCGAGGCGACGAGCCGGGCCGCGTCCTCCAGGAACTCCCGCGTCCGGGCCGGCGAACCGTCCTCGTAGAGGGGGAAGTCGATGCGGACGTGGATGCAGCCGTCGCCGAAGTGGCCGTAGGCGAGGCCGTCGACGCCGTGGCTCGCCATGAGCGCCTCGAACTCGCGCAGGTAGGCGCCCAGGCGCGCGGGCGGCACGGCCGCGTCCTCCCAGCCCGGCCACGCCGGCTGCCCCTCGGGCGAGCGCCCGGCGAGCCCGGCGCCGTCCTCGCGGATGCGCCAGAGAGCGCGGGCCTCGGCGGCCGTGGGGATGACGACGGAGTCCAGCGCGGCGGAGTCGGCGACCATCGCGTGCGCGGCCGCGAGCGCCTCCTCGGGCGTCTGCCCGCCCATCTCCACGAACAGCCAGCCGTCGCCGCCGGGGAGCCCGGCGACGGACCCGCCGCGGCGCACGACGACGTCGGCGAGGCGGCGGTCGATGCCCTCCACGGCCAGCGGGGAGTGCGTCAGCAGGGCCGGGGTCGCGTCGGCGGCCGAGGCCATGTCGGCGTAGCCGAGGACGACGAACGTCGTCGCGGGCGACTGCGCCACGAGGCGCACGCGGGCCCGCAGGATCGTCGCGAGCGTCCCCTCCGACCCGGTCAGCAGCCGCGCCAGGGCGGTGCCGCGCGGCCCGCCGGTCTCGGGCAGCAGGTGCTCCAGCGCGTAGCCGGACACCTGGCGGCCGAAGGTGCCGAAGGAGGTGCGGATGGTCGCGAGGTGGCGGCCGGCGACGGCCTCGAGCGGGGCCGTGAGCTCCGCGGGCGCGGCGTCGGTCCAGTAGCGGCGGCCGTGGCCGTCGAGCACCTCGAGCTGGACGACGTTGTGGCTGGTCCGGCCGTAGGCCAGGGCGTGGGAACCGCACGCGTCGTTGCCGATCATCCCGCCGACGGTGCAGCGCGCGTGGGTGGACGGGTCCGGGCCGAAGCGCAGCCCGAACGGCTCCGCGGCCCGCTGCAGGTCGTCCAGGACGACCCCCGGCTCGATGAGCGCCGTGCGGGTCTCCGGGTCGATCTCGAGGACGCGGTTCAGGTGCCGGGAGAAGTCGAGGACGACGCCGGTCCCGACGGCGTTGCCGGCCACCGACGTGCCGGCGCCCCGGCTGGTGAAGGGGACGCCGAGCTCGCGGCAGACGGCGAAGACGGCCTCCACGTCGGCGGCGCTGCGGGGGAAGACGACCGCACCCGGCACGACCCGGTAGTTCGAGGCGTCGGAGGTGTACTCCGCGCGCCGGCGGGTGCTGACGTCGACGACCTCGGCCCCGCCGGCCCCCAGGGCGGCGACGAGGCGGGCGCCGAGCGCGTCCGGAGCGGCGTCGCTGCGCACGGGGGCGGGTTCGGTGAGCGTCACGTGCCCAGTGTCGCAAGCAGCCCGCGTCCTCGCCGACGCCGACCGCCGGCTCCCCGCGTGACGGTGGGCACACCCCGGTGGCGCCCGGCCGTTTCCGCAGGCGCGTGAGCGGGTACCCCCCCGCCGGGACCCGCGCCGGGCGGCCCGCGACGGAGGAGGCACGCGTGCCGCAGTGGCTCGAAGCCGGGGGGTGGGGCCTGCTGGGCGGGGCCGCGCTCGTGGTGGGCGCCGCCGTGGCGTGGTTCGCGACGGTGCCGTCGAGGGTCGTGGCCGCCGTCATGGCCTTCGGCGCCGGCGTCCTGATCTCCGCCCTGGCCTTCGACCTGGCCGAGGAGGCCGCCGACGAGGGCGGGCTGGTCGCGACGACGCTGAGCTTCCTCGCCGGCGCTCTGCTGTACGTCGCCGCGAACGCCGTGCTGGCCCGCCGCGGCGCCCGCCACCGCAAGCGCTCGGGGGCCCAGCAGCCCTCCGAGGGGCAGCAGGGCGGCAGCGGGGCGGCGATCGCTGTCGGAGCCCTGCTGGACGGCGTCCCCGAGTCGGTCGTCCTGGGGGTGGGCCTGCTCGGCGGCGGTGGGGTCAGCGCCGCCGTGGTCGCCGCCGTGGTGATCTCGAACGTGCCCGAGGGCCTCTCGAGCGTGGCCGGGATGAAGCGGGCCGGGCGCAGCGCCCGCTACGTGTTCGGCGTGTGGACGGGCATCGCGCTGATCAGCGCCGTGGCGGCCGCCGTCGGCAACGCCGCCCTCGGCGGCGCTCCGCCCGAGCTCGTCGCCGGCATCACCGCGCTCGCCGCGGGCGCGATCCTCACGATGGTCGCGGACACGATGATCCCCGAGGCGTTCGAGCGGACGCAGCTGTTCACGGGGCTCATCACGACGCTGGGCTTCCTGGTCGCCTTCACCGTCAGCCGGCTCGGCGGCTGACGGCGGCCGCTCAGCGCAGCAGCCGCAGCCGGCGGGGGCTCCGGCCCACGCGCAGGCGCTGCCCGCGGGTCAGCAGCAGGCGGTCCTCCTCCAGGCCGTCGCCGAAGACGACGAGCTCGTCGCTGAGGACGTCGAGCACCAGGTCGGCGCCGTCGTCGCCGTCGAGGAGCCCCGCGGTCAGGTCCGCGCCCGTGGTGGGCGAGGGCCACGCCTCGCGGACGAACCACGCCAGGCGGTCCTCGGTCGCGCCCGGCAGGGCGACGTCGCCGCCGCGCTGGCGGGCCAGCGAGGCCAGCCAGCCGCTGGCCCCCGTGCCGGTGCCGACGACGACGCCGCTGGAGGCCTGCTCCTCGCTGCGCCCGCCGGGGGTCGTCAGCAGGTAGCGGCTCGTCTGGTGGCTGCGGTGCCCGACGTAGACCTCGTTGAGGGCGTGCAGCTCCTGCCCGTCGTCGGTGACCGCGCGCACCATGGTCCGCTCCTCGCAGGCCGGGCGGGAGACGCTGCGGCGCAGCAGGTCCGCGATCCGGTCGACGGGGTGCGGGACGAGGACGCCGGGGTTGCGGCCGGGGTCGGCGTCGATCCCGACGACGACCTGGCCCTGCAGGTGCTTGGTGACGTTGGCGACGAGGCCGTCCTGCCCGGCGACCACGACGACGTCCTCGGGGGCGAAGAGGAAGCGCGGCAGGTCGGCGCGCTCCACCCGCCCGGAGCGCCAGTCCAGCGGGACGGCCGCGGCCACCCGGGCGAGGACGTCGCGCTGCCGCTCGTCGGCGGCCTCGAGGTCGCCGAGCTCGCGGCCGCGGCTGCGCAGGAAGAACTCGGCCTGGCCGCGGGTGCCGTGGCGGGCGAGCGCGTCGGCGTACGGGGTGCGCCGGTGCACGAGGACGACGCGCGGGGCGAGGCTCACGCGGCGGTCCCGGGGGCGGCGCCGAAGCGGGCCAGCGCGGTGGTCAGCACGTCGGGGCTGAGCACGAGGGTGCCGATGTCGGGCAGCTGACCCGCCAGCTGCCGGACCGCCAGCGCCAGCAGCACCTCGGGCGACGTGCCGGCGACGGCGGCCAGCCGGGCGGCCTCCGCCCCGGCCTCCGCCTCGCCCACCAGGCGGGCGGCGGTGGCGTGCGCCTGGGCCAGGCGCTCCTCGCGCTCGGCCTCGGCCGCGGCGCGGACGGTGTCGGCGGCGGCGGCCTCCTCGGCCGTGCGGCGCTGGTTGGCGCCGCGCTGGGCGACGAGCTGCTCCTCGCGGCGGGCGAGCTCGATCTGGTTCTGCAGCTCGTTCTCGCTGATGGCCCGCTCGCGCTCGACGGCCAGCGCGCGCCGCTGGGAGCTGGCGTGGTCGGCCTCGGTCTGCAGCTGCTCGCGGGTCGGGGTGCCCAGCGCCCGCTCGACCTCGGGTTCGGGGCGGACGGCGACGACCCGGGCGTCGACGAGGGCGATCCCGGTCCCCGCCAGGCGGGGGTCGTCGGTGAGGCCCGCGGTGATGCGCTCGCGGGTGAGGGCGACGCCCGTGAGCAGGACCTCGCGCAGCGGCATCCCCGCGAGGACGTCCAGCACGTGCTGCTGCGCCGTCTCGGTCAGCAGCCCGGCGACCTGCTGCAGCGGCGCCGCGCGCCAGCGGCCCGTGCCGGGGTCGAGGGAGAAGTCGACGCGGGTCGCGGCCAGCTCGGGGTCGGCGATGCGGAAGGTCACGGTGGCCTGGACGGTGACGTCCTGGAAGTCGGCCGTCCGGGCGTGGACGACGAGCGGCAGCTCGCGGTCGTCGACGGGGACCTCCGAGAGCACCGCGACCAGGGGCCGGAACCAGAAGGCCTGCCCGGTGCCGGAGTGGGCGAGGCGGCCGGCGCGGTGGTGGATGACGTGCGCCGTCGGGGTGCTGCGCAGGTGGCGGGTGAAGGGGTAGCGCGTGATGTCGGCCATCGGGTCCTCCTGGGGTTGTTGTCGTCGGGTTGACGATAAGTGGCTCCCGCGCTTGTCGTCAAGACGACGAGAAGGAGCTAGGCTGACGGCGTGCCCGGCTTCCCCGCCTTCGCCGTGACCGTCGACCTCGTCGTCCTGACCGTCCGCGACGGCGGGCTCGCCGTGCTCCTCGTCGAGCGCGGCGAGGAGCCCTTCGCGGGCCGCTGGGCCCTGCCCGGCGGTTTCGTCCGCGCCGACGAGGACCTGCCCGAGGCCGCCGACCGCGAGCTGGCCGAGGAGACGGGCCTGCCCGCGGGCACGGTCCACCTGGAGCAGGTCGCCACCTACGGCGCACCGGGCCGCGATCCCCGCCAGCGGGTCGTGACCGTCGCCTACCTGGCGCTGGCCCCCGACCTCCCGCTCCCCGTCGCCGGCACCGACGCCGCCGACGCCCGCTGGGTTCCGCTGGCCGAAGCGGGACCCCTGGCCTTCGACCACGCCCGGCTGCTCGCCGAGGCGGTCGAGCGCGCCCGCGCGAAGCTGGAGTACACGCCGCTGGCCACGGCGTTCTGCCCCCCGGAGTTCACGGTCGCGCAGCTGCGGCGCGTCTACGAGGCCGTCTGGGGCCGGGCCCTGGACGCGCGGAACTTCCACCGCAAGGTGACGGGCGCGGCGGGGTTCCTCGAACCCGTCGGCGCCACCACCGCGCGCGACGGCGGCCGCCCCGCGCAGCTGTTCCGCCGCGGTCCCGCCACCTCCCTGCACCCGCCGCTGCTGCGCGGCTGACGCGGGCGGACCCGCTCCGACCGCGCGGGCACGTCCACCGGACACCGAGCGTCCAGCACAGGTGACCCACAGTCGGCACTCAGCAGAACTCCTGGTGGGGCGTCACCCGGTCGGAGTAGCGTCCCGCCCGCAGCGGCGGCCGACGGAGGCCCCGCGGACCGGAGGCGTCATGTCGCACCGTCGTCGTTCAGCACTGGTCATCACGCTCGCCGCCGTCGCGGGCGCCGCGCTCGCGGCCCCGGCGACGGCGGCGCCACCGACACCCGCTCCCCCACCCCTGACCGTCGTGGCGCAGGGGCTCGACGACCCGTACGGCCTCTCGTTCCGCGCGGGGAAGTTCTACGCGGCCGAGAACACCACCGGGGAGGTCAGCGGTTTCGTCCGCGGCGGCAGCGGACCCGTCGTGCGGGCGAGCGGCTTCGCCGGTCCCGCCGGCGTCGACCGCACCGCGCACGACCTGCTCACGGTCACCGGCGAGGGGGAACCCGGAACTGCCGGCGCCTCCACCCTCTACGTCTCCTCACCGAGCAGCGCGCCGCGGCCGCTGGCCGACCTGGCCGCGTACGAGCTCGCCGAGAACCCCGACGGCCAGCGGCAGTTCGGCGACGACGGCCAGCCGCTGGACGCCCTCAGCAACCCCTTCGCCGTCCTCGGCGGCCGGGGCGGGCACGAGCGGTTCGCCTACGTCGCCGACGCGGGCGCCAACGCCGTGCTCGCCGTCGACCGGCACGGGACGGTGAGCACGTTCTTCGTCCCGCCCGTCGTGACCAGCGGGGGCTGCGCGGGCGCGCCCAACAACGACCCGGAGCACACGGGGTGCGACGCGGTGCCGACCGGGCTCGCGTTCGGGCCGGACGGTTCCCTGTACGTCTCCGCGCTGACGAGCCAGGTCCCGGGCGAGGGACGCGTCTACGTCCTCGACGCCCGCACCGGCGAGCTGCGGCGCACGCTCACCGGCCTGTCGGGCCCGACCGGGGTGGCCGTCGGCGACGACGGTTCCGTCTACGTCTCGGAACTGCTGGAGGGAGCACCTCCCGGGGAGGGGCCTCCCCCTGCCGGCTTCGACCTCTCCACCGTCGGCCGGATCGTCCGCGTCGCGCCCGATGGCGCGCGCTCGGTCGCCCAGGTCACCATGCCCCTGGGCCTGCGCTGGGCCGACGGGGCGCTGTACTCCACGGCCTGGAGCGTCGCGGGCGCGTTCCTCGGGCAGTCCGGTGCCGGTCAGGTCGTGCGGGTCGACGCCTCGGCGTTCTCGGCCGGGAGCTGACCTCGGGGTCCCGGGCCGGGGCAGGGCCGGCCCGGGACCCGTCGTCACGCAACCGTGAACGTCGGTCGCACAGCGAAGTTCTCACCCGTTCGGCCCATCCACCCGTCCACCCGTTCCGAAGGGAGCTCACCGGCCCGCACTCCGCGGGAACCACCGGGAGCTCGCAGCCGGACGACGCCGCACGCGGGCGTCGTCTCACTCAAGGACGAGGTGGCAGGATGTTCGGCAAGAACCTGGTCGTCGACATGGTCGACCGCAGCGCAGAGACCCCCGCGGACCGACGCAAGTTCCTCCGGGGCGCAGGCCTCATGGGGATGGGCGTCCTCGGCGCCGCCGCGGTCAGCACCGGTACCGCCGACGCGGCGTCCGCGTCCTCCCCCACCACGGGGGGCGGCGGTCCCAGCGACGCCACCGTCCTGAACTTCGCCCTCAACCTCGAGTACCTCGAGGCGGAGTTCTACTCCTTCGCCGCGTACGGCCGCGGTCTCGACGACTCCAGCACCACCGGCACCGGCAAGCGCGGCCGGGTGACGGGAGGCCGTCAGGTCCCCTTCAAGAGCAAGAAGATCGCCGCGTACGCCAAGGAGATCGCGGGTGACGAGGTCGCCCACGTGAAGTTCCTGCGCAGCGCCCTCGGGCGCTCCGCGGTCTCGCGCCCGGCCATCGACCTGCGGGACAGCTTCACGGCCGCGGCGCAGGCGGCGGGCCTCATCGGCAAGGGGCAGGTGTTCGACCCCTACGCCAACGAGAACAACTTCCTGCTCGCGGCGTTCATCTTCGAGGACGTCGGGGTCACGGCCTACAAGGGCGCGGCGCCGCTGATCACGAACAAGACCTACCTCGAGGCGGCGGCGGGCATCCTCGCCGTCGAGGCCTACCACGCGGCCACGGTCCGCGGCGTGCTGTACGACGTCGGCCTCGCGGACGCCACCGTGAAGATCTCCGACGCGCGCGACTCCCTGGACGGCTCGAGCGACCTCGACCAGGGCGTCGTGCTGGGCAAGGGGAAGAAGGCGGTGGTGAACATCGTGCCGACCGACAAGAACGGCATCGCGTTCAGCCGGACCCCGGGCCAGGTGCTGAACGTCGTCTACCTGAACCCGGGCAAGGTCGACCGCGGCGGGTTCTTCCCGGCCGGCGTCAACGGGGACGTCCGCGTCAGCGGCTGATCCCCTCACCACGCGACCGGCCGGTGGGTGCCCCCGCGAGGGGGTGCCCACCGGCCGGTCCGGCGTGGCCGTCAGAACGAGTCGCGCAACCGGCCCAGGACCGGTGTCCACCCCACGACGGTGGTCTCCGCGATGATCCCGCCCTGCAGGGCGAACGGGTCCTCCTCGAGGACCGTCCGCACCGCCTGGGCGTCCGCCGCCTCGAACACGAGGAAGGCGCCGTCGGCGTCGGTCGGCCCGGAGATCACGAGGGTCTCCCCCAGGTCCCCGAGCCACTCGCGGTGCGTGGGGCGCACGGTGTCGCGCGTGTCGGTGTCGGCGGTGTACTGGTACGTGGCGACGAAGTAGGGCACGGGCGCGACGCTACCGCCCGGCGGGCCCGGCCGCCCCCGTCGGCGGCCTGCGGCTCAGGACGGGCCTCGCTTCAGGACGGGCTGCGACTCACGACGGCGTCCCGCGCCGCCGCTGACCGCGGGCGGCCTTGACGACGACGACGTCGGCCGCCAGCAGGAGGACGAGCACGCCCACGAGGGCGAGGGCGGGCCGGCCGGTGAGCTCGGCGTGGACGGTGACGCCGAGGACGAGCAGCGTCATCGCGACGAGGAGACCGCCGAACGTCTCGAGGTGCTGGGCGTTGCGGCGGGCCCGGACGAGGTCCCGGCCGACGCCCTGGCGGTCGCGGGGTGTGGACACGGCGGTCTCCTCCTCGGGGTCTGTCAGCTCTTCACGCCGCCGGCCGTGAGGCCGGAGACGATGCGGCGCTGGAAGACGAGCACCATGATGATCAGCGGGACGGTGACGATCGTCCCGGCGGCCATGACGGCGGTGTACGGCTCCTGGTGCGGCTGCGCGCCGGCGAAGCTGGCGATGGCCACCGTCACCGGCTGCACCTTGTCCCCGCCGAGCTGGCTGGCCAGCAGGAACTCGTTCCAGGCCGCGGTGAAGGCCAGGATCGCGGTCGTGAAGATCCCCGGGGCGGCCAGCGGGAGGATGACCTTGACGAAGGCCTGACCGGGGGTGCACCCGTCCATGCGGGCCGACTCCTCCAGCTCCCAGGGCATCTCGGTGAAGAAGGCCGTGAGCGTGTACACCGTCAGCGGCAGCACGAAGGAGATGTTCGGGATGATCAGGGCCTGGTAGGTGTTCAGCCAGCCGAGGTCGGTGAACAGCTGGAAGAGCGGCGTGACCAGGGCGACGCCGGGGAACATCGAGGCGCCGAGGATGAGGCCCAGGACGTAGAACTTCCCGCGGAACTCCAACCGGGCCAGGGCGTAGGCGGTGAAGACGCCCACGACGAGGCCGACCGCGGTGGTGGCCGCCCCGATGACCACGCTGTTGAGCAGGGCGCGCCCGAAGTGGTTGCCGCGCGACGTCGAGAACGCGGTGGCGTAGTTCTCCAGCGTCGTGTGCGTCGGCCACGGCGTGGTGTCGAAGGTGTAGCCCACGTCGCGGAAGCTGGTGACGATCATCCAGTAGAACGGCAGCAGCCCCCACAGGCAGATGAGGACGACACCGGCGTAGGTGAGGATCCCACCGCGCACGTCGCGGCGCTGGACGATCTGGACACCGGAGCTGGTGACCGTCCGGTTCCGCGACCCGCCCTTGGTGGTGCTCGTCGTGGTGGCCATCTCAGCCCGCCTTCTTCGTCTTCGGGGCCCGCTGCTCGGTGACGTTGGCGCCCAGGAACTTGATGAAGATGAACGCCACCGCGAACACGATGAGGAACGTCAGGGTCGACAGCGCCGAGGCGGCGTTGAAGCCCGACCTGACCTGGTCGACCACCAGCATCGACAGGGTGGAGGTGTCGCCGGCCCCGCCGGTGAGGATCTTCGGCAGGTCGTACATCCGCAGCGTGTCCAGGGTGCGGAAGAGGACCGCGACCATGAGCGCGGGGCGGACCAGCGGCAGCGTGATGAACCGGAACCGCTGCCAGGCCGAGGCCCCGTCCATCTTGGACGCCTCGTACACCCCGCCGTCGATGACCTGCAGGCCCGCGAGGATGAGCAGCGCCATGAACGGCGCGGTCTTCCAGGTGTCGGCGATGATGATGGCCGCCTTGGGCGGCCAGCCGTCACCGGTCCACAGGATGTTGGTGCCCAGGACCTTGTTGGCGATCCCGTCGTAGGCGAAGATGAAGTACCAGAGCTTCGCGGTCACGGCAGTGGGGATCGCCCACGGCACCAGGACGCTGGCCCGCAGGATCCCGCGGCCCTTGAAGTTCCGGTTCATGACGAGGGCGAAGACCAGCCCGAGCAGGGTCTCCAGCGAGACGGCCACGACCGTGAAGAGGAACGTCACCCCGGTCGACGTCCAGAACTGCGAGCCGAGGGTGCCCGGGGGGCAGCTGAACGCGCCGGACCCGCAGTCCTGCAGGAGCCAGAGCTTGTAGTTGGCGACCCCGGCGAAGCCGCCCTCGACGAAGAGCCCCGTCGCCGGGTCCAGGCCCGCGTCCTTGGTGAACGACTGCGAGACGGCCGTGACGACCGGGTAGAGGATGACGATCGCGAGGAGCACGATCGTGGGGGCGATCAGGACGGCGGCGCGCCGGCCGGAGCCGTCGTGCAGGCTCTTGCGCTTCGCCCCCGGGTCCAGCGGGGGCTTGCCCTGCGCGAACTCGCCGGTGACCACACCGGAGGTGGTGCTCATGGGTCCTCCTCAGGACTCGGCGCCGGGGGCGGGACGACGTCGTCCCGCCCCCGGTGCGTGGGTCCGGGTCACTGACCGCCGCTGATGGCGTTCTGGACCGCGGCCTGCATGTCGGTCAGCGCGGCATCGGTGGTCTTGCTGCCGGAGAGCGCGGAGAAGGCGTTGTCCTGGATGGCCTTGGTGACGGCCGGGTAGAACGGCGTCACGGGCCGCGGCACGGCGTTCTCGATCGAGGTCTTCAGCTCCGGCAGGTACGGGAACTGCTCGACCAGGGCGGGGTCGTCGTAGAGCGAGGCGATGACCGGGGCCGCGGAGCCCTGGGTCAGCCAGTCGTTCTGGATCTCCTCGGACTGCAGGAACTTGATGAACTCCAGAGCGGTCTTCTTGTGGTCGGAGTACACGCTGATGCCGGCAGCGTGACCGCCGAGGCTCGACGCGCCGGGCTTGCCGTCGCCGTCGCCCGGGAGCACCGCGACGCCGAAGGTGTCCTTCACCGTGGAGGAGCCGTCGGTCTTGGCCAGGCTGTAGACGTAGGGCCAGTTGCGCAGGAAGAGCAGCTTGCCGTCCTCGAAGGACTGCCGGCCCTGCTCCTCCTGGTAGGTGGTGGCCTGCTTGGGGATGTCGCCGTCGGCGAAGCCCTTGACGAGCGCGTCGAGGCCCTTCTTGGCCTCGGGGGTGTCCAGGGTGGCGGTCTTGCCGTCCTCGGACAGGATCGAGCCGCCGAAGGTGTTGATCGCCTCGGCCACGTTGACGGTCAGGCCCTCGTACTGCGCGTACTGCCCCGCGTAGCAGTCGATGCCGTTCTGGGTGGCGATGTCGCACATGGACATCAGCTCGTCCCAGGACTTCGGCGGGGTGGGCACGAGGTCCTTGCGGTAGTAGAGCAGGCCGCCGTCGGAGCTCGTGGGGCCCGCGAAGAGCGTCTTGTTGTAGGTCTCGGCGGTGACGGTGGCCGGCAGCAGCGTGGAGGTGTCCAGCGCGTAGTCCCCGGTCAGCGGCTGCAGCCAGCCCTTGGCGGCGAACTCCGACGTCCAGATGTTGTCGACGCTGACGACGTCGTAGTCGGCGTTCTTCGCCTGGAAGTTCTGCACCAGGTCGTCGTGCTGCTGGTCGGCCTGGTCGGTCTGCTCCTTGAGCGTGACCTTCTCGTCGGGGTGCGCCGCGTTCCACTTGTCGATGGCGGGCTGGACGATGTTGCTGTTGTCCTTGCCCTGCACGTAGGTGATCGGGCCGGTCGCGGCGCCGGCGGCCGCGGCGTCGGTGGCGCTGCCCCCGTCGTCGCCCCCTCCCCCGCAGGCGGACAGGACGAGCACGCCGGTGGCCGCGGCCGCCGCGGCGAAGGTGACCTTGCGAGAGAGCATGGACTTGCCGAACACAGCGTTCTCCTCTTCATCGAGTGTCGGCGGAGGCGCCTGCGGGCCGTGACCGGAACGTCCGGTGGCTCGCGCGGGTCCCCGTCCGGGCTCGTCTGCGAGCCCGGTCCGACCGAGGAGATGGAACACCCCGGGCCCCCCTCCGTCAACGAGCAACGCGCAAGCAAGCAAACGCTTGCTCGACCGTTCCTGCACGTCAGGGGCACGCAAACGTTTTTGTTGCAATGTGGTAACACTGGATCACCGAGCGGCAAGGGCGGCTCCGCGACGGCACTGGACCGGCGGTGTCCCCGTGGTGTTGCATCGCGCCATGCCCGCACCGACGCGACACCCCACCCGGCCCCTGCGCCGACCGGTCGGCCCGGCGACGGAGGTCCGGATGGCCGACGTGGCCGCGCGGACCGGGGTGTCCCTGTCCACGGTGTCGCGGGCCCTGCGCGGGCTCGAGGGCGTCAGCGAGGGCACGCGCGAGCGGATCCGGGAGGTCGCCGCCGAGCTCGACTACGTCGTGAGCCCCGAGGCGTCGGCCCTGTCCGGACGGGCCACGGGCCGGGTCGCGGTGGTGACCCACGACCTGCCCACCTGGTACAGCAGCTCGCTCATCGTCGGCCTTGAGCGGGAGCTGCGGCCCGCCGGCCTGGACCTCCTCGTCCGCTGCGTCGACGACCCCGACGACCGGGTGCACTTCTTCGCCGAGATCCCCCTGCGCCGCAAGGTGGACGCGGTCGTCGTCATCGCCATCGCCCTGCGGCCGTCGGAGCTGGCGAAGCTCCACGACCGGGGGGTCGCCGTGGTGGCCGCCGGCAGCCACAGCGACGGCGTGCCCTCGGTCGCCATCGACGACGAGCTGGCCGCCCAGCAGGCCGTGAACCACCTCCTGCAGCTGGGCCACACGCGCATCGCGCTGCTCAACACCATCGCCGCGACCGACCGCGCGTGGCAGGCCCAGCGCGACCGGGAGGCCGGCTACCGGACGGCGATGGCGGCGGCCGGCGTGCCCGTCGACGAGGACCTGGTCGTCTCCTGGGCCGAGGGCTCCCGCGGGGGCGCCGAGGGCATGGACCGGCTGCTGTCCGGCCGGCGGTCGCCGAGCGCCGTGTTCGCCTTCTCCGACGAGGTCGCGCTCGGCGCCATCCGCAGCCTGCGGCGGGCGGGCATCGACGTGCCCCGGCAGCTCTCGGTCGTCAGCATCGACGACCACCCCCTCGCCGAGCTCACCGACCTGACCACCGTCGCGCAGGACCCGGGGGCCCTCGGTCGGGCCTCCGCGCAGGTCGTGCTCGACCTCCTGGCGGGCCGGGCCCCGCGCACCGTGGGGCCGTTCCCCACCCGGCTGGTCGTGCGGGGCACGACGGCGCCGCCCCCGTCCTGAGCGCCGGCCCGGCACGCACGAGGGCGGGCCCACCGGTCGTCCCGGTGGACCCGCCCTCGTCGTGCGGGGGGTCAGCCCTTGACGGCGCCCGACGCGAGGCCCGCCACGTAGAAGCGCTGCAGCGCGACGTAGAGGATGACGCAGGGGATCATCGCGACGACCGCGCCGGCGACGAGGTAGCCGTAGTTGACCGCCCCGTACGCGCCGGACTGCAGGTTCACCAGTGACAGCGGCAGCGTGTAGAGCCGGTCGTCGGTGAGGAAGGTCAGCGCCCCGAGGAACTCCGTCCAGGAGGCCAGGAAGGCGTACAGCGCACTGGTCGCCATGCCGGGCACCAGCAGCGGGCGCAGCACCGAGAACAGCGTCCGGAAGGTGCCGGCGCCGTCGACGTGCGCGGAGTCCTCGATCTCGGCGGGGATGCCCTCGAACGCGTTGCGCATCACGAACACGCCGAACGGCAGGTTGACCGTGGAGTAGAAGAGCACCAGGCCGAGCCGGGAGTCCGTGAGGCCCATGGCGTTCATCTGCAGGTACAGCGGCGTGATGATCGCCTGGAACGGCACCATCATCGTCACGACCACGAGCCCGAACAGCCACTTGCTGCCCCGGAAGTGGAAGCGCCCGAACCCGTAGCCGGCCAGCGTGGCCAGGACGGCGGTGAGGACGGCCGTCGAGACCGCCACGACCAGGCTGTTCCCGACGGCCCGCCAGATGTCGGCGTCCCCGGAGAACAGGCCCGTGAAGTTCGCGGTCGTGAGCTTCGACAGCGACGACCACGTCGGGTCGGTCGCGATGATCGCGTCGTTGGGCTGGAACGAGCGCAGGATCGACCAGGCGAGCGGCACGACGAAGACGAGGGCCGCCAGCACGCCGCCGACGACGTAGAGGACGGTCTTGGTGCGGCTCTCGGAGCGGGTCTGGTCGCTGCGGGTCCCGACGTGCGGGGTGCGCCGCGGGCGGACTGCGGCGGGGCGTTCGGTCAGGGTCGCCATCGGGGTTCCTCAGTCCTTCTCGCGCAGCAGGCGGAACTGGACGGCCGTCACGAGCCCGATGACGACGACCAGGACGATCGACAGGGCGGAGGCCGCGCCCAGCTGGAGCTGGACGAACCCTCGCTGGTAGACGTACTGGACGACGGTCTGGGTGTCCGTCCCGGGCCCGCCGCGGGTGAGCACGTAGAACTGGGTGAAGGCCAGCAGCGAGCCGATGACCGAGATGACCAGGCTTATGGCGATCGTCGGGCGCAGCAGCGGGATCGTGATGCTCCGCTCGCGCTGCCACCAGCCGGCGCCGTCGATCTCGGCCGACTCGTAGACGTCGCGCGGGATGCCCTGCATGCCGCCCATGAGCAGGACCATCGTGAGCCCGGACACGGCCCACACGATCATCACGATGATGAGGCCGGTGGCCAGCGGGCCGTCGGCCAGCCAGGCCGTCGTCCCGTCGGTGATGCCGAGGCCCTGCAGCACGAGGTTCACGGCCCCGGAGCTGGGCTGCGCCTCGAGGACCAGCAGGAAGCTCAGCGTCGTGAGCCCGATGACGTAGGGCAGGAAGAACAGCGTCCGCAGCAGGGTGGAGCCGCGCCGGTTCGAGCGCACCACGACGGCCAGCAGGTAGCCGAGCACGAGGATGGGCAGCGTCACGACGGCCGTGTAGAGCACGGTGTAGCCGACCGACTTCCAGAACACCGGGTCCTTCGCCACACCGGCGTAGTTGGAGAACCCGACGAAGTCGTAGGAGCCGATGAGCGGCCAGTTCGTCAGCGACATGTAGACGGCGAAGACGAGCGGCACCAGGACGAAGACGGTGACGAAGGCCAGCGCGGGCAGCGTCAGCAGGACCCCGGTGCGCGGCGGGTGGGTCAGCGACGCCGGCTTCCCGGCGGGGGTGCTGCGCACGCGGGGGGCGGCGGGGGCGGGACGACCCGCGACGACGCTCACAGCTGCGCCTGCTCGAGGATGCGGTCGAAGTCCTTCTGGCCCTGCGCCAGGGCACCGTCGAGGTCCTCGTCGAAGACGGCCCGCCGGAACGCCGCGATCCACGGCGAGTCCTGCTGGTTGAAGAGCAGGTTGTAGGCCAGGGTCACCGGCGCGTACGCCGCCTCGATGTCCTCCAGCGGCGCGACGGCGAGCGGGAACTCCGCCCGGTACTCCAGCGTCGCCGCGTCGGAGCGGACGGGGATGTACCCGCCGGCCGGCAGGTTGGTCTGCTGCGGCAGGTCGAGGGCGAAGCGGGCGAACTCCCACGCGCCGGAGGCGTTGCCCGCACCGCGCGGGATGCAGAGGTTGTCGCCGCCGGCGAACGTGGCGCGCCCGCCGTCGGGGCCGGGCAGCAGGACGACACCCGTCTTGGCGCGCATCTCGGGGGTCGCGTTGAGCGCGGCGACGGAGAAGTTGCCGGGGAACATCCCGACGGTCCCCTCGCGGAAGTCCGCGCCCCAGCGCGAACCATCACCGGAGAAGTTCGTCTGCGGCATGAGGCCCTCCTTCCACATGGTCTGGTAGAGCTCGAACGTGCGGCGCACCGCGTCGTTGCCGGCCACGTCGCCCTTCTGGGCGCCGACCTCGCCGACGACGTTCGGCGACTTCGCGGCCCAGATGTGCGGCTGCACGACGAAGCCGAGGATGCCGGCGGCGTTGCCGTCGACGGACCAGCCGAACGTCCCGTCCCCCAGGCCGTGGATGGCGCGGGCCGCCTCGAGGATCCCGTCGAAGTCCGCCGTCGCCGTGACCGGGTCGATGCCGGCCCGGTCGAACAGCTCGGTGTTGTAGAACAGCGCCGAGTTGTCCGCGATGTAGGGGACGCCGTAGTTGCGGTCGTCGCGGACGGCCAGCCCGAGCTGCCCGGGGTTGATGCTGTCCGCGAAGTCGAGCCCCTGCACCAGCGGGGTGAGGTCGGTGAAGGAGTCGCGGTAGATGAAGAGCATCGAGTTGATGTCGTCGATGTCCACGATGTCCGGGACGTTCCCACCGCGGATCGCGGTGGCCAGCTTGGTGACGTACTGGGCGTCGAGGACGGGGGTGACCTCGACCGTCAGGCGGTCCTGCGACGCGTTGAACGCGTCGACGACCTGCCGCACGCCCACGACGGTCGCGGCGCGGCACCACAGGCGGACGGTGCCCGTGGCGCCCTCCCCGAAGCCGGCCGCGCTGACGTCGGCCTCGGGGAGGGTGGAGGCGCAGGAGGGCAGCAGCGCGGTGAGCGCGGTGAGCCCTCCCAGGCCCAGGACGTTCCTGCGGGAAAGCTCCATCGCGTCTCCTCCAGGTCCGGGTGGGGTGCTCAGGCGCGCGGGAGCCAGACGCGCATGGCGCCCAGGTCCCGGTTCGCCCACGCGTAGTACGGGACGGCGTCGACCGTGACGGCCTCACCGGTGGAGGCCGCGGGGGCCTCGTCGCCGGCCGGCCGGTACAGCGGGCCGCTCGCGGCGCCGGCCGCGTGCCGCACGGGCAGCCGCAGGACGGTGACGCCGCCCAGCAGGTCGGGGCGGTGCTCGGCGTCCGCGGTGCGCAGCTCCGCGACGCGGACCCGCACGTCGTCGGCGGACAGGTCGGCGGGCAGGTCGGGCTGCTCGACGCAGTAGACGAGCGGGCCGCGCTCGACGACGACGGCGCCGCGGACGGCGTCGACGCGGGCGTCGGCCTCCAGGACGCGCACCTGCAGCGGCAGCACGAGCTCGACGACGTCCCCGGCCGCCCAGGCCCGGGTGACGCGCAGGTACTCACCGGGCGTCGCCGCGACGGAGGAACCCGCGACGGTGGCGGTGGCGCCCTCGGCCCAGGCCGGGACGCGCACGGCGAGCTCCCACTCCCCCGCACCGGGTTCCGTCACCTCGACGCGGACGGTGCCGTCCCACGGGTAGTCCGTGGTGACGCCGAAGGCGATCCCGCCGGCGACGTCCGCGCGGACGGTGCCGGTCGCGAACTGGTGCAGCTGCACGCCCTCCGCGGAGCTCGTCGCGAGGTAGGCGTCGAGGCTGGAGAGGGTGCGCATGATGTTCGGGGGGCAGCAGGCGCAGTCGAACCACGGGCGGCGGCCGTTGGCGACGCTGCGCTCCTCGTCGGGGTGGGCCCCGTCGCGCAGCTGGAGCGCGTTGACGTAGAAGTACTCGGCGCCGGCGAGGGAGACGCCCGGCAGGAACGCGTTGTAGAGGGTGCGCTCGACGAGGTCGGCGTAGCGCGCCTCACCCGTGGCCAGCAGCATCCGCCACGTCCACTGCACGCTGCCGATGGCGGCGCAGGTCTCGGCGTAGGCCCGGTCGGGGCTGAGCTCGTAGTGGTCGCCGAACTGCTCCATGTCCCAGCGGGCCCCGATGCCGCCCGTGACGTAGGTCTTCGTGGCGAGCATGCCCTCCCACTGCGTGGTCAGGGCCGCGAGGAGTTCCGCGTCCCCCGTCTCGGCGGCCACGTCGGCCGCGCCCGCGGTGAGGTAGACGGCGCGCACGGAGTGACCCTCGACGGTCGTCTGCTCCCGCACGGGGACCCGGTCGGAGAAGTAGGTCGGGGCCTTGCCGTGGTTCTCGATGATGCCGTGGCCGCGGGCGTCCACGAACCAGCGCGCGAGGTCGAGGTAGGCCTGCGTGCCCGTCTCGCGGTAGAGCTCGACGAGGCCCATCTCCACGACGGGGTGACCGTCGACGTCGACCGTGCGGCCCTCGCCGAACGTGGCGACCAGGTGGTCGGCGAGCTTCACCGCGACGTCGAGCAGCCCGGTCTCGCCGGTGCCGCGGACGATGGCGACCGCGGCCTGGAACAGGTGGCCCGCGCAGTAGTGCTCGTGGCTCCACGGCAGGTCGGTGTAGCGCCGTCCCTCGCCGCGCACCTGCTGCACGGAGTCGAGGTAGCCGTCGTCGGCCTGCGCCGCGGCGACGACCTTCGTCACCTCGCGGATCCAGCCGAGGACCTCCTCGTCGGCCTCGCGGGCGTACTCCCAGGCGGCGGCCTCGAGCCACTTGTAGACGTCGGAGTCCATGAAGATCGGCCCGCGGACCTCGCCCGTGGCGACGCCCGCGGCGATGCGGAAGTTCTGCAGGTTGCCGGCGGTCTCGAGCTTCTCGTAGCCGGTGCGGATCGCCTGGCGGCGGTTCGCCTCCTGGCGCTCGGCCCAGAAGCCGCCGGCGATGCGCGCGGCGCCGAGCGGGACGGGGCGCAGCACGACGGACGCGGCGCGGGTGGGGGCGGCGGGGGCGACGGCGGTGCGCCCGGCCGAGGTGGTGGTGGTCATCGAGCTCTCCATCGAGTCGCAGCGACGAGGACGTCGCGGAACGTACGGAACACGTTTTCTGCGACGACGGTAGGCCCGCGGCTCCGGACCGTCAAGGCACCGGAGCCACTTCCCAGCCCCGGCCCAGCTCGCGCCTCCCGGACGCTACGATGACGCTTCGGGCGCGACGACGAGGGGCGGAACGTGACGGAAATCGGTGTTCCGGCCCGGATCGTCGACGTCGCTGCGCTCGCGGGCGTCGCGCCCGGGACCGCGTCGAAGGCCCTCAACGGCACGGGGCAGCTGCGGGCCGAGACGCGCGAGCGCGTCCGCCGCGCCGCCGAGCAGCTCGGGTTCACGCCCGACTCCCTGGGCCGCGGGCTGTCCTCGGGCCGCAGCTACACGGTAGGGCTCATCACGACGGACAGCTTCGGGCGGTTCTCGATCCCCGTGATGCTCGGCGCCGAGAACGCGCTGGGGGCGGGCGAGATGGTCGTCCTGCTGTGCGACAGCCGCGACGACCCGGTGCGCGAGCAGCACTACCTGCGGACCCTGCTGGCCCGCCGCGTCGACGGCATCATCGTCACCGGCCGCCGGACGGAGCCCCGCACGCCCGTCGCGGCACCGGAGCACCTGCCGGTCGTCTACGCGTTCACGCCGTCGCAGTCGCCGGCGGACACCTCCCTCGTCGTCGACCAGGCCGGTGGCGCGCAGAGCGCGGTGCGCCACCTGCTGGACCTGGGCCGCACGCGGCTCGCGCACGTCACCGGCCCCGCCGACCACCACGCCTCCGTCGTGCGGCGGGAGGCGGCCGTCGCCGCGGCGGGCGACACCCTCGTCGCCCCGGCGCTGCACGGGGACTGGAGCGAGCGCTGGGGCCGCACGGCCGCCGAGATCCTGCTGCGCCGCCACCCGGACGTCGACGGGATCACCTGCGGCAGCGACCAGATCGCGCGCGGCGTGTGCGACGGGCTGCGCGACGCGGGCCGCCGGGTCCCCGACGACGTCGCCGTCGTGGGCTTCGACGACTGGGACGTCATCGCGCTCGCCTCGCGCCCGCCGCTGACGACCGTGGCCCTGGGCCTCGAGGCGATGGGTCGCCGGGCCGGCGAGCTCCTGCTCGACGCCGTCGCGGGCCGCCCGAGCGTGGGGACGACGACGATGCCGACGCGGCTGGTGGTGCGGGACTCCACCGTCGGGCGCTGACGGGGTCGCGAGCCGGCGGCTCACGCGTCAGGCGGCGAGGTCTAGGCGTCGGCGCAGGTCCGCCTCGATGCCCGACCGGTACCGCTCGGGCGGCAGGACAGAGTGACCGAGCACCGGTGGGGGTGAGCTCGCGTACGTGTGGCCGGTGGGGGTGGTCAGGGTGGTGACGCCGCTGACGGGATCCCGGACAGAGCGGAATCCGGGGAGTTCCTTGGTGTGATTGCACGCCTCGCAGAGCCCTTGTCCGTTGTCCGCGGTGGTCGGGCCGCCGCGGGCGTGGGGTTGGACGTGGTCGAGGTGGCGGATCGGGGCGTCGCAGAACGGGGTCGCGCAGCGCTGGTCGCGGGCGCGCAGGAACGCGGCCAGGCCGGCGGGGAACGCCCGTTGTCTGGACTCCAACGCGACCAGCTGCGAGCTGTCCGGGCTGGTGAACAACCGCCGCACCCACGCCTGGCCGGCTTCGGCGGCGCAGGCGAGGAGTTCGCGGGCGATGGCGGCCGGCACCGGTCCGTGACCCGGGACGCTGGCCGAGACGTCACCGGCGTCGAGGAGGGTGTCCGTCGGCATCACGAGGTGGACGACGACGGGCACGGGGTCGGTGTGCGGGTTCCGGCCGGTGATCCGCTGGACGAGGGTGTCGGCCATGACCTGACCCCGACCTCGCTCGTCGCCGGGCTCCCGGGAGGCGGCGTGCTTCGAGACGGCCGTCAGCAGAGCCGCGTGGACCGCGACCCCGTCGGCGACAGGCAGCAGTGCGGTCACGTACGTCATCGTGTCCGGCGCGGGGCGGATCGAGACGCAGCGCTCGTTCGCCGCCTTCCTCGCCCGCGCGACCGCGGAGGCCGGGTCGACCTGCTGGGCCAGGGCCCGCGCGGACCCGATGACCGAGGCGGCACCGATTCCGGGCCGGGAGAACTCCCCGGCCAGGGCCGCGTCGACACGAGCTCGGTCCTCCCGTGCCAGGCACACGGTGGCCTGCACGACCTTGGTCGCGGTCCACTCCTCGACCACCCCCGACCGGAGCGCCGCCAGGGTTTCCGGCAGGTCATCGACGAGGGCGAGAGCGGCACCGACGAGACGCCCACCCTGGTGCGGCGACACCCGTCGAGCGGCCGCGACCTGCGGGCCCACCGACTTCCCCCGCTTCGCCGCGGGAACTCCGGCCGCCGCCTCAGCGGTACGCACCGAACGAGACAACACCGCGGTCGCACGGGCCTGCACCGCGGCCAGTGCCCGCTTCGCGAGTTCCGCCGCCGCGATCACGTCGACGAGTTCGGCGTCCGACGAACCGCACTGGACGGAGAGGTCCACCGCCTCGACCGCGTTTCGCAGCTCCTTCACCGGAGACGCTGCGGGAGTAGTGGACACGTGTTCGATCCTACCGTTCCCGCCCCCGCCGAACAAGGGCGTCGCCGTCACTTGTCAGCCAGGGGCGGCGACGCCCCGCAGCGCGGTGAACAGCTCGTCCGCGAGGACGGTGAGGGGCGGCGGATCGGCCCGGGTGGCCCACGCGTCGAACGCGAGCCGGAACACGGTGACGCCCGACTCCGCCGCGAGGGTCGCGGTGGGTTCCGGGACACCGCGGCCGCGGAGGGCGTCGGCGAGCGCCGCGGTGAGGGTGGCGAGCTTGACCCGTTCCCGCTCCTGCAGCTCCGGCGTCGAGGTCACGACCGCGTGCCGCCGCCGGACCGCGTCGCGGTCCTGGAGGAAGTACGCGGCGGAGGCGTGCACGGCCGCGACCACGGCCTCCAGGGGCGTGGCCCCGTCCGGGGCGCCGACGAGCGCGGTGACCATGAGCTCCTGCAGCCGCGCGGAGCCCTCGAACAGCACCTCGCGCTTGTCGGCGTAGTGCCGGAAGAACGTGCGCTTGGTGAGGCCAGCGCGCTCGGCGATCTGCACGACGGTCGTGTCCTCGAAGCCCTGCTCGTCGAAGAGCTCCACGGCCGCCTGCCGGAACCGGTTCCGGGCGTCCGGCTGCCATCGACCCACGGGCCCACCTTAGCGATGGCACCCGGTGACATGACCGTGTACCGTCATGTCACCAGGTGACATCAGACCTGCCCACCGACCACGGGAGTCCAGCTCATGCGCGTCCTCGTCACCGGAGCCTCCGGCTTCGTCGGCTCCGCCGTCGTCCCCGAACTCCTCGCCGGCGGGCCACCAGGTGGTCGGGCTCGCCCGCTCCGAGGCCTCGGCCGCCGCTCTGACCGCCGCGGGTGCCGAGGTGCTCGCGGGCGACCTTGACGACCTCGACGCTCTGCGTGCCGGCGCCGCCGCCAGCGACGGCGTCGTCCACCTGGCCTTCCGCCACGACTTCTCCGACATGGCAGGCGCCGCGCGCACGGACCTGGCCGCCGTCGAGGCGTTCGGCGACGCGCTGCGCGGCAGCGACCGGCCGCTCGTGATCGTGGGTGGCACCCTCGGCCTGGCCACGGGCCGCCCCGGCACCGAGCTGGACCAGCCGGCCGAGGACGGGCCCGCCGGCGGCCGCGCCACGAGCGCGCGCGCCGCCCGGGCGCTGGCCGGTCACGGCGTGCGCTCCTCCGTCGTCCGGCTCGCCCCGACCGTCCACGACCGCGGGGACCGGGGCTTCGTGCCCACCCTCGTCGAGGTCGCCCGCAGGACCGGCGTCTCCGCCTACGTCGGCGACGGCACCCACCGCTGGCCCGCCGTGCACCGGCTCGACGCGGCCCGGCTCTTCCGCCTGGCCGTGGAGGCGGCGCCCGCCGGGAGCACGCTGCACGGCGTGGCCGAGGAGGGCGTGGGCACCCGGGAGATCGCCGAGGCGATTGGGCAGCACCTCGGCGTGCCGACCGCGTCGGTCGCCCCTGAGGAGGCCGCGGCCCACTTCGGGTGGATCGGGCTGTTCTTCGCGGCGGACCTGTCCGCGTCCTCCGTCCGCACGCAGGAGCTCCTCGGCGGGCGGCCCACGCACGCCGGCCTGCTCGAGGACCTCGCGACGTCGTACTTCACGACCGTCTGAGACCGCGACCGTCTGAGACCAAAGCCCGACCGCCCCGCCGGCGAGTCGGCTCAGACGCCGCCGCAGACCCGGTTGCGCCCGGCGGCCTTGGCCGCGTACAGCTCGACGTCGGCGCGGCGCAGCAGGCTGAAGTGCGTGCTGTCGTCGTCGGCGACCGCGACGCCCGCGCTGACGGTGACGCTGCGGCCCGGGGTCGTCGAGGACCAGTCGTGCTCCTCGACGGCCCGGCGCACGGCGCCGATGCGCTGCATGGCCTCGGCGGCGGTCGTCGCCGCCAGCACCAGCAGGAACTCCTCACCGCCCAGCCGGGCGGCCAGGCCGGAACCCTCCGGCAGGTCCGCGACGGAGGCGGCGAGCAGTTCCGCGAACGTCACGAGGACGTGGTCGCCGGCCTCGTGGGAGTAGACGTCGTTGACGGCCTTGAAGTGGTCGAGGTCGAACAGGGCGGCGACGACGAGCATCCCGCCGCGCGTGCGGGCGTCCAGCAGCGCGGGCAGCCGCTCCCCCACCGCCAGCCGGTTGTGCAGGCCGGTCAGCGGGTCGCGGCGGGCCTCCTCGCGGAAGCGGGCGGCGTCGGCGCGGGCCTGCGTGGACTCGTACATCGCCTGCCGCGCACGGGACTGCGCCTCGCGCTGCAGCGAGACGAGCTCCTTGTCGGCCAGGTGGAACGCCTTGTGGGCCTCCAGCGCCCCGCGGAAGTCGCCGCGCGCGGCCAGCAGCTCGGCCTCCTCCTCGAAGACCCGGGCCGTCAGCTCGGAGAACCCGTGCGAGGCGACGATCTCGCGGGCCCGGCCGAGGTGGCCGGCGGCCGTGTCGAGGTCGCCGAGGTGGCGGTGGGCGATGCCCAGGGTGAGGAGGATCTCCGGCAGGTCGTCGCGGCCCTTGTTCCCCTTGACCGTCAGCAGGCCCAGGGCCTCCTGCGCGGCCGCGACGGCCAGCTCGGGGCGGTGCTGCATGAGGTGGATGTGCGCGAGCGTGTCCAGCTCGTCGGAGTTCAGGGGGTGGCCGTAGCGCTCCGCCAGCTCCACCAGGTGCTCGGCCCCCGCGACGGCCCGCTCGGTGTCGCCCAGGGACAGCTCCGTGTAGGCGCGGTTATTCACCGCGCGCAGGTGCAGCTCCGGGTCGCCGACGGCGAGCTGCTCGGCCTGCTCGTAGCGCTCGCGGGCGCCCTCGACGTCGCCCACGGCGTCCAGGACGTCGCCGTACTTGATGGTGAACTGGATCCGCAGCCGCGGCGGGATGTCGTCGCCCAGCCACCGGGCGGTCTCGACGGCGTGTTCCAGCGCGGTCGCGCTGTCCCCGATGTTCGAGCAGACCCGCATGAGGACCCAGCCCGTGCGGACGCGGTGCTCCGCCGAGAGGTCGGGGCGGGTCTCGCGCACCGCGGTGACGATGCGGGCGGCGTCCGCGACACCGCCCAGGCGGTGCAGGGCGTCGGCCTCCAGCACGAGGGCGTGCACCACGACGTCGTCGTCGTCGGCCTCCTGGGCCACGGCGAGCAGCGCCCGCGCCCGCACGAGGCAGGGCTCGGGGTCCAGGCCCACGCGCAGCAGCAGGTCGTCGACCTCGCGGCGGGCGGCCGCGCGGTCGTAGGGGCCGGCGACTGGGAGCGCCGGGGCGACAGCAGCCAGCACGCGCACCTCCCCGGTCGACGGTCGTCCTCTCCAGGGGACCATCGGCCACCCGGCGCCGCTCCTCGAGGCGCGCCGGGTGTGACGTGCGCCTCAGCCGACGACGCGCCTCAGCCGACGACGAGGTCCAGCCGCCGCGACTGGTCGGAGGCGAACTTCCGCTCCGGGTCCACTGCGTCGCGCACCTTCCGCCACGCCGGCAGCTGCGGGTACATCCGGGCGAAGCGCTCGGCCGTGGTGCGGGAGTCCTTGGCCAGGTACAGGCGGCCGCCGGCGTCCAGGACCATCTCGTCGAGGGTGTCGCAGAGCCGGTCCAGGCCCTCGCGCGCGGGCAGGTCGACGGCCAGCGTCCAGCCCTCGGTGGGGAAGGACAGCGGCGCGTCGTTGCCCGGGCCGAAGCGCTTGAGGACGTTCAGCGCCGAGATGTGCCCGGACTCGACGATCGCCTCCATGCTGGCGCGCAGGACGTCCTCGCGGCCGAAGGGCACGACGAACTGGTACTGCAGGAACCCGTTGGGGCCGTAGGCGCGGTTCCAGTCCGCAAACAGGTCGAGCAGGTGGTAGAACTGCGTGATGTTCTGCACCACACCGGATTCGGTGTGGGACTTGCGGTAGTAGAACTCGTTCAGCGCCTTCGCCGAGAGCCGGTTCAGCATCCCCGACGGGAACAGGTCGGGGAAGGACGCGAGCTGCGGGGCGTCGAACTTCAGCGGGTCCTTGCGGAGGTTCTTCGGCAGGTCCTCGAGCTTCGCGCTGGAGCCGCGCAGCAGGAACCCGCGCCCCATGTGCTCGCCCTTGGTCACGGAGTCGAACCACGTCTTGGAGTAAGTGTACTTCTCGTCGTTGCGCTGCAGCCGCTCGAGGAGCTCGTCGAAGCCCGGGGCCTGCTCGACGTCGGCGAGGAAGTAGGACGTCTCGACGCGGTCGAGGCGGATGGTCGCGCGCAGCACGATCCCGGTCAGGCCCATGCCGCCCGTCGTGGCCAGGAACAGCTCGCGCTCGGGGCCGTCCGGCGTCAGCGTGCGCACCGTGCCGTCGGCGGTCAGCAGGTCCATCGACAGGACGTGGCGGGTGAAGGTGCCCTGCGTGTGGTGGTTGCCGCCGTGGATGTCGGCGCCGATCGCGCCGCCGACGGTGACCTGGCGGGTGCCGGGCAGGACGGGGACCCACAGCCCGTGCGGGACGACCGTGCGCAGCAGGGTGTCCAGCGAGACCCCCGCGTCCACGACGGCGACGGCCTCGTCGACGTCGATGCGGTGGATGCGGTTCAGCGCCGTCATGTCGATGACCAGGCCGCCGGCGTTCTGCGCCGGGTCGCCGTAGCTGCGGCCCAGGCCGCGGGCGATGACGCCGCGCGGGCCGGCGGTGCGCACGGCCTCCGCGAGGACGTCGAGGTCGGCCGTGCGCAGGACCGTCGCCGTCGTCGGGGCCGTGCGCCCCCACCCCGTCAGCCGCGCCGTGCGGCGCGCGGGCACCGTCTCGTCGGCGCTGCTGCGATCGAGGACGTTCTTCAGACCAGGGAGGCTCACCACGCGGCGAGCCTAACCGCCGGGCCGCTCCCCGCCGCCCGGAGCGGCCGCGCCCGGAGGACCCGCGGGCGCGGGCCCGGCGTGCGCGGGCGCGGTGTGCACGGGGCCGGGGACGTCGCTGAGCCGGCGGCCGCTGCCGCCCCAGCGCAGGGCCAGCACCTCCGCGGCGATCGACACCGCGGTCTCCTCGGGCGTGCGCCCGCCCAGGTCCAGCCCGATCGGCGAGGACAGCCGGGCCAGCTCGGCCTCGGTGAGCCCCGCCTCGCGCAGCGCCGCCAGCCGCGCCTCGTGCGTGCGGCGGCTGCCCATCGCCCCCACGTAGGCGGCGGGCGTGCGCAGCGCGACCTCCAGCAGCGGCACGTCGAACTTCGGGTCGTGGGTCAGCACGCAGATGACCGTGCGGTCGTCGACCGGGGCCGTCGCGAGCCAGCGGTGGGGCCACTGCACGACGACCTCGTCGGCGTCGGGGAAGCGCGCCGCCGTCGCGAAGACCGGCCGCGCGTCGCACACCGTGACCCGGAAGCCGAGGAACTTGCCCATCCGCACGACGGCCCCCGCGAAGTCGATGGCGCCGAAGACGTGCATCCGCGGCGGCGGCGCGCAGGACTCGACGAACAGCGCCAGCTCGTCGCCCCGGCGCTCGCCGTCCGGTCCGAGGTGGACGACGTCCGTGCGTCCCGCGGCCAGCAGGCCCCGGGCCGCGTCCGCGGCCGCGGCGTCCAGGCGCGCCGAGCCGAGGGAGCCCGCGGTCGCGTCCTCCCCGACCACGAGGCGCGCGCCGAGCGCCCCGGCCCCGCCCGCCACCGTGACCAGGGCCGCGGCGCGCTCGCCGGTCAGGTCGTCCTGCAGCGCCTGCAGCAGCGGCACGTCGTCCGCCGTCACGGGAGCGACCACCAGCTCCAGCACGCCACCGCACGTCAGGCCCACCGCGAAGGCCTCGTCGTCGGAGACGCCGTAGGTGACGGCGACGGCCTGCCCCGACGCGACGACCTCCAGCGCGAGGGTGTGCACGGCCCCCTCGACGCACCCGCCGGAGACGCTGCCGACCACCTCGCCGTCGGCGGCGACCGCCATCGAGGCCCCCGCGGGCCGCGGGGAGCTGTTCCACGTCCGGACCACGGTGGCCACGGCGCAGCCGCGGCCCTCGCCGGCCCAGCGCAGGACCGCGGGCAGCACGTCACGCACCCGGGGTCCCCTCGCCGGCGCGCAGCTCCCACAGGCCGTAGCGCACCGTGCGGGAGTACTCGTCGTGCCGCCAGGCCGGGACGTCGCGGTAGGACGACGGGGCGAGCCCCGCGGCCGTCACCGCGGCCAGCTGGGCGGTGACGTCGTAGGCGTACATCGGCACCCCCGGCAGGCCCTCGTCGGAGAACGCCTCCCGGGAGCGGCCCGCCGGCGCGCGGCGGTCCTCGACGACGCCCACCAGGAGCCGCGCCCCGGGCGCGCACGCGGCCGCGAGGTGGCGCAGGGTCGCGGGGAGGTCGCGGCAGAACTCCAGGCAGCCGACCGCGACGACGACGTCGAAGCGGCCCCACCCCGCGGGCAGCGGGTCGTGGAGGTCGTGCTGCTCGTAGGTGCCGTCCGGCCGCCGCGCGCGCGCCGCGGCGAGCATCCCCGGCGACACGTCGAAGCCCGTGACGGAGACGCCGGGCGGGAGCTCCGCCGTCAGCTGCCCCGGCCCGCACCCGACGTCGAGCACCCGGCGGCCCGGCGCCACGGCGTGCAGGAGGAACTCCGCGACGAGGGGGCTGTAGTGCTCCAGCGTGCGCCACCCCGCGACGTAGGAGGGGGCGGAGTCGTCGTAGTACAGCGCGAGGGCCTCGCGCGGTGTGGCCTCCCGGCTCACGCGTCAGGCGCGGGCTCGGCGGCGTCCTCGGCGCCTGGTTCCGACTCCGTGGTGGAGAGGGGCTCGCTCCCCGGCGGGGTGACGTCCTCGACGGCGGCAGAGGCGGGGGCCTGCGAGAAGTCCGGGACCGACGACATGGCCCCAGCGTCCCAGCGCGGCGCACGGCGGGCGAACCGGTGCCGCCGCCCGCAGCCCGCAGCCCGCAGCCCGCCGCCCGCAGCCCGCAGCC
>NZ_VWPY01000060.1 GCF_011839805.1 Kineococcus rubinsiae | reverse complement strand
CCCGGCGGACAGGGCCGCGGCGGCCGTCGCGACCGCGGCGAGGTCCGCGTCGGTCTCGCCGTCGGTCACGACGCACGCCCCACCGGCGCGGCCCAGCACGGCCGCGAGCCCGGACGAGCGGACCGTCGCCAGGTCGACCTCCAGCACGGGGCCGGCGAGCAGGTCGGCCACGCGCGCGGGGGCCGCGCGCTCCTCGAGGTGCCAGAGGCCGGTCGCGGCCAGCGGGGTCCCGGCGACGAGGGGGACCCCGGCGGCGACGGTCCGCCCCAGCGCCGGTAGCGCCCCTGCCACGACGACGAGGAACCCGCTGTCCTGCAGCGCCTGCACCGTCGCGCCGACGTTGCCCCGCCACAGCGAGTCCAGCTTCACGGCGAGCAGCCCGACCGGCGCGAGGGCGGTGACGGCAGCCACGACCGCCGCGTACGCCGCGGCCGGCCCGGCGCAGCGGTGGTCGAGGTCGACGACGACGGTGCCGGCGGCGGGCGACGTCGCCTCCGGCACCCCGAGCGCGACCGTGCAGGGGCGTCCCCGCCGCAGGAGCAGCCCCGCGACCTCCGCGGCGCCCGACAGGTCGTCTGCCACCACGGCGCTCAGCGCGCGGGGGACGGAGGAGGCGGCCACGCGCCGAGTCTGCCCCGTGTCCCCGGCGCGCGGGGCGCCCGTCCCCGCTGCGCGGTCAAGGTCGCCCCGCCGGCTGTCGAACCCGAGGGGGTGACCTCCCACCTCCCCGCGCCCACGGCCTCGCCGGCACGCCGCACCCCGGGGGGCTTCCTGCCCCGCGGGGTCCGCCTCGACGAGGCCGCCTTCGCGAAGCGGCACGTGCTCCTGTCCTTCGCGGTGGTCGCCCAGGTGCCGGTGCTCGCCGGCATCGCCCTCGTGCGGGGCGAGCGGTCGCTGGACCTCTGGGTCCCCCTGGTCGCGGCGCTGCTGACCCCGGTGGTCGGCCTCGTGCTCCGCTCGCAGTGGGCCCGCAGCGCGGCGGTGGCCTTCGGCCTGATGCTCTGCGCCGACGTCCTCCTGCACGCGGGCGGCGGGCTGGAGGACCTGCACATCTGGTTCTACGTGATGCTCGCCCTGGTCTCGCTCTACCAGGCGTGGACGCCGTTCCTGGTCGCCCTCGTGTTCGTGGGCGCCCACCACCTCGTGCTGGGGCTGCTGCGGCCCGGGCAGGTGTTCTCGACCCACCAGGCCCTGCACAACCCTGCGGCGTTCGCCCTGCTCCACGCGTTCTTCCTCCTCGTGGAGGCCACGGCCCTGGCCTACGGCTGGAAGTTCGCCGAGGCCGCCGACCGCGAGCGGCGGGCCGAGCAGCGCCGCGCCGAGGAGAACCTCATCGCCCAGGCGGCCACGCAGACCGAGCTCGCCGCCGAGCGCGCCGAGGCCGCGGCCCTGGCCGCGCAGCAGGCGCAGGAGCAGGAGGCGCGGGCCACGGCGACCGCCCACCAGCTGGTGGAGCTGCAGCAGGCCGGGCACGACATCGGGGAGAACGTCGACGTGGCCAGCTCGGTCATGGACGGCATGCGCGGGGCGATCACGGACATCGCCCAGGCCGCCGAGCGGGCGTCGTCGACGGCGGAGCACGCCGACGAGCAGTCCCGGGCCAGCGCGGAGGTCGTCGAGCGGCTGACCACCACGATGTCCGAGATCGACGGGATCGCGACCACCATCACCGGCATCGCCGCCCAGACGAACCTCCTGGCGCTCAACGCGACCATCGAGGCCGCTCGCGCCGGCGAGCTGGGCCGGGGCTTCGCCGTCGTGGCCGGTGAGGTCAAGGAGCTCGCCGCCGCCACGGCCGCGGCCACCGACGAGATCCGCCGCGTCGTCGACGTGGTGCGCGGTGACGTCGACAGCGCTGCGAGCGCCATGGGCGGGATCCGCAGCACGCTGCAGGACGTGGTCGCCTCGCAGGCGACGATCTCCGCTGCGGTGCAAGAGCAGACCGCGGCCACGGACGAGGCCCGCAACGCCATCGCCGGTGCCGCGGTGCACGCCGACCGGATGGTCCGCGGCATGACGCGGCTCGCGGCGACGGACTGACGCCCCGCCCCGTCCGCCCGACGCGGGGTGGCTGCGGCCGTCCGGCTCAGCCGTCGAGGTCCTCCTGGTGCGCGCGCTCGGCGGCGAGCGCCTTGACCTGCTCCACGCGGCCCAGGCCCACCTCGGACGGGTCGGGCGCCGGCCAGTAGGCGTTCCACGCCTCGGCGATCTTCATCGCCAGCTCGGGCGTGGCCACCGAGCCGAGGAAGTCGTCGAGGTCGGAGGGCTCGTCCCCGCGGCGCAGGTGCAGGGTGTGGCCCGTCTCGCGGCCGACGCGCAGGCGGAGTTCGGTGTGCTCGCGCTGTCCGGGGGAGTCGCTCATGGCGCCACCCTCCCGCGCCCTGCGGCGGCCGGCGACCGCACCCCTGCCGCCCCGGGGTGTGGGAGGTTCGTCGGTGCGACGTCAGCAGAGCGGAGGCAGACCGGTGGCAGAGCGCGTGTCCTTCACCAGCACGACGGGTCAGAAGCTCGCGGGGCTGCTGGACCTGCCCGAGGGCGAGGCGCGGGGGTGGGGCGTGTTCGCCCACGGGTTCACCCTCGGCAAGGACTCCCCGGCGGCGTCGCGGATCTGCAAGGGGCTCGCGGCCGAGGGCATCGGCATGCTGCGCTTCGACAACCTCGGCCTGGGCGACTCCGAGGGCGACTGGGGCGACGGGTCCTTCACGCACAAGGTGTCCGACACGGTGCTCGCCGCGGAGTTCCTGCGCGAGCGCGGCACCCCGGCCCACCTGCTCGTGGGGCACTCCTTCGGCGGGGCGGCCGCCATCGCCGCGGCCGGCCAGGTGGCCGGGCTGCAGGCCGTCGTCAGCGTCGCGGCGCCCTCGGAACCCCGCCACGTCGAGCACAACTACGACGCGCTCGTCGGCCGGGTCATGGCCGAGGGCCACGCCGAGTGGCTGGTCGGGGGGCGCGCGCTCACCCTCAAGCGGGCGTTCATCGAGGACGTCCGCCAGGCCGACCTGCGCCACCAGATCCGCCGCCTCGCGCTGCCGCTGCTCGTCATGCACTCGCCCACGGACGACACGGTGAGCATCGACAACGCCAGCGCGATCTTCAAGCTCGCCCAGCACCCGCGCAGCTTCGTGGCGCTGGAGGGTTCGGACCACCTGCTCATCGCCCCCGGGCAGGCGCGGCGGGCCGCGCGGATCATCAGCGCCTGGGCGGACCAGTACCTCCGCGAGAGGTAGCTCACGCCCGGCCCGACGGCGGCGGCAGGGTCCCCGGACTACCGTTCCGGCGTGCCCGTCGCCCCGTTCCCCCGCGTCCCGCCCGCCGACGCCCCGGCGCTGACGGGGATCCAGCTGATGCACCAGCACTGGGACGACCTGGCGTTCCTGCACTGGGCCGTCGACCCGGCCGTGGTCGCCCCGCACCTCCCGCCGGGCGCGGAACCCGACGTCCTCGACGGCGTCACCTACGTGGGGCTCATCCCCTTCACGCTGCGCGGTGCGGGGCCGGGGACGCTGCCCGCCGTGCCGTACGTGGGCACGTTCCTGGAGACCAACGTCCGCCTCTACTCGCGCGACGAGAAGGGGCGTCGCGGAGTCGTCTTCGCGAGCCTGGACGCCTCCCGGCTGGCCGTGGTCCTCGGCGCCCGGACGGTGTTCGGCCTGCCGTACCGGTTCTCCGCGATGCGGCGCGCGGTCCGCGAGCGCGACGGGTACCGCGAGTTCGCGTGGACGGCCCGCACCCGCTGGCCGGGGCCCGCGGGCGTGCGCAGCCGCATCGTCGTGCGCGAGGAGGAGGCGATGAGCCCCGCCGAGCTGGACGCCGACGAGGTGGGCCGCTTCGTCAGCGCCCGCTTCGGCCTGCACGTCGAGCACCTCGGGCGCACCTGGTGGATCGCCAACGAGCACGAGGTGTGGCCGCTGCGCCGCGCCCGCGTGCTCGCCCTGGACGACGGGTTCCTCGGCGCCGCGGGGTTCGCCGGCCTCGCGGACCGCGCCCCCGACCACGTGAGCTTCGCCCGGCGGGTCACGACGCGGTTCAGCGTGCCCGTCCTGCTCTGACCCGTCCTGCTCCGACCCGTCCCGCTCTGGGCGGGGTGGCGGAACTCCCGGGCGCGCCCGGCCGTTCCCGTTCGACAGACCCCGACCACCGAGAGGACCGCCGCCGCCGTGCGCGACGACAGCCCTGACCCCCCGAGTCCCCGGCACGCCCGTGCCGCCCGCCCCCGCGCCACCGGGGGGGAGCAGCGGTGACGGACGTGCTGACCCTGCTCGTGGGTGTGCTGGTCGTCGTCGCGATCACCGCGGTGACGGCCTACTTCGTGGCCCAGGAGTTCGCCTACATGTCCGTGGACCGCTCGCAGCTGCGGGCGGAGGCGGCCGACGGCGATCCGGGCGCCCGGCGGGCCCTGGAGGTCACCCGGCGCACCTCGTTCATGCTGTCGGGCGCGCAGCTCGGCATCACGGTGACCGGGCTCCTCGTGGGCTACGTCGCCGAACCCCTCATCGGGGAGTCGCTCGGGGCGCTCCTCGGCGGCGTGGGCGTCCCGACGGCCGTGAGCGTGGGCGTCGGCGCGGTCGTCGCGCTGGTGCTGTCCACGGTCGTGCAGATGCTGTTCGGCGAGCTGTTCCCCAAGAACCTCGCCATCGCCGCGCCCGGTCCCGTCGCCACGTGGCTCGCCCGCTCGACGCTGGTCTACCTCGCGCTGTTCGGCTGGCTCATCTGGTTCTTCGACCAGTCCTCGAACGCGCTGCTGCGCGCCCTGCGCATCGAACCCGTCCACGACGTCGACTCCGCGGCCACGGCCCGCGACCTCGAGCACATCGTCGAGACGTCGCGGGACTCCGGGGACCTCTCCGCGGAGCTGGCCGTGGTCCTCGACCGGATCCTCGACTTCCCCCGCCGCGACGCGGAGCACGCGATGGTGCCGCGCTCCCGGGTGGACACCGTCACCGACACCGACGACCTCGCGCTGGTGCGCGCCCTCATGGCGATCGGGCACTCCCGCTACCCGGTGCTCTCGGCCGACCGCGGCGACGTCGTCGGCGTCGTCCACCTCGAGGACCTGCTCACCACGACGGAACCCGGGTCGGCGCCGGTGACGAGCATCGTGCGCCCCGCGCTGGTGGTCGCGACGGTCTCCCTGCTGCCGGACGTGCTGCGGGAGCTGACGACGACGGGCGACGAGCTGGCCTGCGTCGTCGACGAGCACGGCGGGCTGGCCGGGATCGTCACGGTCGAGGACCTCGCCGAGGAGCTCGTGGGCGAGATCGCCGACGAGCACGACGAGGCCGCGCCCCAGGACGTCGTCGTCGGCGCCGACGGCCCGTGGGAGGTGTCGGGGGACGTGCACGTCGACGAGGTCGAGCGCGCGCTCGGCATCGACCTGCCGCGCGGTGAGCACGAGACGATCGCCGGCCTCGTCATCGCCGCGCACGGCGGCCTGCCGCCCGTGGGCGCGGAACTCCTCGTCGACCTCCCGGCCGACCCGGGCGACCTCGACGACGCGGAACCCCGCCGCCTGCGGGTGACGGTGCTGACCGTCGAGCGGTTCGTCCCCGCGCGCGTGCGGCTGGAGCTCCCGCCGCCCACGACGGTGGACGAGAGCGCGACGACGACGACGGAGGAGACCCGGTGACCGACAGCCCCTGGGTGGTCGTGCCCGCCACGGTCGTGATCGTGGCCCTCAGCGCGTTCTTCGTCGCGGTCGAGTTCGCCCTCCTCGCCGCCAAGCGGCACCGCCTGGAGGACGCCGCCGGCACCCGGTCGGGGCGGGCGGCGCTGCGCAGCGCCTCCGAGCTCACGGTGCTGCTGGCGGGTTCCCAGCTCGGCATCACGGCCTGCACCCTGGCGCTGGGTGCGCTCAGCAAACCCGCCGTGCACCACTGGCTCACGCCCCTGTTCGAGAGCGCGGGGCTGCCCGCGGTCGCAGCCGACGTCCTGGGTTTCGTCCTCGCCCTGTTCGTCGTCACCTTCGTCCACCTCGTGGTGGGCGAGATGGCCCCGAAGTCCTGGGCCATCGCGCACCCCGAACGTTCCGCGCTCCTGCTGGCGATCCCCATGCGCGCCTTCATGACCGTGTTCCGGCCCGTGCTGCTGGCGCTGAACGCGGCCGCGAACTCCCTCGTGCGCCGCGCCGGCGCGACACCGGCCGACGAGATCGCGGCCGGGCACAGCCCGGCGGCGCTGCGCCACCTGCTCGAGCACTCCACGACCGCCGGGACCCTGGACGCGCAGTCCTCGGCGCAGCTGGCCGGCGCGCTGGACCTGCAGGACCTGACCGTCGGCGACCTCGTGCGCGCCGGCGCGGCCCTGGCCGCGGTGCCGGCCGGCGCCACGGTCGGCGACGTGCGCGCCGTGACCCGCGGCAGCGGCCACCTGCGCGTCCTGGTCGGGACGCGCGAGCGCATCACCGGCGTCGTGCACGTGCGGGACACCCTCACCGAACCCGACGACGCCCCGGCCGCCCCGTACGTGCGCCCGGTGTTCTCGCTCGCGGCGGACACCTCGGTCCCCTCGGCCCTGACGACCATGCGCGCGACGCGCAACCACCTGGCCGTCGTCACCTCCGGCGGGGCCGTGCACGGCGTCGTCACGATGGCGGACGTCCTGCGCCGGCTCTTCCCGCTGGCGCCCGCGGACGGCGTGGCACGATCCGAGGTGTGAGCAGCAGCGAGTCCGAGCCCCCTGTTCCCGAGGCGCCTGTTCCCGAGGTGCCCGCCTGGGAGCAGCGCTTCCGCGCCGGCCGGGTCGGCCTGCCCGACTGGGCGGAGGACGCGCCGCAGCGGTGCGTCGTCGTCGCCAGCGTCGAGGGCGGCCTCGAGGTGCACTCGTGGGACGCGGGCACGGGCGAGCTGACCCGGGCCACGGACCGCCCCGAGGGCACCGCGAGCGCCACGATCGACCCCGCGGGGCAGTGGGTCTGGTGGTTCGACGACACCGCGGGCGACGAGCACGGCGTCTGGCGGCGCCAGCCGTTCGGCTCGGCGCCGGGCGAGGGCGTCGAGGACCCGCTGGGCCTGCCCGCGGCCTACTCCGCGGGTCTCGTCCTGACCCGCAGCGGCCTCGTGGTCGTCGGGCGCACCGACGACGAGTACGGCACGCGCGTCGAGGTCGTCGACGGCGGCCGCACGCGCCTGCTCTACGAGCACCGCGAGGACGCCTACGTCGCCGACGTCTCCCACGACGAGCGGTGGCTCGCCCTGTCCCACAGCGAGCACGGCGACTCCCGCCACCCCGACCTGCGGGTCCTCGACGTGGCCGACGGCAGCACCGTCGCGGAGCTCGCCGACGGCCCCGGCAAGGGCGTGGCCCCGCTGGCGTTCGCGCCGCTGCCCGGCGACCCGCGGCTGCTCGTGGAGCACGAGCGCGCGGGGCGGGCCGAGCTGCTGGTGTGGGACGTCGCGGCCGGCACCGAGACGCCCGTCGTGCTCGGCGTCCCCGGCGACGTGGCCGGCGCGGAGTGGACGCGCGACGGCACCGGGCTGCTCGTCCTGGTCGACCACGAGGCACGCACCCTGCTGCACCGCGTGGACCTCGCGACCGGGGACGTCCACCAGGTCGGGCCCGGCACCGGCACGGTCGGCGGCGCCACCGCCCGCCCGGACGGCGACGTCTGGCTGTCGTGGTCGTCCTCGGCGCACGCGAGCGCCGTGCGGACCCTCGCGGGCGACGTCCTGCTGCGCGCCCCGGGTGCACCGGCCCCGGACTCCGTCGAGGTCACCGACGTGTGGGTCGAGGGCGAGGGCGGCCGCATCCACGCGCTGCTGCGCCGGCCCGCGGGCGCCCAGGGCCCGCTGCCGACCGTCGTCGAGGTCCACGGCGGCCCGACGGCGCACGACACCGACGCGTTCCGGCCCTACTGCGCGGCGTGGGTCGACGAGGGCTACGCGGTCGTGCAGGTGAACTACCGCGGCTCCACGGGGTACGGCTCCGCGTGGCGCGACGCGCTGGAGGCGCGGGTCGGGCACGTCGAGATCGCCGACGTCGCCGCGGTCGCGGACCACCTCGTCGCCACGGGCGTCGCGGACCCCGCCCGCCTGGTGCTCGCGGGGGCGTCGTGGGGCGGGTACCTCACGCTGCTGGGGCTCGGCGTGCAGCCGCAGCGCTGGGCCGTCGGCCTCGCGGGGGTCCCCGTCGCCGACTACGTCGCGGCCTACGAGGACGAGATGGAGGGGCTGAAGGCGTTCGACCGCTCCCTGTTCGGGGGTTCCCCCACCGACGTCCCCGACAAGTACGCCGACTCCTCACCGCTGACGTACGTCGACGCGGTGACGGCCCCCGTGCTCGTGCTGGCGGGGGAGAACGACCCGCGCTGCCCGATCCGCCAGATCGAGAACTACCTGGGCCGCCTGGCGGAACGCGGTGTGCCGCACGAGGTCTACCGCTACGACGCCGGCCACGGGTCGCTGCTGGACGACGAGCGCGTGCGGCAGATGCGCGTCGAGCTGGAGTTCGCCCGGCGCCACCTGCCCTGACCCCTCCCCTCCGTGATCATGCAGGTAAACCCTGCATGATCACGGGGGGACGGGGGGTCGGGCGCCGTGCGTGGGCCTCCGGCCGTGAGGTTCCCCACGCCGCGGGTGTCGGCGAAGGGGTGGTGCCCGCGCCCGCCGGTCAGCAGGATGCGGAGGGTGGGGGAGTCCTGGCGCGACCTGGCCGGCCTGCTGACGGACGTGGGGGACCACGACGGCCAGCGGCTGGAGTTCCAGCGCGCCGTGGGCGACGACCTGCAGGACACCCTGGTCGCGATGGCCAACGCCTCGGGCGGGCGGGTCGTCGTCGGGGTGACGGACTCCCTGCCGCGCCGCCTCGTGGGCAGCCGCTCCGAGCAGGACGTGCGCGAGCGCGTCGCGGCCCTGGCCGGCGCCACGCACCCGCCCCTGGAGGTCCGCACCGACGTGCACCGCGTCGGGCGCGCGCACGTCGCCGTCGTCACGGTCCCCGCGGTGGCGGCGGGCTTCGCGCAGACCGGCGACGGCCGGACGCTCCTGCGCAGCGGGCGCACCAACCGCGCGCTGCTGGGCGGGGACCTGGTCACCTTCGTCACCGAGGCCGCCGGGCAGCCGGTCGAGGACGCCGTCGTCTCCTCGGCCACCACCGCCGACCTCGACCTGCCCAGCGTCCTGGAGCACCTGCGCCGCCGCCGCGGCGGTCCCGTCGAGGCGTCCGAGGTGGGGCCGCTGCTCACCGAGCAGGGCCTCGTGGTGTCCCGCCGGCCGACGCTGGCCGCTCTGCTCGTCCTCGGGCAGCAGCCGCAGCGCTTCCACCGCGGCCTCGGCATCGTGGTCACCCGCCACGCCGGCCCGCGGGGCGACGCCGAGGTGCGCGAGACCCGGGAGTTCCCGGGCCGCCTGCCGGACGCGGTCGTCGCCGCCGCGCGGATGATCGCCGAGGTCGCGCCCGGGTACCCCGCGGCCGCCGTCCGGGAGCTGCTGCTGAACGCCGTCGTGCACCGCGACTACGCGCGCACGGGCGAACCCGTCACCGTGCGCGTGCACGCCGACGCCCTCGAGGTCGAGTCGCCCGGGACGCTGCCGGTCGGCGTCGACCTCGCGGCGCCCGGCGGCGCGCAGCACGACCGCAACCGCCGCATCGCAGGCTTGTTCCGCGACCTCGGCCTCACGGCGGGGGCGGGCACGGGCCTCGCGACGGCCCGGGCGGCGCTCGCCGACGTGCTCCTGCAGCCGCCCGTCGTCGAGCAGCGCGGCGGGAGCGTCGTCGTGCGGGTCCCGGCGGCGAGCGCGGCCGGCGTCGAGGAGCGGGCGTGGCTGGCGGGGCTGCGCGACGTCCCCGACGGGATGCCGGCGCGGCTGGCGCTGCTGCTCGCCCGGCGCGGGGGCGAGGTCACCAACGAGTCCCTGCGGACGGCCGCCGACGCCTCGGCCACCGACAGCCGCCGGGTGCTGCGCCTGCTCGTCGCGGGGGGTCTGCTGCGCGTGGTGGGGGAGCGCCGGCCGACCCGCTACGCCCTCGCGGACGAGTTGCGGGAGCAGCCCCCGCCCCTACCGTGAGGGCGATGAGCTCCCTCGCGCGTGCCGTCGACGTCCTCATCGAGCAGTACCAGCGGCGCCTGTCGCCGCGGAAGGGCTACGCGTGCGCGCACCGCGTCGCGCACGGCGGGGACTCCTGCTCGGGGGCCGTGCGGGACCTGGTGCGCCGCCGCGGCGTCGTGCGCGCCGGTGTGCCGACCGCCCTGCGGTTCCTGGCCTGCTACCGGGCCGCGTCGCTGCTCATGGCGACCGACGTCCGCGGCGTGTGCTGCTGCGGGCCGCTGCCCATCCCGTTCCGCTTCTAGTCCGCGGGCGCGCAGCTGCGCGCTAGAACGGTGGTGGTGAGTCGTCCACCGGCCGTGGTGGTGCGGGTGGGCGGGGGCGTGCGGTGTTCCGGCGTCGGTTCGCGGTGGTGCTCTCGTAGATGTACTGGGTCTTGAAGCGGTGGTGGGTCCGGCACAGCGCTTGGAGGTTCTCGGCGGTGCTGGGTCCTTGCGGCCAGGCGATGACGTGGTCGAGGTCGCAGTCGATGGCCGATGTGCGGCAGCCGAAGCCTTGGCAGGTGTCGTCGCGGGCGGTCACGAACCTCCTGAGTGCGGCGGTGGGCCGGTAGGCGGTGGCGGCGACGTCGATCACGGTTCGGGTGCCGGGGGCGGTGACCACCGCCCGCCACGACGCTCCGGCGTCGCCGGCCAGGGCCCGCGCGACGGGGGCGGGGACCGGGCCGAGGCCGGCGACGAACCCGTCGTGCTCGTCGAGGCCGGCGAGGGTGGAAGCGTCGACACTGACGTGGACCTGGACGCTGGAGGCGGGCCGGTGGGTCCGGCCCTGCACGACCGGGTGGTCGGCGTCGGCGGGGGTCGTGCAGTCGCTGCGGGCCAGGACCTCGCGCGCCAGTCCGTCGGCGATGAGGTCGGCGGCGGCGTCGTTGACGCGAGTCGCGTGGTCCCGGGCGTCCGCGGTACCAGTGGCGCTCTCGGCGTCGGCGGTGGCGTCAGCCGCTGCGGTGGCGAACGCCTTCAGCCGGATCGCGTCGGCGGCGGGCAGCACGAGGGTGACGTGGGCGAAGGTGTCGTCTTCGCAGGCCTCCACCACCAACTCCCGGGTGGCTTCGGGGCGGCTGATGGTGACCGCGACGAAACCCGGGGTGAGGTCGGTGGTGAGCCGGTTGCAGCGCCGGGCCAACGCGTCGACCAGCACCCCGTCGCTGGCCCACGCCACGGCTCGCTGCAGGAACCCGGCCAGCACCGCAGGCTGCTCGGCGGGGTCGATGACGTGGTCGCCTTCGACGACCGCGAGCTCCACGAGGCGGCCGGTGTCGTCGCGGACCTCGGTGATGGTGGCGACCCGCCGGCTGAGGCGGGCCGCACGCGCGGTGATCGTTCGGGCCTGTTCCACCGTGATGCGCCCCTCGGCGACGGCCTGCCACACCGGTCCGCGGTCGGTGGCGTCGTACCAGGCCGCCCACACCGTCGACAGGGCCGAGTCCAGACCGACCCCGGCCGCTTCGGAGAACTCCTGGGTGACCAGGTCCACTGCGGCGTGCACCAGGTCCACCGGGCGGCCGGTCACCGTCAACCCGGTGGCTCGCAGTGCGAGGAGGTCGGGGTGCTCGGACTCGCTGAGTTCCCGCACCCGCGCCGCCAACCCCAGCACCAGGTCCGCCGAGGCCACGTCCGCGGCTCGCTTGAGCCGTTCCACGACGCCCAGCGGTGCGGCGGGAACCGCCGCGGGTGCGGGGTCCGGGAACGTGGTCATGGCCCTATCGTACAGGCGTTCGAACAACCGGGTCAAGGTAATCTGCTGCAACGCAACGTGATCGAGTGAGCGGTGCTGAACTTCGACGGCCTGTGGAGATGTCTCGAACACGATGCGCCTCGGCGGCACCAGGGTTCCAGGAGGGCGATGGAGACCACGTCTCGGGCGATGTCAGATGACGTCGAGCTGGATCCGCACGTCGCCGGCTCGGACATCGACGCCCCAGTGCGCGCTCAGGTGCTCGACCTCGCTGGGACGCAGCATGGCGTGCACGACGGGCTCGACGACCCGTCGGCGCAAGGTGGCCAGCCCCTCGTCCTGGTTGTCGGTGACCGGGCCGGGGCGAGGCTGGCGCTGGCTGGGCAGCGCGGCGGTGTTGTGCTCGACGCGCCACCAGGACGTGTGCGGTTGCGGATCGTCGGCAGCAGATCGAGGCGACACGCCCGTGCCGCCGATGGCTTCCTCGGTGCTGGTCGCGACGGCGCGCGGCCGATCCCGGCTCAGAGGTCCTTGGCGTAGGAACGGCTGAGCGGGCTGTCGGCGTAGACCCCGAAGTTCTCGATGCGCACGTAGCCGAGCTTCTCGTACAGGGCGATCGCCTCGGGCTGCTTCGTGCCCGTCTCCAGCCGGATCCGGGCGACGCCGTCGGCCCGGGCCTCGTCCTCGAAGGTGCGCACGAGCAGGCTCGCGATCCCGCGGCCGCGGAAGCCGTCGTCGACGAAGACCCGCTTCATCTCCACGAGGCCGTCGGCCACGGGCACCCGCGCGATGCAGCCCGCGGGGTAGCCGTCGACGGTCGCGACGAGGTACGTCGCGGCCGGGGTGAGCGGTCCCTCGTGGGCGGCGCCGCCGTAGCGGACGACGAGCTCGGCGATCGCGGCCGTCAGCAGCCCGTCGAGCGCCGGGTCCCCGACGTCGGCGCGGGCGACGACGGCGTCGGACTTCACGCCCCCACCGACTTACGGGTCGAGGCCTCCGCCCGGCGTCGCTGCGCCGGGACCGCGACGACGGCCGGGTCCAGGGGCGCGCGGCCCGTGGTGTCCAGGCGCGTCGCCCACAGGCTGATGAGCAGGCCGACCGTGGCGAGGCCCGCCGCCACCAGCGCGGGGGAGGCCAGGCCGTAGCCGGCGTCGATGACCACGCCGCCGAGGAAGGCGCCGAGGGCGTTGCCGATGTTGAACGCGGCCTGCATCGCCGCCGAGGCCATGCTCGCGCCGCCGCCCGCCGCGACGATGCCGCGGGTCTGGATCGAGGAGCTCATCGAGAACCCGGCGAAGGCGAAGAGGAAGACGCCCGCGGCCGCGGTGACCCGGTGCTCGGCCGTGAGGAAGATGAACACGAACACGAGGACCTGCGTGCCGAGGCCCAGGGCCAGGGTGCGCTGCGGCGACCAGTCCGCGAGCCGGCCGCCGAGCAGGTTGCCTGCCGTCGCCCCGAGGCCGAACAGCACGAGGACCCACGACACCGCGGAGGACGGGAACCCGGCGACGTCGGTGAGGATCGGGGCGACGTAGCTGACGACGGCGAACATCCCGCCGAAGCCGATGATCGTGATGAGCAGCGTGAACCAGACCTGCGCCCGGCGGAAGGCCGCGAACTCCGAGCGCAGCGACCCCGTCGACGTCCGGACCGGCGGCACGAGGGCGAGCAGCGTCGCGATGGTCACGAGGCCGATGACCCCGACCACGGCGAACGTCGCGCGCCAGCCGAGCTGCTGGCCGATGAACGTGCCCAGCGGGACGCCGACGACGTTGGCGACGGTCAGGCCGGTGAACACCAGCGACAGCGCGCGGCCCTGCTTGCCCGCGGGTGCGATGGCCCGCGCGACGACGGCGCACGCGCCGAAGAACGCGCCGTGCATGAGGCCCGTGAAGAACCGGGCCGCGACCAGCGCCCCGAACGTGGGAGCCAGCGCGGTCGCGGCGTGGCCGACGACGAACAGCACCATGAGGCCGACCAGCACGCGGCGCCGCGGCAGCGAGTGCGTCAGCGCCGTGAGCGTCGGCGCTCCCACGACGACCCCGAGGGCGTAGGCGGTGATCAGCCAGCCCGCGGTCGGGATCGACACGTCGAAGGTGGCGGCCATCTCGGGCAGCAGCCCCATGGCGACGAACTCGGTCGTGCCGATGCCGAAGGCACCGACGGCGAGGGCGAGGAGGGCGAGGGGCACGGCGGAGTCTCTCTGGCGGAACGGACGGACGGACGCTCGAAGGGGCGCCGTCGCCACGTCGTGCCCTCCCATCATCGCGGGTGGGCGGCCGTCTGTTCCACAAGGTGCGTGCCTGAGCGCACTTCCCGTTGCGCCCCCGCCCGTCCCGCGCGTGTCGTCCCGCGCGTCGTCGACGGCGGGCTCAGACCTCCACGACGCGGCCCGCGTCCACGACGAGGCGCCGCGTGACGTCGACGGCCTCGAGCAGCCGGCGGTCGTGGCTGACCAGCAGCAGCGTCCCCGGGTAGCTCGCCAGGGCCTGCTCGAGCTGCTCGATGGCGGGCAGGTCGAGGTGGTTGGTCGGCTCGTCCAGGACGAGCAGGTTCACGCCGCGGGCCTGCAGCAGCGCGAGCGCCGCCCGGGTGCGCTCACCGGGGGACAGGCTCGCGGCGGGCCGGTCGACGTGCGCGGCGCCGAGGCCGAACTTCGCCAGCAGCGTCCGGACCTCCGCGACGGGGGCGTCGGGGACCGCGTCGCCGAACGCGCGCGCCAGCGGCTCCTCGCCGAGGAACAGGCCGCGGGCCTGGTCGACCTCGCCGACCTCGACGCCGGAGCCGAGCGACGCGGCCCCCGCGGTGGGCTCGAGCCGGCCGAGCAGCAGGGCCAGCAGCGTCGTCTTGCCGCTGCCGTTGGCGCCCGTCACCGCGACCCGGTCGCCCGCCGACAGCTGCAGGTCCACCGGGCCCAGCCGGAACGTCCCGCGCTCGACGACCGCACCGCGCAGCGTCGCCGCGACCGATCCCGACCGGGGCGCCGCGGCGATGGTCATCTGCAGCTGCCACTCCTTGCGGGGCTCCTCGACGACCTCGAGGCGCTCGATGCGGCGGTCCGTCTGGCGCGCCTTGGCGGCCTGCTTCTCGCTGCCCTCGCGCATCTTGGCGCGGATGTTCTTGTCCGGCTCGCCCTTGCGGACGGCGTTGCGCACGCCCTTGTCCATCCAGTTGCGCTGCATCCGCGCGCGGCCCTCGAGGCCCGCCTTGGTGTCGGCGTACTCGTCGTACTGCTCGCGGGCGTGGCGGCGCTGCACCTCCCGCTCGTCGAGGAAGGCCTGGTACCCGCCGCCGACGACGCGGACCAGCTGCTGCGCCAGGTCCAGCTCCACGACCCGGTCCACGGTGCGGGCCAGGAACTCCCGGTCGTGGCTCACGACGACGGCCGGGGACCGCAGGCCCGCGACGAACGCCTCCAGCCGGGCCAGGCCGTCGAGGTCGAGGTCGTTGGTGGGCTCGTCGAGCAGGAACACGTCGTAGCGCGACAGCAGCAGCGCCGCGAGACCCGCGCGCGCGGCCTGCCCGCCGGACAGGGCCGTCATCGGGAGCTCGACGTCCACGGCGAGGCCCAGGTCGTGCAGGACGTCGGCGCGCCGCTCGTCGAGGTCTGCGCCGCCGAGGGCGAGCCAGCGCTCCAGCGCCTCGGAGTAGGCGTCGTCCACCCCGGGCGCGCCCGTGGCCAGGGCCTCGGCCGCGGCGTCCATGGCGTCGCCCGCCGCGGTGACGCCCGTGCGGCGGCCGAGGAACTGCGCGACGGACTCCCCGGCCCGGCGCTCGGGCTCCTGCGGCAGGTAGCCGACGGTGGCGGTCGGCGGGGACAGCGTCACCGAGCCGCTCTCGGCCGTCGTGAGCCCCGCGAGCAGCCGCAGCAGGGTCGACTTCCCGGCGCCGTTCGCGCCGACCAGCCCGACGACGTCCCCCGGGGCGACGACGAGGTCGAGACCGGAGAACAGGGTGCGCGTGCCGTGGGCGGCGCTGAGGTCCTTGGCGACGAGGGTGGCACTCACACCCCCCAGTCTCCCGGCTCGCGCAGGCCCGGTCGACCGGGTTGCCGCCCGCGCCCGGCCCCGGCGGGCAGACTGCCGTCGTGGACCCCTCCGCGCACGCCCGCTCCTTCGGCGCCGCCGCCGGCGCCTACGCCCGCGCCCGCCCCGGCTACCCCGCCGACGCGGTCGACTTCCTCGTGCCCCCCGCGGCCCGGCGCGTCCTGGACCTCGGGGCGGGCACGGGCAAGTTCACCGCGGCGCTCGCGGGACGCGCCCTCGACGTCGTCGCCGTCGAGCCGTCGGAGCAGATGCTCGCCGAGCTGACCGCGGCGCTGCCCGGCGTGCCCGCGCACCGGGGCAGCGCCGAGGCGACCGGGCTGCCCGACGGATGCGTCGACGCGGTCGTCGTCGCCCAGGCCTGGCACTGGGTGGACCCGGCGCGGGCCGTCCCCGAGGTGGCCCGGGTGCTGCGCCCCGGCGGCACGCTCGGGCTGGTGTGGAACCTGCGCGACCACGAGGTGCCCTGGGTGCGCGACGTCTGGTCGGTGGCGCAGCTCCGCGTCGAGGAGGAGCAGGCCATGGAGGTCGAGGAGCCCGTGGTCGGGCCGCCGTTCGGTCCGCCGGAACGCCTCGTCACCGGCTTCGAGCACGTCACCGACCGCGCCGGGATCCTCGACCTCATCGCCTCCCGCAGCTACGTCATCGTGCTGCCGGAGGACGAGCGGGCCGCCCTGCTGGGCGAGGTCGCCGAGGTCCTCGACCGCCACCCCGACCTCCGCGGGCGCGACGAGATCCGGCTGCCCTACCGGACGTGGTGCGTGCGCACGTCGCTCTGACCGCTGACCGCTGCCCGCTGACCGGGGAACGGGGACGGGTTCAGTCGGGCAGGTGGGCGCGGACGCCCTCGCGCTCGAAGATCGAGAGGACCTCGAGGTCGCCGCTGCCCGGCAGCGGGCCGATCCGGTGCGGGACCATCGTCGAGAACTCCGCGGCCTGGCCCGGTTCCACGACGATCGTGCGCCCGCCGAGGTGCAGCTGCGCGCGGCCGGACAGGACGGTGAACCACTCCCGGCCGGGGTGCACCTGGGGTTCGTCCGGGGTGTCCCCGCCGGTGGCGGTGGCACTGATCCGCATCTTGGCCACCGTCACCCCGGCGACCGCGCGCTCGCGCGAGAGCAGCCACGACGTGACGCCCTCCCGGTGCTCGGGTTCGGGGCGGATGACGACGTCCTCCTCGTCGGTGGCGACGAGGTCGTCGAGGCTCGTGTCCAGCGCACGGGCGATCGGGACGAGCTGGTCCAGCGCGATGCGGCGGCCGCCGGTCTCGATGCGGCTCAGGGTCGAGGGCGACATGAAGCAGCGGGCGGCGAGGCTGTCCAGCGACCAGCCGCGGGCCAGCCGCAGCCCCCGGATCCGGCGGCGGATGAGCACGTCCAGGTCTTGCTCCATGCGCAAGAGCGTATGCCACGGACGCACGGCTCGCCTACCGTGGAACGCATGGACCACGACGGGCACGGCCACGCCCCGCACGAGCACGGCCACCACCAGCAGGACCAGCACGAGCACGACCCGCTCGACGACCACCAGCAGGTCCTCGACCTCGACGCCGAGCTCTTCGGCAGCCAGCTGGACGCGGTGCTCGACCTGCTCGGGCCGCCCGCGCCGCAGCGGATCGTCGACCTCGGCGCGGGCACCGGGACCGGGTCGCGGCTGCTGCGCGACCGCTTCCCCGGCGCGCGCGTCACGGCCGTCGACCACGACCCCGCGATGCTGGACCGGCTGCGGGAGCAGGGCTTCACGGCGGTCGACGCGGACCTGGGCGCCGGGTTCCCCGACGTCGGCCCGGTCGACCTGGTGTGGGCGGCGCTGTCCCTGCACCACGTCCCCGGCCCCGCCCGCCTGCTCGAGGGCGCCCGGGCGGCCCTGACCCCCGGCGGCCGGCTCGTGGTCGTCGAGCTCGACGGGCTCCCGCAGGTCCTCGGCACCTCGCTGGAGGAGCGCCTGCACACCGCCGCCGCGGCCGACGGCTGGAACCGCCACCCCGACTGGACGCCGGTCCTCGAGGCCGCGGGCTTCGCGGTGACGCGCTCGTCGCTGGTCCTCGAACCCCCCGCGAGCCCGGCCGCGCTGCGCTACGCGCAGCTCTGGCTGCCGCGGTTCCTCACCCTGGCGGGCCTCGACCCCGCCGACCGGGCGGCCCTCGCCGCGCTGCTCGAGCGGCCCGCCGAGCTCGCCGTCACCCTGCGCGCCACCCGCACCGTGTGGCTCGCCGAGATCCAGGAGGACCCCCGATGAGCACCCTGAACCCCGACGTCCTCGTCCTCGGCGCCGGCGCCGCGGGCCTCTCCGCCGCCGTCGCCCTGGGCCGCTCGCTGCGCGACGTGGTCGTCGTCGACGGCGGCGAGCCGCGCAACGCCCCGTCCGCGCACGCCCACAACGTGCTGGGGCGCGAGGGGATCGCCCCGTCCGTCCTCCTCGCGGCCGGTCGCCGCGAGGCGGAGGGCTACGGCGTCCGCTTCGTCGACGACCGCGTGCTCGGCGCCCACCGCGACGGCGACGACCTCGTCGTCGACCTCGCCGGCGGCACGTCCGTCCGCGCCCGGCGGCTGGTGCTGGCGACCGGCCTGCGCGACGAGCTGCCCGACGTCGAAGGCCTGCAGCGGTTCTGGGGCAGCAGCGTCCTGCACTGCCCCTACTGCCACGGCTACGAGGTGCGCGGGCGGCGGATCGGGATCCTCGCCACCGGCCCCGGCGCCCTGCACCAGACGCTGCTGTTCCGGCAGCTGTCCGAGCGCGTGACGCTGTTCGTGCAGGACGTCGAGGTGCCGGCGGAGACCGCCGAGCAGTTCCGCGCCCTGGGCGTCGAGGTGCTGCCCGGGACCGTGCGCGGGGTCGGCGGCACCGACGGCGACCTGCGCGTCGACCTCGACGGCACGGAGGTCGCCGTCGGCGCCCTGGTCGTCGGGCCGTACTTCCGCGCCCGCGCCGAGGTGTTCACCCAGCTCGGCGGAACCCTCGAGAGGAGCCCCTACGGGGAGTTCGTCCCCACCGGCCCCGGCGGCGCGACCGCGGTGCCCGGCGTGTGGGCGGCGGGCAACGTGGCCGACCCGATGGCCATGGTCCAGGCGGCCTCGGCGGCCGGCGTGATGGCCGGGGCGGCCGTCAACGGCGACCTCGTCGCCGCCGGGGCCGCCGCCGCCGTCGCCGCCGCGCGTCAGCCGGCCTGAGCGCCACCCTCGATCGCCGCGGGCCGCAGCTGCGCGGCGCGGACCCGCGCCACGTCGACCTTCTCGCTGCGGTCGAAGGAGTAGACGCCGTTCTGCTCCTGGAACACGTCGGTGAGCTGGGTGTAGCAGTAGCCGAACATCAGCGGGTCGCCCAGCAGCACGCCGGTGAGCCCCTCGAAGCGGTGGTGGAACTCCTCCTCGCTACGCGGGGGCTCGCCGTAGCCCCAGGACGACGTGGCCCCGCGGTCGACCTCGGGGTTGCTCGCCGCGGCGTCCGGGCGCCACCAGATGCCGCCGAACTCGCTGCAGAACCAGGGCTGGCCGCCGTAGGGCAGCGACCACACCTGGCCCCGCGGCCCGGTGTTCGTGTCGGGCCGGCCCTGCGCCAGGCCCGCCATCTCCTGAGCGAACAGCGCCGGGTCCTGCGTGTAGTTGTGGGAGTCCCACACGTCGGACTCCGCGACGCGGTGGGAGTAGCCCGAGGCGTCCAGGACCGGCCGGGAGGTGTCCATCGCCTTGGCGGCGAGGAACATCGCGCGGGTCACGTCGTCCAGGACGGTCCCGCGGTCGGTGATCTCCTGGTAGGTCTCGTTCAGGCCGCACCAGCCCACGATCGAGGGGTGGGAGTAGTCGCGCTCGAGCGCCTCCAGCCACTGCGAGACGAAGTTCGGCGTCGGCCGCTGGAACTCCCCGTGCTCCTCCGTCCCGCGCTCCGCGGCGCCCCAGTCGCCGAACTCGCCCCACACGAGGTAGCCCAGGCGGTCGGCGTGGAAGAGGAACCGCTCCTCGAACACCTTCTGGTGCAGGCGGGCGCCGTTGAAGCCCGCCGCCAGCGACAGCTCGATGTCGCGGACGAGCGCCTCGTCGGTGGGGGCCGTCATGAGGCCGTCGGGGTAGTAGCCCTGGTCGAGCACGAGGCGCTGGAAGACCGGCTCCCCGTTGAGCAGCACGGCCTTGCCGTCGATGCTCACCGAGCGCAGGCCCGCGTAGGTCTCGACCGTGTCGACGACGTCCCCGGCCGCGTCGCGCAGGGTGATCGTCAGGTCGTACAGGTGCGGGTCCGCCGGCGACCAGGGGCGCACGCGGTCGGCCGGCAGCACCAGCGTGAGCCGCGGCGACAGCTCGAGGTCGGCGCGCACGCTCGCGGTGAGGACCTCGCCGGCCGCGTCGCGCACGGTGGCCGTCAGCGTGAGGCCGCGCACCGTCGCGTCCCCGCTGCGGCGCAGCGGCTGCTCGACGTGCAGAGTCGACGCCGCGAGGTCGGGGGTGATGCGCGGCCGGGCGAGGGAGACGTCGGCCACGGGCTCCATCCACACCGTCTGCCAGATCCCGGTCGTGCGGGCGTAGAAGCACTCGTAGCCGTCGAGGCGCGTGGACTGCTTGCCGCGGGCCTGCGGGCCCTCGCGGCTGTCGCGCGCGCGCAGCACGACGACGACCTCGCCCGTGCGGTGGCCGAGGTCGACCGTGAAGGGCGTGAAGCCGCCGCGGTGGCGGGCGAGCTCCTGCCCGTCCACCCACACCGTCGCGTCGTGGTCGACGGCCCCGAAGTGCAGGAGCGTGCGGCGCCCGGTCCACGCGGCCGGCACCTCGACGACGCGGCGGTACCAGACGGCCGGCATGAAGTCGCCGTTGCCGATCCCCGACAGCTCCGACTCGGGGGCGAACGGCACGGTGATCGACCCGGCGAGCGCGCGGTCGCGCAGCCCGCGCTCCAGTCCCGAGTCGCCCGCGTCGACCTCGAACTCCCACGGCCCGTTGAGGTTGACCCAGTCCTCGCGGCGCACGGAGGGGCGCGGGTGCTCGGGGCGGGGCAGGTTCGTGTCGGGCACGCTGAACTCCTTCGGGTGCGCGGGCGACACCGCCCGCGCCGAGGTGGACCGGTCCCCGGACGACGGTCGGCGGTGCTGCGGCCGCCACCGCCCGGACGGGTCCCGGCGGCTCCGCCGGCACCCGGTTGCATCGTTGCACGAACGTCCGGGCGTGGTCTCCCGGGCCCGGACGCACGACGGCCCGCCACCCCCGGGGGTGGGCGGGCCGTCGGGTGCGGGAGGTCAGGCGGTGAGCTCGCGCGCCACCAGCTCCGCGATCTGCGCGGTGTTCAGCGCCGCCCCCTTGCGGAGGTTGTCGCCGCAGACGAACAGGTCGAGGGTGTTCGGGAAGTCCAGCGCCTGCCGCAGCCGGCCCACGACGGTCGGGTCCCCGCCGACCGTGGACGCCGGGGTCGGGAAGACCCCGGCCGACAGGTCGTCGAGGACCTCGACGCTCGGCGCCGCCTCGAGCGCGGCGGTGGCGTCGGCGACGCTCACCTCGCGCGCGAAGGTGGCGTGCACCGCGAGGGAGTGCGTCGTCAGGACCGGGACCCGCACGCAGGTCGCGGACACCTTCAGGCCGGGGATCCCGAGGATCTTCCGCGACTCGTTGCGGACCTTGAGCTCCTCGCTCGTCCAGCCGCCGTCGCGCAGCGACCCGGCGACGGGGACCACGTTCAGGGCCAGGTGCGCCGGGAACGGGGAGTCGTCGCCCAGCTTCGCCGTGACCGCCGCGGCGGTGTCGCCGGCGCGCTGACCCAGCGTGCGGTCGCCCGCGACGACCTCGAGCTCGTCGTAGAGCCGGTCCACGCCGGGCTGCCCCGCCCCGGAGGCGGCCTGGTAGGAGGCGACGACGAGCTCCGTGAGCTGCCACTGCTCGTGCAGCGCGCCGAGGGCGTCCATCATCGTCAGCGTCGTGCAGTTGGGGTTCGCGATGATGCCCTTGGGGCGGTTGCGCGCCGCGGCCCCGTTGACCTCGGGGACCACCAGCGGCACCTCGTCGTCCATCCGGAACGCGCCGGAGTTGTCGACGGCCACGGCGCCGTGCTCGACGGCGATCGGCGCCCACACCGCGGACACCTCGTCCGGCACGTCGAACATCGCGACGTCGACGCCGTCGAACACCTCGGGTGTCAGCGCCTGCACGACGACGTCCTCGCCGCGCACGCGCAGCACCTTGCCGGCGGAGCGGGCGGAGGCGATGAGGCGGATCTCGCCCCACACGTCCTCGCGCTCGGTGAGGATGCCGAGCATCACGGACCCGACGGCGCCGGTCGCGCCGACGACGGCGAGGGTGGGGCGGCTGCTGCGCTCGTTCGTGGGCTCGCTCATCGTCCGGTCCCTCCGTAGACCACGGCCTCGGCCTCGGTGTCCAGGTCGAACGCGGTGTGCACGGCGCGCACCGCGTCGTCGAGCTCGTCGGCCCGCGTCACCACGGAGATGCGGATCTCCGACGTCGAGATCATCTCCATGTTGATCTTCTGCGCGCCGAGCGCCTTGAAGAACCGCGCCGAGACGCCGGGGTGCGAGCGCATGCCCACGCCGATCAGCGACACCTTGCCGATCTGGTCGTCGTACTCGACGCGCTCGAAGCCGATGCCGGCCTTGACCTTGTCCAGCGCGGCGACGGCGGTGGCGCCCTCGGCCTTGGGCAGCGTGAAGGAGATGTCCGCGCGGCCGCTGGCCCCGACGGAGTTGTTCTGCACGATCATGTCGATGTTGATCTCGGCCTCGGCGACGGCCTCGAAGATCGCGGCGGCCGTCCCGGGGTTGTCCGGGACACCGACGACGGTGATCTTGGCCTCGCTGCGGTCGTGCGCGACGCCCGAGATGATCGGCTGCTCCACTGGGTCCTCCACGGCGGACTGGCTGAGGCTGGCGGGCACCGGGGAGTCCGTCACCCAGGTGCCCTCGTGCTGGCTGAACGAGGACCGGACGTGGATCGGCAGGTCGTAGTTGCGGGCGTACTCCACGCACCGCAGCATGAGGATCTTCGCGCCGCACGCCGCCATCTCCAGCATCTCCTCGCTGCAGATGCGGGAGATCTTGCGGGCGGTCGGGACGATGCGCGGGTCGGCGGTGTAGACGCCGTCGACGTCGGTGTAGATCTCGCAGACGTCGGCCTTCAGCGCCGCGGCGAGCGCGACGGCGGTCGTGTCCGAGCCGCCGCGGCCCAGCGTGGTGATGTCCTTGGTGTCCTGGCTGACGCCCTGGAAGCCCGCGACGATCGCGATCGAGCCCTCGTCGAGCGCGGTGCGGATCCGGCCCGGCGTGACGTCGATGATGCGGGCCTTGCCGTGGGCGGAGTCGGTGATGACGCCGGCCTGGCTGCCCGTGAACGAGCGCGCCTGCAGGCCCAGGTTCGAGATCGCCATCGCCAGCACGGCCATCGAGATCCGCTCCCCGGAGGTGAGCAGCATGTCGAGCTCGCGCGCGGGTGGCATGGGCGTCACCTGCTCGGCCAGCGAGATCAGGTCGTCGGTCGTGTCACCCATCGCCGAGACGACCACGACGACGTCGTGACCGGCCCGCTTGGTGGCCGCGATCCGGCGCGCCACGCGCTTGATGCCGTCGGCGTCCGCGACGGAGGAACCGCCGTACTTCTGCACCACGAGAGCCACGGTCGGCGAGTCTAGGCGAGGCGGCCCGGGCTTCCCGACGCGTCGTCGCTCGGAGGCCGCCGCTCAGAGGCTGTTGAGGGCGTCGAACTCCGCGTCGGCGACGGTCTCGCTGTCCACGTCCAGGCGCAGGTGCCCGAGGAGGGACTGCACGACGCGCAGCGCCGCGGTCGCCCGCAGCCCCCACGAGGACAGGTAGCTGAACTGCCACCACCACAGCGCCTCGGTCGTGTCGCCGCGCTCGTAGTGGCGCAGGCCGTGCACGAGGTCGGCCGCGACGGAGGCCAGGTCGTCGGACAGCGCGCCGCGCACGAGCTTGGCGTTGGTCAGCGGGTCGACGACGTCGGCGTAGTCGTCGAGGCCCTCCATGACGTTGGCCAGCCCCGCGCGGACCGGGTCGACGTCCGGGTCCGGGCCCGCGTCGGGCTCGAAGCGCCGCGTGGGGACGACGTCGGCGACCGCGCCGAGGCGGGCGCCCGTCACCAGCGTCTGGCTGACCGCGAGCAGCAGGACGCTGAGCGCGGTCTCGTCCATGCGGCCGGTGGCGACCTCGGTCACCACCTCGAGGAAGGCGCGGGCCTCCCCGGCCGTGGTCTCGGCGAGCTCCGCGAGCTCGTCGGGCACGACCGCGAGCAGCGGCGCGGGCACCGTGGGAGTGGGGTCGGGGGTGCTGGGGTCGGGGATGTCAGGCATCGAGGGACCTCCGTCCGGCGAACGCCCGTCCGAGCGTCACCTCATCGGCGTACTCCAGGTCGCCACCCACCGGCAAGCCCGACGCGAGCCGCGTCACGGTCAGCCCCATGGGGCGCAGCAGCCGCGCGAGGTAGGTCGCCGTCGCCTCGCCCTCGAGGTTCGGGTCGGTGGCGATGATCGTCTCGGTGACCTCGCCCGAGGCGAGCCGCGCGAGCAGCTCCCGCACGCGCAGGTCGTCCGGGCCGACGCCCTCCATGGGGCTGATCGCGCCGCCGAGGACGTGGTAGCGGCCGCGGAACTCGCGCGTCCGCTCGATGGCCACGACGTCCTTGGACTCCTCGACGACGCAGATGACGGTGAGGTCGCGGCGCGGGTCGCGGCACACCCGGCACAGCTGCTCCTGCGCGACGTTGCCGCAGATCTCGCAGAAGCGGACCTTGCTCTTGACCTCGGAGAGGACGTCGGCGAGCCGACGGACGTCGGCCTCGTCCGCCGCGAGCAGGTGGAACGCGATGCGCTGCGCGCTCTTGGGTCCTACTCCGGGGAGCCGGCCGAGCTCGTCGATCAGGTCCTGGACGACACCCTCGTACACACCCGCGACCCTACGGGCTCCGACCGACGCCCGGGTCGCTCAGCGCTCAGCGTTCGCCGTCGACGGAGATGACCTTGCCGCCGAGGATCTGCTCGACGACGGCCGCGCCCACCAGCTGCGAGTCCTCGGCGTCCTCGTCGTCGCGGCTGGGGACGTCCTCCTCGAGGGGCGCCGCTGGCCGCGGGGGGGCCGCGGCCCGGGCCGCGCTGCGGGGTGCGGGCGCCTCGGGAGCCTGCGGGGTGGGGGCCTGGGGGGCCGAGGAGGTGGGGCGAGCGGAGCGGCGCGGGGCGGACAGCTGCTCCTCGCCCGGGTCGTCGATCGGGGCGTCCGGCAGGGGCACGTCGTCGTCCGGCCCGGCGAAGCGCGGGCCGCCCGTGCGCGCCTCGGGCGCGGCGGGTGCCGCCGCCGGGGGGCGCGCGGCGGAGCGGGCC
>NZ_VWPY01000059.1 GCF_011839805.1 Kineococcus rubinsiae | reverse complement strand
GCCGTGGGCGTCGCCCCGCCGGCCCGCGCCGACCGCGCGAGCCGCCCCTCCCCGGCTGCCCGTCCCGCGGGCCGCCGCGTGCCCCTGCTGCGCCGGCGTCCCGTCGCCGTGGCCCTCGCCGGGACGTTCTACCTCGTCGGGGCGGGCATCGTCGGGGTCCTCGTGCTCGGCAGTCCCCAGGGCGCGGCGCCGCCCGTGGCGGAGCTGCGGACCACCCCGTCCTCCAGCGCGAGCCCGACCACGGTCCCCGTGGCGACGATGAGCCCGTCCGCGACGGCCACCGTTCCCACCAGCACCGGCCCGTCGGCCTCGGGGCCGGCCCCCAGCGCGTCCCCGACCTCGCTGCGGTGAGCGAGGCCCCGCCGCCGGAGGGCTGGCACCGCCCCGGGTCCGGGGGGCGCGGTCACGACGAGGGCGATCGCGGCCCCGCGCCGCAGCACGACCCCTGGGCCGCGCCGCCGGCGGCTCGCGAGCAGGCGCCCGCCTGGGAGCACGCGGACGCCCCTCACACGAGTGACGCCTCGTACGGGCCTGCGGGTCAGGAGCACTGGGCCGCCTCGCAGCAGCGCTGGAACGACGAGCACGGCACGTGGCCGGAGCCGCCCGCCGCCCCTCCGGCCCACCCGTGGGCGGGGGAGCAGCAGTGGCCGCCGGCCCCGCCCGAGGCGGTGGCCGTCGCGCCGCGCCGCCGGGCCGGGGCGGCCCGCTGGCTGGGCACCGCGTCGGCCTTCCTCGTGCTCGGCCTCGTCGGGGGCCTGGCCGGGGGTGCGCTGTACGACCGCCTCGACAGCCCCGCGGCGAGCTACCCCGACGTCAGCCTCCCCGCCCCGCCGGCCGGGACGACGGTGCGCCCCGCCGGCTCGGTCGCGGGCATCGCCGCGGCCGCGCTCCCCAGCGTCGTGTCCCTGCAGGTCGAGGGCAGCGACGGGGAGGGCACGGGCTCGGGGTTCGTCCTGGACGACCGCGGGTTCGTGCTGACCAACAACCACGTCGTCGCGGGGGCCCGCGACGACGGCATCACCGTGGTCTTCGAGGACGGCGTCCAGGTCCCCGGCACGGTCGTCGGCGCGGACGCCTCCTACGACCTCGCGGTCGTGCGCGTGGAGCGCGACGGCTTGCGCGCCCTGACCATGGGCGACTCCGCGGCCGTCGTCGTGGGCGACCCGGTCGTCGCGGTCGGTGCGCCGCTCGGCCTGCAGGGCACCGTGACCGAGGGCATCGTCTCCGCGCTGAAGCGCCCCGTCACGGCGGGCGAGGCGACCGGCGACGTCTCCTACATCCAGGCGCTGCAGACCGACGCGGCCATCAACCCCGGCAACTCCGGCGGGCCGCTGCTCAACACCCAGGGCCAGGTGATCGGCGTGAACTCCGCGATCGCCCAGCTGCCCGGGCAGGCGTCGGCGGGCGGCAGCATCGGCCTCGGCTTCTCGATCCCCTCCAACCAGGCGCGCCGCACGGCCGAGCAGCTCATCCAGACCGGCCGCGCCGTGCACCCGGTCATCGGGGTGTCCCTGGACCCGGCCTACACCGGGGAGGGCGTGAAGATCCTCGACGCGGACGCGCCCGACGGCACCCCCGCGGTCCAGCCCGACGGCCCCGCCGCGGCCGCGGGCCTGCGCCCCGGCGACGTCGTGCTGGCCATCGACGGCCGGCCGGTGACGACGTCGGAGGAGCTCATCGTCGACATCCGTGCCCGCGAGCCCGGTGACACGGTCACCCTGAGCGTCCGCCGGGGGAGTGGACCGGCCGACGTGCAGGTGACTCTCAAGGCCGACGGTTAAGCTGCCCCCGTGTTCGGAGTCAACGGTGGCGAGCTGATCGTCCTCATCCTGGTCGCGCTCGTGATCCTCGGGCCCGAGCGGCTTCCCCAGTACGCCGAGCAGCTGGCGCACCTGGTCAAGTCCGCCCGGCGCTTCGCCAAGGGCGCTCAGGCGCAGATGCGCGAGGAGCTGGGCCCGGAGTTCGACGACATCGACTGGCAGAAGCTCGACCCGCGCCAGTACGACCCGCGGCGCATCGTCCGCGACGCGCTCTCCGACGTGTGGGACGACGAGCCCACCCCGGCCAAGAAGACCGGCTCGACCGCGAGCTCGGCGGCGGGGGCCACCGGCTCCGGCGTCGACCTCGGCAAGAAGCCGTCCGGCACGCCCGAGGCGGCCGCCTCCACCGTCCCCTTCGACGAGGACGCCACCTGAGCCACCCCGGGACCGGCCGCAGGGCCGGTCACCGGGACGGGCGCACGGCCCGTCTCAGGCGACGCTGACCCCGAGCGAGCGCCCCGCGAGGCCCCGCGGCCGGCGGGCCAGGCCGCGGGCGACCTCGCGCAGCGCCACGGCCGCCGGGCTGTCCGGGTGGCCCAGGACGACGGGCAGGCCCTCGTCGCCGCCCTCGCGCAGGCTGATGTCCATCGGCACCTGGCCGAGCAGCGGGACCCGGGCGCCGAGCTGCGCGCTGAGGGAGTCCGCGACCCGCTGACCGCCGCCGGAGCCGAAGACCTCGAGGCGGCTGCCGTCGGGCATGGGCAGCCAGGACATGTTCTCCACGACCCCGGCGATGCGCTGCTCGGTCTGCACGGCCATCGCGCCCGCCCGCTCGGCGACCTCCGCGGCCGCGGCCTGCGGGGTGGTCACGACGAGCACCTCGGCGCCCGGCAGCAGCTGCCCGACGCTGATGGCGATGTCGCCCGTGCCCGGGGGCAGGTCCAGCAGCAGCACGTCGAGGTCGCCCCAGAAGACCTCCGAGGCGAACTGCTGCAGCGCCCGGTGCAGCATCGGCCCGCGCCAGGCCACGGCCTGGTTGCCCTGCACGAACATCCCGATCGAGATGACCCGCACGCCGTGCCCGGTCGGCGGGATCATCATCTGGTCCACGCGCGTGGGGCGGCCGGTCACGCTCAGCAGGCGCGGGACGGAGAAGCCGTGCACGTCCGCGTCGAGGACGCCGACCGTGAGGCCGTCGGCGGCCATGGCGGCGGCGAGGTTCACCGTGACGCTGGACTTGCCGACGCCGCCCTTGCCGGAGGCCACGGCGTAGATGCGGGTCATGTTGCCGGGGGCGTTGAAGGCGATGGTCGGCGCGGCCGACGTCGTCCCGCGCATGGTCGCCGTGACCTTCGCGCGCTGCTCGGGGCTCATCGTCCCGAACTGCACGCGCACCACGCCCGCGCCCGGCACCGAGCGCACGGCGGCCGTGACGGTGGAGGTGAGGGTGTCGCGCATGGGGCAGCCGGAGATCGTCAGGAGGATCTTGACGTCCACGGAGCCGTCGCCGCGGACCTCGACGGCGTCCACCATGCCGAGCTCGGTGATCGGGCGGTGAAGCTCGGGGTCGTCGACGTGCGCGAGCGCCGCGCGGATCGCGTCGGGAGTCAGCGCGTCGGGGATCTGGGGCACGGCCCCAGGGTACGGGGGAGCCGCGGGCGCGGCTCAGCCGGCGGTGACGCGGACGACCTCCTCGAAGGTCGTCTCCCCCCGCATGGCCTTGGCCAGCGCGGAGTGGCGCAGCGTCCGCATCCCGGCCCGCTCGGCCTCCTCGGCCAGGGCCGACTCCGTCGGGGAGGCCAGCAGGATCTTGCGCATGCTCGTGGTGACGTCGAGGACCTCGTAGACGGCCGTCCGGCCGCGGTAGCCGGTGCCGCCGCAGTCGGGGCAGCCGCTGCCGCGCAGGGGCGTCGCGTCGAGGATGTCCTCGATGGTGAGGCCGAGCAGGGCGAGGGTGTCCGGGTCCGGGATGTAGCCGTCGCTGCAGGAGTCGCAGGGCTTGCGCACCAGGCGCTGGGCGATCGCGGCCGTCAGCGAGGACGCCACGAGGAACGGTGCCGCGCCCATGTCGACGAGGCGGGTCAGCGCCCCGACGGCGGAGTTCGTGTGCAGGGTGGTGAGCACGAGGTGCCCCGTCATGGCGGCCTTGAGCGCCAGCTCGGCGGTCTCGCCGTCGCGGACCTCGCCGATGAGGACGATGTCGGGGTCCTGGCGCAGCACCGAGCGCAGGCCCGCGGAGAACGTCATGCCCACCTTGGCGTGCACCTGCACCTGCGTGATGCCGGGCAGCTGCACCTCGACGGGGTCCTCGAGGGTGACGATGTTCTTCTCGGGCGTCATGGTCGCGTGGATCGCCGCGTAGAGGGTGTTCGTCTTGCCCGAGCCCGTGGGGCCCGTGATGAGGACGAGGCCCTGCGGCACCGCGAGCGCCTTGGAGAACACGGCGAGCTGCTCGGGCTCGAAGCCCAGCGACGGCAGGGTCGGGACGTCGTCGCCGCGGGTCAGCAGCCGGATGACGACCTTCTCGCCGTGCAGGGCGGGCAGCGTGGAGACGCGGCAGTCGATCGCGGAGCCGTCCACGGTGACGCGCGTGCGGCCGTCCTGCGGCAGCCGGCGCTCGGAGATGTCGAGGCCCGAGATGATCTTGATGCGGCTGATGACGGACGGCGCGACGCGCTTGGGCGCCTGCATGACGTCGCGCAGCAGGCCGTCGATGCGGAAGCGCACCCGCAGGCCGTCGCGCTGGGACTCCAGGTGGATGTCGGAGCAGCGCAGCCGGACCGCGTCGGACAGGATCCGGCTGACGAGCCGCACGATCGGGGCGTCCTCGTCGACGGAGCCCGCCATCCCCGCGAGGGGGACGTCGTCCTCCTCCTCGTCCGCGTCGGCGACCATCCGGTTCACCTGCGAGGTGTCCGCGGTCAGCGACCAGGCGCGGGCCAGGTGGTCGCGGATCTGGGAGTCGACCGCGACGACGACGAGCAGCTCCGGCGCCCGCGTGTAGAGCTTCACGTCGTCCAGGGCCAGGACGTTGGTGGGGTCGGCGGCCGCGACCAGCAGGTGCGCGGGGGTCTTCTCCAGCACCAGGACGCGGCAGCGCTCCGCGACGGCGCGCGGCAGCAGCCGCACGACGTCGGGCGACGGCGTGGCCCGGGACAGGTCGACGTGCTCGAGGCCGAGGAGCTCCGCGAGGCACTGGGCGAGCTCGGCCTCGGAGACGAGGCCCAGCTCGACGAGGATCTGCCCGAGGCGGCGGCGCGGGCCGGCCACGCTGCGCTGCTCGTTCAGGGCGTGGTCGAGGTCCTCGGGGACCAGCAGGCCCTTCTCGACCAGGACGTCGCCGAGGCGGCGGCGGTCGGCCCCCGCGGGGGGCAGCGGGGCCCCGCTCCGCGGGGTGTCGAGGGTCGTCACCCGGATGGTGTCGGCACGTCCGGCGTCCGGGTGAAGCCCGGGTCGGCTCCCGCGGGGGGAGCCGGCGTCACCGGTTCGGCGGAGTGACGGACCCGCGCGGGTCCGCGACCGTCGCGTCGGCGGGCAGGTTGCGCTGGCTGTCCTGCGGCTCGTCCAGCGGTGCGGTGGAGGCCACCACGCGCGTCTCGTGGACGGCGTCGGCCTCGTCGGGCACCGCGTCGGCCTGCCGCTTGCGCTTCTTGCCCTGCTTGCGCTTGGGCTTCTCGCCCTCCGCCGGGTCCTCGTCGCGCAGCTCCTCGAGGATGCTGCGCAGCTCGGAGCGGACGAAGTCGCGGGTGGCGACCTCGCGCAGCGCGATCCGCAGGGCCGCGACCTCCCGGGTCAGGTACTCGGTGTCGGCCAGGCCCCGCTCGTCGCGGGAGCGGTCCTGCTCGTTCAGCACGCGGTCGCGGTCGTCCTGGCGGTTCTGCGCCAGCAGGATCAGCGGCGCCGCGTAGGAGGCCTGCAGCGACAGCACCAGCGTGAGGAACGTGAACGAGTAGGGGTCGAAGCGCTTGCTCTCGGGCGCCGCCACGTTCCACACGACCCAGACGACGACGAACGCCGTCATGTAGACGAGGAACCGCCCCGTGCCCATGAAGCGGGCGATGCCCTCCGAGGCGCGGCCGAAGGCGTCGGGGTCGACCTCGCGGCGGCGCAGCCGGAGCTGGCGCCCCGCCTCGCGCGGGGTGTCGAGCCCCACGCGCTCCTGGCGCTCGCGCTTGACGCGGCGCCGGTTGCTCTCAGCCACGGTCCACCTCGAACTCCTCGTGCTCCTGCTCGCGCCAGTCGTCCGGCAGCAGGTGGTCGAGGACGTCGTCGGCCGTGACCGCGCCGAGCAGGTGCCCGTCCTCGTCCACGACGGGCAGCGAGACGAGGTTGTAGGCCGCGAGCTGCCGGGTCACGTGCTGCAGCGACGCCTTCGGGTCGAGCGTCTCCACGTCCTTGTCGATGACCTGCCCGATGGGCGTGTTGGGCGGCTCGCGCAGCAGCCGCTGCAGGTGCGCGGTGCCCAGGTACTTGCCCGTCGGCGTCTCCAGCGGCGGGCGGCAGACGAACACGGCGGCCGCGAGCGGCGCGGTCAGCTCGACGCGGCGCACGTGGGCCAGGGCCTCGGCGATCGTGTCGTCGGGGGCGAGGATCACCGGGTCGGACGTCATGAGGCCGCCCGCGGTGTGCTCGTCGTAGGCGAGCAGGCGGCGCACGGGGTCGGCGTCGTCGGGCTCCATGAGCAGCAGCAGGCGCTCGGCCTGCTCGGGCGGCAGCTCGGAGAGCAGGTCGGCCGCGTCGTCGGGCTGCATGGCCTCCAGGACGTGCGCGGCCCGGTCGCCCGCGAGCGCGGAGAGGATCTCGACCTGGTCGTCCTCGGGCAGCTCCTCCAGGACGTCGGCGAGCCGCTCGTCGTCCAGCGCGGCCGCGACCTCCCCGCGGCGCTTGGCGGTGAGCTCGTGGATGACCTCCGCGAGGTCGGTGGGCTTGAGCTCCTCGAAGGCGGCGAGCAGGTTCGTGGCGCCCTGGTCGGCGTCGGTGGAGGTGAGGCCCACGACCGCGTCGACGTCGACGGTCAGGGTCTCCCCGCGCCGGCGCAGCCGCCCGGACAGCCCCCGGGGGACGTGCCCGCGGCGCACGAAGACCTTCGTGAGCTGCCAGTCGCGCGCGCGGACGGTCTCCAGGCCCAGGTCCTCGATGGTCGCGGGGCCGCTGCCGTCGGCCAGCGTCACCGAGCGGTCCAGCAGCTCCGCCAGCAGCAGCGTCTCGGTGCTGCGCTGCTCGAAGCGGCGCATGTTGACCAGGCCCGTCGTCAGCACCTGGCCGACGTCGATGGCCGTCACCCGGGTCATGGGTACGAAGACGCGGCGGCGGCCGGGGACCTCGACCACGAGGCCGATCACGCGCTTGGGCCCGCGGCTGCGCAGGACGGCGACGACGTCGCGCACGCGTCCCACCTGGTCGCCCTGCGGGTCGAACACCGCGGTGCCCGCCAGCCGGGCGGCGAACACGCGGGAGGCAGGACCGGTCATGCTCCTCAGGCTAGGCCCCCGGCGGGGGCCCGCCGACGCACCGTCGCGCGGGCGCGTGATCTCGACGCGCGGACCGCCCGCGGCCCTCCTACCGTGTCGTGCATGGCCAAGGAGAGCAAGAAGACGAAGGCAGCCGGGAACCCCTACTTCACCGTCCCCGGCATGACCCCCTCGCAGGGCGCCGAGGTCGCGGCCCTGCTGCAGAACCGCCTGACCGCGCTCACGGACCTGCACCTGACCCTCAAGCACGTGCACTGGAACGTCGTCGGGCCGAACTTCATCTCGGTGCACGAGATGCTGGACCCGCAGGTCGACGCGGTGCGGGAGATGGCCGACACGGTGGCCGAGCGCATCGCCACCCTGGGCGCCTCGCCCGTCGGCACGCCCGGCGCGATCGTCGCGGACCGCGACTGGTCGGACTACTCGATCGGCCGCGCCGGCGCGATCGAGCACCTCGGGGCGCTGGACCTCGTCTACACGGGCGTCATCACCGACCACCGCTCGGCGATCGCCGCGACGGAGGAGCTGGACCCGATCACGCAGGACATGCTCATCGGGCAGTCCGCGGCGCTCGAGCAGTTCCACTGGTTCGTGCGGGCGCACCTGGAGAGCACCGGCGGGCACCTGAGCACCGAGGGCGCCGTCACCGAGGTCCAGGCGACCGAGCGCGCCGGGGCCAAGCGCCGCTCCGCCTGAGCGCGTCCCGGGCACGTCCCGCGCGTGCGGGACGTTGCCCGGGTGAGGCACCCGCAGGGTGCACCCCGGCGGCCGCCGCCGGGTCGTCGAGAACCGGTGAGGACGTCACATGTCGAACCTCGGGCCCTTCAGCGGTCCGCAGCAGCGGGTCCCCACGCCTCCCCAGGGGGAGGCCATCGGCAACTACGCCACCTACGCCGAGGCCCAGCGCGCCGTCGACTTCCTCTCCGACGAGCAGTTCCCCGTGCAGAACGTCACCATCGTCGGCACCGGGCTGCAGATGGTCGAGCGCGTCACGGGCCGCCTCACCTACGGCCGCGCGGCCGGTGCGGGGGCGGCGTCCGGCGCCTGGTTCGGCCTCCTCATCGGGCTGATGATCTCGGTCTTCGGCAACGGCGGGACGCCGGGGCTGCTGACCGGCCTGCTCGTCGGCGCCGGGTTCGGCATGCTCTTCGGCGTCATCTCCTACGCCCTCACGGGTGGCCGCCGGGACTTCACCTCGGCGAGCCAGATCGTGGCGGGGGAGTACACGGTGCTCTGCCTGCCCCAGATGGCCGGCCAGGCGCGCCAGGTGCTCTCCAAGCTCCCCAACGGCCTGGGCCGCCCGCAGGGCGCGTGGCAGCAGCCGCAGCACCCCACGCCGTACGGGCAGCCGCAGGACGGCCCGGCCGCAGGGCAGGGGCCCGCGCAGGGCACCCCCGCGCCGCCCGCTGAGAGCAGCCAGTGGGGTGCGCCGTGGGGCAGCCCGTCGGGCTCCGGCTCGACCGGCTCCGGCTCGTCGGGTTCGCACGCCGCCGGGGGCCCCCAGGGTTCCTACGGTCCGCCGCCGCAGGCCGGCACCGGCCCCGCGACCGCCCCGCCGCCGCCCGCGGGCGCCGAGCCGGCCCCCGTCGAGATGGACCTGTCCGGGCCCACGTACGCGCAGAAGATCGAGGAGCAGCGCCAGCAGCGCCGCGCCGCCGAGCAGCGCGCGCGCGAGGAGCAGGGCTCCGGGGACCAGCGCGACCGCTGATCCCCGCGCACGCAGAGAGGCCCCCGACCGCAGCGGTCGGGGGCCTCTCGTCGTCTTCTCGTGCGGCGCGTCAGCCGCGCAGCGACGCCATCCACGCCTCGAGGGCGTCGGGGTCGCGGGGCAGGGCGGCGGTGAGGTTCTCCACGCCGTCCTCGGTCACCAGGACGTCGTCCTCGATGCGGATCCCGATGCCCCGCAGGTCCTCCGGGGCCAGCTCGTCCTCAGTCTTGACGTAGATGCCCGGCTCGATGGTGAACACCATGCCCGGCCGCAGCTCCGCGTCGAGGTACATCTCGCGGCGGGCCTGCGCGCAGTCGTGCACGTCCAGGCCCAGGTGGTGGCTCGTGCCGTGGGCCATCCAGCGGCGGTGGTACTGACCCTCGACGTCCAGGGACGTCGCCGCGTCGACGGGCAGCATCCCCCACGCCGACAGGCGGTCGGCGACCACGCGCATCGCGGCCTCGTGCACGTCGCGGAACTTCACGCCCGGCTTCGCGACGGCGAAGGCGGCGTCGGCGGCGTCGAGCACGGCCTGGTAGACGCGGCGCTGCGCGGGCGTGAACCGGCCGTCGACCGGCAGGGTGCGCGTCACGTCGGCCGTGTAGAGCGAGTCGACCTCGACGCCGGCGTCCACGAGCAGCAGGTCCCCGGCGCGCACGGTGCCGTCGTTGCGGATCCAGTGCAGCGTGCAGGCGTGGTCGCCCGCGGCGGAGATCGTCTCGTAGCCGACGCCGTTGCCCTCGACGCGGGCCGTGGCGTCGAAGGCCGCCTCCACGACGCGCTCCCCGCGGGGGTGCCCGACGGCGCGCGGCAGGGCGCGCACGACCTCCTCGAAGCCCCGGGTGCTCGCGGCGACCGCGTCGCGCAGCTGCTGCACCTCCCACTCGTCCTTGACCAGGCGCAGCTCGGACAGGGCGGTGGCGAACTCCTCGTCGGCCGTGGCCGCCTCGTCCGCTCCGGTCGCGGGCCGGACGGTGCCGGCGACCGCCTCGACGGCCGGGTCCGCGTCGCGCAGCAGGCGCAGGCCGGTCGTGGTCTCCGCGCCCGCGGACGCCGCGAGCTCCTGCGCCAGGCCGGCGACGTCGTGGACGGCCAGTCCGGTCGTGGCGGCGATCGAGGTCAGCGACGGGCGGGGCCCGACCCACAGCTCGCCGTAGCGCGCGTCGGCGAAGAACTCCTCGGTGTCGCGCGCGCCCTGCGGCCGCAGGTAGAGGACCGCTTCGTGGGCGTCGCCGCGCGGGTGCAGGACGAGCACGGCGTCGGCCTCGCGGTCGGTGCCGAGGCCCGTGAGGTGGGCGAACGCCGAGTGCGGGCGGAAGCGGTAGTCGGTGTCGTTGGAGCGGCGCACCATCGTCCCCGCGGGCACGACCAGCACCTCGTGCGGGAACAGCGACGAGAGCACCTCCCGGCGGCGGGCGGCGAACGGGGCGGCCGCGTCGAGGGCGTCGGGCTCGGCGGGGCGCGGGCCCCAGCCCGCGGCGATGAAGGCCCGGAAGGCCGCGGAGCGCGGCACGCTGCGGTGCGACTTCGCGTCCTCCGCCGCCTGCGCGTCCTCCGTCGCCGGCGTGCTCTCCGCGGGCACCCCGCCGGGGGCGTCGACCGCCTGCTCGAGCGCGGGGTCGGCGGTCGCGCCGAGGGTGGGCGCGGCCTCGTGCTGCGTCGTCTGGGAGCTCACCGGTCCATCATCGCCGATCCCGCCGGTCGCGGCAGGTCCCGCCCGGCGCCGCCCCCCGCCGCGCCCGACCTTCCCGTCCCGATCGTGCCGTCCCGATTCGGCCGTCACTGACCGTGACCGGACGGTTGACGCCGGGGGCCGCCCGTAGGACTGTGGACCATGGGCGGTACGGCGAGGTGCCCCCGCTGCGACGCGGCGGTGCGGGCACCCAGCATCTGGCACAACGGCTCCACCTGCGCGGTGCACGGAGAGGTCGTCCCGCTGCAACCGGCGCAGCCGGCCGACAGCCGGCACCTGGAGTGGGTCGCGGCGCACTCCGACGTCCCCGTGTGGCTGCCGTGGCCCCTGCCCGACGGCTGGCTGCTCACCGGGACGCGCTGCGTGCGCGACGAGAAGCACGCCGCGCAGGCCGTCGTCGTGGCCGCCAGCGGCCCCCACCACGGCTCGCCCGGCGGCTCCCCGGTGGCCGACCTGCTGCTCGTGTCCGAACGCCCCGGCACGGGCCTCGGCGCCCACCTGGCGGGCCGCGACGACGTCGACCCCGGGGACGGCCTCGTCACGGGGGCGCCGGCCGCCCGTCCGCACGCCGCCGGCGCCAGCACGCCGCTGTGGGGCGTGGAGTCCGAGGGGGACCGTGCCGTGCTCGTCGGGGAGGCCGGCGGGGTGTGGCTGTGGGCGCTGCTCTGGCCCGCTGCCGCCGGCGCGACCCTGCTGGACGACCTCTCCCTCGTCGACCTGCGCGACCCGGCCCACACCCTCGACGTGCCGTGCGGCGCCCTTTCGCCCCGCGTGCAGTGGCCGTGAGGCGCTGCCCCGCAACGCCTCCCGAGGGCGTCGCCCGCCGCCGGTGACGGCGCGTGCACGGGGCCGTCCCGCGCGGCCGTAAGCTCTCCTGGTGCGCATCGACCTGCACACGCACTCCAACGCCTCCGACGGCACGCAAGAGCCCGCGGAGGTCGTCGCCTCCGCAGCAGCCGCGGGCCTGGACGTCGTGGCCCTCACCGACCACGACACCTCCGCCGGCTGGGCCGAGGCGATCGCCGCCGGAGAACGTCTCGGAGTCCGTGTCCTCCCCGGCGTCGAGGTCAGCTGCCTCCAGCGCGGCATCTCGGTGCACCTGCTGTCCTACCTCCACGACCCGGCGCACCCCGCGCTCGCGGCCCTGCTCGAGGGTTCCCGCACGTCCCGCCTGACCCGGGCCCGCAGCATGGTCGAGCGCCTCGGCGCCGACACGGGCCTGACGTGGGAGGACGTGCTCGCGCAGGTGCACGGCGACGCGACCGTGGGCCGCCCCCACATCGCGGACGCCCTCGTGGCCAAGGGCCTCGTGCCCGACCGCGACGAGGCCTTCGCGACGCTGCTGTCCGGGCGCAGCCGCTACTTCGTCCCCCACTCCGCGCCCGACCCGGTCGAGGCCGTGCGCCTCGTGCGCGAGGCCGGCGGCGTCCCCGTGCTCGCGCACCCCGCGGCGTCCAAGCGCGGCAGCTGCATCGCCGACACCGACATCGACGAGATGGTCGAGGCCGGCCTCCTGGGCCTCGAGGTCGACCACCGCGACCACTCCGCCGACGAGCGCGCCCACCTGCGCGACGTCGCGCGCGGTCTCGACCTCCTCGTGACCGGCTCCAGCGACTACCACGGGGCGGGCAAGAAGAACCTCATCGGCGAGCACCTCACGGCCCCCGACGTGCTCGAGGCCGTCCTCGCCGCGGCGCGGCCGCCGGCCGAGCCGCAGAGCCGGGCCGGCGGACGGCACGTGCCCGGCGCGTGAACTGGGAGCTGCTGGGGCAGACCTTCGTCACCCTCTTCGTCATCATGGACCCGCTCGGGACCGTGCCGATCTTCCTGGGGCTGACGTCCACGTTCTCCGCCGGCGAGCGCTCGCGCGCGGCCCGGCAGGCCGTGCTCGTGGCCTTCGGCGTGATCGTCGCCTTCGCCCTGTTCGGGCAGCGGATCCTCGACTACCTGCACATCAGCCTGCCTGCCCTGCAGACCGCGGGCGGGCTGCTGCTGCTCCTCGTCGCGTTGGAGCTGCTGACCGGCAAGAGCGACGAGCCGACCAGCACGGTCGGCGTCAACGTCGCGCTCGTGCCGCTGGGCACCCCGCTGCTCGCCGGGCCGGGCGCCATCGTCGCGACGATGGTCTACGCCCAGCAGGCCCGGGGCCTCGCCGACGACCTCGCCGTGGCCGCCGGCATCGTGCTCGTGCACGTCACCCTGTACCTGTCCATGCGCTTCGCGGGCCTCGTGCACCGGGTGCTGGGGGAGAGCGGCGTCCTGCTCGTGACCCGCATCGCCGGTCTGCTGCTGTCGGCGATCGCCGTGCAGCTCGTGGCCGACGCGGTCCGCGCCTTCATCGCCGGTCAGGGCTGACGGCGGCCGCAGCCGCGTCCAGCCGCCGCAGCCGCCGCGTGAGCGCGGCCCGGCCGAGGACGACGTCCGCGTGGGGCGCCCAGTCCGGCAGCACGGCGGGCGCCAGCGCCGACGCGTCGCGCCAGCCCGCGACCCGGGCCTCACCGGGCCCGCTGAGCTGGCGCGAGGGCAGCCGCCCGAGCCCCCCGACGCGGCGCAGGTCCTCGCGCAGGCCCCCCACGACGACGTCGACCTCCGCGACGCTGCCTGCCACCCGCTCGGGCTCGGACCCGCACAGCACCGCCGTGCCCACCTGCTCGCGCACGTAGCGCTCGGCGTCCGGGCCCGGCACCTCGTGCCCGGCCAGCGTCGCGGTGCGCAGCACCAGGTGGACCCGCAGCGCGTGCCGGACCGCGAGGACCTGCTCGTCGGTGTCCGGGTCCCCCGTGAGCGAGGACGCCCGCTCGCGCGAGGCCAGCACCAGCGCCCGGTAGGGGTCGTCCCCGGCCCGCAGCAGGGCCGACAGGTCCAGCACGCGCTGCCACGGGTGGCGGGGGTCGTCGGCCAGGGCGCGGGCGGTCAGCGGGTGGGCCTCCTCGAGCACCGCGGCCGCCAGCAGGGCCACCCCCAGCGTCGCCCCGGCGTGCAGGCCGGGCGACACGGCGCGCGCGAGGGCCGGGGTGCGGGTGGTCTCCACCCGCCCAGCCTGCGGTGATCAGGCCGTGATCGCCTCCCGGCCCGTTGCGGTGGACCTCCCCGCGGGGGCCCCTGGCGGACGGGGGCGGGGACGACGACGGGGACGGCCGCCCGCAGGCGACCGTCCCCGTCCCCGGTCCACGACGCCGGGGGAGCGGCGTCGTCGTGAGTCAGTCGGCGGTGGGCGCCGACGTCTCCTCGGTGCCCGCGCCGCCGGAGCGGCCACGGGTGCGACGACGCCGGCGGCGCGGCCGGTCCGCCGACCCGTCGCCGTCGGCGGCGTCCGCGTCGGGGGCTGCCGCGGTCGGTGCCTGCGTCGCGGGCGCCTGCGTCGTCGAAGCCTGCGTCCCCGGAACCTCAGCCGCGGGGGCGACCTCGGTCGTCGTGGCCACAGCGCCGCCTGCGGTGGCGCCGCTGTCCTCGCCGTTCACGGTGCGGCGGCGCTCGCGCTGGCGGCGCGGGCCCCGGCTCTCCGTCGCCGGCGCCTTCTCCTCGGCGGCGCCGGAGCGCCCCGGGCGACGGCTGCGGGCCGCGCCCACCTCGCCGATGTCCTCGATCTCCTCGGCCTCCAGACCCGCGCGCGTGCGCTGGCCGCGGGGGAGCCGGCCCGTGGTCCCCGCGGGGATGTTCAGATCGGAGAACAGGTGCGGCGAGGTCGAGTACGTCTCCGGCGGCTCGCCGAAGCCGAGGCCGAGGGCCTTGTCGATGAGCGACCAGCGGGGCAGGTCGTCCCAGTCGACGAAGGTCACCGCGATGCCCGTGTTGCCCGCGCGGGCCGTGCGGCCGATGCGGTGCAGGTAGGTCTTCTCGTCCTCGGGGCACTGGTAGTTGATGACGTGCGTGACGTCCTCCACGTCGATGCCGCGCGCGGCGACGTCGGTGGCGACGAGCACGTCGACCTTGCCGGAGCGGAACGCGCGCAGGGCCTGCTCGCGCGCGCCCTGGCCCAGGTCGCCGTGGATCGAGGCGGAGGCGAAGCCGCGCTCGGCGAGCTGCTCGGCCACCGAGGCGGCCGTGCGCTTGGTGCGGCTGAAGATGATCGTCAGCCCGCGGCCCTCAGCCTGCAGCATGCGGGCCAGGACCTCGACCTTGTCCATGGCGTGCGCGCGGTAGGCGTACTGCGTGACGGCCTTGACGGTCGCGCCGTCGTCGTCCTGGTCGATCGCCCGGATGTGCGTCGGCTGGCGCATGTACGAGCGCGCCAGCGCCACGACGGCGCCCGGCATGGTCGCCGAGAACAGCATCGTCTGGCGGGCCGGGTGCGTCTGGGCCAGCAGCCGCTCGACGTCGGGCAGGAAGCCCAGGTCGAGCATCTCGTCGGCCTCGTCGAGCACGACGCACTTCACCTGCGAGAGGTCGAGGTGCTTCTGCTGCGCCAGGTCCAGGAGGCGGCCGGGGGTGCCCACCACGACGTCGACGCCCTTGACGAGCGCCTCGATCTGCGGCTCGTAGGCGCGGCCGCCGTACACGGTGAGGATGCGGGTCTTGCGGACCCGGCTGGCGGTGCTCAGGTCGCCCGCGACCTGCACGGCCAGCTCGCGCGTCGGGACGATGACCAGCGCCTGCGGCTTGCCCGGGTGGGGCAGCGCGGCGTAGTCGTCGTCGCCGAGGACGGCGGCGCGCTGCAGCAGCGGGACGCCGAAGCCCAGCGTCTTGCCCGTGCCGGTCTTGGCCTGGCCGATGATGTCGTGGCCGCTGAGGGCGACGGGCAGCGTCATGGCCTGGATGGGGAACGGCGTGGTGATGCCCGCGCCGGTCAGGGCCTCGACGATGCGGGGGTCGACCCCGAAGTCGCCGAAGGTCGGGGCCGGCGGCTTCGCGGGGGCCTCCTCGGCCGCCGCGGCGGCCGCGACGGCGTCCGCGTCGCTGATGGTGGGGATGCCCGCGGCGTCGAGCGCCGCGGTGATCTCGGCGTCGGGCGCGGTGGTGTTCTGCGTGTCGGTCATGCGTCTCCCGGGAGGGGCGGCGGCTCGCACCGGACCGCGCCGGGGCCGCCGCAGACCTTCCTGCGGGGATCCTTCACGGGGCTTGTCGTGCGGTGTCAGAGCCGCGAGGCGGCGATCGGCAGCCGATCGTGACGGGCGACCGGGCAACCATGAACGTCCCCATGGTAACCGCGACGCGAGCAACCGGGTACGCGCGGTGCACGGACGGGCCCCGGCGCACGAGCGCCACCGCGGCCCGGGGGCGGCGGTGGCGCGGGGTCGTGCGCGTGCGGCGCCGCCCGCGGCCGGGAGCAGGTCCCGGACCGGGGCGGCGCGGCGTCCTCAGGACAGGCCGAAGCCCACCTTGCGGACCTCGGACGCGCCGATGTCGACGTAGCCCAGCGAGGCCACCGGGACGACGAGCAGGCGGCCCTTCTCGTCCTTCAGCTGCAGGGTGCCGCCCTTCGTCAGAGCCTCGGCGACTGCCGCCGTGATGTCGTCGGTGTCCTGCGCCGACTCGAACACGAGCTCGCGCGCCACGTTCTGCACGCCGATCCGAACCTCCACCGCTGTCCCTCCCGGGTCCTCGAGCGACCGCGCCCGCCGGGTCCGGCGGTGCGGTTCCTCCTCGGAGGCTAGTCGGAGGACCGCGGGGGTGCGCGAGGCGTTCGCCGCGAGCGGACGACGGCCGCCCCACCCGCCACCCCGCCCGCGCCCACCGGACCGCCGCTCCGTCCAGCCCGGGCCCGCCGGGGCGGCTGGCATGCTCGGGCCGTGCCGAACCCCCTCGCGCCCGCGCACCCGCCCCGCCGGGCCCTGCTGCTCCTCGGGGCGGCGGCGCTCGCCGGGGTCGCGGGCTGCAGCGACGACGCCGCCCCCGCGCCGGCCGGCTCCCCGTCGCCTGCGTCGTCGTCGTCCGCGAGCTCGACGACCGCCGCCCCACCCGCCGCGCCGGTGCCGACGACCCCCGCGCCGCCCGCCCTCCCGCCGGGGCTGACGCAGGCCGACGTCGACGCGGGCGTGCTCTCCGCCGAGGTCCCCACCACGGGCGGCGGCGACCTCGTCGTGGTCCCCGGCAGCGCCCCGGCCCCGCCGTCGGCGCGCGTGCGGACCCTGCGCGTGGAGGTGGAGCGGGACCTCCTGGAGGGCGGGCTCGTCGACGGGCAGGCGTTCGCGGCCTTCGCGCTGGCGACCCTCAACGACCCGCGGGGCTGGGGGGCGGGCGGGACGACGAGCTTCGCGCGCACCGACGGCGACGCCGAGCTCCGCCTCGTCCTGGCCACCCCCGACACCTCGGCCGCGCTGTGCCGGCCGCTGCGCACGATGGGGACGCTGTCGTGCCGCACGGGCGACAAGGCCGTCCTGACCACCTACCGCTGGGTCAACGCGATCCCGGACTACGGCAGCGACCGCACCGGCTACCGGCAGTACGTCGTGAGCCACGAGGTGGGGCACCTGCTGGGTCACGGCCACGAGCCGAACCCCGGCGTCGGCCGCCGTGCGCCCGTGATGATGCAGCAGACCAAGGGCCTCGACGGCGCCCTGCCCAACCCGTGGCCCAACCCCTGACGCGAGTCGGGCCGCCGGCGGGCGTCACCCGGGTGCGGCGCTGCCCCGCACGACCTCCGTCGTGCCCGCGCCCGGTCGCAGGGTCCGCACGCGGATCCCGTCGCCCGCGAGGTCGGTGAGGACCACGCTCGTGAGCTCGAGGCGGAAGAGCTGGAACGGCTCGGGCGGCTGCCGCTCGGCGACGTAGGCCGCGAGCTCGCCCGCGTCGACGACCTCGCGCGCGGTGCCGGCCAGCTTCGCGTCGCCGCCGGCCATGGACCCGTCGCCCGGGTGGGCGTGCAGCGCGAAGCGCGGGTCCCGCTGCAGGTCGACGGCCTTGCGCGCGTGCTGCATCGACCCGACGACCAGGTCCCCTCGCCAGACGTCCACCTCGGTCCCGGACACCCGGGGCGACCCGTCGCGCGTGAGCGTCGCGAGCACGTGGTGGCGCGCGGCGGTGAAGCGCGCGAGGACGGCCGCGGCCAGCGCCGGGTCCTGCTCCTCGACCTCGGACCAGCGCAGGCGTGGGGGACGACCGGCGGGAGCGGCGGCAGGAGGTTCCTCGGGCGGCGGCATGGCGGGACTGTGCCCGCCCCCTCCGACACGCGAGCCGTCGCCCCGCGTGGCGCCCGGCCGCGGGGCTGGCAGGCTCGGCGGGTGCCCGCCCGCCCCGCCGCCCCCGCCGGCCCGCCCGGACTGCCGGCGCGCGCCGAGGAGGTGCTCGAGGTCGTCGACGCCATCCCGCCGGGGCGCGTGCTGACCTACGGCGACGTCGGGGAGATCGTCGGGGACCGCGGCCCCCGCTTCGTCGGCAACGTGCTGCGCCGCTTCGGGTCCGACGTCTGCTGGTGGCGCGTGCTGCGGGCCGACGGCAGCGCCGCCCCTGGGCTCGCCGACCGGGCTGTCGCCCACTGGCGGGCCGAGGACGTCCCCCTGCGCCGCGACGACCCCGACCCGGAGCAGGTGCGCGTCGACCTGCACCGCGCGCGGTGGGACGGCGCCGGCCTCGAGGAGGCCCTCGGCGCCTCCGGGCCCGGGCAGGGGCCCGCATGAGCACGCTGCCGGCGGACCTGCTCGCCGCCCGCGGCCGCTTCTCCGTCGAGTTCTCCCCGGCTCACGACGCCGACGGCGCGCGCCGGCAGTGGCAGGCGGTGCGCCGCCTGGAGCGGCTCGGCCCCGTCTTCGCCTCCGTGACCTACGGGGCCGGCGGGGGCAGCCGGGACGGCACGGTGGAGCTCGCGGGGCGCCTGGCCCGCGAGAGCTCGGTGCGCCCGCTGGCCCACGTCACGGCGGTCGGCCAGCCCGTCGCGGACCTGCGCCGGGTCCTCGACGACCTCGCCGACGCCGGGGTGCGCGACGTCCTCGCGCTGCGCGGTGACCCGGACGGCGACCCGTCGGCGCCGTGGGTCGCGCACCCCGACGGCCTGGAGCACGCCGACGAGCTGGTGCGGCTGGCGCGCGAGCACGGCGCCCGGTCGGTGGCCGTGGCGGCGTTCCCGCTGGGGCACCCCGCCTCTCGCGACCTCGACGCCGACACGCGGCACCTGCTCGGCAAGCTGCGGGCCGGCGCCGACCTGGCGGTGGCGCAGCTGAGCCTCGACGTCGAGGACTTCCTGCGGCTGCGCGACCGGCTCGCGGCCGCGCTCGCCGCGGACGGCCTGGACCCGGTGCCCCTGCTGCCCGGGCTGCTGCCCCTGACGAGCCGGAAGGTCCTCGACGTCGCGGCCCGCCTCACCGGCGCGCCCGTCCCGGCGTGGGTCGCGGACCGCCTCGACCCGCTGGGCGAGGACCGCGACGCCTTCCGCGCGGAGGGTCTGCGGATGGCGCTGGAGGGCGGCCGGCGGCTGCTCGACGAGGGCGTGCCGGTGCTGCACCTGTACTCGCTGAACCGGTCCCGGGCGGTCACGGAGCTGGTCACCGAGCTGGGCCTGGCGGCGCCCGGGCGCGTCCCCGCGCCGTGAGCCGACGGGGCAGCGGCCCGGGCATCGAGCAGGGGCGCGGGCGGTCCCCGGGGTCGTGTCGGAGGGGTGTGGTGGCATGGCCGACGTGCTGAGGGACGACGTGGACGAGACCGCGGGAGCAGGCGGGTCGCCCCGCGCCGGAGCCCACCGCGCCCACCGGGACGCCGCTCACCGCGATCCTGCTCACCGCGATCCTGCTCACCGCGATCCCGCTCACCGGGACCCGGCGCGCTCCGCCTCCGGCCCCTCGCGCCGGGACGTGCCGCAGCTGCGGCGGGCCCCGCAGCGACCCGTGCGCGCGCTGGCGCCGGACGCCGCGCAGCGCGCCGTCCTGGACACCCGCCCCGGCAGCGGCCCCCTCGTCGTGCTCGGCGCCCCCGGCACCGGGCGCACCAGCGTCCTGCGCGAGCTGGTCGCGGCCCGCGTCGAGCGGGACGGGACGCCTCCGGACCGCGTGCTGGTCCTCGCACCGTCGCGGCGCGCGGCCGGGGCCCTGCGCGACGAGCTGTCGGACCGCCTGCGCCGCACCGTGGGTCAGCCCGCGGCCCGCACGCCGCAGTCGTACGCGTTCGGGCTGCTGCGCCTGGTGCACGCCCGCGACGACCTGCCCCCGCCGCGGCTGATCTCGGGCGCCGAGCAGGACTCGATCCTCGCCGACCTCCTGGCGGGCCACCTCGACGTCACGGCCGGTGCGAGCGCCGAGGAGGTCGCCGCGACGCTGTTCGACGCCGACGACGACGGCGGCTGGACGCCCTCGGGGGCGCTGCGGGCGCCGCAGTGGCCGGCGGACGTGCCGCGCGCCTCGTGGGGGCTGCGCAGCTTCCGCAACGAGCTGCGCGACCTGCTGATGCGCGCCGTCGAGCGGGGGCTGCAGCCCGAGGCGCTGGCCGAGCTGGGCCGCCGCCACGGCCGCCCGGAGTGGCAGGCCGCGGCGAGCCTGCTGACGGAGTACCTGTCCGTGAACGCCCTCGGCCGGGCCGACGCCTACGACCCGGCCGGCGTCGTCGACGAGGCTGTGGCGCAGCTGCGCGCGGACCCGGAGCTGCTGGCGGCCGAGCGCGACCGCTGGTCGCTGGTCGCCGTCGACGACGCGCAGGACCTCTCCGAGGCGGGCCTGCGCCTGCTGGAGGCCGTCGCGGGCGGCGGCCGCGACCTGCTCGTGGTCAGCGACCCGGACGCCGTGACCCAGGGCTTCCGCGGCGCCGACGCCCGCATCGCCGCCGAGCTGCCCGACCGCTTCCGCGCCCCGGACGGCGGCCCCGCGCCCACGCTGGTGCTCGGCACCGCGTGGCGGCAGGCACCTGCCCTGCGCGCGGCGTCCGGTCGCGTCGCGGAGCGCATCGGGGCCCTCGGCGGGGCGCCGCAGCGCGCCGCCGTGGTCCCGCGCGAGCCTGGGCCGGTGACCGCAGGCCCCGGGCGGGTCGAGGTGGCCGTGCTGGCCTCGGCCACCCAGGAGGCCGCGTGGATCGCCCAGCGGCTGCGCCGGCGGAACCTCCTGGAGGGCGTCGCCTGGTCGCGGATGGCGGTCGTCGTGCGCTCCGCCGGGCACACCGCGGCGCTGCGCCGCGGCCTCGTGGCCGCCGGCGTGCCCCTCACCGTGCCGCTGGCGGAGGTCCCGGTGCGCGACGAGCCCGCGGTGCGGCCGCTCCTGACCGCGCTCGAGGTCGTGCTGCGCCCCGCCACGCTCGACCCGTCCACCGCCCGCGACCTGGTGACCTCGCCGCTGGGCGGGGCGGACGTCGTCGCGCTGCGCCGGCTGCGGCAGTCGCTGCGCCGCAGCGAGCTGGCCGCCGGCGGGGGCCGCAGCAGCGACGCCGTCCTGGCCGCCGTGCTCGCCGACCCGGCTACGGCCGAGCCCGCCGACGCGGGGCACCTGGCCGGGGAGGACGCGGCCGACACGACGGCGCTGCGCCCGGCCCAGCGGGTCGCGGCGGTCCTCGACGCCGGCCGGGCCGCGCTGCTCGCGGCGGACGCCAGCGCGGAGACGGTGCTGTGGGCCCTGTGGGCCGCCAGCGGGCTCGGCGAGCGCTGGCAGCGCCAGGCGCTCGCGGGCGGGGTGGACGGGGCCCGGGCCGACCGGGACCTCGACGCCGTCCTCGCGCTGTTCGAGGCCGCGGGCCGCTTCGTCGACCGCTTCCCGGGCGCCGGCAGCGCGCCCCGCTTCCTCGACCAGCTGCTCACCGCGGAGGTGCCGTCGGACACCCTCGCCGACCGGGCCCCCGACGCGGGCGCGGTCACGCTGACGACCCCGCAGGGGGCCGTGGGCCGCGAGTGGGACCTCGTCGTGGTCGCCGGGGTGCAGGAGGGCGTCTGGCCGGACCTGCGCCTGCGCGGCTCCGTGCTGGGCGCGCAGGCCCTGGTCGACGCCCTGGAGGGCCGCGACGCCGACGGGCCGGGCGCCCGGCGCGCGGTCCTGGAGGACGAGCTGCGCCTGTTCCACGTCGCCCTGACCCGCGCCCGCCGCGAGGTCGCCGTCACCGCCGTCCGCACCGAGGACGAGCGGCCCAGCGCCTTCGTCGACCTGGTGGACCCCGACGGCGCCGACCCGCAGGACGGCGACGACGGCGAGCGCGCCCTGTCCGAGGTGCCGCGCGCCGTCTCCCTGCCCGCGCTCGTCGCCCGGCTGCGCCAGGTGCTGTGCGCGCCCGCGGGCCAGGAGAGCGACGAGCGGCGGGCCGCCGCGGCGACCCGCCTCGCCGACCTCGCGGCGGCCGGCGTCGCCGGCGCGGACCCCGACGACTGGTACGGCGCGCGCGGCCTGACCGACGAGCGCCCGCTGCGCGAGCCGGAGGAGACGGTGCCCGTCTCGCCCTCGCGCGTGGAGTCGTTCGAGCGCTGCGGCCTGCGCTGGCTCCTGGAGTCCGTGGGCGCCCGCAGCGGCGACTCCACCGGGCAGACCCTGGGCAACCTGGTGCACCGCATCGCCTCCGAGGCGCCGGACGCGACCCTGCCCGAGCTGCGCACCCGGCTCGACGCGCTGTGGCCCACGCTGGGGCTGACCGCCGGCTGGGTCGCCGACACGGAGCGGCGGCGCGCCGAGCGGATGCTCGAGAAGCTCGCCGAGTACTACCGCACCAGCCGCGCGGACGGCCGTGCGCTGCTGGCCGTCGAGGAGGACGTCGACGTCGTGATCGGACGGGCCCGCGTGCGCGGCCGAGTCGACCGTCTCGAGAGCGACGCCCGCGGCCGCCCCGTGGTCGTCGACCTCAAGACGGGCAAGTCCCAGCCCGCCGCCGCGGAGCTGGCCCGCAACCCGCAGCTCGGCGTCTACCAGCTCGCCGCGTCGCACGGCGGCTTCGCCCGCGTCGCGCCGGCCGCCGGGGAGACGAGCGCCGGGGAGACCAGCGCCGGGGAGACGCCCGTCGAGGCGGGCGGGGCGGCCCTCGTCCAGCTGGGCGGCAAGCAGATGACCGCCCCCGTGCAGCGGCAGGACCCCCTCGGCGAGGACGACGACCCGCAGTGGGCGCGGACCCTGCTCGCCCGCGCCGCGGACGGCATGGCCGCCGACCGCTTCGAGGCGATCGTCGGCCCGCACTGCGGCTACTGCCCGGTGTTCACCAGCTGCCCGGCGCAGGACGCCGGGCTCAGCGTCTGCGCGGAGGACCAGTCGTGACCGCCACCACCGCAGCACGTCCCGCCCCCGGGCCCGGCACGCTCCTCGGGGCGGTCGAGATCGCCGAGCGGCTCGGCCGCCCCCGCCCCACGCCCGAGCAGGTCGCCGTCATCGAGGCCCCCGTGGAGCCGCTGCTCGTCGTCGCGGGCGCCGGGTCGGGCAAGACGGAGACCATGTCGTCGCGCGTCGTGTGGCTCGTCGCCAACGGCCTCGTGCGCCCCGAGGACGTCCTGGGGCTGACGTTCACGCGCAAGGCCGCGGGCGAGCTCGCCGAGCGCGTCCGGCGGCGGCTGCGCGCGCTGCGCTCGCGCGGCGTCGGCGCGACCGGCGCCCGGGGTGCGGGCGGCGGCAGCCTCGAGGACGGCGAGCCCGTCGTCGCGACCTACCACGCCTACGCGGCCTCGCTCGTGACCGACCACGGGCTGCGGCTGGGCATCGAGCCGCAGTCCACGGTGCTCTCCGACGCGGGCGCCTGGCAGCTCGCCTCGGACGTCGTGGAGACCTGGCGCGGCGACCTGCCCGACGTCGAGGCGGCCGCGACCACGCTGGCCGCCGCGCTGCTGCAGCTGGCGGGGGAGTGCGCCGAGCACCTCGTCGACCCCGACGACGTCGCCCGCTTCGTCGCGGCCACCGAGGCGCGGGTCGTGTCGCTGCCGCGCGACGACAAGTGGATCGCCAAGCACGGCGCGCACGTCCCCGGTGAGCCGTACTCCGACATCGCCAAGGTCGTCGCGGTGCTGCGCGCCCGCCGCTCCGTGGTGCCCCTGCTGGGGGAGTACGTGCGCCGCAAGCGCGACGCCGAGCAGCTCGACTTCGGCGACCAGGTGCTCCTCGCGGCCCGGCTGGCCCGCGAGGTCCCGTCGGTGGCGGCGGCCGAGCGCGCCCGGCACCGGATCGTCCTGCTCGACGAGTACCAGGACACGAGCTTCGCGCAGCTCGCGCTGCTCCAGGCCCTCTTCGGCGACGGCCACCCCGTGACCGCGGTCGGCGACCCCCACCAGTCGATCTACGGCTGGCGCGGGGCCAGCGCGGGCAATCTGCGCAGCTTCCCGGCCCAGTTCCGCCGCGCCGACGGCACCCCCGCCACCGTGGCGCCCCTGGCGACGAGCTGGCGCAACGACGAGGCGGTCCTCGCGGCCGCCAACGTCGCGGCCGCGCCCCTGGCGACCACCGCGACCGCGGGGACGGGCGCCGGGGCCGTCGTGACGCTGCGCCCCCGCCCGGGCGCCGGGCCCGGTGTGGTCCGCACGGCCTTCGCCGCGACGGTGGAGGAGGAGGCGGCCGAGATCGCCGCCCGCCTCGGCGAGGTCTGGCGGGCCGACACGGGCCTGACCGGCGACGACGGCCGCCCCGCCCCCCGGCGCACGGCCGCCGTGCTCTGCCGCAAGCGCAGCCAGTTCGTCGTGCTCCAGCGGGCCCTGCGCGACGCGGGCCTGCCGGTGGAGGTCGTCGGGCTCGGCGGCCTGCTCTCGACCCCGGAGGTCGTCGACGTCGTCGCGACCCTGCACGTCCTGCACGACCCGGGCCGCGGCGACCAGCTGGCCCGCCTGCTCACCGGCGCCCGCTGGCGCATCGGGGTGCGCGACCTCGAGGCGCTCGGCGCGTGGGCCCGGCAGCTGCAGCGGCGCCGCTTCGGCCGGCCCGTCGACGCCGGCCTCGAGACGGCGCCGGACGCCGGCCCCGACGACGTGGCGACCGTCGTGCTGCCCGACGAGGTGGAGGCCTCCAGCCTCGTGGAGGCCCTCGACGAGCTGCCGCCCGCGTCGTGGCGCACGGTCGAGGGGCGCGGGCTGACCGAGGAGGGCCACCGGCGCCTCAGCCGGCTCGCGGGCCTGCTGCGCCGGCTGCGCTCGCGCAGCCACCTGGGCCTCGCCGACCTCGTCGGGGAGGTCGAGCGCGCCCTGCTCCTCGACGTCGAGGTCGCCGCCCGCCCCGGCAGCACCCCGGAGCGCGAGCGGGCCAACCTCGACGCCCTGGCCGACGCGGCCGCGTCCTTCGCGATGTCCTCGCAAGCCCCCGGCCTCGGCGGCTTCCTGTCGTGGCTGGACGCCGCCGAGGTGCGCGAGCGCGGCCTCGAACCGGGCGCCTCCGACGTCTCCACCGACGCCGTGCAGCTGCTCACGGTCCACGCCAGCAAGGGCCTGGAGTGGGACGTCGTCGCAGTCCCCGGCCTGGTCGAGGGCGTGTTCCCCGCCTCGGGCGACACGTCCGCGGGGTGGCTGGGCGGCATGGGCAGCCTCGGCGTCCTGCCGTACCCGCTGCGCGGGGACCGGGCCAACCTGCCGGTCTGGGACTTCGAGGCCTGCGGGACGCAGAAGGAGCTCAAGGAGGCGCGCGAGGCGTTCCGGGAGGCGTGCGGCGAGCACGAGATGGCCGAGGAGCGCCGGCTGGCCTACGTGGCCTTCACGCGGGCCAAGCAGGAGCTGCTGCTGAGCGGCGCCTGGTGGGACGACGCGTCCAAGCCGCGCGCGGTGTCCCGGTTCCTGCGGGAGGTGCTCGAGGCCCCCGCGGGCACGGTGCCCGGTCTGGTCAGCCTGCCGCCCGCCGCCGAGCCCGAGCCCGGCGAGCCGAACCCGCGCGCCTCCCCGCCCGGTTCGCGCCCCTTCCTCACCCACGTGGTGCCGCTGGCCGACGGCGGTTCCGCCGAGCTCCGCGTGCCCGAGCGCCTCACCCGCGCCGAGGCCGAGCGCCTCGCGACCGTCCTGGCCGCGCTCGCGGTCGACGACGCGTGAGCGAGCCGGAGGACGTCACCGTCACGGGCCTCGTCCGCCT
>NZ_VWPY01000058.1 GCF_011839805.1 Kineococcus rubinsiae | reverse complement strand
CCGAAGCGCATCGGACCGGTCAACGACCTCATGGGCTTCACCATCGCCGGCCCGGCGCACTACTACGCCTCCGGTCATCCTGGTGCCGGCAGCAACCTGCCCGACCCGGTCGGGCTGATCGAGTCCCGCGACGCAGGGCGCACCTGGACGCAACTCTCGCGCCAGGGACTCTCGGACTTCCACGCCCTCGCCGCGTCTTCCCGCGCCGTCCTCGGTTACGACGGCACGTTGCGCACCAGCAGCGACGGCACCACCTGGACGAGCTTGAGCGCACCGGTGCAACCGTTCGCGCTGACCTCCTCACCCGACGGCGCGGTGCTGCTGGCGACCAGTCAAGACGGCCCGGTCCGCTCCAGCGACGCCGGCCAGACGTGGTCGGCGATCCCCGCTGCACCCCTGCTATTGCTGGTGGCCTGGGCAGGCGGCACGCAAGACACCGCTGTCGGCGTCACCCCAGAGGGTCAGGTCCTCATCAGCACTGACGCCGGACTGACCTGGGACGAGCGTGGCCGCGTCGAAGGGACTCCTCAGGCGTTGAGCGCCAACACCGACGGCACCGATGGCCTGCACGTCCAGGTCGTCACCGACACCACCGTGATGACCTCCCCCGACGGAGGCCGCACCTTCGCAGCCTTGCCCGCCGCGGGTACGACAGGGGCCACTTCGTGAGTTCGCAGGCGAAAGCGACAGCAAGCCTGGCACTGGATGCGCTTCATCAGCATCCTCGAAGGCGGCAGGGGCAGACCACGCGGGTCAGGTGTTGTGCCGCAGGCTATCGAGGATGGTAGCGACGAGGCGCTGAACCGCGGCGGGGGAGGACGCCTCGCGAGCCGCGTCGAGGGCGTGCGCGCAGAACTGCGCCAGCTCCTCGGCCGGGACGTCGCTGCGGAGCTGACCTGCTCGGACACCTTCCTCGATCAAGTGCTCGAAGAAGGCGACAAGTCGGCGCTGAGCGTGGGCGAAGTGCTCCCCGTAGTGCACCAGGGTCGTCAGCTCGCCACCGCGGTGTTCGAAGGACATCTCGGCGTAGGCGAGCAGAGCGGCCTCCAGTGGCTCACCCGCCCCCGCGTCGCCCTGCGTGGGGTGGGCGACCTGCTGTAGGTGCTGCAGGTGCCGCTCGACCTGGCGGGCGTGCCAGGCGTGCAGGATCGCTTCAACGTCAGCGAAGTACTTGTACAGCGTCGCGCGGCCAATGCCCGCCTCAGCGGCGATGCGGGCCATCTTCGCCCCGGCGACGCCGTGCTCGCCCACCAGGGCGGCAGTGGCGTCGAGGATGGCTTCACGCACCGCGTCGCGATGCGCCTCGATCGTTTCCTCCCACAGCCGCGGCACCCGCGCAGTCTAGGAACGGCACAATCAAGACGCAACGTCTTGACGTAAACAGTATGTCTTGCAAAAGTGAGGGCATGGTGCCTCGAGGAGAGTCCGACGCCGGCGATGGCGACGCCCGAGACCATGCTGCAGGGCGGGGCAGGGTACCTGCCCGAGGCGTGGAGGAAGGTATGCCGCGGTGGGTCAAGGTGATGGCCCTGCTTGCGGCGGTTGTGGTCGCCATCCTGGTGGTGGCGATGCTGCTGGGCGGCGAGCATGGCCCCGGTCGTCACCTGACCTCGGCAGCTGGACCGACGGAGCTGGTCACGTCAAGCGTCACCGACCACACCGGTGAGCAGTTGGACGTCCGGGCGATGACGTTGTGGCGGTGATGTCCCCGCCGCTGCGTAAGGCTGTGCTGACTGCGCACCTGCTCGCCTCGCTTGGTTGGGTGGGGGCGGTGCTGTGCGTGCTGATGGTGGCCGTCTTTGCCCTGCGCAGCAGCGACCCCGCGGTTGCCCGGGTGGCGTACCCGCTCATGCAGAGTCTCGGCTGGTGGGTCCTCGTGCCCCTCAGCCTGGCCTCGCTGGTCACCGGCGTCGTGCAGTCGCTGGGAACGACATGGGGGCTGCTACGGCACTACTGGGTGATTATCAAGCTCCTGCTGACCATCGTGGCCACGGCCGTCCTACTTCTGTACATGGGCACCTTCGCCCGACTCGCCGGAGTCGCCACCTCACGCGCACGTCTCTCAGCCGAGGATCTAGCGCTTTTGGCCAGCCCCACCGTGGTGCTGCACTCAAGTGCTGCTCTTCTGGTACTGCTGACAGCCACGATCCTGGCGGTCTACAAACCCCGAGGACGCACCCGCTATGGACGCCGACGACTGGGGCGTTAAGACCAGTCCAGCCGGGTCGCCCCGAGGCCGGCTATGGCATCAGGACGTACCACCTTACTGCGCCGATAAGAACTTATTTTCGCGCGCTGTCGGCGGTCGGAGTGGGCCGTGGTTCGCGACCGGCAGTCGCTGACAAATCTCCTCTCCACCGTCATGGATGACGACGTAAGCAGGAACCGTGTGCGCAATCTCCCGTTGCTCAGCACGCATCAGTGATGCCTGATGCATCCGCCGCCAGTCGCATCGCCAGCAGTCACTGGCGATCCGCCGCGTCATTGCGCAACACTCGCAGCAGCAGGGACCGTACTAATACCTCGCCCACGCGGACCAGGCCTTGTGGGTGCCTAATTGCTACGCGACATTGATATCACTGCATGACGAACTGAGTGAAGTAGATGCCCATGACCTGCTTCAGACCCTCTTCACCCTCCTTCTCGGGTTCAGCTACGTAAGCTTCGATGATCTGCGATTGAAGCTCATCCTTGTACTTCTGCCGGCTCTCAACATTGGAGAGGTCGCTCATCGTCAAACCGGAGAACGCTCGGATGGCCAGGTCCAGAGCTTTCGAGCCATCCACCGCTGAACTACCCTCGCCACCCGCCTCACTGAGGACCTGCTGCAGCGCGATTCCAAGCTTGAGGTAACGACCGTCAGCCAGGTTGATCGTGATGGGATCCAGGGCAGTCACCTCGCCAGGGACAAGCACCTCCTCCTCAACGGCCTCACTCGCTGACGCGGTTGCAGGTTTCATGAAGGTGTACGCCCCGCCGGCACCGCCACCGAGCAGCACAAGAGCGGCGATCGCGGCAATGACCAACTTCTTCTTCTTGCCGCCCTTCTCAGTGGACTCGCCGCCGGCAGATGCCCCTGCACCCCCGGCGCTCTGAGCGCTCTTTGAACTCGACATCTTCCGCTCCATCTCCTGGGCCATGTCAGTGGACCCCTTCGGTCTCAATCACGTCTTGCTACCTCTGCAGAGGTGTCGGCAACCGACACATTCGACTGAACCCTCGATGGTGGGAGCTCGCTCTGCGGCTGTCTGACGACGCCAACGCGCGGATGAGGCACGTGATGCTGCCGAAGGTGCCCCGCGACAGGGCGATCGCTGTCCCAGGTCACCCACGGATCACCCCGCGGAGTCCACCACCGACCAATGTGGCCACGTTCACCATGGCGTTCGGGAGGGCCAGCCCGCCAGGTGCCGCGACGTAGCAGGTCCGCCACCGGGGGTCGAAACCCTGCTTGAACGTCCGGAGGCCCCTGAAGTTGTAGAACCGTTCGCCGTGGGTCCACAGCAGGTGTCCGAGGCGGTCCCAGGGAGGTGCCGCGGCGTCGGTTCGCAACCCCGACAGGGGCGCCATGCCCAGGTTGAACGACGAGAAGCCGTTCTCTTTGGCCCACAGGATGCATTCAACGAACAGAAAGGTCATGACGGTGCGCGGCCCGTCGGGCAGGCGACGCATGAGGTCGACCTGCACCTCGCGGCCGTCGCCACCGACCCACAAAGTGGCGAAGGCGATGATGCGCCCCTCCTGCCGGATCACGACCAGGGGGAAGCGGCAGACGTAATCCTCGTCGAAGGCGCCCAGCGAGAAGCGCTTCTCCTTACCGTTGCGGTGGGCGAGCCACGCGTCGGAGATCTCGCGCAGGTCCGGCAGCAGCGGTGCGACGTCCGCCGGTGCGACGAAGTCGACGGTCAGCCCGAGGCGTTGGGACTTGTTGCGGCAGTTGCGCAGTCCCATCCTGGCCTTGCCGGCGAGGGTGAAGTCCGCGAGTGGGACGACGGCTTCCTCGCCGAGCTTGGCCAGGCTCAGCCCGCATTCGCGGTAGAGGTCGACGTGGTCGGTGAGCACGTTGTAGAACGCCGGTCGGCCGCCGTGGCGGTCGATCTCGGCCAGGAAGCTGAGGACGAGCCCCCGGAAGGCGTCCGGGTCGCCGACCGGGTCGCCCATCACCACCCAGCTGCGCCCCTCGACCTGGTACATGAGGAACGCGGTGCCGTCGGGGCTGAAGTGGAAGCGCTTGTCGCCGGTGAAGGCCAGGTGCGACACGCAGCGTCCTGACCGGGCGACGATCTGCGTCACCCGGGCCATTTCGTCGTCGTCGGAGGCCAGCGGAGTGGGGGTACCGGCGGAGAAGACGCGCCGCCCGCCGATGAGGACCCCCGCGGCGCCCGCGACCATCGCCAGCCGGTCTGTGCCCGGGGTGTCCCCGGAGATCGACGCCGCCAGCAGGGGTACGTCGAGCGCACCGCCGAGTCCGCTGGCTTCGTGCCACCAGACGGCCACCCCGACCAGCACGGTCGCGGTGACCGGCCAAGCCAGGTGGTGCCGCCGGGCGAGAGGGGCCGTCCGGTAGAACGCCTTCCGGGCCGGCAGCAGCAGGAGGGCGAGGACGGCGGTCACGGCGGCCAGGACCAGGTCCCCGTGGGCGGTGGCGATCACCGTGGTGCCGGTCAGGAACGCCAGGGTGGCGGTCCACGCACCTCGCAGTCGTCGGTGCAGACCCCGGGCGGTGAGCAGGGCGGCCAGCCCGGCGAGGCTGGTGGTGACGGCGGAAAGGTCCATCGACCCCGAGCCCGGGAGGTCCCCGACTACCACCATGAACACGCCGGCCCCGGCCACGCCCACCGCGAGCACCGAGGGGGTGAGGACCGAGGGGGTGAGGACCGAGCGGGTGAGCACGCGCACCGGGGAGATCGGTGGTGCTGGCGTCGGTGCGGGGGCTGCGGCCGCGGCGGTGCGGGTCACTCCGACCGCCGTCGCGCCGCGGCGGGCCTCGTGGACGAAGAGGAGCACGCCCGCCAACAGCAGCGGCAGCGCGAAGTAGCAGAGCCGGTAGGCCACCAGGGCCGCCGCGAGTCCCGCAGGGGAGGTGGTCGACCCAATGAGCACCACCAGCGTCGTCTCGAAGACCCCCAGCCCCCCGGGCACGTTGCTCACCAGCCCGGCGAGGGTCGCGACCGCGACAGCGACGGCGAACGGGAGAAGTGCGGGCCTGCCCTCGGTGGGCAGCAGGACGTGTAGGACCGCGGCCATGCTCAACCACTCGACCGTCGACAGTACGACCTGGGCCACCGCCACACGGGGGGAGGGCCGCTCGATGCGCCAGCGGCGCCGGCCGATGGGACGACCTGCGACCGCCCAGGCGAGATAGCCCAGCACCGACGCTACGAGCAGCGCCCCAAGGGCCAGTACCGCGGCGACAGGCAGGTGCAGCGCCGCGCCGACCGCGGCCGGGTCGTGCAGCATCCCGCCGCCGGCCAGGACCGCGGCGCCCAGGGCCAGGGTGATGCCGTTGAAGCCGATGATGCGGGTGACGACGGAGGCGGGGACCTGCCAGCTGGAGTAGACGCGGGCCCGCACCGCCGCCCCCACCAGTGCGGAGGCGCCCAGGTTGTTGGCGAAGGCGGTGGCCACGAACGAGGCCAGGCCGTAGCGGCGGTAGGGCAGGGGGTGCTCGACGTAGCGCAGGGCCAGCGCGTCGTAGCCGGTCATCGCCAGGTAGGAGACCGCGGTCAGAGCGAGGGCGGCGAGCACGACGCCCGGTCCGAGGGCCAGCAGGCTGTCGGTCAGGTCAGCCCAGGAGTGTCGGCGGAAGGTGCGGTGCAGTAGCACCACGGCCGCGGCCAGCAGCCCCACCACCAGGAGGGGGGCGAGCAATCGACGCACCGGCGCGGCCGACAGCCGGGACAAGGAGCTCACCCATCAGCCCTCGGCAGACCAGCGCTTGTTCTTGACATGGAGGCGGACGGATGCCGCGGACCTGGAGACCGCGGCTCGAGCTGACTGAGGCGGAACGGCGGTTGGCAGCGACAGCGTCAGCGGGTGAGGCTCAGCGCTTCGTCCCAGAAGGTGATCGCGATGATGACCAGGACGGTGAGGTACCAGATGGTCAGCGGGACAGCGTGGACCTCGCTGAGAACTCGTACTGCACGCTCGAGTGAGGGGTGCGAGCGAGACCGGGCCAGGGCTCGCAGGTTGCGCAGGGTGGTGTACCAGAACGCCGGCGCGGTCGCCGCCCACACGAGAAGGCAGTACGGGCACAGGGCGCCGATGTCGAAGACGCTCTGGATGATGAGCCAGTGCATGAAGACGAAGGCGGCCGTGAGGCCGATCTGCAGTCCCGTCCAGAACCAGGCTCGCAGCTTCGCCCCGGCGAGTAGTGCTGCGCCGGTGGCGGTGAGTACGGAGAAGCCGACCAGGCCCAGCAGCGGGTTGGGGAAGCCGAAGGCCTCAGCCTGCGGACTGGTCATGACCGAGGTGCAGCTCAGGAGGGCGTTGACGTTGCAGATGGGCAGGTAGGCGGGGTCCCGCAGGAGCGCGATCTTCTCTACGGTCAGGGCGAAGGCCGCGGCAAGACCCAGCAGACCGGTGACCAGCAGGACCCTCGCCGGTTCACCCGCCGTCAGCGCCCCCTCAGCGTCTGACGTGGCCGGCGACGGGGTCTGGGTGGCGCTCACGAGGCGGGCGCCGCGGCCAAAGCGGCGTCGATGGAGGCCCGCAGGTCCTCCTCACTGGTGGGCTGCAGCTGTCGGTCGTTGAGGAAGAAGGTCGGGGTCCCCTGCACGCCCAGCCCTAGACCGTCCGCGACGTCCTTCTCCACGCGGGCTCTGCTGGCAGGGTCGGCGAGGGCCTTGTCGTAGGCGGCCATGTCCAGCCCGAGGTCGTCGGCGAGGCCGCGGAAGGTGTCGGCGTGGGAGACCTGCTGATCGCCCCAGCTAGCCTGGGTGGCGTACATCCGGGCGTACATGTCCTCGAACCTGCTCTGCTGGGCGGCCGCCTCCACCGCCAGCACAGCGTTCATAGCGTTGAAGTGCCCGGCCAGCGGGAAGTACCGCATCACGAAGGTGACGCGACCGTCGTAATCCCGGCGCATCTGCTCCACCAGCGGGTAAGCCGCCCGGCAGCCCTCGCACTCGAAGTCGAGGAACTCCACGAGAGTAACGCCACCGGTGCCGGGCTCACCCAGCACGTAGCTGTCCTCACGCACTGCTGGGCGTCGCTGGCCGCTGCGGCGGTGGCCGGCGGTGCGACCGGCTCGGCCACGCTGCGTCCGGCCGTCCACAGGAAGACACCCGCCAGCGTGAGCACGACAAGCGCGGCCAGTGACACGGAAAGCTTGAGGTTGCGCGACACGGGGTCCTCCTGGGCGGGCCGCTCACCACCGAGGGAACCGACTGCATCGCGGTCTAGCCGTGGATACTACACGGGCTAGTATTCGGCTGGACGGTGGCGAGGGCATGGCCGACGAGCTCAGGCAGCAGACTTGAGCGTGCCGCCAAGATGGTGAAGTGCAGTGCTGACGGGGGTGTCACAGCTGATGCGACACCCCGACCGCTCGCTTGCTGAGTCCTTCCGCACGAAGCCGGCGACGGCGATCTCATGAGCTCATCCCCGACCAGCGGAGCGCTGCGCCTCGCGCGCAGCGGCGCAGTGGTCACCACCACACTCACCTTGGCGGGACTGGGTCACACCGTCTCCGGTGGACGGCTGCCCTCGCTGTGGTTGTCGGCGGCTCTGGCGGTGCTCGTGGGGTGCCTCGGTGTCCTCATCACCGCCCGAAAGCTGGGGCCAGGCATCACCCTCGTCATGATGGGGGTCCTACAGCTGCTGCTGCACGAGGCGTTGTCCCTGCTCGGGGGCCACGGGGGCGCTGCGACTTCGATGCGCATCACGCAGGCCGGCGGTCATCTGCACGCAGGCGTGGCCACGTGGGGGGCACCGCTGCCACCGCAGGCCGAGCACGTCGCGATGGCCACCCACGCCGGCCTCGCGTCCCCGGCGGCCGTGACCATGCTCGCCCTCCACATCCTCGCCACGCTGCTCAGCGCTGCCGCGCTGGCCGGTAGCGAACGCGCCCTGTGGCAGGTCTGGGCGTGGCTACAGCCGTTGTTCCGCCATCAAGGTCTGGCCCCGGTCTTCTGCGTGCACCGGCAGGCCAGGCTCATCGACGGCGGCGACCACCGACCGGCGCTGACGCGGGTCGAGCAGGATCGGCGTCGACGTGGCCCACCGGTGGTCCGCAGCCTCCTTCCGCTCAGCTGATCAGCGCGCATCGGGGGCTGCGAGAGAACACGCCCACCAGGGAAGACCTGGTGGGCCTCACCGTCGTTGCCCCCACCCGATGTCGGTCGACGTCCTCGAGCACGTCGTCCGGTGAGGAAGAAGAGTCCTGTGACCACCACCACCTCCCCACGATTCCTCCAACCCTTCAAGGGCGACTCCCTGAAGGCCAGACGGTCCCCGGCCAGCGTCTGGGGCGCCGCTGCCCTGCTTGCTGCGGCGCTGAGTGTCCTGCCGGCGACACCGGCAGCCGCTCACAGCGCCCTGCTCAGCACCGACCCAGCTGATGGCGCCACGCTGAGCACCGCACCCACGCAGGTATCGCTGGTCTTCAACGAGGACGTCGCTCCTCAGTTCGTCGACGGGGCGATCACCGTCGGTACAGCCCCGGCCACCGCGGTCACCGCCGCCGTCGATGCGGGCACCGTCGTCCTGGCCGTACCTGACGAGCTCATCCAGGACTCGGCCACGCAGCCGTGGCGGGTCGACCACCGCGTCGTGTCTGCCGACGGGCATCCCATCTCCGGCAGCGTGAGCTTCACCGTCGAAGCCGCGCCCGCCGCGGTCGCGCCCGTCGCGCCGCCGGCGACCAGCACGACCACTGCTGCACCCACACCAAGCTCCGCCAGCGCCAGCAATGGTGCGTCGGCGTCGCCGTCGCCGTCGATCAGCACCGAGGCTGCCCACGCCGAAATCGGGCGGGGGGGCGTGGGGTCGTCGGTGGTCGTGGTGGGCACTGGTCTTGCCGCGCTCCTTGGCGCCATCCTGGGCACCGTCATCGTGCTCGTGCGCCGCCGCCGGCAGGACGCCCGCGCCAGAAGAAGCCCTGCCGTACCCACGGCGGATGCCTCCCGGGGACGCAGGCCGTGAAGGCTACGGTGCGCGTGGCGAGAAAGTCTCCCGGCGTGCGGCGTCTCGGCGGTGCGCGGTGAGCGAGGAGCAGACCACCCCGACCAGTCGTAGCCGGCGAGCTGTGCTGATCGGCGTTCCGGTGCTGGCGGTGGGCGGGCTGGTGGCCTGGCGCGCCAAGGGCGACCGCGAGGACCTCGCAGCGAGCTTCACGAACGAGGCGGCCATCGCGGAGTTCGCGCCGGGTTCCCGGGGCGAACCGCTGACCCTGGCCGGTCCGGCCCTGCAGGAGGGCGCAGCGCCGGTCGACGTAGCCGGCTACCGCGGGTCCGTCGTCGTGCTCAACCTCTGGGGGTCGTGGTGTGCGCCGTGCCGCGCTGAAGCGCCGATGCTGCGAGACACAGCCAGCGCTTACGCCGAGCGTGGGGTGAGCTTCCTCGGCGTCAACGTCAGCGACTCACCCGCCGCCGCCCGAGCCTTCGAACGCACCTACGCGATCACCTACCCCAGCCTCGATGACTCGGTGCAGCAGCAGGCGTTCCTGGCCCTGCGGGAGTTTGTGCCGTCCTCAGCGGTGCCCAGCACCCTCGTGCTGGACCGGGAGGGTCGTGTCGCAGCACGGGTGATCGGGCAGATCAGCGCCTCCACCCTGACCGCGTTGCTGGACGCGGCCCTCGCCGAAGCCCCTGGCGCGCCGGCGTGAGCGTGATCGTTCAAGTCAGCGGCGACCTTGTCACCGGGTCTCTGGCCACCGGGTCTCTGGCCGCCAGCTCTCTGGCCGCCAGCTCTCTGGCCACCGGATCTGTCGTCACCGGGTCTCTGCTGCTGGCGCTACCGGTGGTCGCGCTGGCGGGGCTGCTGAGCTTCCTCTCACCGTGCGTGCTGCCGTTGGCGCCGGCCTACCTGGCCTACGTCACCGGTCTGAGCTCGCAGGAGGTCAGCCACCCACACCGCGGACGGATGACCTTGGGCGCGACACTGTTCGTCCTGGGCTTCGCGAGCGTCTTCGTGCTCATCGGCGCCGCCGTCGGCGGCGCCGCGACGTTCCTGCTGCAGTACCAGCGCCCGATCACCCGGGTCCTGGGTGTCCTGGTGATCCTGCTGGGGATCTCCTTCACCGGTCTGCTGCCGTCCTGGCAGCGTGAAGCGCGCATCCGCTGGCGCCCGCCCACCGGGTTAGCCGGTGCACCCCTGCTCGGGGTCACCTTCGGGTTGGGGTGGACCCCGTGCATCGGCCCCACCCTGGCCGCGGTGCAGGCGCTGACCTTCACCGAGTCCGGAGCCGGCCGCGGGGCCCTGCTCACCGGGGTCTACGCCTTGGGCCTGGGCGTGCCGTTCGTCGTGCTCGCTCTGGCCTTCAAACGCTTCAGCGGAGCACTGGACCTGGTGCGCAGGCACCGCCGCGCGGTGAGCATCGCCGGCGGCGGCGTCCTCGTCGTCATCGGTGTGCTACTCGTCAGCGGGGTGTGGGCAAAGATCACCCCGGTCATGCAGGGATGGGCGGCGAACTTCCAGACCGTCTTGTGAGCGACTCGCCTGAGCCGGCGCCTCACGGGCGTCCCCTCGAGGTGTCGCCGTCGCGGGGGATCGCTCAGTTGGGGATGCCAGCGATCACTGCATGACGAACTGGGTGAGGTAGATGCCCATGACCGTCTCGTGCTCGACGCCCTCCGCGTCCTTCTCCTTGTACGCGGTGATGATCTTCTCCTGCAACTCGTCCTTGTACTTTTCGCGCTGCTCGGGGTTGGACAGCTCCGCCATCGTCAGGCCGGTGAACTCAGCGATGGCCAGGTCCAAAGCCTTGCTGCCGTCCGGGCCGGATGCACCCTCCCCGCCAGCCTCGACCAGGACGCCCTGCAGAGCCACACCCAGCTTCAGGTAACGCCCATCGGCCAGGTTGATCGTGATCGGGTCGAGAGGGACCACTTCGCCAGGCACCAGAGGCTCCACCTTCTCGACCTTGGTCTCGGCCGCGGCCGCGGAGTCGCCCTTGGTCAGCAGGAACGTGGTGCCGCCTCCGGCGCCGAGCAGGAGCACCGCCCCCAGCGCCAAGATGATGATCGGCTTCTTCTTGCGACCAGAAGCCTCCGCGCCTTCGACCTTCGGCTTCTTGGCCATGACGTTCCTACTTCCTTTGAGCTTCGCCCGTCAGCACATCTCGACGTCGTGCACGTGGCGAACAGGCGGGTGGAAGCCCCTCGCAGGGCTCATGCCGATGATCGGTCAGCTTGTCGTCCGCCTTGAGTCAGCTTGAGTGGCTTCGCCAACCCTGGGAGGTTGGCGTGCCACCAGCCTCACGAGTTCGCACTCACCCTGGTGCAGTCCACGGCCCGCACTCGCTGTCACCCCCGGTCCGTGAGCGGCCCTCCCCGGGCCGCGAGCATCTGCTGCAGGATGAGGACCTCGGCGCTTTGTGAGTCCACGATCGTCTGCGCCAGCCGACGCACCACTGCGCTGCCCGCCTCGGTGGCGGCGACCTCGGCCATGGCGACTGCTCCCTGGTGGTGGGGGATCATGAGCTGCAGGTACAAGCGTTCGGCTTCTGCGCCCGACAAGGTCCCTAGCTGGCGCAGGTCGACTGCACTGGCCATGCCGGGCATGGCCGTCGCCGGTGTCGGCGTGCTCATCGACGACGTCGCGGTGGGGGTCATCGGCATCGACATTCCTCCGTGCATGTTGTCCTCGGACGCGGTCCCCGTCCCGGTATCTGAGGACATCCACTGCATGGCAGACCCTGGTCTGCTCTGGCTCACACCCCAGTCCGAGAGCCAGCCGAACATCTGCCCGGCCTGCTGCTGTTGCGTCAGCATCACGTCGAGGGCCAGGGTCCTCACCTCGGGGTCGGTGGTCCGGTCGCGGACGAGTACGGACATCTCGACGGCCTGGCCGTGGTGCTCGCGCATGTCGCGGGCGAAGCCGACGTCGACGGAGTCCTCGGCGGGATCGTTATCCACAGGGGCGACGAGCGGCCTCGACAGGAAGCCCACGGCTAGTCCCACGGCCGCCGCGAGCAGGGCGATCGCGATGACGAGGGGCGCACCGCGTGCTCCGCGGGTGCGGACGCGGCGTGCCCACGGGATCACGCCACGGCTCCTGCTCCACCGGTGCAGGGGGCGCCTGGTTCTGGCGTCTGCGGACCTTGCTGGTAGCGCCGGATGAAGGCGATCAGCCGGGGATCTGCTGCGTCGTCCAGGTTCAGCTGCACGCCCCATGCGCTGAGCGAGATGGGTGAGGGCAGGTCCGCCACCGGGGACAGCAGCACGTAGCTGTTGGCCTGGGCGAGGGCCGTGAGCTCCTGCACCTGGGCACGGTCGAGGTCGGGGCGGTACCCGATCCACACCGCCCCGTGTTCGAGGGAGTGCACGCCTTGAGTCGCTGGGACGGACTGTTCGTAGGCTCCGCAGTTGGTCCACACCGGCGCGTGGTCACCGCCGACGGGAAGCACCTGGGGGTAGGAGACCGCAGACGTGACGTGCTCGCGCGACAAGCCGGGAAAGGTTTGGACCCCGTCGATCCCGCGCGCCGCTGCCGCCGCTGCCTGCGACTGCTGGCGGTGCTCCCGGGCCAGCGGGACGACCACGGCGGCCACCACGGCGCAGGACAGGACGGCGGCGCCGGCGATGACCGCGATGCTGCGGCGCCGCTGCGCTCGTCGCTGGCGGGACCGCACACGATCCAGGTGTGCGCGTCGCGCCTCTTCCCGATCACTCACCGCTGCCACCGCGGGGCCGCGGAGGTCGACCCGGTCCACGGGTGAGGAGGAGCAGGGAAGCAGGCGAACATCGTCGAGTCTCCTCGTCGTCGGTGGGTCGTCGGGTCGAACCGTGGAAGCCGTAGCTCGTCCTCGGCCGTTCGGAGTCGGGTCACGTCAGGACTGCTCGCCCTCACCTGCCGGTTGGCCGGCGGCGGGTTCACCGCGTCGACTCAAGCGCTGCAGGTGCTCGTTGTAGGCGTGCAGCTCGGCGTCACCGTCGCGGTCGGCCTGCCGGTCGTAGCGACGTCGTTCTCGCCGGTCGGACTGGATCCACCGCAGCGCGAGTGCGGTGCTCATCAGCGCGGCCGGGTAGTCGCCCAGGGCCCAGGCCAGTGCTCCACCGCGGAACTGGTCCTCCTCCGGGGTGGGCCCCCAGGAGCGGCCCAGGGCGCCGAACCACTCACCGCCCATGACCTCGACGCTGCTCATCATGGCGATCCCGACGAAGGCGTGGAAGGCGAGGGAGACCATGAGGATGATCATCCGGATGGGGTAGACCGGGCGCTGCGGGCCGGGGTCGATGCCGCAGATCATCCAGGAGAAGACGTACCCGGAGAACAGGAAGTGCACCATCATCAGCAGGTGCCCCGTGTGGGTGCGCAGGGCGAGGTCCAGCAGTGGGGAGTAGTAGAAGACCACCGTGCCGCCGATGAAGACGATCGAGGCCACGACCGGGTGCCCGACGATGCGCATCCACCGGGAGTGGGTCAGCACGAGCAACCACTCCCGCCAGCCCCGGCTGCCATCGCGACGCACCGGCAGGGTCCGCAGGGCCAGGGTGATGGGCGCTCCGAGGACGAACAGGAACGGCACGACCATGGCCACGGTCATGTGCTCGACCATGTGCATGCTGAACAACACACGCCCGTAGACCCCCGGCGCACCGCTGGTGGTCCACACCAGCAGCACGCACCCCAGCCACCAGAACAGCGCCCGACCGATCGGCCAGCGGTCCCCGCGTCGGTGCAGCTGCCACACCGCCCGGGCGTACCAGACGGCCAGGGCGACGGCCACGCTCGCCCACAGCAGGTTCAGCTGCCACTGCGTGAACCACTGCGCGCCCTGCAGGGGCGGCGGCATGGGGTAGCCGAGCAGGGTCTCGTTGTCCCCGCCACTGCTCGTACTCGCCTCCGCGGCGGTCGGTGAGGTGCGTGAGAGCGCGATGCCGAGACCGGTGGCCACCGCCATCACCGAGAGCTCCACCACCACCACCCGGTTGAAGGCGGGGCCGGCACCCAGGACACCGGCGCGAAGGCCGATGAGGACCCGTCGTCGCTGGTGCCAGCCGGCCACCCCGAGCAGGAGCAGGCAGGCGGTCTTGGCGGCCAGCAGCGCCCCGTAGGTGCTGAGCAGCGCGGAAGCTACCGGAACCCGCACGACAGCACCGACGACGCCGGAGACGGCGACGACGGCGAAGCACCAGCCGGCCAGGGTCGAGAACCGGCCCAGGAGGGTCGCGAACTCCTCCCGGTAGGCCCTGCGCAGCACCGCCACACCGGCCAACCCGCCGATCCATACGCTCAGGCCCACCACGTGCACGAACTGAGCGTCGACGGCAGCGCCGTGGTTGGAGGCCGACGCGCTGTGCCCCGTCAACGCCAGGGGGAACGCTCCGGCCACAGCCAGCACGGCGAGAACGGCTGTCGTGGTGAGCCGGGTGGCCAAGAGGCAGCCGGTGGCCACGACGACCGCGAGCATGGTGCTGATCGCCAGCGAGCGACCCAGGTCGAACTGGCGGACGAACAACCACAACGCTTCCCCGCTGACTCCTTCGAGGGGGGTCCCCGCGACGTCGGCGTAGGTGAGGACGACCGTCGCGGTACCGCCGCCGGTCCACAGCAGCGCCGCTATCCCGGCATAGCGCACCGCTCGCGCCCGTCGAGCGTCCAGCGCGCCGCCGCGCGGGCCCGGCAGCAGCCCCGCGACCAGGACCAGCAGCCCCGTGGTCAGGGCGAGGCCGACGTCCAGCAGGGCACGCGCCGCCGGCAAGGCCCACCGCACACCGACACCAGGATCCCCGAGGCCACCGTCAGGCGACTCCAGCTCACCGCCCCCGGCGAGGACGGCGAGCGTGACCAGCGGAACCACCAGGACGAGGCCGAGGACGAGGACCGGTGCCAGTGCTGGCCGAGCGTGCCCGGAGCTGCTGGCCGAGGTGGCCTCAGCCTCTGGCGTCGGCAGGGTCGTCAAGGTCGGCTCCCGCGACGCCACCAGAGGGTGATGCACTCTTGCGAGGTGGCGTTGTCCGCTAGACCACTGGTCGGCGCAGTGGCTGGAGTCTTCGCACCGCAGGGCGCAGTGTCAGCTGGCAGGAGCGATCGGAGGCGGGATCCCGACACGTCAGCGGTCGAGGTCACGCCTGCGACGTCCTGCAGCGCGGACGATGACGAGCGCTACGCCGATCACGACGAGGCCGCTGACGATGGCGTACTGACTACCGATCGACACCCCTGCGGCCGCCAGTTGTGCCTCGAGGGGAGTGGCCCCTCCAGAGCTCTCGATGGAGGCGGACATCGAAGCGGTGGCGATGGGCGCCGCGATCTCCTGGCTCGAAGAAGCAGCGCGACCGCCGGGCAGGTTCACAGCGTGCGCCGGTGCAGCGGCGAGCACCCAGACACTGACCGCAAGCAGTACGCCTACGGCAAGGCGGCACAACAGAGACTTGCGGGCAGCAGCCGGGAAGGTCATCCGGACGCGGGAGTGGCTTGCACTGAGCATTGTTTCAACTTTCTGGTGTGGAAGTGCTGGTGATTGATCTGCATGGTTCGACCGTGAGACACACGTCCAAGGCGGGCCGTGTTCTCAAGACGTCAAGAGGCGACCAGCTGCCGTCCGCATTGATCACAGCTCGTCGAGGCTGTGGCAGCGGCTTGCTGGACACCCACGCCGACGAGCAACGCCCAGCAGTCGGGCTGACAGCAGTCCTGTCGTCAACCAAAGGGGCGTCGCCAGCCGTCTAGCGCCGCAGGCCATGCACCTCGAACCGACGCCAGCCACCGGCAGTACTGCGGTGAACCGCACTCTTGAGGCTGGTGAAGGGGCTGTCGGACGAAGCAGAACGTCAGGCTGCGAGCGTGAGGCGAAGCGATGTGGGAGGCCCGCGACGACGACGTCGGCGCGTCAAGCGTTGCAACGTGGGCTTGGCCACAGCGATCGGAGCCGAACGACGACGTCGGTGCAGGGGGAAGGTTCCCAAAGGCGTGACGGATGCGAACAGAGGCTGCAACCAGGACCAGATCCGGCACACGGCCTGATCGAGCCCGTGCAGAGTCACAACGATCAGGGCCGTGGCCGCGAGCTGGAGGCCAAGACTGAACAACGCGAACCCCGATCCAGCACCCGGGTGGGGCAGAAGAGCAGCATGCCCAGCACCTCCGAAGGCGCCAGTCGACAACCTGTCGATCGCCTCGAAAGACAGCACGCTGTTGGAACGCCGCCCCGTGGCAGAAGGCTCAGCGCCCAAGGCGAGCACCAGGTCAGAGGGTGCAGACGATCTGCGATCCGCGGAGATGGCTGACAAGCCCTGGTGCGCCAGCACCTGCATGGCGACGTGGAGCAGGAGCATCGATCGGCGCCTGATCGCTGGACTCGTCCCCAGATGGGCCAGGCCGGTGATGGCTGCGGCGAGGAGCAGCAGGAGAACCGGTGACTCGAGGCGGCCACCCGACGCGACGTAAGCCAACGACGCGAGCGTGAACGAGAACACCGCCAGCAGGCCGGTGCGCGCTAGACGCAGCGTCCCGGAGGCAGGCGGACCACTCACGCCGGCAAGGGTCTCACAAGCGCTTCGCACGGTGACCTGCTGGGAGCGGGGACTGCGTCGACACAGCCCCACGTTTGGTGATCTCTTGCGTCATGCCTTACCGACGCCGAGCACAGGCTCACCATTCCGTAGGCCTGTCGGATCACCGTGATCACTACCCCTGGCGCACGCCCCACGACCGTGCAGCGCACCTGGCGTCATCGCAGCGCTCCGACAGCCATGACGGACCATTTCACCTCGGGTCCGGACACGAATCACCCCTGGCTGGCGATAGCATCGACCTGGACCGATGCAAAGGGGATGCCTGTAGGTGTGCGCAAGGCGGCTCACAAGATCACTACGCTAGACCCCTGAGCTGGCGCCCCGCACGGTTCGCCACGGGAGGACGACGTGTTCGCCAACTACCTGATCGGCTTGCGAGAGGGCTTGGAAGCGGCCCTGGTGGTCAGCATCCTCATCGCTTACCTGATCAAATCCGGCCGCGGCGATCGACTGCGTCCCATCTGGGCCGGCGTCGGTGCTGCAGTCGCGCTCAGCCTGGCTTTTGGGGCCCTGCTGACGTTCACCTCTAGCCAGCTCAGCTTCCAGGCGCAGGAATTCTTCGGCGGCGCCTTGTCGATCATCGCTGTCGGGTTCGTCACCTGGATGATCTTCTGGATGCGCCGGGCGGCGCGGCAGCTGTCGGCCAGCCTGCGCTCTCGGGTCGAGGCCGCCGTGAGCGTCGGTGCTGGCGCCTTAGCTCTCACCGCTGCCATCGCCGTGGGTCGTGAAGGCCTGGAGACCTCGCTGTTCTTGTGGGCGGCCATCCAAGCCAGCGGTCAGACCACCCAGCCTGTCATCGGCGCGAGCCTGGGCCTGCTCAGCGCCGTCGCCTTGAGCTACCTGATCTACCGCGGTGCCCTGCGCATCGACCTGGCCCGCTTCTTCACCTGGACCGGAGCAGCCCTGATCGTCGTGGCCGCCGGCGTGCTGGCCGCCGGCGTGCACGACCTGCAGGAAGCCGCCGTGCTGCCTGGCCTGAACTCGCTGGCCTTCGACGTCTCCGACACCATCGCCCCCAACAGCTGGTATGGCGCTCTGCTGCGCGGTCTGCTCAACTTCACCCCCGTCACCACCTGGGCGCAGGCCATCGTCTGGGTGCTCTACGTCAGCGTCGTCGCAGCGCTCTTCTTCCGCCCGTCCACGAGCTCTCGCCGCACCCCCCGGTCAACGCCTCAACCGTCTACGCGCTGAGTGCTGAGCGTTGATGCGATAACATCGTCGGATGACGATGAGTAAGGGGGTGATGCTGCCCCCCGTTGCGGTTCTGGGTGCACCCGCGGCCGCCACGGCACTGTTCCGCTCCATGGGCGAGCCCACCCGCCTGGCGTTGCTGCTGCGGTTGAACCAGGGCGAAGCGCGGGTCGCTGATCTCGTCGCCGCGGTTGGTCTGGCTCAATCCACAGTGTCTGCGCACCTGCTCTGCCTGCGGGAGTGTGGGCTCGTCACGTCTCGACCTCAAGGGCGCGCCTCGATGTTCTCCTTGACCTGCGCGCCTGAACTGAGTGCCCTGTTGGCTGCGGCTGAGCGGCTGCTCTCCCGGACCGGGGACGCGGTCGAGCTGTGCTCGACCTTCGGTGTCGACGCCGTTAGCCGAGAGACCGCTGGCGCGATGGGCCCGACGTGAGCACGGCACCCACCACGCTCGATCCTGGTGGCGTCGAGCGGTTGACTCGCCGTGGACTGCGCTTGACGCAGTTCACCGTGGCCTACAACGTCATCGAAGGTGCGGTAGCGATCACCGTAGGCCTGCTGGCGGGGTTGGTCTCCCTGGTCGGCTTCGGCCTGGACTCCGGGATCGAATCTGCCTCAGCGGTGCTGGTAAGCTTGCGCCTGGCCGCCCGACTGCGCCATGGCGAAGCCGATGAAGTCAAGGAACGGCGCACGCTGAAAGCGGTCGCCGTCACCTTCTTCGTCTTGGCCGCTTACGTGATCATCGAGGGCGTTCGCAGCCTGCTCGGCGGTGAAGCCCCGGACAACTCCACCATCGGCATCGTCCTGCTGATCGCCTCCATCGTGATCATGCCGGTGCTGGCCCGCGCCAAGCGCCGGGTGGGTACCCAACTGGGAGACCCGCTGATCCTGGCCGATGCCGCCGAGACCAGGATCTGCGTGCTCCTGAGCATCTCGACCCTGCTGGGTCTGGGCCTGTACGCCCTGACCGGTGCCGCCTGGCTGGACCCGGTGGCCGGCTTCGTCATCGCCGCCTTCGCCATCCACGAAGGCCGTGAAGCCTGGGAAGGCGAACTCGTCGAAGACGACGACGACGACGACGATGACGATGACGACTGAGCGGGTGAAGGCCATGAAGCCCGACTCCGCAGACCAGGACCGGACATGACCGCGGTTGCACCGAACCCACCTGGGGCACCGGGCCACGCTCATCGACCGGCGGTGCGGCGTGCTGCGCTGTACATCGGTGCGGCGGCAGTCCTGGCCGTGGCGTGGGGGGTGAGGACCTGGGCTGAGCGCGACTTGACCGGTGACGGGCGCGACGTCGGTCTGCTGCAGCTGCGTCTGACCTACAACCCCGGTGCCGCGTTCAGTCTGGGGGCGGAGCACCCGACGCTGGTGCTGATCATCACCAGCGTGCTGTGCCTGGCGATCGCGATAGCAGGGTGGTGGGCTGCCGCGCACCGCCCCGGCCTGCAGCTGGCGGGGATGGCCTCGATCCTCGGTGGCGCCTTGGCCAACCTCACCGACCGCTTGGGCGACGGGGTGGTCACCGACTACTTCCACTCCGGCTGGTGGCCCACCTTCAACCTGCCGGACGTCACCATCGTCATCGGTGCGCTCTTGCTGATGCTTGCGGAGATCCGCCGGCCCGCCGACTCACGACAGACCCCCGCAGCCACCACCGCACCCGCCACTGACCCTGGCTCGCCGTCAGGGGCGTGAGCCACAGCGAACAGGCTCGCCAGGACCGCTGAGCGACGACGCCCAGCGAGCACACCGATCAGAGGGAGAGGGCGAGCCGACATGGGGCACGCCGTCAGCGCAGAACAACGACGCATCGCCACCGAGCTGGGAGTCTCAGCTGGCTTCGACCCCGAACAGGAGGCGCAGCAGCGCACCACCTTCCTGAGCGAGCTGCTGGCCTCCAGTGGCGCGAAGGCCCTGGTCCTCGGCATCAGCGGTGGCATCGACTCAGCCGTCACGGGCATGTTGTGCCGCCAAGCCACGAGACAGAGCACCGGCGCCGCGCGGTTCGTCGCGGTCCGTCTGCCCTACGGCACTCAGCTCGATGACGCCGATGCCCGTGACGTGCTGCGGGTGGTCGACGCCGATGAGGTCCTCACCGTCGATGTGCGACCCGCCGCCGATGCCGCGCTGGGCGCAGTCGACGATGCGAGGCTGACCTTCGCCTCCACCGCTGTCCGCGACTTCGTGCTGGGCAACATCAAGGCCCGCCAGCGGATGGTCGCTCAGTACGCCATCGCCGGCGCCACAGCCGGTCTGGTCATCGGTACCGATCACGCTGCCGAAGCCATCACCGGGTTCTTCACCAAGTACGGCGACGGCGGAGTGGACGCCAACCCCCTGTCCGGGCTGACCAAGCGGCGGGTACGAGCGCTCGGGGCGCACCTGGGCCTGCCCTCCCACATCGTGAACAAGGTCCCCACCGCCGACCTGGAGAGCCTGCGTCCGGGCCGAAGCGATGAGGACGCCCTAGGACTGAGCTACGAGCAGATCGACGACTTCCTCGAGTGCGTGCCCGTCACCGCCGAAGTCCACGACCGTCTGTGTGCGCTGTACGCGGCCACCGCCCACAAGCGCGCCACCCCCCTCGTGCCGGAGGTGACTCGGTGACGGCGCAAGAAGGTCCGTCGCTGAACAGCCGCCAGGTCGCTGCGCTTCGAGGCGTACGTGTGCGCACCCGCGTCCGCGTCCGGCGAGCAAGCAGAGTCGGCCAGTCGCTGGACCAGGCTCGTCGACCGACGGGTGAGCACCACGGCCGGCGCAGGGCGTTGGCCACCGCGACGATGTCCCTGGGGCTGGCTGCGGGCGGTGGGTTCGCGCTGTGGACTGCCTTTCCTGGAGCGCTCAGCGAGGGCGGGTGGTGGCCGGGAGCCGTGCTGGGGGTGACCGCGTTGTGCTTGGCCACCCGCGGGCGCGGCGCGGTCACGGGCTTCGGGTCTGGGCTGGTCCTCGGGCTGGCCTTCCTCATCCCGCACCTGGCGTGGAGCGGCACCTTCGTCGGCGTCGTGCCGTGGATGGCCTTGGCCACGCTGTGTGCCTTGTTCTACGCGGTCCTGGGTGCAGCGATGCCCTTCCTGCAACGCACTCACGCCGCGGTGAGCCCTTTGGTCATCGCCGGCGGTTGGGTGGCGATCGAAGCCGCGCGAGCTCGCGTTCCCTTCGGCGGCTTCCCGTGGGCTCGTCTGGTCTTCTCCCAAGCCGACGCCCCCACCCTCAGCTGGGCAGGTGTCGCCGGTGCTGCCTCGGTCACCTTCGTGGTCGCACTGGCCGGAGCACTGCTAGCACTCGGGCTGGTGAAGTGTGTGCACCAGCTGCAGAAGCAGAGATCCTCTGAGCCGAGCACCGCTGCACGGTGGCCGGCCCTGGTCCCGGTCGTAGCTGCGGTCGCGGTCCTCGCCTCCGGCGCGGTCCTTCCTCGACCGAGCGCCGCCCAGGAAGGAACGGTCAACGTGGCCGCGGTGCAGGGCAACACCCCCCGCGCAGGTCTGGACTTCAACGCCGAACGACGCGCGGTCCTGGACAATCACGTCGCCGCGACGAGCGCTTTGGCGGCTGCGGTGCAGGCGGGTCAAGCCACGGCCCCAGACTTGGTGCTGTGGCCGGAGAACTCCAGTGACATCGACCCCTACCGAGACGACCAGGCCGCAGCGGCCATCGAGGGCGCCGCACGCCAGGTAGGCGCCCCTCTGCTTATCGGGGCGGTGCTCGATGGTCCTGGGAGGTACCTGTCCAACGCCGGACTCGTCATCACCCCCCAGGAGGGACTGGCCGGAGCCGTGGACGATCCGGACCGCAACTACATCAAGCGCCGACCAGCCCCGTTCGCTGAGTACATGCCCTACCGCAGCTTCTTCCGAACCTTCAGCGACAAGGTCGATCTCGTCAGGCGGGACTTCCTGCCCGGTCAGCGTGGCGGGTCGGTCGTCCTGGGCGGGGTCCGGGTAGGCGACGTCATCTGCTTCGAGGTGGCCTTCGACGACCTGGTGCGCGACTCGGTCCGCTCAGGCGCCCAGATGCTCGTCGTTCAGACGAACAACGCGACGTTCGGCTACTCCGACGAAGCCGTCCAGCAGCTGGCCATGTCACGGGTCAGAGCGGTCGAGACCGGCCGCACGGTGGTGCAGATCTCCACGGTCGGGGTGAGCAGCATCATCGCCCCCGACGGCAGCGCCCCCGAGCGCACCACGCTGTTCACCCAGGACGTCCTGCAGGCCGATGTCGCGCTGCGCTCTGAGCAGACCCTGGCCACCCGTCTGGGCTCGCTTCCTGAATGGCTGATGGCATCGACCGTTCTTCTCCCCCTCGCGATGCGGCTTCGCGCGCGGGTCCGCGCTAGAACCAGCCAGGGCCGAGAGGTGTCCGCGGTCGGGGCTGCCGGTCGAGAGGAGCGGGGCTGAGGATGGGTATCGGACGACAGCACCGCGTCGAAGGCCTCAACGCTGATGAGCTGCGGGACCAAGGGCAGTCACCTACTCCTGAGCACCAGGTGACTTCCTCCCCGGTCGCGAGCCCCTTGACTGGACCGGAGCTTGCCCGGTACTGCTGGCGACAGTTGACCAGCATGCGCACCGCCCTGCTGCTGCTGATGCTGTTGGCCGTGGCGGCCGTACCCGGATCCATGTTTCCGCAGAGCAACTTTGACGCCGCCGGGGTGGCCCAGTACCTGCAGGACAACCCGCGCTCGGGTCCGTGGCTGCAGAGACTGCAGGTCTTCGAGGTCTACTCCTCGGTGTGGTTCTCGGCCATCTACCTCCTGCTGTTCATCTCCCTCATCGGCTGCATCGCACCACGCACCGCCGCGCACGCACGAGCGGTCCGCGCACGCCCACCCCGCACACCCACCCGACTGTCCCGGCTGCCCGAGTTCCGGACGATCGAGGTCACCGAGGATGCATCTGCCATCTCGGCGGCCGCCGCCGCACACCTGCGGGGTCGGGGCTTCCGAGTCGACCTGCACCCGGAGGTGGAGGGGGCAACGTCCTCGGTTGCCGCCGAGCGCGGTCACCACCGCGAGACCGGCAACGTCGTCTTCCACCTGGCGCTGATCGGCCTGCTCGTCAGCTTCGCGATCAGCGCGTTCTACTCCTACTCAGGACAACGGTTGGTGACGGTGGGGGAGGCTTTCGTCGGCGCAGCCGGCGACTTCGACAGCTTCTCCGCCGGCGCTGGCACCAGCAGCGATCAGGTCCCTCCCTTCACTCTCACGCTGGACAACATGGACGTCGCCTTCGAGGCGCAGCAGGAAGCGGCGATGGGCGAGCCCCGGCAGTTCGCCGCAGACGTGCGCATCGACACCGGGGACACCGGGCAGGCCAGGAAGGAGCGCATCGAGGTCAACAGCCCCGCGACCATCCAGGGGATGCAGGTCTCACTGTCGGGCAACGGGTACGCACCAGTAATCACCGTCCGTGACGGGACGGGAGAGGTCGTTCAAGAAGGTGCAGTCCCCTTCCTGCCGCAGACGGGCAACTATGACTCCACCGGTGTGGTGAAAGTGCCTGATGCCATTGACGCGGCTGGCAACCCTCGACAGATGGCCCTTCAAGGCGTCTTTCTGCCATCCGCGACGATCAATGCGGCGGGTCAGCCCGTCTCGGGATTCCCCGGGCTGGGCAACCCCTTCCTCGTGCTTTCCGTCTACACCGGGGACCTGGGGTTGGACTCAGGAGTGCCGCAGAACGTCTACGAGCTGGACACCACCGCCATGAGTCCCATGCTCAGCGCTGACGGGACCCCTCTGCCCCTGCAGCTGACTCCTGGCCAGAGCGTCGATCTGCCCAACGGACTGGGCTCGGTGACCTTCGAGGAAGTGACCCGCTTCGCTGCCTTCGACATCCGCTACACCCCGGGTCAGACCGCCGCCTTGACCTTCGCCCTCCTGGCCACCGGCGGTCTCACCGCGTCACTGTTCATCCCTCGCCGGCGAGTGTGGGTGCGGGTAACGCAGCTGGAGAGCGAGACCACTGCACGCGTTGACATCGGCGGGCTGGCACGCGGCAGCGATGCGGGTTTGGGCGACGAACTCGATCGGGTGGTCAAAACCTTGACGCGAGATGGGGGAGGCGGTGCTCTTCTTCCTGATCCTTCTGTGACTCGCGAACCTTGTGGTGATGGTCGGGGATGACGAGGACGGTGGAAACCACCGGTGACCTAGACGACTCATAAGGGTTTGAACAGAAGACCTCCTTGATTGTCACAATCACAGCTCAGTGTTGATCACGCGGTGTCCTTTCGGCCCTTTTCGGTGCTGAGCGTTTCAAGGACGAGCGATCCCGTGCCCTGGCGATGCGGTGGGCGGGGGAGTCCGTCCAGAGGCTCGTCCGAGTCATCGATGACAGCACTGTTCACCTCGAGCAGCGGCCCGTGCTGTGCGTGCTGCGCTGCCGGTCTAGGGGAGGGAAACGTCGCACAGGGCGGCTCCCCGTGAGGGGAACCGCCCTGTGCGGGTGATCTGCACCGGTGGAGCTGTGCTTCTTCGGGTGCTCCAGGGTGGGGGGTGTCGAGGTCAGCGTCCCAGCAGGGCGGCGACCATCGCGTCGTGCACGTAGGTGTTCTCGTAGGTGCCGGTCAGCAGCTGCGACCCGGGGCCGTAGGCGGTCAACGGGACGTCGACACCGGTGTGACCGCTGGTGCTCCAGTCCATGACGAAACCGTCCTGGCGCCCGATGATCGGGAAGGGGCCGTCCTCGGCGGAGATGCCCTCGGCCTCCCCGGCCCCGGACTCGTCCTCCTCGTCGACGGACTCGATGCTCAGCCCGCCGGTCTCGTGGTCGGCGGTGGTGATCACCAGGGTCTCCCCGTCCTGCTCGGCGAAGGTCCGCGCGGCCAGGACGGCCTTGTCGAGCTCGTCGACGGCCTGGATGGTCTTGGCGCCGTTGTTGGAGTGCGCGAACTCGTCCACGCCTTCCTCCTCCACCACCAAGAAGAAGCCTTCCTTGTCCTCGGCGAGGACGTCGAGGGCCTTGTTGGTCATCTGCTCCAGGGAGACGACCGGGGCGTAGATGTCGCCTTCACCTTCGGGGTTCTGCTGGAACATCTCCTGGTTGGCGAACAGACCCAGGAGCTTGCCGCCCTTGGCCTGCTGCAGGCTCTCGGCGGAGTTGGCGTAGGCGTAGCCCTCGCTGCGGGCGCGCTCGAGCAGGTTGCCGCGGTCAGAGCGGCTGCCCTCTTCGGGGTCCTCGGCCGGGGCGTCGGGGAAGGCGCCGGAGGTGCCCTTGGGCAGCCACCAGTCCTCCCCGCCACCGAGCAGGACGTCGGGCTTGGAGGAGCTCAGGTACTGCTCGGCGATCAGGGACTGCTCACCCCGGTCGGAGACGTGGGCGGCGAAGGCGGCGGGGGTCGCGTCGGTGATCTGCCCGGTGGTGACCAGCCCGGTGGCCTTGCCGGCGGTGCTGGCGCGCTCGAGGATCGTGGGCACCGCGTTGCCGCGTGCGTCCACCCCGACGGCACCGTTGAAGGTCTTCACGCCCGTGGCGTAGGCGGTGGCGCCGGCGGCGGAGTCGGTGATGAAGGACTCGGGGTCCTCGGGAGAGGTGTGCACCAGACCCGACACCGGCAGGGAGTCCATGTACAGGTCGCGGTCCAGCCCGGCCAGCGCCAGGCGCCCGGCCTGACGCGCGGAGGCGCCCATGCCATCGCCGACGAAGAGGATCACGTTGCGAGCCCGGGTGTCCTTGGCCTTGACCTTGTCCTGAGCCTTCGCGGTGGCACCGGGGGCCGCCTTCAGGTCGCTCTGCGCGGCCAGGTGAGCGCGGGTCTGGGGGCGCTGGCTGTTCTCGGCGGCGATACCGACACCAGCAGTGGCGGTGGTGATCACGCCGACCACCGCGGCACCGGTGATCAGGCGGCGCGAGAGCGAGCGCGAGGCGGAGCGGGCAGGAGAACGACGACCAGTACGCACAGGGTCTCCATGGGTGGTGCTCAACTGCGGGGGCGTGCGCAGCCAACCAGGCCCGTCCCCTCACGCAGGTGACGAGCAGGAGAACACCACCGGGCCACTTGACCGGTCTGGAACGTGGCTAGGCGCACTGGCCATCACCGGGCTACCGCAGCGGAAGGGACAGCATCCAACGGAGCGCTCTGCAGCGCCGGGGTTCGACGAGGTCAGTAGTGGGCGCCAACTTCATGCTCGACGTGGTTCGCCGGCTCGAGTTGGAAGGTGGAGTGCTCGATGCTGACCGGGAAGTGCTCAGCCACGCAGGCCTGCAGAGCATCGAGCATCTGCGGGGTGTGCCCGTCGTGGAAGCAACCGTCGTCGACGACGACGTGCGCGGAGAGCACCGGCAGCCCGGAGGTGATCTGGCTGGCGTGCAGGTCGTGCACCCCCCGCACGTGCGGCAAGGCCAGCAGGTGCTCGCGCACTGAATCCAGGTCCAGCCCGCGCGGGGTGGACTCCAGCAGGACCTCGGTGGTCTCACGCAGCAGCTTGATGGTGCGCGGCAGGATCAGGGCACCGATGAGCAGGGAGACGACCGCGTCCGCGCGAAGCCACCCGGTGGTAGCGATGACGACGGCGGCGACCAGCACCGCGACCGAG
>NZ_VWPY01000057.1 GCF_011839805.1 Kineococcus rubinsiae | reverse complement strand
GCGGGTGCCCGTGGCCAGCGCGCCCGCGCCGTCGGCGGCGGAGGCGATGCCGCCCGTCAGCGCCGGGGCCGCCTGCGCGAGCCGGCTCGCGCCGGTCGACACGGCGGCCGCCCCGGCCGCCACCCGGTCCGCGCCGGCGGCGAGCTGGTCGACGCCCGCGCGCGCCGCGCCGAGCTGCTGGGCCGCGCCCGCGAGGCCGCGGCCGGCGGCGCCGACCTGCGTCGCGGCGGTGCCGAGGTCGGTGCCCAGGCGCCCGAGGCCCGGGTCGAGCCGGGTCTGCGCCTGCTCCAGCGCGGCCAGGACCTGCTGGAGCTGCGCGTCGTCGTGGTTCGCCGCGGCGAGGGCGCGCAGCTGCGGCAGCACGTCGGTCGCGACGCCCGCGCGCGCGGCCGCCACGTCCTGCGCGGCGCTCGACAGCCGGTCGCCGAGGTCGGCGAGCTGCTGCGGCGCGGTGGCGACGCCGCCGCCGTCGGCAGCGACGGCCGCGTCGATCGAGTCGACGGCGGTCGCGAGGCCGGTCGCGCCGGCCGAGACCTGCTGCGCACCGGTGCTGACGGCGGCGGCCCCGTCGGCGAGCGTCCGCGTCTGCGCGGGCAGCGGCGCGGTGGACGTCCGCAGCTGCTGCAGGCCGGTGGACAGCTGGGCCGCGCCCGTCGCCGCGGAGGTCGCCCCCGCGGCCAGCGTGCGGGTCCCGGCCGCCAGGGACGTCGCGCCGGTCGAGAGCTGCGCGCTCCCGGCGGCGACGCGCCCCGCGCCGCTGTCGAGGTCGCCCAGGCCCACGGTGAGCTGGGCGGCCCCCGTGTCGGCGCTGCGGGCGCCGTCGGCGAGGGTCGCGGCGCCGTCGGCGGCCTCGCTGATCTGCGCGTGCAGGTCGTTGAAGCCCACGTAGACGTTGTCCAGGTAGCGCGCGGTCGTGCTCGTCGACAGCGAGTCGCGCAGCGTGGTGGTCAGGGTGCTCGCGACGTTGCCGACGATGTAGTTGTCGGCGTCGTCGGTGACGACGCTCAGCTGCGCACGGCGCGGGTCGGCGCCGCCGGGCGAGACGAGGTCGGCGGAGAACCCGCGCGGGACGGTCATGACCGCGGCGTAGTCGCCGTCGTCGAGCCCCTCGGCCGCGCGCTCGGCGCTCACCTCGTGCCAGGTGAAGCCCGCGGCCCCCGCCGCGGTCACCTGCTCGACGATCTGGCGCCCCGCGTCGACGGTCGTCGTCGTGCCGTCGGCCGCGGTGCTGGGCGCGGGCACGTCCTGGTCGACCACGGCGGCGTCCAGGCTCGCGAGCTTCCCGGTCGGGTTCCAGTTCGCCGCGAGGTACAGCCCGCCGTACAGGCACGGGATGACGACGACCACGACGAGCGCGAGCTTGGTGAGCAGGGAGCGGCGGAAGCGCGCGAGCTCCAGCCACGGCAGGGAGATCAGCGGCATCACGGCGCTCCGGGGGTGGTGTCGGGGTCGTCGCCGGCGTCGGCCGGCTGCAGGGACAGGACCCGCACCCGGCGGGAGGGGGCGCCGCCGGAGAGCTCCGGCAGGCCCCTCGCCGCGGAGGCGTCCTGGCAGGTCACGACCACGGTCAGGGGGTGATGGCCGCGGTCGTCGTCGTAGCCGTCGAGGGCGAGCAGCGCGGCCCACGCGCGGCGGCGGTCCTCCGCGTCGCGCAGCGCGTCGACGTCGTCGACCACGAGCACCTCGGGGCGGCCGAGGAGGGCCAGCACGACGCCGAGCACGAGGCGCTCCAGCGGCAGCAGGTCGCTGACGAACTCCCGGCGGCGCAGCCGGTGCGGTCCGCGCGCGTCGGCGCCGTCGGCGTCCTCGCGCCCGCGCCGGACGTGGCGCGCGGCGCGGGCGGACTCCACGAGGGAGGCGTTGGCCGCCAGCGCGGCGTCGACGCGGTCGAGGACCCCGGCGACGCGCGCCCCGGCCACCCACGGCTTCCACCAGGGCTGGTGGAGAACGAGCCGCTCGGCCACGTGCTGCTCGACGGTCAGGGCGTCGTCGAGGTCGTTGACGCCACGCAGCTCGGCGAGGGCCACGCGGTGCCGCACGGCGCGCGCCGCGCCGGGCAGCGGCAGGCCGCACACCTCCAGCGACGACGCCTCGACGGCCATCCGCCCCGCCAGGGCGAGCAGCAGCGACGTCTTGCCGCTGCCCGAGGGCCCCTGCACGACGAGCAGGTCGCCCGCGTCGGCGTCGACGTCCAGCGGGCCGAACACGGTGCGGCGGTGGTGCTCCAGCCGCAGACCGCGGGCGCGCAGCGCGGGGACCGGCGGTACGGCGTCCTCCGCCGCGAGGTCTCCGACCTCGGGCTCCAGCGGTCCGGGCCCCTGGGGGTCCTCGGCGGCGCTCACGCGCGGGCCCCGTCCGGGTCGGCCGGGACCGTCATCCCGAGCACCAGCGCGGTCAGCGCACCGACGCGCTCGTCCTCGGCCGGCGGGTGCCCGTCCAGGTGGACCTGCGCCACGGACCCCTCGAACTGGGCGACCACCGCGGCCGTCAGCGCCTCGACCGACGTCGCGGCCCGGCGCCCCAGGTGCTCCAGCGCGGTGGCCAGCGCCTCGGCGACCTGCCGCCGCGTGGAGGCGCGGTAGTCGGCCAGGACGAGGGCGGCCCGCGGGTCCCGCAGGGCCTGCGCCGAGACGTCGGTCAGCACGAGGTACCAGAGGCGGTCGGCCGGCAGCGTCCGCAGCAGCCGGGACACCACGGCCCCGACCTCCTGCTCCCCGCGCTGGCCGGATCCCTCACCCGTGGACGCCGGGTCGGCCCGCAGCCCGGTGCGCAGGGCGAGCAGCACCGTCTCGGCGCGGTCCTCGAACAGCGCGACCAGCAGGTCGTCCATCGAGGCGAAGTTCGAGTAGAAGGCGCCGCGGGTGTAGCCGGCGCGCTCGCACACCGCCTCGATCGAGGCGGAGGCCAGCGACCGCTCGGCCACCACCTGCAGGGCGGCCTCCAGCATCCGCTGCCGCGTCTGCACCCGTCGCCGCGTGACCCGCGGCGCCTGCTCGGTCTCCGTCACGACGACGAGGATACACATCGCATCGGATGTGGTGTGGATCGGATGCAGACCGGATCGGACGCGGGTCCCGTCGGGGCGGCACCGGTAGCTTCGGCGCCAGAGCCCATCCACGAGGAGGACCACGTGCCGCCCGACGACGCACCGCTGGACGCCGCGACGCGGGCCTGGCTGGAGGGGCCCGGGGCGATGGGGCGCCCCGTCGCGCACGTCGAGGTGATGACGGGCGGGTACTCCCGCGAGACGCTGGCCGTGACGGCCGACGACGGGCGGCGCTGCGTGCTGCGGCGGTTCACCGGCACGAACACGTGCGCCGTCGAGGTCGCGCTGCTGCGCCGCGTCGAGGGCCTCGTCCCCGTCGCGCCGGTCGTGGCGGCCGACCCCGACGGGACGCTCAGCGGGTCCCCGGCGCTGCTGTCGGAGCTCGTGCCGGGCCGCGACCTGGGCGCCGCCCTGCCGACGCTCGACCCCGCGGCCGCCGAGGCCTGCGGCCGCGACGTCGGCGCGGCCCTGGCCCGGCTGGGGTCCGTCGAGCTCGGCCGGCCGGGGTTCCTGACGGGGCCGGACCTGGTGCCCGGCCCGCCCGGGGTGGACCCGACGAGCAGCCTCGACGTGTTCGTGGACCGCTGCCTCGCGGGCAGCGCACCCGCCCGCGAGGCCCTCGGCCCGGCCGGCGTGGACGGGTTGCGGCGGCTCGCCGGGCGGCTCACGCCGGAGCTGGGGGTGCTCGCGGGCGCCCGCCGGCTCGTGCACGGCGACCTGAACCCCAAGAACCTCCTCGTGGCCGAGGAGGACGGGCGCTGGCGGCTCGCGGCGGTCCTGGACTGGGAGTTCGCGTTCAGCAGCTCGCCGCTGTTCGACGTCGGCAACCTGCTGCGGCGCCCCCGCGCGCCGGGGTTCGAGGCCGGGTTCCTCGCGGGCTTCTCCGCGGGCGGCGGGGACCTCCCGCCGGGCTGGCGGAGGCTGAGCACCGGGCTGGACCTGTTCTCGATCGCCGACCTGCTGACCCGGCCGCCCGGGCACCGCTACTTCGCGCAGGCCGTCGCCGTCGTGCGGGAGCTGCTCGACGGCGACGGGCCCGGCGGGCTCAGCTGACGGGTTCCTCGCGCATCCCCCACGGCGATCCGTAGCCCTGCGGCGCGGGCGCGGCGAGCAGGTCGAGGAACGGCTGCGCGTCGAACGCCTCGGGCCCCAGCACCCCGGTTCCCCGCCACGTCCCGGCCGCGAGCAGCTCGAGGGCGATGACGGGGTTCACGGCCGTCTGCCACACGACGGCCTGGGCGCCGTACTCGGCCATCGACCACTCGTTGTCGACGACGTGGTAGAGGTACACCGCGCGAGGTTCCCCGTCCTGGCCGCGCCCGCGCACCAGCACGCCCGCACACGTCTTGCCGCGCATGCGGTCTCCCAGCGTCGCCGGGTCCGGCAGGGCCGCGGCGACCACGTCGCGGGGCGAGACCGCCACCCCCTTGACCTGCAGCGGGACCGTCGAGTCCAGGCCCAGCTTGTGCAGGGTCTGCAGGACGCCGATGAACTCGTCCCCGAGGCCGTACTTGAACGTCACCGTGCGCGCGGACGTCCAGCGCGGCATGAGGACGACCTCCTCGTGCTCGACGTTCACGCACTCCACGGGCCCGATGCCCTCGGGGAAGTCGAACACCTCGGGGTCGCTGAACGGCGCCGTCGTGTACCAGCCGCGCTCGCGCTCGAACACCAGCGGCGGGTTCAAGCACTCCTCGATGGTCGTCCAGATGGAGAACGACGGGGCGAAGTCGTAGCCGTCGACGACGAGGTTCGCGCCGTCGCGGACGCCCAGCTCGTCGACCTCGGAGAACAGGTGGTCCTCCGCGTAGCGGGCGAACACGTCGGAGAGCCCGGGTTCCACGCCGATCCCGACCAGGGCCAGCCGGCCGGCCGCCTCCCAGTCGGGCGCGGCCGCGAACTGCTCGTCGCCGAGCATCACGCCGGGCAGCTCGTGGGGGCGCTCCGGGTGCGGGCGCGACAGGCTCATGGCCATGTCGAGGTAGGTGGCCCCGGCCGCGAAGCACCCCTCGAAGATGGGCATGACGAACCGCGGGTCGACCGCGTTCAGGACGTGCGTCGCCCCGTGCTCGCGCACCAGCGCGGCCACCGCGGCCGGGTCGGAGGCGTCGACGGCCGCGGCGGTGAGCCGGGCGTCGCCCAGCTCGTCGACGAGTCGCTGCGGGCGCGCCGGGTCGTAGTCGGCCAGCACCAGCAGCTCGAAGAAGTCCCGCCGCACGGCGATGCGCACCGCCGCCGAGCCGACGCCGCCCGCACCGATGACCAGGATCCGCATGTCGCTCCGTCCACCACCGCGCGGGTCCGCCGGCGCGGACCCGATCACGGACGCAACGTAACTCCCCCGGTGGGCGCGCGGGGCACCGATGACTTCTGCGGCGCCCGCGGGTCGGAGGGGTGTCGGCCCGCCCCACCGCTCCCCGGAGGTACCCCGTGACCCTGCGCCTCAGCCCCTACGTCTCCCTCCCCGGCGGCGCCGCCCGCGCAGCGCTGGAGTTCTACCGCTCGGTCCTCGGCGGGAAGGTGGTCATCAACACCTTCGGCGAGTTCGGCGGCGCCGAGGGCGTCGACCCTGAGGCCGTCATGCACGGCCAGCTCGACGCCCCGTCCGGCTTCACGCTCATGGTCTCCGACGCGATGGCCGGGATGGCCGCGGCACCCGGCAGCAACATCGCCCTCTGCCTGTTCGGCGACGACCTCGACGAGCTGCGCACGACCTTCGACGGCCTGGCGGAGGGCGGGGAGGTGACCACCCCGCTCGAGCAGCAGGTCTGGGGCGACCACTACGGCGCCTTCACCGACCGCTTCGGCGTCGACTGGATGGTCAACGGCGGCGGGACCGCCTGAGGCCCGCCCGCAGGCCGCCGGGCCCGGTCGCAGCCCTCCGCTCGACAAGGTCACCACCCGCGCGGCACACTCCCCGCGTGCGGCGCACCGGGTTCCGGCGTCGTCGCACCGGTCCCGGGGACCCCACCGCCCACCGCGGGCGGGGAGCCCGGCCGTCCGTTCCCTCACCGCATCGAGCAGCCGGTCGGATGAGGGCGTCGCTGCGGGTCCGCGGACCCGCAGCCGGCTCTGCGCCCCGAGGGGAAGGACGACGAGTGCGCTTCCTGCAACCCGATCCGGGCGTGGCCGGCCACCTGCTGTGGGTCGTGAAGATCGTGGTGACCGTCTACGTCGTCATCGCCCTGTTCACGGCGGACTACGGCGGCAGCGCCGCCGACTGGGGCGTCTCCTTCATCTCCGGGTTCTTCGGGAACATCATCGCCACGATCAAGGGCCTCGTGAGCTGGTTGCAGACGCAGTTCTGAGCGGCGTCCGCGCCCGGCTCGCCCCGTCCTGACGGGCGGGCGCCCGGCGGGCCGGGCCGTGAGGACGGTGGGAGGGTGGCGGCGTGCCCGCCCGCGAACTCGTCGTCCTCGGCACCGCGAGCCAGGCGCCGACGCGGACCCGCAACCACAACGGCTACGTCCTGCGCTGGGACGGCACGTCGGTCCTGTTCGACCCGGGCGAGGGCACGCAGCGCCAGATGGTCCTCGCCGGGGTCGCGTCCCCGCGCATCGAACGCCTCTGCGTGACGCACAACCACAACGACCACTGCCTCGGGGTGCCCGGCGTGCTGGCCCGGATGGCGCTGGACGCCCCGGACCGCTCCGTGTCCGTGCACGGGCCCGAGCACGCCGTCCCGCACCTGCGGGCCCTCGTCGAGGTGGCCTCGACCGGTCTGCCCGTGACGGTCCACGGGGTCCCCGCGACGGCCGGCGCCGCCGTGGCCGACGTCGCCGGGTCGCAGCTGACCGCCGTACCGCTGGACCACCGCGTCCCGGCCGTGGGCTACCGGCTGCAGGAACCGGCCGGCCGCCGGTTCCTGCCGGAGCGGCTGGCGGCCGCGGGCATCCGCGGCCCCGACGTCGGTCTCCTGCAGCGCGACGGGGAGCTGCGCGGCGTGCGCCTCGCCGACGTCACCGAGGAGCGGCCCGGGCAGTCCTTCGCCTTCGTCATGGACACCCGGCTCTGCGAGGGCGTCGCGACCCTCGTCGCCGGCGTCGACCTCGCGGTCGTGGAGTCGACGTTCCTGGACCGCGACGCCGGCCTCGCCGAGCAGTACGCCCACCTCACGGCCCGCCAGGCGGCGACCGCGGCGGCGCGGGCGGGCGTGCGGCGGCTCGTCCTGACCCACTTCTCCCAGCGCTACGGCGACCTCGACGAGGTGCGCGACGAGGCGGAGGCCGCCGTCGCCGAGGCGGGCGGTTCCACGCAGGTGCACGTCGCGCGCGACCTCGACGTCGTCGCGGTGCCCGCGCGCTGAGCGGCTCCTCAGGCGGGTGCCGCGTCCCGCGCCGTGGGGCGGGCGCCCACCCCGCTCCCGTCGTCGTCCGGTTCCCAGCGCAGCAGGTCGCCCGGCTGGCACGCGAGCACCTCGCACAGGGCCGCCAGCGTGGCGAACCGCACCGCCTTGGCGCGACCGTTCTTCAGCACCGCCAGGTTGGCCGGGGTGATGCCGACCTGCTCCGCCAGCGCGCCCACCGACATCTTCCGACGGGCCAGCATGACGTCGACGTCCACGACGATCGGCATCAGACGACCTCGTCCAGCTCGGCCTGCAGGGTGGCCGCCTCGCGGTCGCGCGCCACGGCCTGGACGAGCAGCGTCCGCTGCACGAGCACGATGAGCGCGATCCCGGCGATCAGGACGCCGGCCCCGCCGAGGAGCAGGACCACGCCGGGGGCGACCGCCTCCCCGGGGGCCAGCACCACCCCCAGGGCGAAGGCCAGCACAGCCGCCGCCCCGATCGCGCCGATCACGACGTCGACGGGGCGGAAGGCGCGGGAGGCGAACACCGTCCCCCGCCGGACCATGGTCAGCAGGCGCCACACGCAGACCGCGCAGACCTGCACGGTGACGATCCCGAGCACGACGATCACGACGACGGGTGTCCGCACGGCCCGGACCGCCGGCCCCGCCCCGGCCAGGTCGGCCGCCAGCAGCGGCACGAGCACCACCTGCAGGAACAGGGCCCCGGCGAGCACGGCCGCCAGGACCACCCGCAGCACCAGCACGGTCAATCGTCCCACGATGTCCTCCAGACGTGTCGAGCAACGACTAGAAGTTATCGAAGAACGATAGATCAAGCAAAGCCTGAGCGGCATCCGCCACGGACGCTCCGCGCCCGGAGACCCTGCCACCCCGACGACTCGTCCCGGCCGGCCGGGCGCGCCGCGTCACGCGGCAGCCCCGGCCGGCTCCAGGTCAGTAGGCCTTCACCTCGACGGTCGACACGATCGGGTTGTCCCGCGACGCCTGCGCGGTGATCTGCACCAGGTCGCCGGGGTTGTCGACCAGGGTCTCCAGGACGTAGGGCTTCCCGCGGCCGACCTTGGCGAAGATGTCCAGGTCGTCCGCGACGAGGCGGCCGTTGACCGACACGTCGAAGACCCGCTGCCCGCGTGCGCCGAACGTGGGTTCCACGAACGTCAGGCGCACCAGCCACGGGCTGCCGGTCGACGACGCCGAGTTGATGGCCGCCGTGTAGCGCGACCAGCCCCAGCGGACGCTGGCCTCCTGCGGGGTCAGCCCGGGCAGCGTGGAGGTGAACACCTGCCCCTTGTCGTAGCCGGAGTCCCCCTCCCACCCGAGCGACGGCGCCGCGCCGGCGTCGACGAGCGCCCAGGAGGGGTCCACGAAGTCGACGAGCTGCGCCTGGCCGTCGCAGCCGAGCTGGTCCGTCACCTGGTGGTGGAAGTAGTGGTCGTCGTACTCCGACCAGGTGCACGTCTGGGAGCCCGCGGTGCTGACCGGCGCTGCGCCGGCCGGGCCCACCGCCGTCACGGTGTAGCGGTCGTTCAGGACCCAGACCCGTGTCCCGCACTGCTGACCGGCCGTCATGTCGAAGGTCAGCGACGACGCGGCAGCGCTGCCCTTGGCCGCCGTCGGGCTCTCCGCGCAGTAGTCGTCCACGGGCACCTCGGTGACCGCGTACGAGACCCCGACGGGCTGCCCGGCCGGGACCTGCCAGGAGGCGGTGAGGGTCTTGGCGTGGGTCGCCTGGAACTGGGCCTGCGTCAGGCCCGGCTTGACGGTGAGACCGGTGACGGGTTTCACGGGGGTCGCGCTGAGCGCGGCGGAGCGGGTGTTGTTGCGCTCGTCGAGCTCCTTCGGGAGCCGGTTCACGTCGTCGACGGTGGCGGTCAGCGTGGACGCCCCGGTCACGGCGGTCCACGTCGCGGACCCCGCCGGACCGCCCGTGGCGGTGACGGTACGCGAGGCCCCGGCGGCGAGCGCCCCGGTCGAGGTGTCCGCCCAGGACACGGTGCGCCCGTTCACGGCGAAGGCGACGCCGTGCACGACCCCCGCCGGCGTCGCGACGGTCCCCGCGTTCCGGATCGTGGCCTGGAACAGGACCCGCGACCCGGTCGCCTGCACCCCGGCCAGCACCGGCCGCACGTCGGTGACCACGAGGTCGTAGCCGCCCGCGGCCTGCGCGGGCGCCGCCACCGCCAGGCCGGCGCACGCGGCCGCAGCTGTTCCCGCGACCGCCCCCCACACCCCGCGCCGCGTCCCGCGGCGTCCTCCGACGTTGAAACCCATGGTCGTCCCCCCTGGAGCCTGGTGGCGCCGTCCCCGGCGCCGGGGCTCATCCCAGCCCTCACCCACAGGGACGTCAAGGGGAACACCCAGTCCCCGAAAGGGGGTCGGGCGTAACGGAAGTGGGCGCTCGCGCGAAGGGGATGCGGGGGCCTGCACCTCCTCGTGCGGACGGTCGCCGCGGCTCCCCCGCGACCTCAGAGCGGCAGCACGAACGTCGGTGTCCCGACCTCCACGGCGGAGCGGTCGACGACGGCCAGGTCCGCGTCCAGCGCGAGGTGCACGACGGCGTCGGAGTCCTGCGCGCTGACGTAGAGGTGGTGGCCGACGACCGCGACGTGGCGGGGGTTGCGGGCGCCGAGCGGGACGTCGCGCACCGGGCGGGGCACCCCGTCGACGACCTCCACGAGCGTGAGGACGTCCGCGCCCCGGTTCGCGACCACGAGCCCCCACGGCGCGCGCGCCACCTCCGAGGGCCAGACGTCCCCGGCCGGCCGGTCCCGGACGGCGGGCCGCACGACGGCGTCCCCGAGGCGGCCGCCTGTCACGGCCCAGGAGGTCAGGGTCGCGTCGAGCTCGCCGACGACCACGAGCCGGCCGTCGCGCAGCGCGGTGTGCCGGGGGCCGGTGCCGGGCGCGGTGCGCACGACCTGGACGGGCTCCTCGCTGAGCCGGCCCGCCGCGGCGTCGACGGCGTGCACGCGCAGCTCGTCGGTCCCGAGGTCGGCGATCACCACGCTCGACCCGTCGCCCAGGAACGTCGCGGAGTGCGGGTGCGAGCCGTCCTGGCGGTCGGCGACCGGACCGCCGCCCGTCGCGGTGAGCGTCTGCACGAGCTCGCCGACGACCCCGTCCCGCACGCTGACGACGCCGACCGACCCGCCGTAGTTCGCGACCACGAGCAGCCCGCCGCCCGGGTGCAGCGCGAGCTGGCAGGGGCTCGACCCGCCCGAGGACGCCTCCCCCCGCACCGACCAGGCGGTGCCGTCGAACGTGCGGGTGGAGACGCGGCCCTCGTCCACCTCGTGGGCGGCGTGCAGGGTGCCGGGGCGGCCCGCGGCGGCGAGGAAGGACGGGGAGTCGCACGGCGACGGGGTTCCCGCAGACGCGAGGCGCCCCGTCCGCGGGTCGCGCGCCAGCAGCGTCACGCCCGCGCCGCGCCCGCCCGTCGCGGACGTGTAGGACCCGACGGCCAGGAGATCGCTCACGCCGTGATCGTGCCAGGCACCGCGGCGCGCCCCGGGACCCGACGGGTCAGGCGGCTCGACCGGGTCAGGCGCTACCGGGTCAGGGGCTCGCGGCGAGGAACAGGAACGCCGCCAGCAGGACGAGGTGGACGCCGCCCTGCAGGGAGGTCGCGCGGCCGGGCACCACGGTCAGCGTGCCGACGACCACGGTCAGCCCGAGGAGCACGAGCTGGGTGGAGCCCAGGCCGAGCAGGAGGGGCCCGTCGATCCAGATGGTCGCCACCGCGATGACCGGGAGGGTCAGGCCGATGCTCGCCATCGCGGACCCGAAGGCCAGGTTGAGGCTGATCTGGATGCGGCCGCGGCGCGCGGCCTTGACCGCCGCGAGGGTCTCCGGGGCCAGGACGAGCAGGGCGATGACGACCCCGACGAAGGAGGCGGGGAACCCCAGCGCCTCGACGCCCGCCTCGATGGTCGGGGACTCGACCTTGGCGAGCCCGACGACCGCGACCAGCGCGACGACCAGCAGCACGAGGCTGGCGAGGGTGGCCCGGTCGCTCGGCGGGGCGGCGTGGACGTCCTCGTCGGGCAGCACGCTGCCGTCGGCGGCCACCGGCAGGAAGAAGTCGCGGTGCCGCACGGTCTGGGTGAGCACGAACAACCCGTACAGCGCGAGCGAGGCGACGGCCGCGAAGGCCAGCTGGGCCGGGGAGAACTCGGGCCCGGGGCGCGAGGTGGTGAAGGTCGGCAGCACGAGGCAGACCGTGGCGAGGGTCGCGACCGTCGCCAGGGCCGCGCCGGTGCCCTCCGCGTTGAAGACCGTCACGCGGTGCCGCAGGGCCCCCACGAGCAGGGACAGCCCGAGGATGCCGTTGCAGGTGATCATGACGGCGGCGAACACGGTGTCGCGGGCCAGCGAGGCCGTCTCGGGACCACCCGCGCTCACGAGGGTCACGATGAGTGCGACCTCGATGACGGTCACGGCGACCGCCAGGACGAGGGAGCCGTACGGCTCGCCGACGCGGTGGGCGACGACCTCGGCGTGGTGGACGGCGGCCAGCACGGCCGCCGCCAGGACGACCGCCAGCAGGACGGCCACCGCGGTTCCGGGTTTCCGCCCCCACGACAGCGCCAGCACGACCAGCGCGGCCGGTGGTGAGAGCGCTGTCCAGGTCAGCAGGTCGCGGAACCCGCCGTCGCGGACCGCCGGGGAGCCGGTCGCGGTGGTCCGGGTCACGGGAGGCTCGGGAGGCGGCGCATGGCGCCACTCTCCCAGGTGCGGGCCGCCGGTCCCGAGGGCGTCGCACCACCGGAGAGGTGTCTCCAGGTCACAACCCGGTCACGACCCCTTCCGCGGACAGGCGCGCGGAGTATGTTCTCGCCCACAACTTACTTTCGGCGCCACCGGGAGCCGAGAGACGAGATGCGAAGGGGCATCCATGCGCGTTCGAACCTCAGTCCTGCTCGCCGGCGGCATCGCCGGCGCGCTCCTCGTGTCGGCCTGCGGGAGCAGCGACGCCGGGACCTCCTCCTCCGACTCCTCGGGCGGCGACTCCAAGGCCTCGGCCGAGATCGGCGTGATCCTGCCGGACACGAAGTCGTCGGCCCGCTGGGAGTCGTTCGACCGCCCGCTGCTGCAGAAGGCCTTCGAGGCGGCCGGCGTGAAGGCCGACATCCAGAACGCCCAGGGCGACGCCTCGAACATGCAGACCATCGCCGACCAGATGCTCACCGAGGGCGTCAAGGTCCTCGCGATCGTCAACCTCGACTCCGACTCGGGCTCGGCGATCGAGGCCAAGGCGAAGAAGCAGGGCGTGCAGACGATCGACTACGACCGCCTGACCCTCGGCGGCTCGGCGGACTACTACGTCTCCTTCGACAACACCAAGGTCGGCGAGGAGCAGGGCCAGGGCCTGGCCGGGTGCCTGGGCGCCGGCGACAAGAACATCGTCTACCTCAACGGCTCCCCCACCGACAACAACGCCGGGCTGTTCTCCGCCGGCGCGCACAGCGTGCTCGACCCCATGACCAACTACAAGAAGGTCGCCGAGCAGTCGGTCCCGGACTGGGACAACCAGCAGGCCGCCACCATCTTCGAGCAGATGCTGACGCAGCAGGGCGGCAAGATCGACGGCGTCCTGGCCGCCAACGACGGCCTCGGCAACGCGGCGATCTCCATCCTCGCCAAGAACGGCCTCGCCGGGAAGGTCCCCGTCACCGGGCAGGACGCCACCACCCAGGGCCTGCAGAACGTCCTCGCGGGGACCCAGTGCATGACCGTCTACAAGCCCGTGGACCAGGAGGCGAAGGCGCTGTCCGACATCGCCATCGCGCTCATCAAGGGCGACAAGCCCACCACCACGGGCACGGTCAAGGACGACACGGGCAAGCGCGACGTGGCCTCCGTCCTGCTCGACCCGCAGCTGATCACCCGCGACAAGGTCAAGACCGTCGTGGACGCCGGGTTCGTGTCCGCCGCGGACATCTGCACGGGTGACTTCGCCGCCAAGTGCACGGAGCTCGGCATCTCCTGACCGAGCCCCACCCCACTCCCGCACGACCCACCGGGTCCTCCGCCGAGGCGAGGACCCGGTGGGCCGTCGGCGCGACCCCGAGGAGACAGTTCGTGAACCCCACCCCCGACGCCCCGCCCCTGCTCTCCCTGCGGGGCCTCGACAAGAGCTTCGGCGCCGTCCAGGTCCTGCACGGCGTCGACCTCGACGTGCGCGCCGGCGAGGTCACCGCGCTCGTCGGCGACAACGGAGCCGGCAAGTCCACGCTCGTGAAGTGCATCGCGGGCATCTACACCACCGACGCCGGCGAGTACCTGTTCGAGGGCAAGCCGGTGCACATCTCCGGCCCCCGCGACACCGGCGCGCTCGGCATCGAGGTCGTCTACCAGGACCTCGCGCTGTGCGACAACCTCGACATCGTCCAGAACATGTTCCTGGGGCGCGAGAAGCGCCGCGGCGTCCTGCTGGACGAGCCCACCATGGAGGAGCTGGCCCGGCAGACGCTGGCCAGCCTGTCCGTGCGCACGGTGCGCTCCGTGCGCCAGCTCGTCTCCAGCCTCTCCGGCGGTCAGCGCCAGACGGTCGCGATCGCCAAGGCCGTGCTCTGGAACTCCCGCGTGGTGCTGCTGGACGAGCCCACCGCCGCCCTCGGGGTGGCGCAGACGCGCCAGGTGCTCGACCTGGTGCGCCGCCTCGCCGACAACGGCCTGGGCGTCGTCCTCATCTCCCACAACCTCAGCGACGTGTTCGAGGTGGCGGACCACATCACCGCCCTCTACCTCGGCCGCGCCGCCGCGACCGTGCGGACCCGCGACGTCACGAGCAGCCAGGTCGTCGAGCTCATCACCACGGGACGTTCCGGGGACCTCGGTCTCGCTCCCGCCACCGCTTCCGCCCCGGTCTGAGGAGACCTGCATGTCGACCACCGGACAGCGTCCGCCCCAGGACTCCGAACCGGCCGCCGCGGCCGGTCAGGAGCTCCCCGCCCCCGCGCTCACCGAGCAGGAGCGCATCGCCCAGCTCACCCGGGCCACCGCCTCCGGCGGGAGCGCGCTCGCCCAGCCGGCGACCGAGCCCACGTTCCGCGAGGGCGTGCAGGCCTACCTGACACGGCTGCGCGGTGGCGACATCGGCTCGCTGCCCGCCATCGCCGGGCTCGTCGTGCTCTTCGTGCTGTTCTCGCTGCTGCGCCCCGACACCTTCCCCACCCCGGGCAACATCGCCAACCTGCTCGTGCAGGCCTCCTCGATCATCGTGCTCGCGATGGGCCTGACCTTCGTCCTGCTGCTCGGCGACATCGACCTCTCCGCCGGCGTCGCCGGCGGCGCGTCGGCCGCCGTCATGGCCCTGGTGCTGCGCGAGAGCGGGGCGAACTGGGTCGTCGGCCTGCTCGCGGCCCTGGTCACGGGACTCGTGCTGGGCACCCTGATCGGCCTGCTCGTCTCCCGGGTGGGCATCCCCTCCTTCGTCGTGACCCTGGCCTTCTTCCTGGGCATCCAGGGCATCACGCTGCGCCTCATCGGCGAGGGCGGGACGATCGCGGTGCGCGACGACGTGATCGTGGCCATCGCGAACTCCAACGTCCCCGTCACCCTCGGCTGGGTCCTCGCCGCCGTCGCGGCCCTGGGCTACGCCGCGGTGAGCCTGGGCCGGTGGGCCGGTCAGCGACGCCGCGGGCTCTCGCGTGACAACATCGCCGTCGTGATCGTCCGCATCGTGGTCGTCGCGGCCGTCCTGGTCGCGGTCACCGCCGTGCTCAGCCAGAACCGCGCCCGCGTGGCGAGCATCCACCTGGCCGGCGTCCCCTACTCGGTGCCGGTCATCGCGGTCCTGCTCGTCCTGCTGACCCTGCTGCTGGGCCGCACGCGCTATGGCCGCCACGTCTACGCCGTGGGCGGCAACCCCGAGGCGGCGCGCCGCGCCGGCATCTCCGTCCGCAACATCCGCGTGTCCGTCTTCATGATCGGCTCGACCCTGGCGGCGTTCGCGGGCGTCATCGACGCCTCGCGCCTGAACTCCGTGGCCCCCGGCTCCGGTGGCGCGAACACCCTGCTCCTCGGGGTCGGCGCGGCCGTCATCGGCGGCACCAGCCTCTTCGGGGGCAAGGGCCGGGTGTCCAACGCGGTCATCGGCGGCCTGGTCATCGCCGCGATCGCCAACGGCCTGGGGCTGCTCGGCCAGGCGCAGTACGTCAACTACCTCGTGACCGGCGTGGTCCTGCTCCTCGCCGCGACCGTCGACGCCGTCTCCCGGCGCCGACGGGCGTCGTCGGCCGTCTGACGTCCCGGTGGCGGGGGAGCTGCGGGGGCGGGGGACGGAGGACGTCCGCCGGCACAACCTCTCCACGCTCCTCGGCCTCGTGCACACCCGGGGCACCACCACCCGCGCTGACGTCACCCGCGAGCTGGGCCTGAACCGCTCCACGGTCGGGGCCCTGGTCGGCTCCCTCGCCGCGGCGGGCCTGCTCGTCGAGCAGTCCCCCACCGACCTCGTCCCCGGCCGCGTGGGGCGGCCCTCCCTGGAGGTCCGTCCCCACGAGGGCGGGGCCGAGGTCCTCGCGGGCTACGTCGACGTCCACGAGCTGCAGGTCGTGCGGGTGGGCCTCGGCGGCCGCGTGCGGGGGCGGTGCACCGTCTCGACCTCGGCGCCCCCCACCCCGGAGGAGGCGGCGACGCTGCTGGCCGCGGCCGCCGCCGGCCTGCTCGCGGAGGACCCCCCGGCCCTGCTCGTCGGCGTGGGGGTCGCGGTCCCGGGCACGGTGCGCAGCGGGCCGGGCGTGATCGCCCACGCGCCCAACCTCGACTGGCACGAGGCGCCGTTCGCCGCGCTGGCCGCCGCGGCCCTGGAGGAGGCGACCGGCCGGCGGATGCCCGTCGACGTCGCCAACGACGCCGACCTGGGGCTTCTCGCCGAGCACCGCCGCGGGGCCGCCGCCGGGCTCACCGACGTGGTCTACCTCAGCGGCACCTACGGCCTCGGCGGTGGCGTGCTCACCGGCGGCCACCCCCTCACGGGGCACCGCGGGTACGCGGGCGAGGTCGGCCACATGAGCGTGGACCCCGGCGGCCGGGCGTGCCGCTGCGGCAGCCGCGGGTGCTGGGAGAGCGAGACCCTCGCCGGCGCCTGGGCGGAACCGTTCGGCCTCGACCCGGACGCCCCGGACATCGCCGACCTCGTCCTCGGCCGCCTGCGGGCGGGCGGGGTCGTCTCGCGCCGCACCCGCGACAAGCTCTCCCGGGCCTTCGCCCGCGGCCTCGCGAACGTCGTGCACCTCTTCGACCCGCAGTCGATCGTCCTCGGCGACGGGCTCTGGAACCGGCTGTGGCCCGAGCTCGCCGACGACGTGATGCCCTGGGTCGACCGCCTCGTCATGCCCTCGATGCGCTCGGGCGTCAGCGTCACGCTGTCGGCCCTCGGTCAGAGCTCGACGGTGCTGGGCGCCGCCGAGCTCGCCTTCGCGTCCCTGCTGGCGGACCCGCTGGGCACGACCGCCGTCGACCTCACGCGGCCCGGCGGGGCGCTGGACCTCGCCGTGGTCGTACCGGACCTCGACGTGGTGCGCTCCGTCGTGCGGAGCTGAGCTCCCGCGCGACGGGACCCGGGGACGGACGTCAGCGGAACCGGCGTCAGCGGGAGCGGTCGGGCCGCCACACGACGAGCGCCGTCGACCCCTGCGACGGCGGGCGCTGCGCCGAGGGGCGCTGCCCGCGGGGGGTGGCGACGATGTCGCCGGCCATGCCCGCGGCGAAGATGCGGCGGGCCTGCTGGCGGACCACGTCGAGCTCCGCCTCGAGCTCGTCCACGCGGTGGCCGAGGGCCGCGACGTGGTTCTCGAGCTCCAGGATGCGCTTGATGCCCGCGAGGTTCACACCGTCCTCCTGGGACAGGCGCTGCACCTCGCGCAGCTGCGCCACGTCGCGGGCGGAGTAGCGGCGCCCGCGACCGGGCGCGCGGCTCGGCGAGACGAGGCCGAGCCGGTCGTACTGCCGCAGCGTCTGCGGGTGCATCCCCGCCAGTTCCGCGGCCACCGAGATGACGAAGACCGCGGAGTCGTCGTCGAACACGTCCGTCCTCCTCTCGCCGGTCGGTGCCCCACCCGCCGCGCTCCCTCGCGGGGAGCGCGGCGGGACGGGGCTCGTGCCCCTGCTCCAGCTGCCCTCGCGCTAGCGGCCGGCGCGCTCGGCGAGGCCCGCGCGCGGGTCCTCACCGGCCGTGGCCGCGGCGAAGGCCTCGACGGCCTCGCGGGCCGCCCCGTCGACCTTCTGCGGGACGACGACCTCGAGGGTGACGAACAGGTCCCCCCGCGCGTCGTCGCTGCGCGCCTTGGCGACCCCGCGGCCCTTCAGCCGCAGCGAGCGCCCCGACGGCGTGCCGGGCGCGACCTTCACGCGCACCGGCGTCCCGTCCAGCGTCGGCACCTCGACGGTCGCCCCGAGGACGGCCTCGTCGAAGGACACCGGCAGCGTCAGCCGCAGGTCGTCGCCGTCCCGCGTGAACACGGGGTGCGGCTCGACGTGGACGGTGACGAGCAGGTCGCCCACCGCGCCGCCGGGGCCGGGCAGGCCCTTGCCGCGCAGCCGGACCTTCTGCCCGTCGCGGACGCCCTTGGGCAGCCGCGCGCTGACGCTGCGGGCCGGGCCGCCGCGCGGGTCGGGGACCCGCAGGCTGACCGTGGCCCCGTCCAGCGCGGCGCGGAACCCGACGCGCGCGCTGGCCTCGAGGTCCTGGCCCCGCGGCGGGGCCGTCGGGCCGCCGGCGCCGAAACCGCCGCCACCGGCCTGCCCGAACAACCCGCCGAGGAGGTCCTCGAAACCCGCGCCACCGCCGGCCCCGCCGCCGGGGGCGCCGAAGCGCACCCCGCCGGGAGCCCCGCGGCCGGCCTGCTGGCCGAACAACCCGCCCAGCAGGTCCTCGAAACCGGCACCGCCGGCGGCGCCGCCCGCCCCACCCGGGGAGGAGAAGCGGGCACCGCCGCCGACCATGGCGCGGACCCCGTCGTACTGCCGGCGCTGCTCGGCGTCGGAGAGGACCGCGTAGGCCTCCCCGACCTCCTTGAACTTCAGCTCCGACGACGCGTCGCCGGGGTTCGCGTCCGGGTGCAGGGTGCGGGCCTTCTTGCGGTAGGCCTTCTTGATGGCCGCGGCGTCCGCGTCGTGCGGTACCCCGAGGACGGCGTAGAAGTCCTTCTCCGCCCAGTCCTGCATGCTCATCGTCCGACCTCCTCCCTGCTCGTCCCCGAACCGCCCGTCCCCCGGGCGGTCACCGCCGTCACTGCGGGTCGGCCACCGCGACGCGTGCCGGGCGCAGGACGCGCTCGCCGAACCGGTAGCCCGGCTGCAGCAGCTGCCCCACGCTCGCCACCTCGTACTCGTCGGAGTGGCTGCTCATCAGCGCCTCGTGGACGGCCGGGTCGAACGGCTCGCCGACCTCGCCGTAGCGGACCAGGCCGAAGCGGCCCAGCGTCGCCTCGAGCTTCTCGGCGATCGCCACGAACGGACCCGTGAGGTCGTTGTGCTGGCGCGCGAGGTGCACGTCGTCCAGCACGGGCAGCAGGGCCTCCGCGACGCTCGAGAGCGCCGCGTCCCGGGCCACGTTCTTGTCCCGGTCGACGCGCTTGCGGTAGTTCACGTACTCGGCCTGCAGGCGCTGCAGGTCCTCGAGCCGCTCGTCCGCGAGCGCCTGCGCCGCACCGTCGTCGGCCCCGCCGACGGACGGGCCGCCGGCCGCCGGGCCCCCGGCCGCGTCGGCCGGGGTCTCGACACCTTCCGCGGTCTCGGCCGGAGCGTCGGCCGCGGTCTGGCCGCGCACCTCACCCGTCTCCGGGTCGAGGCGGCGGTTGTCGCGGATCACGGTGGGTTCGCTGAACTCCTCCGCCATCACTTGTCCTTCTCGTCGTCGACGACCTCGGCGTCCACCACGTCGTCGTCCGCGCTGGACGAGGAGGCGGAACCGGCGGTGGTGTCGTCACCGGCGGGCGCGTCGGCCTGCGCCGCGTACATGGCGGAGCCCAGCTTCTGGCTCGCCTGGGCGACGACCTCGGTCTTCGCCTTGATGTCGGCCGCGTCGGTCCCGTTCAGAGCGGTCTTCAGCTCCGCGACGGCCGTCTCGACCTCCTGCTTGCCCTCGGCCGGCAGCTTGTCGGAGTTGTCCGCCAGGAACTTCTCGGTCTGGTAGACGAGCCCCTCGGCCTGGTTGCGGGCCTCGGCCTCCTCGCGACGGGTCTTGTCCTCGTTCGCGTGCACCTCGGCGTCCTTGACCATGCGGTCGATGTCGTCCTTCGACAGCGCGCTGCCGCCGGAGATGGTCATCGACTGCTCCTTGCCGGTGCCGCGGTCCTTGGCGGACACGTGGACGATGCCGTTGGCGTCGATGTCGAAGGTGACCTCGACCTGCGGCACGCCGCGGGGCGCGGGCGCGATGCCGGTGAGCTCGAACGTGCCGAGCGGCTTGTTGTCGCGGGCCAGCTCGCGCTCCCCCTGGAACACCTGGATGAGCACCGACGGCTGGTTGTCGTCCGCGGTGGTGAACACCTCGGAGCGCTTGGTCGGGATCGCGGTGTTGCGCTCGATGAGCTTCGTCATGATCCCGCCCTTGGTCTCGATGCCCAGCGACAGCGGGGTGACGTCGATCAGCAGGACGTCCTTGCGCTCGCCCTTGAGGACACCGGCCTGCAGGGCCGCGCCGATGGCGACGACCTCGTCCGGGTTCACGCCCTTGTTGGGCTCGCGGCCGCCGGTCAGCTCCTTGACGACCTCGGTCACGGCCGGCATGCGGGTGGAGCCACCCACCATGACGACGTGGTCGATGTCGGCGAGCTTCACGTCGGCGTCCTTGATGACCGAGTGGAACGGCGCCTTGGTGCGGTCCAGCAGGTCCTGCGTCATCTGCTCGAACTGCGCGCGGGTCAGCTGCTCGTCCAGGTGGACGGGACCGTTCTCCGTCATCGACAGGTACTGCAGGGAGATGCCGGTGCTCGTCGCGGTCGAGAGCTCCTTCTTGGCCTGCTCCGCGGACTCACGCAGGCGCTGCATGGCGATCTTGTCCTTGGACAGGTCGATGCCGTAGGCGCCCTGGACCTTCTTCAGCAGGTGGTCCACGATCCGCTGGTCCCAGTCGTCACCACCGAGGTGGTTGTCGCCGGACGTCGCGCGGACCTGGATGGTGGAGAACCCGTCCTCGTCCTTGCCGACCTCCAGGAGGGACACGTCGAACGTGCCGCCGCCGAGGTCGAAGACGAGGATGAGCTCGTCCTCCTTGCCCTTGTCCAGGCCGTAGGCGAGCGCCGCCGCGGTGGGCTCGTTGATGATGCGCAGGACGTTCATGCCGGCGATCTCGCCGGCCTCCTTGGTGGCCTGGCGCTGCGCGTCGGAGAAGTAGGCCGGGACGGTGATGACCGCGTCGGTGACGGGCTCGCCCAGGTAGCTCTCGGCGTCGCGCTTCAGCTTCTGCAGGATGCGGGCGGAGATCTCCTGCGGGCCGTACTTCTTGTCGTCGATGCCGACGTTCCAGTCGGTGCCGATGTGACGCTTCACGGAGCGGATGGTCCGGTCCACGTTGGTCACGGCCTGGCGCTTGGCGATCTCGCCGACCAGGACCTCGCCGTTCTTGGCGAACGCGACGACGGACGGGGTCGTGCGACCACCCTCGGCGTTCGCGATGACCGTGGGCTCGCCACCCTCCAGGACCGAGACGACGGAGTTGGTGGTGCCGAGGTCGATGCCGACCGCACGTGCCATGGGGAGTGCCTCCTGCTGCTGGGAACTGTTGAGTGCTTCCGGCTCAAGTCTCCAGATGCAGGACCGGCTGTCAAGCCGGGACCGCGAAGGTTGAGCCTGACTGACTCAACTGACGACCGGGCCTGCGTGTTCCCGTCCGCGAGGCTTTGTGAGATCGTCTGACATCGTGTGAAGCCAGATTTAGAAAGCGGGCCCGTGGACGACAACGTCAACCCCTACACGCCAGGTTCGGGCACGCCACCGGCCGAGCTCGTGGGCCGCGCCGCCCAGCTCACCGCCGCGACAGTCCTGGCGCAGCGGACGGCGAACGGCCTGACGACGCGAAGTCCCATGCTCAGCGGTCTGCGCGGCGTGGGCAAGACCGTCCTCCTCAACGCCCTGAGGGGCGAGCTGGACGGTCACCAGTGGCTCACCGTGAAGGTCGAGGCCCAGGTGGACAGGGATGCGCGCGCCGTGGCCCGACGACAGCTGGAGCGAGGGCTCGTCGCGGGGGCGCGTTCGCTGGCCTCCCGTGCGGGTCGCGTGAGCGGGTCGCTGAAGAAGGCCCTGTCCACCATCGGGTCGTTCTCCCTCTCCGTGGGCCCCATCACGGCCAGCCTCGACCCGGTGAAGGGGCGCGCGGACTCCGGCGTCCTGGAGTTCGACCTGAGCGAGCTGGTCTCGGACGTGACGCCGGCCCTCGCGGAGACCGGGGCGGGCTTCGCGGTCTTCGTCGACGAGATCCAGGACCTCGACCCGACGACGCTGACGGCACTGCTCACGGTCCAGCACGAAGCGGCTCAGCAGAAGTGGCCCTTCCAGCTCTTCGGTGCGGGCCTGCCCTCCGTCCCCTCCGTGCTGGCCGACGCCCGGTCCTACGCCGAGCGCCAGTTCGACTACCAGAGCATCGGCGCACTCTCGCCGCAGGACGCCGCGGAAGCGCTCGTGGGACCTGCGCGGGAGGCCGGTGTCACCTGGCATCCCGAGGCCCTCGACGAAGTGGTGGCCACCTCGGCGGGATACCCGTACTTCGTCCAGGAGTTCGGCGCGCAGGCCTGGCGTCTCGCCCCGGGCCCCAGGGTGATCACCCTGCCGGACGCGCACCTCGCTCGGGAAGCAGGGACCGAGGCCCTCGACGCGGGCTTCTTCCGGTCCCGCTGGGACCGTGCCACCAAGGCGGAGCAACGGCTGCTGCGCGCCATGGCGGTCGACGGTGACGCGCCGTCGCAGATGCCCGACCTCGTCAGCCGCCTGGACAGGCGGCGGCAGTCCGACCTGTCGGTCGCTCGCCGGGACCTCATCGGCAAGGGGTTGGTCTACGCCCCCGCCAGGGGCGAGCTCGCCTTCACCGTCCCGCACATGGCCGCGTACATCCGGCGGCAGCACGGCCTGGACTGACCGCACCTCCACGGCCCGGTGGGCGCGATGAGGCCTCAGATCCAGCCGTTGGACTGCGCGATCTTGACCGCGTCGGTGCGGCCCCGCGCGCCCAGCTTGTCCATCGTCGCCGTCAGGTAGTTGCGCACCGTGCCCTCGGACAGGCTCAGCTCGGACGCGGCCTCCCGCACGCCGCAGCCGTCCGCGACGAGCGTCAGGACGTCGGACTCGCGGGGCGTCAGGGGGGAGTCGCCGTTCTGCACGGCGGCCGCCGCGAGCTCGGGGTGCAGGACGCGCCCGCCCGCCGCGACCCGGCGGATGCCGTCCACCAGGTCGTCGACGGGGGCGTTCTTCAGCACGAAGCCGCTCACCCCGGCCGCCAGCGCGTTGCGGACGGCCGCGGGCCGGCCGAGCGCCGTCAGGATGATCACCTTGGTTCCGGGCGACTCCGCCTTCAGGCGCCGGGCGACGCTGACGCCGTCCCCGCCGGGCATCTCCAGGTCCAGGACGGCCACGTCGGGCCGGGTGCGCTCCAGCGCGTCCATGACCTGGTCGCCGCGCTCGACGGCGGCCACGACCTCCAGGTCGTCCTCGGTCTCCAGCAGCGCCACGAGCGCGGAGCGGACGATGTGCATGTCCTCCGCGATCAGCAACCGGATCACCCCGTCGGTCATCGGGATCCCACCTTCCGTCCCCCGGGGTGACGACCACCCCGGGTCCGACTGCCCGGCGGACGCCCGTCCGGGCGCCCGTCCTGCACCGGCGGCCGCCCCAGCGGCACGGTGCAGCCCAGCACGAACGTCCCGCCGCCGGACTGGACGTCCATCCGTCCCCCGACGCCGCGGACCCGCTCCCGGACCCCCAGCAGCCCGGACCCCGCCCCCTGCTCCCCCCGCTCCGGGTGCCCGGACCCGGGGACCCGCGCGGCGTCCACGCCGTCGTTGGCCACCGTCAGCCGCAGCTCACCGTCGCCGACGTGCGCGCTGATCCGGCAGACCGTCGCCCGCGCGTGCTTGAGCACGTTGGTCGTCGCCTCCCGCACGACCCACGCGGCGACCTCGCTGACCTCGGGGCCCGCCTCGGTGACGAGGGCCTGCGGGTCGGCGTCGACCTCGCAGCCGATGCCTGCGTCCGCGAGCAGGCGCCGCGCGGCCGCCAGCTCCGACTCCAGCGACAGCGCCCGGTAGCCGGTGACCAACGCCCGCAGGTCGGTCGCGGCCGCGTGGCTCAGCGCCAGGACCTCGTCGAGCTCGGTGCGCAGCGCCTCCTCGCGCCCCGCCCGCTGGTGCCGGCGGGCGAGCTCGACCTTCAGGGAGACCGCCGTGAGGTTGCGGCCCAGCAGGTCGTGCAGGTCCCGCGACACCCGCACCCGCTCGCGCAGCACCTCGGCCAGCGCCAGCTCGGCGCGGGCCCGCTCCAGCTCCTGGTAGGTGGTGAGCGCGCGCAGCAGGACGACGAGCAGGAAGGACGTCGCGACGTAGCTGACGCCCGCGAAGATCGTGGCGCCCCAGTCCTCCCCGGCCAGGCGCCACAGGCCGAGCTGCAGCAGCAGCCCGCCGGCGTAGAGGACGGCGGCGACCCGCACCGGCAGCAGCACGACGAGGAAGCAGGCCAGCACCGCCGTCCAGGCCAGCCAGTCCACGCCGAGCAGGGGCGCGGGCACGTAGGCGACCACGGCCATGCTGAGCAGCGACACCGCCCGCGGCGGGCCACCGCGCGGAGCCAGCGCGCTGCGCAGCACCACGAGGTTGACGACGGCCGCCACCAGGGCCGCGACGACCGGCACCGCGACCACCAGCGCGTGCGGGGCGGACCTCCCCCAGGGCGTCTCCGCGGCCGCCGGGACGACCGTCACGGTCAGGCCCACGGCGACGACGAGGAAGACGACGTGGGTGAAGACCGTCAGCCGGCGCACCGCCACCGAGCTCGCCGAGCGCACGACGTCGCCCGCAGGGGCGGCCGCCCGGCCCGCGGGTGTCTCGCGGACACGTGGCACCCGGGTCACGGTAGCCGCCGGCCCCGGCGCGCGCGGGCGTCGCCGACGACCGCGCGCGCGGCGGTGCGCACGCGCTCACACCGGTGGCGGCCAGGGGTTGGCCGCCTCCTCGGCGAGCACGAGGCGGCCGGGCGCCAGGCGCCGGTGCCAGGGCCGCAGCCCGGGCGCGACGACGCGGACGGCGGGGACGCCGACCTCGGGGCGGGTGAGGTCCTGCACCAGGACGTCGACCCCGCGCCCCGCGAGCCGCGACAGCGCCTCCGCGAGGTCCGCCTCGGCGTCCAGCCCGCGGTCGCCCGTGCGCTCCCCCGCGCGGCCGGGAGCCGCGTCGGCGAGGCCGGTGGACGGCCGGGTCGGGTCGGGCAGCACGTACGGCTCGTCGTGGACGCTGCGCCGCGCCCACCCCTCGGCGGGGCCGCCGACCACCCCGAACTCCAGGCAGGCCAGCACCTGCCCGCACTCCTGCACGGCGCGGCGGGCGGCGCTCGCGAGGTCCACGGACGCGCCGAACCCGCACACCACGTCGGTGCCGTCGGAGCGGCAGCTGACCGCCACGACCACCGGCACCGCGAGGTCGGTCGTCAGGTCCAGCAGCCAGACGTCGCGGTCCTGGCGCGCGAACGCCTCGCGGGCCCGGCGCGCCCCGGCCGGGCCCAGGACGTCGAGGTCGACGCCCGGGCGCAGGGCGCGCGGCCACCACCACAGGGCGACGGCGTCGCGCTCGACGAGCTCCAGCAGCCCCGCCAGCACGGCCGCGGGGCGCGTCGGGCCCACGGCGCAGCCGTTGGAGTCGGGACGGCAGCAGCGGGCCGCCGCGAGGTCCGGGTGACCGAAGTGGACGGCCGCCGACGGCACCCACCACCGCTCCCCGGTCACCGCGGACACCAGCGGGCTCACGTCGGTGCGCAGGCCGGCGGGCAGCTCGTCGGGCACGGGCTCGCCGTCGCCGGCCGCCCCCGCCGCGCGCTGGCCCTCGCCGAAGAGCAGGAGGTCCTGCGGCCGCAGGAAGGACTCCCCGCGCTCGGCCAGCTCCGCCGCGCTCGCCCGCTCGTGCGGCTCGTCCCCGTGCCAGGACACGCAGTAGCGCTCCAGGGCCTCCCCGACCGCGGCGGCGCGCGCGTCCGTCGCGGACTCGCGGCAGCCCCACGCCGGGGCCCGCTCCCAGCCCAGCCCGTCGGGTGCGGCGCTGTCGCGGCGGCGCACGGGGTGGCTGGTCTCGGCCAGCACCTGACCGCCGGAGGCGCGCCGCACGGTCACGGGCGCGAGGACGCCCGTCAGGGCCGACACCAGCGGGGCGACGCGCTCGAGGAAGGCGTCGGAGCCGCCGGCGGCGTCGTCGGCGCCGGCCGGGCGCGCGACCTGCGCGCAGCCCGCGACGGGGTGCCGGACGACGTCGAGGTCGTGCAGGCGGTACTCGCGCACCTGCGCGGCCCACGTGCTGCGGACCCCGGGCCCGTCGTCGAGCAGGGCGTCCACGACGGCGGCGACCGCGGCGGCCGTGGCGCGCCGGGCGCTGCCCTGGCCACCGGCGGGGACGACGACGGCGCCGTCGACCGCGGCGGGGCGGGGCCCGTCGCCGTTGCGGCGCAGCTGCTGGTCCAGGCAGGCGGGGCAGACCCCGGTGGAGGCCGGGCCGCCGGTACTCGGGCCGCCACCGGACTCGTCCGGGCCGCCCGCGCCGGTGTCCGGCGCGGGCGGCAGGAGGGGGCCGACCCAGCAGCGGGTCACCCCCGTGCGGACCAGCAGCACCGCGAGCCCCCGCTCGCGGTGCTGCTGGAGCGCCTCCACCAGCCGCTCGTCGAGGTGGTCGTGGCAGATCACCACGGCGAGGGACGCCCCTGGCACGCCCTCGCCGACCACGTCCGCCCCGTCGGCGGCCAGTGCTCGTGCGACCGCGGTGGTGTCGACGTCCCCCACCACGGTCAGGACGACGGTCCGCGCGGCCCGGCCGGTGGCCCCGGTGGGCACGAGGACGTCGTCCAGGATCAGCTGGGCCACCCCGCCGGCGACCTCCGGGAGGTCCTCGGGCGTCCGCACGAGGCGGCGCACGAGGTCCTCGCCGTCGGCGGTGCCGCCCAGCTGGGCGACCACCTCCAGCACCCGGTCGGCGCCGTCCACGACGCGCAGGACCCGGAGATCGTCGTCGAGGACGAGGGTCCCCGAGGCGTCGCGCGACAGGCGCACGGGCCTGCGCAGGGACAGCACCGGGACGCCGTCGTCCGGGGTGGTCCGGTCTCCCGCTCGGGTCAGTCCCGCGTCTCGATCCAGCACAGGCACAGCGGCTGGGCCGCGGCCTGGACGCTGGGCGCGTCGAGGAGGAGCCGGCGGACCATGTCCTGCAGCGAGGTGGCCAGCTCGGACGTCGTCGGGGCGACGGTCGAGGAGGTGACGGTCGAGGGGGCGGCGACGGCGGTGGGGTTCATGGGAGCTCCTGGGGTGTCGTGCTGACCGGTCCACCACGGCACTGCTGCTGCGCCGTGTCTCCGATCCTCCCTGCGCATCCGGGCTGCGGGCAGTGCGGCGTGCACGACCTGACCGTGGGTTCCTCATGGTCGGCACGCTGACACCACTCTCAGCGACCGAGCAGCTCCGGAACGTCAACCTCCGTCGCGCCGGGCGCCGGAGCAGGACGGTCCGGCACCCGGCACCGCCGGGCCCCGAGGCGCAACGACGCGACCGTCCCGGCCCAGGCCAGGGCCCCCGCGACCGCCAGGACCGCCCACGTGAGGGGCAGGGGGTGCGCGGCCGGCGCCCCCGTCAGCCCTGCGCGCAGGGCGTCGGCCAGCAGCGCCGTCGGCGTCAGCCCGAGGACGTCCGCGACGGCGACCGGGAAGGCGGACAGCGGGACGAGCACCCCGCCCAGCAGCAGCGACGCTCCGGTCGCCAGGACGAGCAGCCCGCGCGCGCTCTCGACGGCCCGCAGCAGCCCACCCGCGAGCGCCCCGGCCCCCACGGCCAGCAGCGCCCCGAGCACGTCGGTCAGCACCAGCCCCGCGACGGCGCCGGGGCCGCCCGGTGCGAGCTCCCCCGCGGCCGCGCACACCAGGGCTGTCAGGAGGAGCTGGACCAGGGCGAGGGCGACCCGGACGGGTGCGGCCGCGAGCAGCGCCGCCGACCGCCCGGCTGGCGACACGGCGAGGAGCAGGACGGCGCCGCGCGCCCGCAGCGGCAGCATCCGCCCCGCGGTGCCGGTGAGCGCCAGCACGACGAGCCCGGCGGCGCACGTCCCGGGCAGCACCCAGGCGGTCGCGGCGGGCTCGTGCGGCGCCAGCAGCCGGGCCAGGCCCACCACCGCGCCCGCCAGCACCAGCGGCAGGAGCAGGACGGCGAGCAGCAGGCCGCGGTCGCGCAGGGCCTCGCGCGCGGCGGCGACGCTCAGGACGCGGAAGCGGTGCCGCCACGACCGGGCGGGCGGCACCCCGGCGGAGGCGGCCGGCGGGGGCGGGCC
>NZ_VWPY01000056.1 GCF_011839805.1 Kineococcus rubinsiae | reverse complement strand
GCCGTCGGCAGGGCGGCCGCCGCCCGGGCGACGACCGCGACCCACTGCGCCGCGAGCCCGGCCGGCCACACGAGCACCGCGGCCGCTCCCGGCGAGGCGGCCGCGACGACGGTCGCGGCCAGCCCCAGCACGGTCGCCGGGGCCACGGCCGGGGCGACGACCACGTTGGCGGGGACGGCCAGCAGGTTCACCGACGGCTGCAGCAGCGCGACCACCGGCCCGCAGACCGCCTGCGCCGCCGCGGGCACCGCCACGGCGAACGCCGCCCACCGGGGCCAGCCCGCCGCCACCAGCCGCTCCGCCCACGGCCGGGCGAGCAGGAGCAGCGCGAGCGTCGCGAGCACCGAGAGGACGAACCCGTACTGCCGGGACAGCCACGGGTCGGCGACGAGCAGGACGAGGACGGCCCCGAACAGCACGGGCGCCCCGCGGGTGGGACGCCCCGCGAACACCCCGAGCAGGCCGATGCCCCCCATGACCGCGGCCCGCAGCACGCTCGGGTCCGGCCGGGCGAGCACGACGAAGCCCGCCAGCCCGAGCCCGGCGAGGACCAGCCGGGTGCGGCGGCCCGCGCCGAGCAGCGCCGCGACCGCCACCAGCGCCCCCACGACCAGGGTGGTGTTCGACCCGCTGACCGCGGTGAGGTGCGTGAGGCCGACGGCCTTCATGGCCGCCTCGAGGTCGGGCGGCAGCGCGGAGGTGTCGCCGACGACGAGGCCGGGCAGCAGGCCCCGCGCGTCGGTGGGCAGCCGGGCGCACGCGACTCGCAGCCCCGCGCGCAGCCGCTCGGCGGCCCGGTGGACGGGACCGCTGCGCCGCACCGGCTCCGGCGGCGCCCGCAGGACGAGCAGCGCCCGCACCCGGTCGCCCGGCTCGGTGGCCGCGAGGGAGCCGCGCACCCGCACCCGGGCGCCGGGTTCGGCCCCGTGCCAGTCGCCCGCGTCGGCCAGCACGAGGACGGGGGTGGCCACGGCGGCGGTGCGGCCCCGGGCGCCGGCGCGGACCAGCTCCACCTCGACGACCACCCGGTCCGGCCCGCCCGGCCGCAGCGCGGGCACCCGGCGCGGGTCGGAGCGGACGGCGGCGACGGCGTCCACGGTGGCGCCCTCGGCCGCCCAGCCGGCGACGGGACCGGTGCGGGCCAGGGCGAGCTGCGCGAGGGCCGCCCCGAGGACCACCGCCACCGCCAGGGCGCTGACCAGCAGCAGCCCGCCGCGCCGCCGGCGGTGCAGCCGGAGCGCGGCGCCGGCGCTGACGACCGCGACCAGCATCGCGACCAGCACCTCCCGGGTCGCCGCGGTGACGGCCCACGCCGCCGCGGCCCAGGCCAGCAGCGCGGGCGGCAGCAGCCGGAGGTCGAGCGCCGGGCGGGTCGTCACCGTCCGCGCCCCGGGCGCCGGGGCACTCACACCCGCACCAGCGGCCGCAGCCCGTCGAGCAGCTTCGGCCCGATGCCCCGCACCTCGCCCAGCTCCTCGACGTCGGAGAAGCGGGTGTGCTCGGTGCGCCAGGCCAGGATCCGCCCGGCCAGCACCTCCCCCACCCCGGGCAGCGCGTCCAGGTCGCCCTCGGTCGCGGCGTTGAGGTCCAGCGGACCCGCCGCCGCGCTCCCACCGGCCGCACCTCCGGCGGCGGCCGCGGCACCCGCAGACGATCCGGGGGCGGCGACCACCGCCTCGCCCGGCGCGGGGACGAGGACCTGCTCGCCGTCCACCAGCGGGCGCGCGAGGTTGACCCGGTCCAGGTCGGCGGCGGCGCCGGCGCCCCCCGCCGCGGCGATCGCCTCCGCCACCCGGCTGCCCGCCGGGAGGGTCACGAGGCCGGGGTGGGCGACCTGACCCGCGACGTGCACGACCACGTCCGCGACCGCGGTCGGTGCGGCGGACGCGGTGGGCGTCCCCGGCGTGCCCTCGCTGCCGGGGGTGTCCGCCGTGGCGGCAACGGCGTCGGTGGGGACGGCCGCGGTGGAGACGGCGACCGGGTCCGTCCGGGGCGGCACGGCCTGCCCCGCCCCCGTGGGGTCCTGCCGCGGCCAGCTCAGGAACGCGGCCGTCGCCAGGCCCACGACGACCAGGAGGGCGACGACCACGACCCCGCGGGCCGCCGAGCGCCCGACGTGCCAGCGCAGCGCCCGCACCCCCGGGGGCAGCCGGTCCGCGGCCCGCCGGCGCACTTCCTGCCGCCACGGCGCGGTCCCCGCGCGGTGCCGCGCCCCTTCGCCCACCTCCTCCTGCGGGTCGTCGTCGAACTCGTCGTCCAGGTCGTCGAACGCGTCGTCCCGGTCGTCGAACGCGTCGTCCCGGTCGTCGAACGCGTCGTCCCGGTCGTCGAACGCGTCGTCCCGGTCGGCGGACGACGGCCCACCGCGGCCGTCCGCCGGCGGGTGGGACGCTGCGGCGCCGGGCGGGCGACGGTTCTGGCGGCGGGCCAGCTCGCGCACGTCGACGTGCTGCGGCGCAGCGGGACGCGACCACGACGGGGAGTTGGGCACCCGGGGACGCTAGGGAGGCCGGCCCCCAGCACGGGCCCCGTCGACCGGGTGCTGTGGACGACGCGCAGGACCGTGCCTTGTGGACCCCGCCGCAGCAGCACCGAGCACCCGTCCGGGACGGGACCGCGACACGTCCGGAAGCCGATCACGGGGAAACCCTTGTGGAGGAGCCGTGCGTGTGGGTACCTTCTCGTCGAACCGCATCGACGACGACGGTGACGCATCGACGGGGATGCGGGGAGGAGGGGGACGTGACCGAGGTCCTGACCGCGGACAGCGGCCCCCGACGCCCTCAGCCCCCGACCCGCCACCCGCGCCGCCACGCTGCGGAGCAGAGCTCCTCCCCCCTGACCTGACGCCCCCCACGGGGCCCGGCCCGGCTCCACGACCATCGTCGATGCGCATCAACGCATCCGGCGAGCACCGACCGCCCCACCCGCAGGACCCACCGCACCACCCGAGATCACGTCCACGACGTCGTGGACGACGACGAGAGGATCGACATGGCTCGACGAGGAACCGTGCGCGCCGGCCTGGCTGCGCTCCTGGCGCTCCCCCTCGCCCTGAGCGCCTGCGGAGGGGGCAGCGGCGGCGGCACGACCAGCGGCGCCTCCGACACCCTGCGCGTGCTCGACTACTACAACTCCGACCCCAATGCCACGCTGTGGAAGACCGCGATCGAGAACTGCGGCAAGACCATCGGGATGAAGATCGACCGCGAGGCCGTCCCCGGCGAGACCCTCATCCAGAAGGTCCTGCAGCAGAGCTCGTCCAAGACGCTGCCGGACGTGCTGATGCTCGACAACCCCGACGTGCAGCAGATCGCCGCCTCGGGGGCGCTCGCGCCGCTGGACGACCTGGGCATCGACGCGACGGGCGTCGCCGACGGTGTCATCAAGGCGTCGACCTACGAGGGCAAGCTCTACGCCCTGCAGCCGGTCACGAACACCATCGCGCTGTTCTACAACAAGAAGATCTTCGAGGCGGCCGGCCTCACCCCGCCCACGACGTGGGACGAGCTCAAGACGACCGCGGCGAAGCTGACCCAGGGCGACAAGTACGGGTTCGCGATGTCCAACATCAACACCTACGAGGGCACCTGGCAGTTCCTGCCGTTCATGTGGTCCAACGGCGGTGACGAGAAGGACATCAACACCCCCGAGACCGCGGCCGCGCTGCAGCTGGTCAAGGACCTGCTGGACCAGAAGTCCCTCTCGCAGTCGACCGTCACGTGGTCGCAGGCCGACGTCGCGGACCAGTTCGCGGCCGGCAACGCGGCCATGATGATCAACGGCCCGTGGAACTTCGGCACCCTCGACGCGGTCGAGGGCCTCGAGTACGGCATCGTCCCGATCCCCGCGCCGACGGCCGGCGGCACCGTCGTCTCGCCCTTCGGCGGAGAGGCGTGGACGATCCCCCAGACGGGCGACGAGGCCAAGCAGAAGAAGGCCGCCGAACTCGTGACGTGCCTGAACTCCGACGACAACGAGGTCACGATCTCGGTCGGCACCGGCACCGTCCCGACCAAGCCGGCGCTCGCGTCGCAGGTCACCGCGAAGAACCCGAACCTCGAGGCCTTCGCCTCCCAGGTCCCGGACCTGCGCGCCCGCACCGGTGAGCTCGGTCCCGAGTGGCCGGACGCCGCCACCAAGATCTACACGGCCGTGCAGAACGCGCTCGTCGGCGGGATGACCCCCGAGGCCGCTCTCGCGCAGGCCCAGAATGGCTGAGGTCGCCACCGAGGGGCGCGCCGCCCGGAGGGCTTCGGCCCGCCCGGCGGCGGGTGGCCCGGCGAAGGCGCGCGGTTCGCACACGCTGCGGACGCGACTGGTCGAGGTGGCCTTCGTGGTCCCCGCGGTGGTGTACCTGGTCCTGTTCTTCGGCTACCCCGTGGTCAAGAACATCGTCATGGGGTTCCAGGCGTACACGACCAAGACCTTCTTCACGGGCGAGGCGCCGTGGGTGGGGCTGGAGAACTACCGCAACGTCTTCGGCGACGCCATCTTCAACCGCTCGGTCGTCAACACGCTGCTGTTCACGGCCGGCTCCATCGCCGGCCAGTTCGTGCTCGGCATGGCCATCGCGCTGTTCTTCCACAAGCGCTTCGCCCTCTCCGGCGTCCTGCGCTCGCTCATCCTGCTGCCCTGGCTCATCCCCATGATCGCCGGGACGGCCGTGTGGCGCTGGATCCTCGACACCGACAACGGCGCCCTCAACCGGATCCTCTCGGCCCTGCCCGGCGTCGACGTCAGTCCCAACTGGCTGACCAGCACGTCCCTGGCCCTCGTGGCCGTGATCGGCGTGAACATCTGGCTCGGCATCCCCTTCAACATGACCATCCTCTACGGCGGTCTCCAGGAGATCCCCGAGGAGCTCTACGAGGCCGGCGCGCTCGACGGCGCGACGGGCTGGCGGGCCTTCCGCCACATCACCTGGCCCATGCTGCGCCCCGTCGTCACGGTGGTCCTGGTGCTCGGCGTCGTCTACACGCTGAAGGTGCTCGACGTCATCCTCGGCCTCACCAACGGCGGGCCGGCGAACTCGACGCAGACCATCTCGACGTTCTCCTACGACACGTCCTTCCGGCAGTTCGACTTCGGTGCGGGTGCCGCCCTCGGCAACATCCTCATCGTCATCTCGCTGGTCTTCGCCGTGGTCTACCTGCGGCTGAACCGACGGGCGATCGACGAGTGACCGCCCGCACCGAGAGGAGCGCCCCGTGAGCGCCGCCATCCCCACCCCGACCGCCGTGCGGACCGACGGGGCCGAGCCCCGAGCGGCGAAGGCGCCCAAGGCCCCGCGCCGGCCCGTCTACACGGTCGTCGGCATCATCATCCTCGCGTTCATGCTGTTCCCGCTGTACTGGATGATCAACGTCTCCCTCCAGCCCGCGGGCAACGCCGTCGCGACGCCGTGGCTGCCGTTCGACCTGACGCTGCGCGGGTACACCACCGCCATCGACCAGCAGGGCCGCAACCTCGTCACGAGCCTGCTCATCAGCCTCGGCTCCGTCGTGTTCAGCCTGCTGATCGCGACCCCCGCCGCGTACGCCATGGCGCACTTCAAGTTCGGCCGGTGGGCGACGGCGATCCTGTTCGGCATCCTCATCACCCAGATGGTGCCGGGCATCGTCGTGGCGAACGCCCTGTACAGCGCCTACACCGACCTGGGCCTGCTCAACACCCTGGGCGGCCTGATCCTCGCCGACTCCGCCGCGGGCATCCCGTTCTCGATCATCCTGATGCGCGCCTTCATGGGCAGCATCCCGACGTCGATCATCGAGGCCGCCTACGTCGACGGCGCCGGGCACGTGCGGGCGTTCTTCTCCATCGTCCTGCCCATGAGCCGCAACGCCCTCATCACGTCGGGGCTGTTCACCTTCCTCTTCGCGTGGGGCGACTTCCTGTTCGCCCTGACGCTGACCACCACCGCCGACCTGCGCCCGATCACCCTGGGCCTGTACACCTACGTCGGGAGCTTCGTCAGCGACTGGTCACCCATCATGGCCACCGCCGTCCTGTCCTCCCTGCCCGCCATCGCCCTGCTCGTCCTCGCCCAGCGCTACGTCGCGGCGGGGGTCACGGGCGGAGCCGTCAAGTCCTGAGGAGCACCACCCATGCCCGAACCCGTCACCGGCCCGATCCGCGTCACCGTGTGGGGCGAGAACCGCCACGAGCAGCTCGAACCCGAGGTGGCGCAGCGCTACCCCGGCGGCATGCACGGGGCCGTCGCCCAGGGGATCGAGGAGAACCTCGGCACGGACGTCGTCGTGCGCACGGCCACGCTCGACGACCCCGAGCACGGCCTGACCGAGGAGGTCCTGCAGAACACCGACGTCCTCACCTGGTGGGGCCACGCGGCGCACGCCGACGTCTCCGACGAGGTCGTCGACCGCGTGCAGCGGCACGTGCTCGCCGGAATGGGGCTCATCGTCCTGCACTCCGGGCACTGGTCGAAGATCTTCCAGCGCCTCATGGGCACCTCGTGCACGCTGCGCTGGCGCGGTGCGCACGACCGCGAGCTGCTCTGGACGGTGGACCCGACCCACCCGATCGCACAGGGCGTCCCCCACCCGATGATCATCGAGGAGGACGAGATGTACGGGGAGTTCTTCGACATCCCCGCCCCGGACGAGCTCGTCTTCATCTCCTCCTTCTCCGGCGGCGAGGTGTTCCGCTCCGGCTGCACCTTCAAGCGCGGCTTCGGCAAGATCTTCTACTTCAAGCCCGGTGACCAGGAGTACCCCGTCTACTTCCACGCCGGGGTCCGCAAGGTCATCTCCAACGCCGTGCAGTGGGCCGTCACCGTCCGGCCCGAGCGCACCGCCCCCGTGCTGCTGCGCTACGACACCGAGGACTTCTACAACGGCCAGGGCTACGGGGGCGCGCTGAGCGCCGAGGCCGAGGCGGCCGCCGCCGCCCGCGACGCCGCGGGAGCCCCGGCGTGAGCGACCCCGTGAAGGTCGTCCTCGTGGGCGCCGGCGGCATGGGCAAGGCGTGGCTCGCCACGATCCTCGCCGACCCGGCCGTCGAGCTCGCGGGCATCGTGGACCTGGACCTCGCGGTGGCCGAGGCCGCCGCCGTCGCGGCGGGTGTCCCCGACCTCCCCCGGGGCCGGGACGCGGTCGAGCTGGCCGCGGCCACCGGCGCCGAGGCCGTCGTCAACGTCACCGTGCCGCGGGCGCACCACCCCGTCACGACGGCCGCGCTCTTCGCGGGCTACCCCGTGCTCGGTGAAAAGCCGGTGGCGGAGAACGTCTCCCAGGCGCTGTCGCTGGTGGCGGCCGCCGAGGTCAGCGGTCAGCGCTTCGTCGTGAGCCAGTCCCGCCGCTACAACGCCCACCTGTTCGCGTTCAAGGAGCAGGCCCGGGTGCTGGGCGACCTCGGGGTCCTCACCACCGAGTTCTACAAGGCCCCGCACTTCGGCGGGTTCCGGGAGGAGATGGCGCAGCCGCTGCTGGTGGACATGGCGATCCACCAGTTCGACTCCGCCCGGTTCCTGCTCGACGCCGAACCCGTCTCGGTCTACTGCGAGTCCTACAACCCGTCCTGGAGCTGGTACTCCGGCGACGCCGCCGCCTCGGCCGTGTTCGAGATGAGCGGCGGGGTGCGCTACGTCTTCACCGGCAGCTGGTGCGCCCCCGGCAAGGAGACGTCGTGGAACGGGTCGTGGCGGTTGTCGGGCTCGGAGGGCTCGGCGCTGTGGAACGGCGACGACGCCCCCGAGTTCGAGGCCGCCCCGGACGCGGCGCCGGCCCCGTCGGTGGACCCGGGCCGCGAGATCGCCGGCTCCCTCGCCGCCTTCGCCGCGGCCCTGCGCTCCGGTGAGCCGGTCATGGGCGAGGTGCACGACAACGTGCTGAGCCTCGTCATGGTCGAGGCGGCCGTCGAGTCGGCGGCGACGGGCACCCGGGTGCGCGTCGACGACGTCCTCGAGCGCGCCTACGAGCGGGCGGTCGCCGACGAGCGGCGCGACGACGTGCGCGCCCGCCTGGAGTCGTGGACCTCGGTCCGCGACGCCCTCTCCCCGGAGCGCTCCGTCCGAGCCGCCTGACCGATCGGGGACGGCGCCGCGGTCCGCGGCGCCGTCCCCGCTCACTCGCAGGCGATCCCGTCGTCGTCGCGGTCCAGCTTCGCGGCGTAGCCCGGCTCCCCTCGGTGCAGCGGAGCCGCCCCGGCCGCCCGCACGGCGGCGCAGTTCGCGTAGGAGACGCCCGCCGCGGCGGGCTGGGGCGCGGGCTCGACCGGCGCCGGCACCACCGGGGCAGGCGCGACCGGGGCGGGCGCGACCGGGCTGGGGGCCGCCGGCTCCGGGGCCGCCGTCCGGACCACCGGCGCCGCGGTGTCCGACCCGGGCAGCGGCTGGCCGGGGCAGCCCGCGAGGACGCGGTCCATGGCGTCGCGCTCGGCCGGCTTCACCCACAGCCCGTACCGGGCCTTGACCGCGATCTGGCGTGCCACGTAGGCGCAGCGGAACCCCTTGGCGGGCGGCAGCCAGGTCGCCGCGTCGCCGTCGCCCTTGCGCTGGTTCAGCGGGCCGTCGACCGCCAGCAGCTCCAGCGGGTCGTTGGCGAACGCGGTGCGCGTCGCGGTGTCCCAGCCCTGCGCGCCCGTCTGCCACGCGTCGGACAGGGCCACGACGTGGTCGACCTGCACCGCGGAGCTCGTGGCGGCGCCCCGGACGAACGCGATCGCCGTCCCGGAGTAGGGGTCGGCCAGCGTCCCGGTCAGGACGACGCAGCCCTGCGTGCCCGGCCGCACCTGCACGGCCGTGAGGTCGCGCCGCAGGACGTCGTTGCGGGTGTCGCAGCCGTTGCGGTCGACGTCGGCCCACGCCTGCCCGAACGCGTCGCGGTCGTACCCGGTCTTCGGCGCGCGTCCCGCGACCGCCAGCCCCGCGAGCGCGGCGGCCGCCGTGCCGGTCTCCCCCGCGGTCGGCGGCTCGGCCGGGTCGGGCTGCAGGGCAGCGGCACTCGTCGGTGCCGTGGTGGGGGCCTCGCTGGTGGGCGTCGCGCTCGTCGGGACCGCGCTCGTCGGCGTGGAGGTCGCGGGCGCGGAAGTCGTCGGCGCGGACGACGCGGCCGAGGCCGCGGGGGCGGCCGTCGAGCTCGCGGGTGCGCAGGCGCTCAGCACGGCGGCGGCGAGCAGCCACGGCAGGGCCCGCGCGGCCGGGGAGGAGGGCATCCTCAGGCCATCGGCACGCCGGCGGCGGACCTCGAGCCCCCGGCTCACCCGTCGCTGCGGAACAGCACGTCCCCGGCCGGGCCGCGCACCACGGCGCTCGCGCCGGCCGTGACGTCCAGCACCACCGTGAGGTGCTCGCCCCCGGCGCTGGCCCGGTAGACGTAGCGCGTGTTCGACAGCTCGAGGCGCTCGGTGCGCGCACGCACCAGCCAGGGGTGGCGGCGGCGAAGGCCGATGAGCTGCTGGTGGCTGCGGTGCAGCCACTCCCCCAGCCCGGACAGCTGCGACGGGTCGTCGGGGAACGCGGGGCGCACGGAGTCGTCACCGCCGAGGCGGTCCTCCTTGACGCCCGTGAACCCCTGCTCGTCGCCGTAGTAGACGGCGGGGACCCCGCCGGTCGTCATCAGCACGACGAGCGCGAGGACGGCGGCCGGGGCGCCGACCCGGCTCGCGATGCGCGTCACGTCGTGGTTGCCGACGAAGGTGTGCGGCAGGAACCGCTCGAGGAGCTCGTCGTGGCGCGTGAGCGTCCAGTCGAGCTCGAAGAAGTTGTGCTCCACCAGGGAGCTCCACACGGCCTTCCACAGCTCGTACTGGGTCACCGAGTCGACCCCGGACGCCTCGACGAACCCCGCGTAGTCGCCGTGGATGACCTCGCCCACGAACCACGCGTCCGGGTGGCACTCGCGCACGGGCGGCAGCACCGAGCGCCAGAACGCCGGGTCCACCGCGTAGGCCGCGTCCAGCCGCCAGCCGTCGACGCCGCGCTCCAGCCAGTGCCCGAGCACGGACGTGACGTACTCGGCCACGGCGGGACTGGCGTGGTTCAGCGCCACGAGCGAGCCGTGACCCTCGAAGTCGGCCGCCCGCGGGCCGCCCGGCGCGTCGAAGTCGATGCGGAAGAAGTCCGCGTACCGGCTGCCCGGGCCGTCGCGCAGGGCCTCGAGGTAGTACGGGTGCCGGTCGCCGACGTGGTTGAACACGCCGTCGAGCACGACGCGCAGCCCCCGCTGCCGGCAGGCCGCGAGCAGGTCGTCGAGGTCCTGCTCCGTGCCGAGCCGCGGGTCGACGCGGAACTGGTCGGTGCTGTCGTAGCCGTGCGACTGCGACGCGAACACCGGCCCGAGCGAGAGGCCCGAGACACCCAGCTCGACGGCGTAGTCCAGCCAGGCCGTCAGGCGCGGCAACCGGTGCGCGGGAGCCGGTTCGGCCGCGTCGCGGATCGGGGCCCCCGTGAACCCCAGCGGGTAGACGTGCCAGAGGACGGCGTGCTCGACCCAGCTCACGCGGTCCCCCCGGGGGCGAGGTCCAGGACGTGGACGACGTGGTCGACCTCGCCGGAGGCCTCCCAGCCGAACCGCATCCCCAGCCGGCGCATGACCGCGAGGCTCGCGGTGTTGCCCGGCGTGGTGATCGAGATCAGCCGGGGCAGGTGCAGGACGTCGCGGGCGTGGGTGACCCACGCCGTCGCCGCCTCCGTGGCGTACCCCCGGCCCCACGCGGACCGGGCCAGGCGCCAGCCGATCTCGACGTCGTCGGGGTACCAGCGCATGCGGTGCAGCCCGACGAAGCCGAGGAAGTCCCCGTCCGCGCGACGTTCGACCGCGGCGAGCCCGTAGGGGGATCCGTTGCTGCGCAGGGTGTCGAAGCACCCGTCGGCGCGGTCGGCGAGGGCGTCGGCCTCCGCGCGGCTCAGCACGGCCGGGAAGTGCCGCATCACCTCGGGGTCGGCGCAGAGCGCGGCGAACGGCTCCCGGTCGGCCGCCGACCAGCGACGCAGCACGAGGCGCTGCGTCGCCAGCCGGAACGGCTCACCCGTCACGGCGTCAGGCGGGGACGATGTTGACGAGCTTCGGCGCGCGGACCACGACGGTCCGCAGCCCGCGACCGTCCAGCGCCGCCTGCACCTTGGCGCTGGCCAGGGCCAGCTCCCGCAGCTCGTCCTGACCGATCTCCGGGGAGACCTCGAGGCGGTCCTTCACCTTGCCCTGCACCTGGACCACGCACGTCACGGTCTCCTGGACCAGCAGCGCCTCGTCGACGACGGGCCACCCGGCCCGGGCGACGCACGGCTCGTGCCCCAGCCGCGCCCACATGTCCTCCGCCGTGTAGGGCGCGAACAGGCTCAGCACCACCGCGACCGCCTCGACGGACTCGCGCACCGCCGGGTCGGCCGGACCGACCGCCGGCGCGTCGATCGCCTTGCGGGTCGCGTTGACCAGCTCCATGACGCGGGCCACCGCGACGTTGAAGCGGAACGCCTCGACGTGCTGGGTGACCTCGTGCACGGTCCGGTGCGTGACCGCGCGCAGCGCCGCGTCGCCCGTCGCCGGGTCGGCGCCGGGCGCGGAGGTGACGTCGCGCGCCAGCCGCCAGGCCCGGGCCAGGAACTTCGACGAGCCGGCGGGTGAGACGTCGGCCCAGTCGATGTCGTCCTCGGGCGGGCCCGCGAACGACATCGTCAGGCGCACCGCGTCGACGCCGTGCTCCTCCAGCTGGTCCGACAGGCGCACCAGGTTGCCCTTGGACTTGCTCATCGCGGAGCCGTCCATCTGGACCATGCCCTGGTTCAGCAGCCGGCTGAACGGCTCGTCGAAGGACAGGTGCCCCAGGTCGTGCAGCACCTTGGTGATGAACCGCGCGTACAGCAGGTGCAGGATCGCGTGGGTCACGCCGCCGACGTACTGGTCGACCGGGCCCCACTGCGCGATCAGGTCGCGGTCGAAGGCCTGCGTGTCGTCGTGCGGGGAGACGAACCGCAGGAAGTACCAGGACGAGTCGACGAACGTGTCCATCGTGTCGGCGTCGCGCCGGGCGGGCGTGCCGTCGACGGGGCTGGGCACGTTCACCCAGTCCTCGGCCGCCCCGAGCGGCGAGGTGCCCTTCGGGGTCAGGTTCAGCCCCTCGGTCGGCGGCAGCAGGACGGGCAGCTGGTCCTCCGGCACGGGGACCTCGCCGGTCTCGGTGTGCACGATCGGGATCGGCGTGCCCCAGTAGCGCTGCCGCGAGATCAGCCAGTCGCGCAGCCGGTAGTTCTTCGCGGGCCGGCCGCGGCCGGAGGCCTGCAGCTCCTCGATCGCCCGGGCGATGCCGGCCGCCTTGTCCAGGCCGTCCAGCGTCCCGGAGTTCACCAGGACCCCGGCGCCCGCCGTCGCCGTCCCGGACTCGGCCGGGTCGGGCAGCGGGTTCCCGTCGGCGTCGCGCACGTCGACGACCACGCGCACCGGCAGGTCGAAGGCGCGGGCGAAGTCCAGGTCGCGCTGGTCGTGCGCGGGCACGGCCATGATCGCGCCCGTGCCGTAGTCGGACAGGACGTAGTCGGCCGCCCAGATCGGCAGGCGCTCGCCGTTGACGGGGTTCACGGCCGAGCGGCCCAGCGCGACGCCCGTCTTGGGGCGGTCGGAGGCCAGGCGGTCCATGTCCGAGGTCTCCTGCACCTGGGTGCGGTAGGCCGCGAACTGCTCGCGGACCTCCTCGCTCGCCCCGGCGGCCAGCTCCTCGGCCAGGTCGGAGTCCGCCGCGACGACCATGAACGTGGCGCCGTGCAGCGTGTCCGGGCGGGTCGTGTAGACCGTGACCCGCTCGTCGCGGCCCTCGATCTCGAAGTCGACGTCAGCGCCGTAGGACCGCCCGATCCAGTTGCGCTGCATGCTGATGACCTTGGCGGGCCAGGTGCCCTCCAGGGTGTCCAGGTCGTCCAGCAGCCGGTCGGCGTAGTCGGTGATCTTGAAGTACCACTGGGTCAGCTTCTTCTTGACCACCTGCGCGCCCGAGCGCTCCGACGTGCCGTCGGGCAGCACCTGCTCGTTGGCCAGGACGGTCTGGTCGACCGGGTCCCAGTTGACCAGGGAGTCCTTGCGGTAGGCCAGGCCCTTCTCGTACAGCTTCAGGAACAGCCACTGGTTCCACTTGTAGTACTCGGGGTCGCTGGTGTGCAGGACCCGGTCCCAGTCGAAGGAGCACGCGTAGCGGCGCATCGACGCCTTCTGCTGCGCGATGTTGTCGTACGTCCACGCCCGCGGGTCCAGCCCGCGCTTGATGGCGGCGTTCTCGGCGGGCAGGCCGAAGGCGTCCCAGCCGATCGGGTGCATGACGTCGTAGCCCTGCTGCACCCAGTACCGCGCGATGACGTCGCCCAGCGCGTACGCCTCGGCGTGGCCCATGTGCAGGTCGCCGGAGGGGTACGGGAACATGTCGAGGACGTACTTCTTGGGCCGCTCGTCACCCGGTGCGCCGCTGCGGAACGGGGTGAGCTCGTCCCACACGGGCAGCCACTTCTCCTGCTGGGCGGCCGCGTCGTAGCGGTCCTCCTCGACGTCCGGCCCGTCGTGCTGGTGGCTGCCGGCGTCGTGCGTGCCGGACTGCTCGGCCTCGGTCTGCGTCATCTCGTCCTCCCGCGTGGGCCCGTGTGCGCCGCGAACTCCCCCTGACATGGGAAGACCCCTCGCACGTGGAGGGGTCACCGCGCCGGCGCTGCGTCAGCAGCTGCTCAGCGCGGCCCGAGGAGGAGGAGTCGCCCGTTGCGCACGCACCCAGCCTAGCCGACGCCGCGGGGGCCGGACGGGACGGCGCAGCGGGGTGCCGGCGCGGGCCGGGGCGGGCTCAGGTCCCGGTGCGGTCCGTGCGCCCCGGGGCGTTCCGCTCGTCGTTGCGGCGCCGTCCCCAGCCGTGCTGCGGGGCGCTGCGGCGCAGGGCCCGGCGCTGCGTGAGGGACTGCTCGGCCCGCACCAGCAGGTCGGCGACGTCGCCCTCGTCCCAGGGGGCGAGCACCGCGGCCCCCACCTCCACCGCGAGGCGGCGGGAGCGGTCGCCGCCCGCCTCGAGCCGGCCCTGCGCGAGGCCGACGCGGACCCGGCGCTCCAGCTCCTGGGCGTGCAGGCCGGAGCCGGGGCCGAGGACGACGAAGCGGTTGCCGTCGTCGTGCGCGACGACGTCGGCGGAGCGGGTGGCGGCCTTCAGGGCCGTGGCCGTGGCGGCCCACTCCTGCCGCTGCTCCAGCGCCAGCTCCTCCTCGGACAACGCGTTGCCGAGCCGGGCGCCGGGGACGACCTCGACGAGGCAGGCGTGGACCGCACCGCCCGAGCGGCGGGCCGACTCGAGCACCTGGGTGCCGATGAGCAGGACCCCGCGGCGGTTCAGCAGCCCGGTCGCCTCGTCGCGCACGCTCTCGCCGCGGGCCGCGTCCAGCGCCGCCAGCAGGTCCTCGACGGCGTGCTCCGCTGCGCGGCGGGCCCGGTGCGCCGCACCGAGGGCCACGGTCAGGGCCCCGACCACGACGAGCGCGGCCACGACGACCGTGACGGTGGTGACGTCCTCGGGGGCCAGCAGCGCGGCCACGCCGATGCCCAGCGCACCCAGGACCGGCACGGCGACGAAGGCCGCCACCCAGGGCCAGGCGTCGCGGCGCAGCGGCGAGGCCACCGGCAGGGGCGACGGCGCGGCGGCGGGCGCCGCCGCCGGGACGGGTGCCACCGCAGCGGCGGCCACCACCGGCGGGACGGGGCGGGGCAGCGGATCGGGTCCGGTCGCAGCACTCACCCCGGGGTGATCGACACCCGGGCCCCGCGACTGGAGGCGGCGGTCGGGTGACGCCCCCACCCGGGCCCGCCCGGGCCGGCCTCGACCCGCCCGGACCGGCCCAGACCCGCCCGGACCGGCCCTCAGTCCCGCGTCGCGGCCGAGGCCCGGGCGATCTGCTCCCCGCTCGGGCGCACGCCCGTGTAGAGGACGAACTGCTCCGCGGCCTGCAGCGCGACGACCTCCGTGCCCGTGACCACCTCGAGCCCGAGCTCGCGGCCCAGGCGCACGAGCGGCGTGTCCTCGGGGACGGCGACGACCTCGAACACCGTCGTGGCCGCCTCGACGACCGCGCGCGCGACGGGCAGCGCGTCCGCACCGCCCGCCATCCCCACGGGGGTCGCGTTGACGACGAGCTGCGGGCGCAGGTCCCCCACCTCCGCGCTCCACCGGGCGCCGTACTGCTCCGCGAGCGCCGGCCCCCGCTCGGCGTTGCGGGCCACGACCGTGAGGTCGGCGAAGCCGCTGTCGCGCAGCGCCGCGACGACGGCCTTGGCCATCCCGCCGCTGCCCAGCACGACCGTGCGGGAGGCCGGGTCCACGGCGTGGGTGCGCAGCAGCCCCTCGACGGCGAGGTAGTCGGTGTTGTGGGCGACGAGCCGGCCGTCGGTGTTGACGATCGTGTTGACCGACCGGATCGCCTCCGCGGACGGCTCGAGCGCGTCGACGAGGGGGATCACGTCCTCCTTGAAGGGCATCGAGACGCCCGCGCCGCGGATGCCGAGCGCCCGGATGCCGGTGACGGCCCCGGCGAGGTCGGTCGTCGTGAACGCCTTGTAGACGTAGTCCAGGCCCAGCTCGGCGTAGAGGTGGTTGTGGAAGCGGGTGCCGATGTTGCTGGGCCGCCCCGACAGCGAGATGCAGAGCTGGGTGTCCTTGCTGAGGCCTGGGTGCACGGCAGGAAGCTACCGGGCGCGCTCCGCCCGCGCGGGGGCCCGCAGCCGGAACAGGTCCGGGAGCTTGAACGTTGAACGACCCGTGAAGCGCATCGGGTTCCTGTCCTTCGGGCACCACCAGCCGGTCCCCGGGTCGATGACCCGCACGGCCGGCGACGCCCTCCTGCAGACCATCGAGCTGGCCGTCGCAGCCGAGGAGCTCGGCCTGGACGGCGCCTACGTCCGGGTCCACCACTTCGCGCGCCAGCAGGCCGCGCCCTTCCCCGTCCTCGCGGCGATGGCGGCGCGGACGTCGCGCATCGAGATCGGGACGGGGGTCGTGGACATGCGCTACGAGAACCCCCTGTACATGGCCGAGGAGGCCGCGGCCACCGACCTCATCAGCGGCGGCAGGCTCCAGCTCGGCGTGAGCCGGGGATCGCCCGAGACGGCGCTCGACGGCTCCCGCGCGTTCGGCTACGTGCCGGGCGAGGGGCGCACCGACGCCGACATGGCGCGCGAGCACACCGCCCTCTTCCGCACGGCGCTCGCCGGCGCCGGCCTGGCCCCGGGCAACCCGCGGATGACGGGCAGCAGCGCGCTGCTGCCGGTGCTGCCGCAGTCGCCCGGCCTGGGCGACCGCATCTGGTGGGGCTCCGGCAGCCTGGCGACCGCCCGCTGGACCGCCGAGCAGGGCATGAACCTCATGAGCTCGACCCTGCTGGAGGAGGACCGGGGCATCCCGTTCGGCGACCTGCAGGCCGAGCAGATCGCGGCCTACCGGCAGGCGTGGGCGGCGGCGGGCTGGACGCGCGAGCCGCGCGTCTCCGTCAGCCGCAGCGTCCTGCCGATCGTGAACGACGAGGACCGGCGCTGGTTCGGCCCGCGCGCCGCGCGGGACTCCAGCGACCAGGTCGGCAGCCTCGACGGCGTCACGACCGCGCGCTTCGGCCGGAGCTACGTGGGCGACCCGGAGCGGATCGCCGAGGACCTCGCGCAGGACGCCGCCGTGCGCGAGGCGGACACCCTGCTGCTGACCGTGCCGAACCAGCTGGGCGTGGACTACAACGTCCACCTGCTGAGCACGATCGCCGAGCACATCGCGCCGGCGCTGGGCTGGCGCCCGCACCAGGACGCGCTCGCCCGCGCCTGAGCCCACGCGCGAGAGCCCCCGCCGACCTCGGTCGGCGGGGGCTCTCGGGCGTGCGGGCTCTGCGGGCGGAACGGGCGGGCGGGACGGTGACCGGCCCCGCGCAGCGGGCTCAGGCGGCTTCGGTCACCCGGGTGGCGCTCACGAGGGTGTCGAGCACCGCGGCGAGCTTCTCGGCGACCTCGGTGTCGTCCTTCGGGTGCAGCGTGGCGAAGCGCACGACGGACTCGGGGATCGCGACGCTGACCTCGTTGACGACCTTCGCGCCGGCGATGCCGAAGGACTTGCGGGCGTCGTCCTGCGCCCAGACGCCGCCGAACTGGCCGAAGGCGCTGCCGATGGCGGCCACGGGCTTGCCGCTGATCGCGCTGGCGCCGTAGGGGCGCGAGGCCCAGTCGACCGCGTTCTTGAGCACGGCCGGCATCGTGCCGTTGTACTCGGGCGTGACGACGAGGACGGCGTCCGTGGCGTCCAGGGCCTCGCGGAAGGCGGTGGCGGAGGCGGGCACGGAGCCGTCGACGTCGATGTCCTCGTTGTAGAAGGGCAGGTCGGTGAGGCCCTCGAAGATCGTGACGGTCGCACCCTCGGGCGCGTGGTGGACGGCGGCCTCGGCCAGCTGGCGGTTCGTGGAGCCGCTGCGCAGGCTGCCGAGGAGCACGAGGATCTTGACGTCGGACACGGGGGTTCTCCTTGACGAGGGGGGAGTGGGGCGGGCGGTCGCGCCGGCTCCGTCGTTCAGAACGGACTGTAGTCCGTTTTCCTTCCCGGTGGAGTACCGTCCCTCCCGTGGAGCGCAACCTCGAGGTCGTCGGCACCGCCACGCCCCCGCCGCGGGCCGACGCCACCCGCAACCGCGCCCGCCTGCTGGACACCGCCCGCCGCCTCGTCGCCGAGCGGGGGGCGGAGGCCCTGAGCATGGACTGCCTGGCCGAGGCGGCCGGCCTGGGCAAGGGCACGATCTTCCGCCGCTTCGGCTCGCGCGCCGGCCTCTTCGAGGCGCTCGTGGACGACACCGAGCGGGCCTTCCAGGAGGCCTGCATGTCCGGCCCGGCGCCGCTCGGCCCCGGGGCCGACCCCGTCACCCGGCTCGTGGCCTACGGCCGCCGGCGCCTGGACCTCGTCGTCGAGCAGGGCGCGCTGCTGGCCGCGTCGAACCACGGCCCCTCCGCGCTGGGCCTGCACCCCGCGAGCCGGGCCGCCGGGATGCACGTGCGGGTGCTGCTGCGCGCGGCGGGGGTCCGGGCCGACCTGGAGCTGCTCACGATCCAGCTGCTCGCCGCGCTCGACCCCGCGCTGGTCCTGAACCTGCTGCGGCTGCCCGGGATGACGCTCGAGCGCCTGGGCGCCGGCTGGGAGGACCTCGCGCGCCGGGTCACGGCCGCGGGCTGAGATCCACCGGCGCACCCGGCCGGCGCACCCCGCGGACGACGAAGGGCCCGGCCGCTGCTGCGACCGGACCCTTCTGCGAGGTGGAGCTGAGGGGATTCGAACCCCTGACCCCCTCCATGCCATGGAGGTGCGCTACCAGCTGCGCCACAGCCCCTTCCACTGCCCAGACCCCGGGAGGCCCTGGCAACGTCGTCCAGCATAGACCACGCTGAGTGCTCCTCCGCACCACCCCGCGGGGGGAGCGCGCGTAGGCGGGTCTCAGCCCTCGACGCCCTCGCCCGCACCGGGCGGGCCGACGTTGTACTCCTCCAGCGCCCAGCCCTGCGACCGGCGCCGCAGGACGGCCCAGTGCGCGTTGCGGAACCCCGACACCGCGGTCCAGGCCGTGAGGTCGAGGCCGAGCAGGCGCAGCAGCGCCCCCTTGAGGGCCGCTCCGTGGGCGGCCACGACGAGCGTGGCGCCGTCGGCGACCTCGGCGGCGTGCCGCTCGACGGCCGCGGCCGTGCGCTCGGCCATCTCGCTGCGCTTCTCGCCGCCGCCGATGCGGACGTCGTCACCGCGCCGCCAGGCCGCGTAGTCCTCGGGCCAGCGGGCGGTGATCTCGTCGTGGGCCAGGCCCTGCCACTCCCCCGCGTCGACCTCGCGCAGGGCGGGGTCGAGCCGGGCCACGAGACCCGTGCGGGCCGTGAGCGCGGCGGCCGTGGCCACCGCCCGGCTCAGGTCGGAGGCGACCAGCGCCGCGGGCTCCAGCAGCGCCAGCTCGACCGCCGCGGCGCGGACCTGCCGCTCACCGAGGGAGTCCAGGGGCACGTCGAGCTGCCCCTGGAAGCGGCGCTGCTGGTTGTACGGCGTGCGGCCGTGGCGCCACAGGACGACGGTCGCCGCCGGCACCCTCAGGCCCCGTGCGCGGCGTCGGCCGGCTCGGGCAGCTCGATGGTGGGGCAGTCCTTCCAGAGGCGCTCGAGGGAGTAGTACTCGCGCTCCTCGGCGTGCTGGACGTGCACGACGATGTCGATGAAGTCGAGCAGGACCCAGCGGCCCTCGCGCTCGCCCTCGCGGCGCACGGGCTTGGACCCCGCGGCCAGGAGCTTCTCCTCCACGGCCTCGGCGATCGCGCGCACCTGGCGCTCGTTCGGCGCCGAGGCGAGCAGGAAGGCGTCGGTGATGAAGAGCTGTTCGGAGACGTCGAGAGCGATGACGTCGGTGGCGAGCTTGTCCACGGCCGCCGTGGCGGCCGAGGTCACGAGCTCGAGAGCACGCTCGGATGCGGGCACGGGACTCCTCGGACGGTGGGCCTGACGACCCGGACGGGACGCAGGCGGGAAACCCCATCATCCCACGCGGCGCGGGGCGCCCCCGCGCGTCGGCCCGGTCGTCCGCTTACGGCGTGCGGTGGGGGCTCCTAGGTCGGCGCCGCCCGTCAGGGCGTGCGGTAGAGCTCGTGCTTGCTGATGTGCTGCACGACGCCGTCCGGCACCAGGTACCAGACGGGCAGGCCCTCGGCCACGCGCCAGCGGCAGTCCGTGGAGGAGATCGACAGCGCGGGGACCTCGAGGAGGCTGACGTGCTCGGGCGGCAGGCCGTCCGTGGTCAGGACGTGCCCCGGCCGGGTCACGCCGACGAAGTGCGCCAGCGACCAGAGCTCCGAGACGTCCTTCCACTGCAGGATCTGCGCGAGCGCGTCGGCCCCGGTGATGAAGTGCAGGTCCGCGTCGGGCCGCTGCTCCGCGAGCTCGCGCAGCGTGTCGATCGTGTACGTGAAGCCGCCGCGGTCGATGTCGATGCGCGACACCGTGAACCGGGGGTTCGACGCCGTCGCGATGACCGTCATGAGGTAGCGGTGCTCCGCGGGCGCGATGTCCTCGCGGGACTTCTGCCAGGGCCGGCCGGTCGGCACGAAGACGACCTCGTCGAGGTCGAAGCGCGTCGCGACTTCGCTCGCGGCCACGAGGTGGCCGTGGTGGATCGGGTCGAACGTCCCGCCCATCACCCCCAGCCGGGAGCGGCGGGGGGCCGTGCCGGTCGTCAGTGCCGGGTTCCGACGCTCTTGAACGCCCAGGTCACCATGAGCATCCCCATGAGCGCGCAGAACGCGATGATCGCGTAGGTCAGCACCGGCAGCAGGTTCGAGGACTCCTGCCCCGACTGGGTGGCCTCGGCGACGAGAGCGTGCAGCATGGCGGTCCTTCCGGCGTCCTCGGGGTGACGGATGCGCACCCCGCGAGCAGTCTCCCACGAGCGTGCCGGACCGCGCCCGCCCGGTCGTGCGCGAGGATCGGGGCGTGTCCGACGCCCCCGCGCTGTCCGTGGTCGTGCCGGCCTACGACGAGGCCGAGGTCCTGCCGGACTTCGCCGCGCGGCTGCGGGCCGTACTGGACGCCCTGGCCGGCGACGGCCGGCTGGACGGCTACGAGGTCCTCGTCGTCGACGACGGCAGCCGCGACGCGACGCCCGTCGTCCTCGCCCGGCTGCGCCGCGAGTGGCCGCAGCTGCGCGTGGTCCGCCTGCGCGCCAACGCGGGGCACCAGGCGGCGCTGTCGGCGGGGCTGCGGCGCGCGCGGGGCCGCCTCGGGGTCCTGACCATGGACGCCGACCTCCAGGACCCGCCCGAGGTGCTGCCCGACGTGCTCGCCGCGACCGCGGACGCCGACGTCGTCTACGCCGTGCGCGGCGACCGCTCCGTGGACTCGGCCCTGAAGCGGACCACCGCGAGCGCCTTCTACCGGCTCGTGCGCCGCCTCGGCCTCGGCGCCCCCGCCCAGGCCGGCGACTTCCGGTGGATGAGCCGCGCGGCCGTCGACGTCGTGCTGGGCCTGCCCGAGCAGCACCGCGTGCTGCGCCTCGTCGTCCCCGCGCTGGGCTTCGACGCCGCCACCGTCCGCTACGTCCGGGGCGCCCGCGGGGCGGGGCGCACCAAGTACCCCGTGCACCGCATGCTGCGGCTGTCCCTGGACGCCATCACCGGCTCCTCGACCGCCCCGCTGCGCCTGGCGAGCCTGTTCGGCCTCGGCGGTGGCGCGCTGACGTTCCTGCTGCTGCTGTACGCGCTCGTGTCGTTCCTCTTCGACTCGACCGTGCCCGGGTGGACGTCGACGGTCGCGATCGTCGCGGGCGTCGGCACGCTGCAGCTGCTGTGCCTGGGCATCCTCGGCGAGTACGTCGGCCGGCTCTACGTCCAGGCGCAGGGCCGCCCCGCCTACCTCGTCGCGAGCGACACCGGAGAGGAGGGCGGAGGGCCGCCCTGACGTCCTCCGCGGTGGTCGTGCGGGGAGTCCCCGCACGACCACGGGGGTCTCAGGGGCGGACGTGCCCGTCGCCGAGGACGTGCCACGTGGTGGTCGTCAGCTCGCCGAGCCCCATGGGCCCGCGGGCGTGCAGCTTCTGCGTGGAGATGCCGACCTCGGCGCCGAGCCCGAACTCGCCGCCGTCGGTGAACCGGGTCGAGGCGTTGACCACGACCACCGCGGAGTCCACGGCGGCCGTGAACCAGTCGGTCACGCGCACGTCCGTGGCCAGCACGGCCTCGGTGTGCTGGGAGGACCAGCGGCTGATGTGGTCGACGGCCTGCTCGACGGAGTCGACGACGCCGACCGCGATCTCGAGCCCGTGGTACTCCGCGGCCCAGTCCTCGTCGGTGGCCGCGACGGCGTCGACCCCCGCGGCGCGGGCGGCCCGCAGGCCCGCCTCGTCGGCGTGCACGACCACCCCCGCCCCCGTGAGCGCGGTGAGCAGCGTCGGCAGGAAGTCCTCCGCGAGCGCGGAGTGCACGAGGACGGTCTCGGCGGCGTTGCAGACGCTCGGCCGCGACGTCTTGGCGTTCAGGACGACCTCGACGGCCTGCGCGAGGTCCGCGGAGGCGTCCACGTAGACGTGGCAGTTGCCGACGCCCGTCTCGATGACCGGCACGGTCGCCTCGCGCACCACGCGCTGGATGAGGTCGGCCCCGCCGCGGGGGACGAGGAGGTCCACCAGGCCGCGGGCCGTCAGCAGGGCCCCGACGCCCTCGCGGCCGAACTCGTCGATGCTCGTGACGACGTCGGCGGGCAGGCCCGCGCCCGCCACGGCCCCGCGGATGACGTCGACCAGGACGGTGTTGGTGGAGCGGGCGGCCGAGCCGCCGCGCAGCACGACGGCGTTGCCGCTCTTCAGCGCGAGGACCGCGACGTCGACCGTGACGTTCGGCCGGGCCTCGTAGACGACCCCGAGCACGCCCATGGGCACGCGGACCTGCCGCAGGCGCAGCCCGTTGGGCAGCGTCGAGCCGCGCACGACCTCCCCGACCGGGTCCGGCAGGGCGGCGACGTCGCGGACGGCGGCGGCGAGGGCGGCCACCCGTCCGGCGTCCACGCGCAGGCGGTCCAGCAGGTGCGGGGACGTGCCCTGGGCCTCGCCGCGGGCCAGGTCCTCGGCGTTGGCGGCGACGATGCGCTCGGTCGCGGCCTCCACGGCGTCGGCGACGGCCCGCAGCGCCGCGTCCTTGACCCCGCGCGTGGCCATCCGCAGCGGCCGGGAGGCCCGCTTGGCGGCGCGGCACACGTCGAGCACGGCCGCGGTCACGTCGGGCGCGGCCAGACCGCCGGGAGCCGTCACGTCGGCGGGGAGGGTGGCGGACGAGCCGCCCGCGGCGGCGTCGGCGACGAGGGTCATGCCTGCACAATACGGCGAGCGGCGGCGCTGTTCCCCGCAGTTCCCGGGCGAGCGCCGGGGCTCACCAGGGGGCGATGTCGCCGATGAGGTCCAGCGCCTGCGCCCCGCGGGAGCGGCGCGCCGGGCGCCACGGCCCGCGGGCCCGCTGGGCCGCGCGGTGCTCCACGGTGTCGCGGTCGACGACCTCGACGCCGACGACGCACCAGTCCGGCAGCCCGGCGGTCTCGCGGTGCTCCGGCCACAGCCGCAGGGCCATCGCGGCCGCGTCGTCCGCGCCCTCGGCCTCGTCCCAGTAGCGCAGCTCGGCGCGGTGGTCGGAGTAGCGCACGGTCGACAGGAACGGGCTCTGCGCGAGCAGCCGGTCCAGCCCGGCCCGGACCTCGGCCACGTCGGCCGGGTCGCCGGCCAGGGTCAGGGTCACCGACCACAGCGGCAGCGGCACCGCGGCGGGTGCGGTGCCGTGGTGCGCCGTGACGCGCTCGCGCGCGTGGACGTCGTCGTCTGCCACAGGGCTCCTCGTGCTCGTCAGGACCTCACGCCGGTGGTGGACGTGCCCGCCCGCGCCCACGGGCGACCGAGGAGCACCAGGTGGTCGCGGTGGACGACCTCGCGCTCGTACGCCGGGCCCCACTGCCGGGCCAGCTCTCCGGTGGTGCGGCCCAGCATGTCCGGCAGCTCTTCCGAGGAGTAGTTCACCAGCCCGCGGGCCAGCGCGTGGCCGGAACGGTCGACCAGGTCCACAGGATCACCCGCTCGGAAGCGCCCGTGCACCGCGGTGATCCCGGCGGGCAGCAGCGAGGACCGGCGCTCGCGGACCGCGCGGACCGCACCGTCGTCCAGCTCGAGGCGGCCGACGGGGGTCGCGGCGTGCGCGAGCCACAGCTGCCGGGTGCTGCGCCGGGTCCCCCCGCGACCCGCGGGCACCGTGAACCAGGTGCCGACGTCCTCCCCCGCGAGCGCGGGGCCGGCCAGCGCGGCGGACGTGACGAGCGCGGGCACCCCGGCGGCGACGGCGATGCCCGCGGCCTCGACCTTCGTGGCCATGCCCCCCGTCCCGACGCCCGCGGCGCCGGCCGCCCCCACGGTCACCTCGGCGAGGTCGGCCGTGCCCCGCACGAGCTCGAGGCGGCGCGCGCCCGGCTGCGAGGGCGGCGCGTCGTAGAGCGCGTCGACGTCGGAGAGCAGCACGAGGGCGTCCGCCCGCACCAGGTGGGCGACCAGGGCCGCGAGCCGGTCGTTGTCGCCGAAGCGGATCTCGTGCGTGGCCACGGTGTCGTTCTCGTTGACGACGGGCACGACGCCGAGCGACAGCAGCCGCTCCAGCGTGCGCTGGGCGTTGCCGTAGTGGCTGCGCCGCACGACGTCCTCGGCCGTCAGCAGCACCTGCCCGACGGTGAGCCCGGCGTGGGCGAAGGCGCGCGCGTACTCCGCGAGCAGCAGCCCCTGGCCCACGCTCGCTGCGGCCTGCTGGCTCGCGAGGTCGCGCGGGCGCTTGCTCAGCCCCAGCGGGGCGAGGCCGGCCGCGATGGCGCCCGAGGAGACGAGCACGACCTCGCTGCCGGCGTTGCGGCGGCGGGCCAGGACGTCGACGAGCGCGTCCAGGCGCACGGCGTCCAGACCGCCCTCGGCCGTCGTCAGCGACGACGAGCCGACCTTGACGACGAGGCGCCGGGCGTCGCGCAGCTCCTCGTGCGCCACGCCCCCGCGCCCCGTCGTCGGCGAGCTCACCGCAGGTCGTCGTCCTCGTCGGCGGCCGCGCCCACGGACTGCAGGCCGTCGTCGCCGAGGTCGTCGGCCGTCCAGTGCCCGGCCTTGCGCTCGGTCTCCAGCTCGCCGCGGGCCTCGGCCTTGGCGGCGCGGCGCATCCGCTCGTCCTCGCGCTTGGTGGCGCGGGTCGGGCGGGAGTGGTCCTCCAGGCGCAGGTCCTGGCCGCGCTGGCCCAGCACCTCGGCGCCCGAGACCATCGTGGGCTCCCAGTCGAAGACGACCGCGTTGGCCTCGTCGCCGATGACGACCTCGGCCCCCGCCACCGCGCCGGCCTTGAAGAGCTCGTCCTCGACGCCGAGGCGGGCGAGGCGGTCGGCGAGGTAGCCGACGGCCTCGTCGTTGTTGAAGTCGGTCTGGCGGACCCAGCGCTTGGGCTTCTCGCCCTTGACGCGGAAGCGGACGCCGCCGGTGACCTCGTCGCCGTACTCCTCGCGCGTGACCGTGAAGCCCGCGTCGTCGATCGCCTTCGGCGTGATGACGGTGCGGGTCGGAGCGGCCTGCGGCGCCGCGGCGCGCGCGGCCGCGACGATCTCGGCCATGGCGAAGGAGAACTCGCGCAGCCCGGCGTGGGAGACGGCCGAGACGACGTAGACGGGCGCGCCGCGCGACTCGAGGTCGGCGCGGACGATGTCGGCGATGTCGCGCGCGTCCGGCACGTCGGCCTTGTTGATGACGATGATGCGCGGGCGGTCCTGCAGCGGGACGGTGCCGTCGTCGACCGTGTAGGCCGCGAGCTCGTGCTCGATGGCCTCCAGGTCGCTGACCGGGTCCCGGTCGGTCTCCAGCGTCGCGCCGTCCAGGACGTGCACGAGCGCGACGCAGCGCTCGACGTGGCGCAGGAAGTCCAGGCCCAGGCCGCGGCCCTCGCTGGCGCCCGGGATCAGCCCGGGGACGTCGGCGATCGTGTAGCGGACGGCACCGGCCTCGACGACGCCCAGGTTCGGGACGAGCGTCGTGAAGGGGTAGTCGGCGATCTTGGGCCGCGCGGCGGACAGCGCGGCGACGAGGCTGGACTTGCCGGCGCTCGGGAAGCCCACGAGGGCGATGTCGGCGAGCGTCTTCAGCTCGAGGGTGACGTCGCCGAACTCGCCGGGCTCGCCCAGCAGCGCGAAGCCGGGGGCCTTGCGCTTGGTGGAGGCCAGCGCCGCGTTGCCCAGGCCGCCGCGGCCGCCCGGCGCCGCGACGAAGCGCGTGCCGTTGCCGACCATGTCGGCGAGGAGGTTGCCGCGCTCGTCGCGCACGATCGTGCCGTCGGGCACGCCGATGACGAGGTCCCCGCCCTCGGAGCCCGTGCGGTGCGAGCCCTGCCCGGGCTTGCCGTTGTCGGCGCGCCGGTGCGGGCGGCGGTGGTGCTCCAGCAGCGTGGTGACCTGCGGGTCCACCTCGAGGATGACGCTGCCGCCACGGCCGCCGTTGCCGCCGTCGGGGCCGCCGAGGGGCTTGAACTTCTCGCGGTGGACGGACGCGCAGCCGTGCCCGCCGTCACCGCCTGCGACGTGCAGGACGGCGCGGTCGACGAAGGTCGTCATCAGGTACTCCGGTCTGCGACGCGGGTGCGTCGTTCGCTCTGCGGGACGTGCGGGGGCCTGCGGCGCAGACCCGGTGGTGCGGTGGTGCCGGCCGGCCGTGCTGTCGACAGCAGTGAGGTCGAGCAGCGGTGGCGCGGGCACCCGTGGAACGGACGGAGGGGCGGACCGGTCTCCCGGCCCGCCCCTCCGTCACACGATGCTGTGTGTCGTCACTCGCCCGCGGGGACGAGACCGACGATGTTGATGACCTTGCGACCGCGGCGCGTGCCGAACTCCACGTTGCCCGGGATGAGGGCGAACAGGGTGTCGTCCCCACCGCGGCCCACCCCGGCGCCGGGGTGGAAGTGGGTGCCGCGCTGACGCACGATGATCTCGCCCGCGCTGACGAGCTGACCACCGAAGCGCTTCACGCCGAGGCGCTGCGCGTTGGAGTCACGACCGTTGCGCGAGGAGCTCGCGCCCTTCTTGTGTGCCATGAGCTGCAGTCACTTCCCGATGCTGGTGATCTTGACGCGGGTGTACTTCTGACGGTGACCCTGACGCTTGCGGTACCCCGTCTTGTTCTTGTACTTCAGGATGGTGATCTTGGGACCCTTGGTCTCCTCGACCACCTCAGCCGTCACCTTCACGCCGGACAGCGCCGACGCGTCGGAGGTGATGGTGGAGCCGTCGACCAGCAGCAGCGTCTGCAGCTGGAGCGTGGACCCCTGAGCACCACCGACGCGGTCGATGGTCAGGACGTCGCCGACCGAGACCTTCTCCTGCCGGCCACCGGCGCGGACGATCGCGTAGACCACAACGAACCCGTTTCTCTCAGACGAACGAACTGGAGCGCCGCTGGGCGGCGATGGAACAGCCCGCGGCGCGCGCACGAGTGGCGCACCAGGGACCGAGCTTACGGAACCCGTCCGGGCCGGTCAAAACGGCTCACCGCCCCGGACGGGTCCCGCGTCAGCGGGAGGTCACTCCGAGGCCCCCGGACCGGCCGCCGGAGCGGGCTTCGCGAGCCCCGGGGGCGGCGGCATCGGGATCGGCATCGCGACCCGCGGCACCGTCACACCCTCGGCGGTGACGCTGCTGGAGCCGGGGGCCCCGCCTCCGCCGCGGCTGCGGCGGTTGCCCGAGCGACCGCGGCCGCTCGACGCCCCGGCGCCGGACGAGCCGCCGGACGCGGAGCCGCCGGACGAGGAGCCACCGGACGACGAGTCGCCGGCCGAGGAGCCGCCCGAGGACGAGGCCTGCGACGAGCTCGCGGACGACGACGCGGCCGCGGGGGCCGCCTCGGCCGGGACGGGGGCGTCCAGCTCCTCCAGGACGGCCGCGAGGCCCTGACCGGTCCGCTTGCGCGTCATCTGGACCAGGCCCAGCGAGGTGACCTCGGCGACCTGGTGCTTGGTCCGGTCCCGGCCCAGGCACTCAACGAGGCGGCGCAGGACGAGGTCGCGGTTGGACTCGAGCACCATGTCGATGAAGTCGATGACGATGATGCCGCCGACGTCGCGCAGCCGGAGCTGGCGGACGATCTCCTCGGCGGCCTCGAGGTTGTTGCGCGTGACCGTCTCTTCGAGCGTGCCGCCGGTCCCGGTGAACTTGCCGGTGTTGACGTCGATGACGTGCATCGCCTCGGTCGGGTCGATGACCAGCGAGCCGCCCGAGGGCAGCCAGACCTTGCGGCCGAGCGCCTTCTGCAGCTGCTCGTCGATGCGGTGGGCCGCGAAGACGTCCTGGTCGGACTCCCAGCGCTCCAGGCGCGGCACGAGGTCGGGGGCGACGTCGGCGACGTACTCCGACACCGTCTCCCAGGCCGTGGCGCCGGAGACGACGAGCTTGCTGAAGTCCTCGTTGAAGACGTCGCGCACCACGCGGACCGTCAGGTCGGGCTCGCCGTGCAGCAGCACGGGCGACCCCTTCGACGACGCCTTGGCCTCGATGGCCTCCCACGTCGCCTGCAGGCGCTGCACGTCCGCCGCGAGCTCCTCCTCGGCCACGCCCTCCGCCGCGGTGCGCACGATGACGCCCGCGCCCTCCGGCACGACCTTCTTGAGGACCTTCTTCAGGCGGGTGCGCTCGACGTCGGGCAGCTTGCGGGAGATGCCCGTCATGGAGCCGCGCGGCACGTAGACGAGGTAGCGGCCGGGCAGGGAGACCTGGCTCGTGAGCCGGGCGCCCTTGTGGCCCACCGGGTCCTTGGTGACCTGCACGAGGACGGAGTCGCCCGACTTCAGCGCGGCCTCGATGCGGCGCGGCTGGCCCTCCAGGCCCGCCGCGTCCCAGTTGACCTCGCCGGCGTACAGGACGGCGTTGCGGCCCTTGCCGACGTCGATGAACGCGGCCTCCATGCTCGGGAGCACGTTCTGCACCCGGCCGAGGTAGACGTTGCCGACCATCGTGGTCTGGGCCTGCAGCGCGCCGTAGTGCTCGACGAGGATCGAGTCCTCGAGCACCCCGATCTGCGTGCGGCCCTCGGTCTCGCGCACGACCATGACCCGCTCGACGCTCTCGCGGCGGGCGAGGAACTCGGCCTCGGTGAGGATCGTCCGCTTGCGGCCCTGCTCGCGCCCCTCGCGGCGGCGCTGCTTCTTGGCCTCCAGGCGGGTGGAGCCCTTCAGCGCGGTGATCTCGTCCTCGCCGGTGCCGCGGGTCTCGCGGGCGGCGGGGCGGCGGGGCTCGCGGACCCGCACCACCGTGTTCGGCGGGTCGTCGGGCGACGGCTCGTCCCCGGCCTCGGCGCTGCCGCCGCGGCGACGGCGGCGGCGACGGCGCCGGGAGGACCCGGCGGTCTCCTCGTCGCCGTCCTGCGCGTCGTCCTCGTCGGCGCCCGCGTCCCCCTCCTCGTCGTCGGAGGCGTCGGAGACGTCCACGGCCGGGGCCTCCGGGGACTCCTCGTCCTCGTCGGCGCCCGCGGCGTCCTCGGCGTCGCGACCGGGACGGCTGCGCCGGCCCCGGCCACCGCGGCGACGGCGGCGGCGGGGGGTGTCGTCGTCGGCGGAGTCCTCCTCGCCGCCGTCCTCCTCGGCCTGCTCGTCGTCCTCGTCGTCGTCGGAGCGGTCCGCGACGGGCGCGTCGCGGCGCTCGCCGTCGTCCGCGGTGGAGGTGAGGACGTCGTCGTCGTCCTCGTCCTCGTCGGTCTCGTCGGCGGAGACGTCCTGCGCGCGCAGGCTCGCGCGCAGCGCCTCCTCGGCGGGCGACGGCGGCGGGCCGGCCGGGGCCGAGGCGCGCCGGCTGCGGCGCGGCGTCGACTCGGCGGCGGGGGCCTGGAAGAACAGCGCGGTCGCGCGGGCCGCCGCGGCGGCGGCGCGGTCGCCCTCGGAGAGCTCGTTCTCCTCCGCGGCCACGACGGAGGGCGCGACGCCGCGGGCGAGCGCGGCGCGCAGCAGCACCGGGTCGTCCATGAGGGGGTCGTGCGCGTCGGGCTGGCGGGGGGCGCGGCGAGGAGCCGGGGCCTCGGCCGGCGCCGGCTGGGCCGTCACGGGCGGGGCGACGGACTCCGCGACCGCGGGCTCGGCGACCGGCGCGGCCGCAGCCTCGTCGGTGGCGGGCGCCTCGGGGGCCGCGGCGGGGCGGGTGG
>NZ_VWPY01000055.1 GCF_011839805.1 Kineococcus rubinsiae | reverse complement strand
GCCCCGGCCCCCGGGACCACCGCCGCGCCCGGCACGCGCCGCGGGCACCTGCGGGCGCTGCGCGACGAGCCCCGCACGGGCGGCTGAGCACCGCCTCCCGCTGAGCACCGCCTCGCGCTGAGCACCGCCGCGGTCTGTCTCCCTGGGGGACCCGTCCCGGCGGTCCGCTGCTCCGCCCGGGTGAGGGGGCTCAAGGCGGGGGTCGGCCTGCCGATGGAGGTCAGTCTTCACTTCTGACCCCCGTCCGGCTGCCCCTGGAGGACCCCCCGTGACCGTCGCGACCCCGAACACCCCACGCCGCCCGCGCCGCGCCCGCGCCGTCCGCACCGCGCCGCCCCTGGGGTCGCTCACGCAGGCCGGCCACCGCGAGGGCGCCGCGTGCGGCTCCTGCGGCAGCGAGCGCGTCACGCAGCTGCAGATGTCCCTGACCGACGGCACCCCGGTCCGCTTCGTCTCCTGCCACGTGTGCGAGGAGCGCACCTGGCAGTCCTCCGCGGGCCCCCTGTCCGTCGACGCCGTCCTGGACCGCACCCGCAAGCAGTGACCCCCGCGGGCCGCCACGGCCGGGACGGGCCCGTCGCCGGGTTCCGCACGGCCCCGGTCCGCCGGGAGCCGCGCCGCTAGGCTCCGAGGGTGAGTGCACCCCTGTCGTCCGTGATCAAGGCCTACGACGTCCGCGGGGTGGTCCCGGACCAGCTCGACGCCACGGCCGTGCGGGCCATCGGCGCGGCGTTCGGCGAGGTCGTCGTCGTCCCGCAGCAGCCCGCGGAGCAGGTGGCCGCCGGTGTGCGCCCACGCGCCGTCATCGGCTACGACATGCGGCCCAGCTCGCCCGAGCTCTCCGCGGCCTTCGCCGAGGGCCTCGCCTCGCGCGGCGTCGACGTCGTGGTCATCGGGCTCGCCTCCACCGACGGCCTGTACTTCGCCAGCGGCTCGATGGACGTGCCCGGCGCGATGTTCACCGCCAGCCACAACCCCGCGCAGTACAACGGGATCAAGATGTGCCGCTCCGGCGCCCGCCCCGTCGGGCAGGACACCGGCCTCGCCGCGATCCGCGACCTCGCGCAGAGCTGGCTCGACGCCGGTGCCGTCCCCGCCGTCGACGGCGTCGTGCCCGGGACCGTGACGGAGCAGGACCTGCTGCGCGCCTACGCCGAGCACCTGCGCTCCCTCGTCGACCTCTCCGGCGCCCGCCGCCTCGGCGTCGTCGTCGACGCGGGCAACGGGATGGGCGGGCACACCGTGCCCGCCGTGCTCGGCGACGCCGCCGGGCTCGCGCCGCTGCCCTTCGACGTGACCGAGCTGTACTTCGAGCTCGACGGCACGTTCCCCAACCACGAGGCCAACCCGCTGGACCCGGAGAACCTGCGCGACCTGCAGGCCGCCGTCCCGCGCGCGGGCGCCGACATCGGCCTCGCCTTCGACGGCGACGCCGACCGCTGCTTCGTCGTGGACGAGAAGGGCGACCCGGTCAGCCCGAGCGCGGTGACCGCCCTGGTGGCGCGCCGCGAGATCGGCAAGGAGCGCGCCGCGGGCCGCGAGGCGATCGTGATCCACAACCTCATCACCTCCCACGCCGTGCCGGAGATCATCACCGAGGCGGGTGGCACGCCGGTCCGCACGCGCGTCGGGCACTCGTTCATCAAGCAGCAGATGGCCGACGAGGGCGCCGTCTTCGGCGGTGAGCACTCCGCGCACTACTACTTCCGCGACTTCTGGTCCGCCGACACCGGGATGCTCGCCGCCATGCACGTGCTCGCCGCCCTCGCGGAGTCCGACGTGCCGCTGTCGCAGCTGGCCGCGGAGTACGAGCGCTACGCCGCCAGCGGGGAGATCAACTCCACCGTCGAGGACGCCGCCGCGGCCGCCCAGCGCGTCGAGGAGGTCGTCACGGCGCAGGCCCGCGCCGCGGGCGAGGAGCTCCACGTCGACCGCCTCGACGGCCTGACCATCACCCACCCCGCCTCCGGCGACGCCCCGATGTGGTGGTTCAACCTGCGGGCCAGCAACACCGAGCCCCTGCTGCGGCTGAACGCCGAGGGCGCCGACGAGGCCACCATGGTCGCCGTGCGCGACCGGGTGCTGGCCCTGGTCCGGGGGGAGGCGGCGTGAGCGGCCTGCTGCGGCTGGACCCCTGGGTCCTGGAGCTCCTGCGCTGCCCGCTGACGGGGGAGACGCTGAGCGGTCCCGTCGAGGTGGACGGCGAGCAGGTGCTCGTGACGCCGTCGGGCATCCGCTACCCCGTCGTGGACGGCGTCCCGGTCCTCCTCGTCGACGAGGCCCGCGGGGTGCCCGCCGACGCGACCCGTGCAGCCGACGTGGCCGACGCGACGGGCCCGGCCGGGGAGGGGTCCGCGTGAGCGCCCTCGACGAGACGATGCTGAGCGACGGCGACGCGCTCGCCGCCGCCGACACCTCGGGCGTGCTGCGCGCGCTGGCCACGGCCGGCGCCCAGGTGCGGGAGTCCGTGCAGCTCTCGCAGGACGCCGGGATCGCCCGGCTCGCCGAGGACGGCCGGCCCCGCGCGGTGCTCATCGCCTCCCTGGGCGGCAGCGCCGTGGTCGCCGACGTGCTCACGGCGCTCGCGGGCCGCACCTGCCCGGTGCCCGTGGTCTCGCGTCGCGGCGGCCCGCTGCCCAGCTGGGTGGGCCCGCTGGACCTCGTGATCGCCGTCTCCCTGTCCGGTCGGGCGCCGGGCCCGCTGGCCCTGGCGATCGAGGCGGCGCGCCGCGGCGCCCGCGTCGTGACCGTCGGCGCGGAGGGCTCCCCGCTCGCCGACATCGGCTCGCGCCCCGGCAACGTGCACGTGCCGCCCGCGCGCGGCGTGCGGGCCGCGGGCGGCGGCGAGCGCTCCTCCCGCGTCGCGCTGTGGTCCCTGCTGACCCCCGTGCTGCTCGCCTGCGACGCCCTCGAGCTCGTGCGCGCGCCCGCGGACCTCATGACCGCCGTGGCCGACCGCCTGGACGACGAGTCCGACCGCTGCAAGCCGGGGTCGGAGGCCTTCGTCAACCCGGCCAAGGTCCTCGCGCTCGAGCTCGCGCAGACCGTGCCCGTCGTCCTGGCCGACAGCGACCTCATGGCGGCCGCCGCGCGCCGCGCCGGCTCGATGCTGGCCCGCACCTCGCGCGTGCCGGCGGTCACCGGGGCCCTCCCCGACGACGCCAGCGAGGTCGTCGCCACCTTCGGCGGCCCCTTCGCGGCGGCCCCCGACGACCTCTTCGCCGACCCGTTCCTCGACGCCCCGGTCTCGCCGCGCCTGCGCCTGCTGCTGCTGCGCGACGCGCCCGCGTCGCAGCCCGACGCGGACCGCGCCCTCGTGGAGGCCGTCGCGCACACCGCCGAGGAGGCGGGGGTGCGCGTCAGCGAGGTGGTGGCCGACGAGGGCGCCGACGTCGTCCAGCTCGCGCAGGTGCTGCAGCGCACCGATTTCGCCGCGACGTACCTCGCGCTAGCCTCCGGGATCGACCCGGCGACCTCGCCGCACGTCGCGGACCTCAAGGACAGGCTGGGCTGACCATGTCGACCGAAGGCGGATCCAAGGCGATCATCGCCGCGCTCACGGCCAACATCGGCATCGCCGTGACGAAGCTGATCGCGTTCCTCCTCACGGGTGCCTCCTCGATGCTCGCCGAGGCCATCCACTCCCTCGCCGACTCCGGCAACCAGGTGCTGCTGCTCGTCGGCGGCAAGCGGTCGCGGCGCTCGGCGACGGCCGAGCACCCCTTCGGGTACGGGCGCGAGCGCTACGTCTACGCGTTCCTCGTGGCCATCGTGCTGTTCAGCGTCGGTGGCCTCTTCGCGCTGTACGAGGCGTGGCACAAGTGGGAGGACCCCCACCCCCTGACGTCGTGGCAGTGGGTGCCGCTGCTGGTGCTCGTCGTCGCGATCGTCCTGGAGGGGCGGTCCCTGCGCACGGCCGTCGGGGAGTCGAACAAGACCCGCGGGTCGCAGTCGTGGGTGCGCTTCATCCGCACCGCGAAGGCGCCGGAGCTGCCCGTCGTCCTGCTGGAGGACTTCGCGGCCCTGCTCGGCCTCGTCTTCGCCCTCTTCGGCGTCGGGCTGACCCTGCTCACCCACGACGGGCGCTGGGACGCCGTGGGCACGGCCCTCATCGGCCTCCTGCTCGTCGCCGTCGCGGTCGTGCTCGCCGTCGAGACGAAGTCGCTGCTGCTGGGCGAGGGGGCCACGCCGGAGCAGGTGCGCAGCATCCGCGACGCGCTGCCCGGCGACGGGGTCGAGGGCGTCATCCACCTCAAGACGCTGCACCTCGGCCCCGAGGAGCTCCTGGTCGCCGCGAAGATCGCCGTCCCGGCGGCCGACACCGCCGCCGAGGTCGCCGCCGCCATCGACGGCGCCGAGGCCCGGGTGCGCGCCGCGGTGCCGATCGCCCGCGTCGTCTACCTCGAGCCCGACCTGCGCCGCGCGCCCGGCGCCGGTGCGACCTCCTCGCGCACGGCGGCCTCGCGCGGCGCCGGCCCGGGTGCGCCGACCGCCTGAGCCGCACCGCGCACGCGGGCCCGCGTCCCCGTCCGGACCCGCCTCGCGGTGACCCGCCGGGGCCGGGCGCGTACCCTGGGGGGTGCTCCGGCGTCCGGTGATGCCGTGTGGTCCAGAGGGACCGCGCCGGGAGACCCATCGACCGTCTGACGGATCGACCCCCGCGAGAGGACACCCATGTCTGCGCAAGAGCAGAAGTCGTTCGAGTTCAAGGTCAAGGACATCACCCTGGCCGCTGCCGGCCGCCACGAGCTGCGGCTCGCCGAGCACGAGATGCCGGGCCTGATGGCGCTGCGCGAGGAGTTCGCCGAGGCACAGCCCCTGGCCGGCGCCCGCATCGCCGGCTCCCTGCACATGACCGTGCAGACCGCCGTGCTCATCGAGACCCTCACCGCGCTCGGCGCGGACGTCCGCTGGGCCAGCTGCAACATCTTCTCCACCCAGGACCAGGCCGCCGCGGCTGTCGTCGTCGGCCGCGAGGGCACCGTCGAGGCGCCCGCTGGCGTCCCCGTCTTCGCCTGGAAGGGCGAGTCGCTGCACGAGTACTGGGCGCTCGCGGACCGCATCTTCGACTGGGGCACCGACGCCGAGGGCCACCGCGTCGGCCCGAACATGATCCTCGACGACGGTGGCGACGCCACCATGCTCGTCCTCGAGGGCAAGCGCTTCGAGGCGGCCGGCGTCGTCCCCGAGGCGACCGAGGAGGACTCCGAGGAGTACCGCGTCGTCCTCGAGCTGCTGCGCGCCTCGCTGGCCGAGGAACCCGAGCGCTGGACCCGCATCGCCGCGGGCATCCAGGGCGTCACCGAGGAGACCACCACGGGCGTGCACCGCCTCGTGGAGTACTTCCGCAACGGCGTGCTGCCCTTCCCGGCGATCAACGTCAACGACTCGGTCACCAAGTCGAAGTTCGACAACAAGTACGGCACGCGGCACTCGCTGATCGACGGCATCAACCGCGGCACCGACGTCCTCATCGGCGGGAAGGTCGCGGTCGTCTTCGGCTACGGCGACGTCGGCAAGGGCTCCGCGGAGTCGCTGCGCGGCCAGGGCGCACGCGTGATCGTCACCGAGATCGACCCGATCAACGCGCTGCAGGCCGCCATGGACGGGTTCCAGGTCGCGCGCCTGGAGGACGTCGTCGGCATCGCCGACATCTTCGTGACCGCCACCGGCAACCGCGACGTCATCATGGCCGCGGACATGGCGAAGATGCGCCACCAGGCGATCGTCTGCAACATCGGCCACTTCGACAACGAGATCGACATGGCCGGCCTCGGGCGCATCCCGGGTGTCGAGCGCGTCGAGATCAAGCCGCAGGTCCACGAGTGGCGCATCCCGGCCACCGACGGCAACCCGGCGCACAGCATCATCGTGCTCTCCGAGGGCCGCCTGGTGAACCTGGGCAACGCGACCGGGCACCCGAGCTTCGTGATGTCGAACTCCTTCTGCAACCAGGTCCTGGCGCAGATCGAGGTCTTCACGAAGAAGGACGAGTACCCGGTGGGCGTGCACGTCCTGCCCAAGCACCTCGACGAGAAGGTCGCCCGCCTGCACCTCGACGCCCTCGGCGTGCGGCTGACCGAGCTCACCAAGACGCAGGCCCAGTACCTCGGGATCGACGTCGCCGGGCCGTACAAGACCGACGACTACCGCTACTGATCCGCACCCGGCCCGCTCGACGGGCCGGACCGACCGCCCGGCACCTGCTCCAGGTGCCGGGCGGTCGTGCGTCCGGGGCCCTGCGGGTGCGCCCCGGACGAGTGCGCGTCGACGTCGGCGGGCGGGGCGCGTCCGCGTGCGGCACCCTGGGCGCCCGAACGGCACCGACCGCACCGACCGACCGAGGGGGACGACCGTGGGACTCCTGGACCGCCTGCTGGGGCGCCGGCCCCGGCAGCAGTGGAACGCTCCGCCGCCGTACGCACCGCCCGCGCCGCCGGCCGCGCCGGGCCGGCCGCGCACGGCCGACGAGAACGCCATCGCCCGCTACCGCTACCTCCTGCGCACCGCGCCGCCCGAGACCGTCGAGCAGGCCCACGCCGAGGCCTTCGCCCAGCTGAGTCCCGACCAGCGGCGGCAGGTGCTGCAGCAGCTGTCCGCCGAGGTCCCCGGCGCCGAGCGCTCGAGTGACGACCCCGCGTCGCTGGCCCGCACGGCCACCCGCGCCGAGTTCCGGCGCCCCGGCACCCTGGAGCGCCTGCTCGGTGGAGGCGGCTACGGGGGCAACGGCTACGGGGGCAACGGCTACGGACCTGGCGGGTACAGCGCCGGCGGCTACGGCGCACCTCGCGGCTACGGCGGGGGCTACGGCGGCGGGATGGGCCTGGGTGGGATGGGCGTCGGCGGCATGATCGGCGGCAGCCTGCTGACCAGCGTCGCGGGGGCGTTCATCGGCACCGCCATCGCCGACGCGCTCATCCCCGACGACTTCGGCAACGACCACTGGGGCGACGACCAGGCCTACGAGGCCGGCGAGCAGGCCGGGTACGACGAGGGCTACGACGCCGGGTCCGGTGACGACGGCGGAGGCACCGACGAGGCGTTCGCGGACGACGGCTACGGGGCCGGTGGTGACTTCGGCGGCGGTGACGGTGGCGGTGACTTCGGTGGTGGCGACGACTTCGGCGGGGACCTCGACGTCTGACCCGGCGTCCGTCGCGCGCGGGCGGGGTGGCCGGGGAGCTCCGGAGCGATGAGTCCGGGCACGACCGCGAGTCCGGAGGGGGCAGGAGACCACCGAGGCCCGGGAGGAATCGTGACCACCGACCCGTCCCCGCGCAGCGCCCCACCCCCGGCTCGCGCCGGCGTGAGCCCCGAGGCCCAGCGCTACCTCGACGCCGTCGCGGACGAGCACCGGCCCCTGCTCGACCGGCTGGACGGCCTCGTCCGCGGCCTGCGGCCGGACGTCACCGTCGTGCTGTCCTACGGCATGCCGACGTACGTGGCCGGGCGGAGCCGGGTGCACGTGGGCGTGTGGAAGCACGGGCTCTCGCTCTACGGCTGGGCGGCCGACGACGACGGGGGCTTCTGCGCCCGCCACCCGGAGCTCACGACGGGGCGCGGGACGATCCGGCTGCCGACGGCGCGGGCGGGGGAGTTCACCGACGAGGAGCTGCTGGCGGTGCTGGCCGGCGGGCTGCGCGGCTGACGCCGGCGGCCGGCGGGGGAGCGGAGGTCCGGGCACGTCGAGGAGCCTGCCGGGTCCACGGCGCGTCCGGCCCCGTCGTCCACACCCGCCACCGCGGGGACACCTGTGGACCCCGCGGCGGCGGGCGCGACCCGGCGCGAGCGGTGGCGGCGCAGGGACGCAGCCGGGTCAGGGCCGCGCGTCGACCTCGAAGACGGTCTCGAGGCCGTCCTCGTCGTCCCACTGCTCACCGACCGCGGTGAACCCCCACCGGCGCACGATCCGCAGGGAGGGCTCGTTGTCGGGGCGCACCGACGCCCGGACCCGGAGCACGCGGGGGTCCGCCGCGGCCCGGTCCAGGAGGTGCCGCAGCGCGGCCCCGCCGTACCCGCGCCGGCGGTGCGCCGGTTCGACGGCGTACCCGACCTCGACGAGGCCGTCCGCGTCGGGCGGGCCGTGGAATCCGGCGCGCCCGACGGCGAGCGAGCGGGCGGGGTCCCAGAGGAGCCCGGTGACCCAGCCGGCCGCCTCGGGGTCCTCGCTCACCTGGTGCACCCGGCGCCGCCAGACGCCCCGCCAGTCGGGACCGGCGGCGTGGGCCGGGACCGGCACGGGGCTCGTGGCGTCCGCCCCGGCGAGGTCCCCCGCGGCGAGCGCGCGCAGCGTGGCGAGGGACAGGTGCACGACGCGCACCTGCGGTGCGTCCTGCGGACCGGTCGTCACGGGCCGAGCGTAGGCGGCGGCGACCTCAGACCGTCGCGGTCGTCGACTCCGCGTCGCGCACGTCGCCGGCCCGCACGTCGCCGGCCCGCACGACGCGGTCGCGCCCGGCGCGCTTGGCGGCGAACAGGGCCGCGTCGGCGGAGGCCAGGGCCTCGGCGACGGTCGGGCGGACCGCGCAGCCGACGGACACCCGCACGTCCAGGCGGGAGTCCAGGACCCGCCAGTCCTCGGCGCGCACGGCGGCCAGGAGCCGGTCGGCCGCCTCGGTCGCGCCGGCGGCGTCGGAGAGCAGGACGACGAACTCGTCACCGCCGTAGCGGATCGCGGTGTCGCCGTGCCGGCAGGCCGTCTGCACCAGGTGGCCCAGGCGCTGCAGGACCACGTCGCCCGTGCCGTGGGAGCACGTGTCGTTGACGGCCTTGAACTCGTCGACGTCCACGAACAGGAGGGCGGCGGCGTCGACGCGCCGGCCCGCGCGGGTCGCGGCCGCCTCGGCGTCCAGCCGCTCCTGCAGCATGCGCCGGTTGCCGAGCCCGGTCAGCGGGTCGGTGAGCACGGCGGCGGAGTGGCGAACCGCCTCCTGCACGAGGGTCTGGACGCGGGCCCGGTCGGCCAGGGCCTCGAAGCGGCCCTCCCGGTCCCGCCAGAGCCGGGCCATCGCGAGCTCGGACATCCGCCGCCACCCGTGAGCGGCTGCGCGGGCCCCCTCCTCGCGCACGGGCTCGAGGTCCACGTCGGCGAGGGCCGCGGTCCCCAGCGCCTCCCACAGCTCGCGGTTCTCGTGGACGGTGACGTGGCGGAAGGAGGCCAGCACCTCGCGGGCCTCCTCGCCCCGCCCGCGGCGGGCCAGCACGACGGCCTCGGCCAGGCGGGCGGCGCGCACCTCGACGAGCTCGTCGCGCGGCGGGAAGCCGGCGAGCGCCTCCTGGATGCGGGCGTAGCCGAGGTCGTCCTGCCCGAGGCGGTGCAGCACGAAGCCCTCCAGCGCCTGTGCCCGCCAGCGCATCTCGTCCGCGCCGGTCTCCTGCGCGCTGGCCGACATGGCGGCGGTCTCGCCGAGGGCCTCGACGTAGCGCCGCCGCGCGCCGCCGGCGTCGCCCGTCAGGTCGAGCAGGCAGCCCCAGAGCGCGCTGGTGATGGCGAGCGCGCGGCGCACGTTCGTGCGCACCCCGGCGGCGTGCGGGGCCTGCGCGACGCGGGTGAGCAGCGAGTGGCACTGCTCGAACAGCAGCATCGAGCGCAGCGCCGTGGCGGTGGAGAACGCCGCCGAGAGGTGGTTGTAGCTCGCGGCCGGGTCCTGCGCGAGGGCGAGCGCCTCGGAGAGGGCGTCCATGGCCGCGGTCGGCAGCCCCTGCGTGAGCAGCGCCTCGGCGTTGAGCGCGAGCACCTTCGCGCGCCAGGCCGGCAGGTCCGGCGGGAGCTCGCCCAGGAGCCGGTCGCCGACGGCGATGGCCGCGACGGTGTCGCCGGTCTCGAGGTGGCTCAGCCCGCGGATGAACTGCAGGAAGCGCAGGGTGAGCACGTCGCCCGCGGCGGCGCACAGCAGCTCGCCCTCGCGGCAGCGCAGCAGCGCCCGCTCCCACTGACCCGAGTTGGAGAGCGCCAGGGCCCAGTCGGAGAGCACGTCGTAGGGGCCGAACTCGCTCAGGGGGACGAGGTCCGTGCCAGCCGTCACCACGCACCTCCCGACCGTCCCGGCGCACCGCGCGCCACCCTGGGGCATCGGCGCCCCCGCAGCGCGACTGGACCCGCGCGCCCGTCCGTCCTCACCGGTCCCGTCCGTTCCCACCGGCCCCGTGCGCCCCACGCCGGGCGCCGGCACCTCAGGTGAGGGTGAACCAGGTCGTCTTGCCGAGGTCGGACGTCTCGACGCCCCAGGACGTGCTCAGCATGTCGACCAGCGCGATGCCGCGGCCGGAGTCGTCCTCGGGGCCCGCGTCGCGCGCCTGGGGCGCGCGCGGGCTGCCGTCGCGCACAGCGACCCGCAGCCCGGACGTCCCGTCGCAGGTCACCCGCAGCGTGATCGGAGGGGCGCCGTGCTTCACCCCGTTGGTGATCAGCTCGGACACGAGCAGCTCCGCCTCGTCGAGCACGCGGGCGTGGTGGGCGTCGCAGTAGGTCCGGCGCAGGAAGGCGCGCGCGATGGACGGCGCGGTCGTGTCCAGCGGGACGTTGAGCTCCGCCGCGGGGGTGACGTCACACACGAGGATCTCCGGGCACCCGATCACTGTGCCACCCGCCCGGCCCCGGCGCCGCGCTGGTGGTCGTCGTGCCGGTCGCGGCCGAGGGAGTGCGAGAGCTCGCGCACGCGCGCCTGCTGGCGCCGCAGCGTGACGAGCTCGCGGTCGCGCCGCTCGACGAGGACCGCGGCGAGGAAGCGCTCGGCGGACGTCCCGGCGGGCGGCGGTGGGGACACCAGCGGCAGCAGGGAGCCGGCGAGGGAGGCGCCCAGCTGCTCGCGCGAGGCCGGGTGCAGCCCGGGCGCGCGGCCCAGGAACTGCCGGGCCGCGAGGGCGGTGCCGTCGGGCAGCCGGCCGATGTCGGCGGTGCGGGCCCAGCCGGCGAGCTCGGCCGGCATCGGGGGCAGCGGCACGTGGCGGGCCCCCGTGCGCTCGCGCACCACGTAGGTGCCGGCGAGGAGGTCGCCGAACCGCTTGCCGCGCTTCGTGACGAGAGCGCAGAGGATGGCGGGGCTCCCCGCGGTGGCCCACAGCTCGAAGAAGCCGAGCAGCCCGCGCACGACGCAGTGCCGGAACCGGACGGGGCCGCCGTCGTCGCGCACGACCCGCAGCCCGGTGACGATCTTGCCCAGCGAGCGCCCGCGGGACAGCGTCTCGACGAGGACGGGGATGCCCACGAGGCAGAAGACGGTCAGGGTCAGCGCGATCGCGCCGACGGCCGCCTCGTCGGCGGCGGACAGCAGCGCGGACCCGCCGAGGAGCAGCAGCACCCCGACGACGGCGGTGGCGGCGGCGTCGAGGAGCCCGGCGAGCAGCCGGGAGGCGAAGGACGCGGCGCGCAGGTCGAGGACGACGGCCTCGCCGGTCACGACGTCGCCCGTCGGCACCTCGCCGGCCGCGGCCGGACCGGGACCGCGCCCCGCGGGGGTTCCCAGTCGTCGCTCGGCCACGCCGCCACGGTAGCCGCCGCCGCGGTGTCGGCGGGCTGGACGGGGCGGGGTGCGGGGCGGGCCGGGGCGCCGGCTGGCACGATGCGTCGATGACCGCGCCGCACGGAGCCTGGCCGTCCCCGCTGTCCGCCGCGGAGGTGGCCCGCACGGGGCTGCACCTGGGCGCGGTCGCGCTCGACCGCGGCGGGCGGCGCGTCTGGTGGGCCCAGGGCGACCCCGCCGACGGGGGCCGCGTCGCCGTGCTGCGCCGCGACGAGGACGGCACCGTCACCGAGCTCGCCCCGTCGCTGGACGCCCGCACGCGCGTGCACGAGTACGGCGGCGGGTCGTGGCTGCCGGTGGGCGACGGCGCCGTGCTCGCCGACGCCGGCGACCAGCGCTGGTACGCCGTCGACGCCCCCGGCGCCGCGCCGCGGCCCCTGACGCCCGACGTCGCCGCCCGGCCGCGCTTGGCCGACCCCGACCGCCTCGACGAGGACGCGGTCGTCCTGGTCGCCGAGGACCTCAGCGGCCCCGAGCCCGCCCGCGCCCTCGTCCGGGTCGCCCTCGACGGCAGCGGCGTCACCGAGCTGTTCCGCGGCCCGCGCTTCCTCGCGGCGCCCCGCACCTCGCCCGACGGCCGCCGCCTCACCTGGATCAGCTGGGAGCACCCCGACATGCCGTGGCAGCGCACGCTGCTGTGGACCGCCGACGTGGGCGCCGACCACCGCCTCAGCGGGGTGCGGGTCGTCGCGGGCGGGGAGAGCCGCGAGTCCCTGGTCCACCCCGGGTGGACCGCCGACGGCACCCTGCTCGTCGTCTCCGACCGCAGCGGCTGGTGGAACCTGCACCGCGTCGAGGAGACGGCCGCCGGGGAGGTGGCCGGTGGGGGAGCGGAGCTCGTGGCGCTGCTGCCCGAGGCCGCCGAGCAGGGCTTCCCGCCGTGGGTGTTCGGCACCACCTCGTGGGCCGCGCTGGACGACGGCCGCGTCGCGCTCCTGCACGGCAGCGCGACGTACGCCCTCGACGTCCTCGACCCGCGCACGGGGGCGCTGACGGCGCTCGACCTGCCCTTCACCGCCTACGCCGCCGTCCTCGCGGGGGCGGGTTCCCAGATCGCGGCCGTCTCGGCGTCCGCCACGATGCCGCCGACCGTCGTCGTGGTCGACGCGCAGACGTCGGCGGTGCAGGTCGTGCAGCCCAGCGGCGAGGTGCCCGACGCGGCCGTGCTGCCCGTCCCGCACGCCGTCACCGTGCCGAGCGCCGGCGGCCGCGTCGTGCACGCCCACCGCTACCCGCCGACCAACGCCCTCGTCGACCCGGACGGAGGGCAGGACGAGCCCGCCCCGCACGTCCTGTTCGTGCACGGCGGCCCGACCTCGCAGTCGCAGGCCGCGTTCTCCCCGGAGGTCGCCTACTTCACCTCCCGCGGCATCGGCGTCGTCGACGTCCAGTACGGCGGCTCGACGGGCTACGGGCGGGCCTACCGCGAGGCGCTCGACGGGGCCTGGGGGATCGTCGACGTCGAGGACTGCGTCGCCGTCGCGCGCTGGCTCGTCGAGGCGGGCCTGGCGCCGGCCGACCGCATCGGCATCCGCGGCGGCAGCGCCGGCGGGTTCACGGTCCTGGCGTGCCTGACGGGCACCGACGCGTTCTCCGCGGGCACCTCCTACTACGGCGTGGCCGACCTGCGGGCGCTCGCCGAGGACACCCACGACTTCGAGTCCCGCTACCTCGACTCCCTCGTCGGCCCGCTGCCGGCGGCCGCGGACGTCTACGCCGCGCGGGCCCCCCTGAACCACGTCGACGGCCTGTCCTGCCCCGTCCTGCTCCTGCAGGGCGCCGACGACCTCGTCGTCCCCCGCGCGCAGGCCGAGCAGTTCGCCGAGGCGCTGCAGCGCAAGGGGTTGCCGCACGCCCTGGTCGTCTTCCCCGGCGAGCAGCACGGGTTCCGCAAGGCGGAGAACGTCGCGACCTCGCTGGAGGCCGAGCTGTCCTTCTACGGGCAGGTGTGGGGCTTCGACCCGCCCGGCGTCCCGCGGCTGGAGCTCGTTCGCCCCGACGCGGAGGAGGGCTGAGCCGGTGGACGTCGACGCCTACCGCGCCGTGCACGCCGAGGAGTGGGCGCGCCTGCGGACCCTCGTCCGCACCCGCTCCCTCAGCGGTGAGCAGGCCGACGAGCTGGTCGTGCTCTACCAGCGCACGGCGACGCACCTGTCGTTCCTGCGCTCCTCGCAGTCCGAGCCGGTCCTCGTCGACGAGCTGTCCACGCTGCTCGCCCGGGCCCGCGCCCGCCTGACCGGCAGCCAGTACCCGGCGTGGAAGCAGTTCACCCACTTCGCCGTGCGGGGGTTCCCCGCGGCGCTGTGGCGCATCCGCTGGTGGACGTTCGGGGCCGCCGCGTTCACGGCCGTCCTCGCCGTCGCGGCCGGGGTGTGGGTGGCGGGCGACCCCGCGGCCCAGGCCAGCGTCTTCGGCTCCTCCGCCGACATCCGCCGCCTCGTCGAGGAGGACTTCTCCGGCTACTACTCGCAGTACTCCCACGCCTCCTTCGCCGGCCGGGTCTGGACGAACAACGCCTGGGTCGCCGCGACCTGCGTCGCCCTCGGCGTCACCGGCGTCTTCGTCCCGGTGGCCCTGACGCAGAACGCGCTGAACGTCGGGCTGCAGGGCGGGCTGCTCATCGCCAACGGCCGCGGCGAGGTGTTCTTCGGCCTCATCGCCCCGCACGGCCTGCTGGAGCTGACGGCCGTGTTCGTCGCGGCCGGCGCGGGGATGCGCCTGTTCTGGGCGTGGGTGGCGCCAGGCGCGCGCCGGCGGGCGGACTCCCTCGCGGTCGAGGGCCGGGCCATGGTCGGCGTCGCGCTCGGTCTGGTCGTCGTCCTCTTCGTCTCCGGGGTGATCGAGGGCTTCGTCACGCCGTCGCCGCTGCCCACGTGGGCGCGCATCGGCATCGGCGTCCTCGCGGAGCTCGCCTTCGCGGCCTACGTCCTGCTCCTCGGCCGCCCCGCCGCCCGGGCGGGGGAGACGGGCGACGTCGAGGACCGCTTCGCCGGCGACGTCGCCCCCGTCCGCGGCTGATCCGCGGGCCGCCGGGGGAGGTGGCCGGGGCGAACGAGTTGTGCCGGACGGCTGCGCGCGGGCGACCCGGTGTGGTTGCTTGAGCAGGACAGCACCGGGCGTCGGGCCGGGTGCGGGGGACGAGGAGCCGGCCGACCCGTGACTCGAGCAGCGGCCACTCGAGGACCCGAGCTCGACGTGCGACGGCACCGCATCAGCCACCGCTTCCTCGACCCCGCGCTGGAGACCCGCTTCCGCCGCGCCGGGGTGCCGGCGCTGCGCCGGGACCTGCAGGCGCTGTGCTTCTTCATCGTCGGCTGGCACGTCCTGCTCATCACCACGACCGTGCTGCGCGACCGCGACGCGGCGCTCGCCGCGGCCCACGCGGCCGACGACGCGGGCCTCCTCGTCCTCGGCGTGGTGGGGCTGGTCCTCCTGCGCCGCATCGAGCGGCTCGGCCCGCTCATCGCCCTCACCGCCGTCACGGCCTGCGCCTTCACCGGCGTGGTCGCCGCCGTGCTCGCCCTCGCCGACGGCTACGCGGTGCAGGGCGCGGTGCTGCTGACGCTGGTGGCCTGCGCCCTGCACCTCGTCGTCGGGCTGCCCCTGTGGTGGGCCGTCGGGCTGGGCACGGGCTGCACGCTCGCCACCACCGCGGCCTGGCTCTCGCGCCCCGACGTCGGGCTCACGCAGGCCACGGTGTCCGCGGCCGCGAGCGTGCTGATGGTCAACGCGCTCTGCGCGCTGGGCGGGCGGCGCTCCCGCGCCGCGCACCGCGACCTCTTCGCCTCGCGCGAGCTGATGGCCCTGGCCGCCACGCGCGACCCGCTCACCGGCCTCGCGAACCGCCGCGCGGCGCTGGAGCACCTGCACCGCACGTGGGCGCAGTGCGCGGAGCGGGGCCTGCCGTACTCGGTCGTCGTGCTCGACGTGGACCGGTTCAAGGAGGTCAACGACCTCGGCGGCCACGCGTACGGCGACGAGGTGCTGACGGTGCTCGCGGGTGTCCTGGCTCCCACGCTCGCGGGCTGCGACCCGCTGCTCGCGCGCTACGGCGGGGAGGAGTTCGTCCTCCTGCTGCCGGGCGTCGACACCCCGGAGGCGGCCGGCGTCGCCGAGCGGGTGGTCCTCGCGGTGCGGGAGGCGGCGCTGCTCCGGCCGGCCGGGGGCGACCCCGGGCAGCCGCGGCACCTGACGCTCAGCGCCGGGGCCGCCGGCACGGGCCGCGTCAGCGGGTCCCCCGAGGTGCTGCTCGCCCTCGCCGACGCCGAGCTCTTCCACGCCAAGCGGGCCGGGCGCGACGGCTGGCGCTGCACCGACGCGGACCCCGACCCCGGCCGCACGGTGCTGCTCGGCGCGATCGTGGAGGACAGCGGGTCCCCGCGGGTCTGAGGACGCCCCTCAGGAACCCCCGGCCGGGGCGTCCCCGCGGGCCGCGCCCGGCGCGCTGCCCACGTCGGTGACGCTCGCCGCGGCCGGGTCCAGGACCGCCGGCCCGGCGGTGACCTCGGCGGTCGTGCCGGCGTCCGCTCCGGTGCCGTCGCCGCTCCCGACCGCGTCAACTCCGACCGCGTCGCCCTCGACCGCGTCGCCCTCGACCGCGGGCCCCGCGAACTGCGCGTGGTACAGCGCCGCGTACGCGCCCTGCGCGGCCAGCAGGTCCTCGTGGCGGCCCTGCTCGACGACGCGGCCGTCGCGCATCACGAGGATCAGGTCCGCGTCGCGGATGGTCGAGAGCCGGTGGGCGATGACCAGGCTCGTGCGGTCGCGCCGCAGCTCGGTCATGGCCTGCTGCACCAGCCGCTCGGTGCGGGTGTCGACGGAGCTGGTGGCCTCGTCCAGCACCAGGACCCCCGGGCGCGCGAGGAACGCGCGGGCGATGGTGATGAGCTGCTTCTCCCCGGCGCTGACGCGGGTGGCGTCCTCGTCGACGTGGGTGTCGTAGCCCTCGGGCAGCGAGCGCACGAACCGGTCGACGGAGGCGGCGCGGGCGGCCGCGACGATCTCCTCGTCCGTGGCCCCGGGGCGGCCGTAGGCGATGTTCTCCCGGATCGTCCCGGAGAACAGCCACGTGTCCTGCAGGACGATCGCGGCCCGCGAGCGCAGGTCGCCGCGCGACATCGTCGCGGTGTCGACGCCGTCGAGCAGGATCCGGCCGCCCCCCACCTCGTAGAAGCGCAGCAGCAGGTTGACCAGGGTCGTCTTGCCCGCGCCCGTCGGCCCGACCACCGCGACCGTCTGCCCGGGTTCGGCGACGAAGGACAGGTCGTCGATGAGCGGGCGGTCGGGGGAGTAGCGGAAGGACACGTGCTCGAACTCGATGCGCCCGGCGCCCGGGCCCGTCTCCCCGTCGGGGCGCGCGGGTTCCACGGCGGGTTCCGGCGACAGCTCGTCCTCGTCGAGCAGCTCGAACACCCGCTCGGCCGAGGCCACCCCGGACTGCAGCAGGTTCGCCATCGACCCGAGCTGGCTCAGCGGCTGGGTGAACTGCCGCGAGTACTGGATGAACGCCTGCACCCCGCCGATGCTGAGCGAGCCGTTCGTCACCATCGTCCCGCCGAGGACGGCGATGCCGACGTAGACGAGGTTCCCGACGAACGTGGTCGCGGGCATGATCGTGCCCGACAGGAACTGCGCCCCGGCGCTCGCGGTGAACAGCTCCTCGTTCTTGCTCGCGAACCGGGCCCGGACCTCCTCGCGGCGGCCGAACGCCGTGACGACGTCGTGGCCCGTGAAGGCCTCCTCGATCTGGCCGTTGAGGATGCCCGTCTCCCGCCACTGCGCCGTGAACAGCGGCTGCGAGCGCTTCGCGACGACGGTCGTGACGGCCAGCGTCAGGGGGATCGCGAGGAGCGCGACGATCGCGAGCTCCCACGAGATCGAGAACATGAACGCCACGACGCCGACGACCGTGAGGACCGACGTCAGCGCCTGGCTCAGCGTCTGCTGCAGGCTCTGCGAGACGTTGTCGATGTCGTTGGTGACGCGGCTGAGCAGGTCGCCGCGCTGCGTGGAGTCGACCCGCGACAGGGGCAGCCGGTGCACCTTGTCCTCGACGTCGGAGCGCAGCCGCTGCACGGTGCGCTGCACGACGCGGTTCAGCAGCACCCCCTGGCCGTAGAGCAGCACCGAGGACACGACGTAGACCGCGACGGAGGCCAGCAGGTAGCGCTCGAGCCCCCCGCGGTCCAGGACGGCCGGGCCGACGGCGGCCACCACGACGTCGGTCGCGTCGCCGAGCAGCCGCGGCCCGACCACGGAGCAGGCCACGCTGACGACGGCGAGGACCGTGATGACGGCGAGCCGGCCGCGGTGCGGGGTCAGCCGCCCGATCAGCCGGCGGAACGAGGGCCCGAAGCTCGCGGCCTTCTGCACGGGCCCGGCCATGGCCATCGGGCCGCGTCCCGGCCCGCCGCGGAACCCGCCCGGCCGCTGCGCCGGCGCGCCCGCCGGGGCGGCGGGCGCGGGGGCCCGGCCGCTCACGCCGCCGCCTCGAGCTGGGAGGCGACGATCTCCGCGTACGTCGGGCACGTGCCGAGCAGCTCGTCGTGGCGGCCCTGCCCGACGACCACCCCGCCGTCGAGCACGACGATCCGGTCGGCGCCGACGATCGTCGACACCCGCTGCGCCACGACGACCAGGGTCGCGTCGGTGACCGTCGCAGCGAGCGCGGCCCGCACCCTCGCGTCGGTCGCGGTGTCCAGCGCGGAGAACGCGTCGTCGAACACGTACACCTCGGGGCGCAGGACGAGGACGCGGGCGATCGCGAGCCGCTGCCGCTGCCCGCCCGAGACGTTGGTGCCGCCCTGTGCGACGGGCGCGTCGAGGCCCCCGGGCATGGCCGCCACGAAGTCCGCGGCCTGGGCGGTGCGCAGCGCCTCCCACAGCTCCTCGTCGGTCGCGTCGGGCCGCCCGAAGCGCAGGTTGCTCGCCACGGTGCCCGCGAACAGGTACGCCTTCTGCGGCACGAGGCCCACGCGGCGGCGCAGCTCCGCGTCGGCGAGCTCGCGCACGTCGACGCCGTCGAGGACGACCGCGCCGCCGGTGGCGTCGAACAGGCGCCCGAGGAGGTTCACCAGCGTGGTCTTGCCCGCACCGGTGCTGCCGATGACGGCGGTGAGCTCACCGGGCGCCGCGGTGCACGTGATGCCCGAGAGCACGGGCCGCTCGGCGCCGGGGTAGGCGAACGTGACGTCGCGCAGCTCCACGACGCCGCGCGAGGTCGCGGGCGTCGTGGGCGCGGTGGGCAGCACCACGGAGGGCTCGGTCCCGAGGACCTCGCCGATGCGGTCGGCGGACACGGCCGCGCGGGGCGCGAGGATCGCCAGGAACGTCGACATCATCACGGCCACGAGGATCTGCACGAGGTAGCTGAGGAAGGCGATCAGCGAGCCGACCTGCAGGTCGCCGCTCTCCACGCGCGCGGCGCCGAACCAGAGGACGGCGACGCTGGCGACGTTCAGCACCAGCGTCACGACGGGGAAGACGAGGGCGAACAGCCGGCCCGTCCGCATCGCGGTCTCGGTGAGGTCGGCGTTGGCCGCGGCGAAGCGGCGCGTCTCGGCGCCCTCGCGCACGAAGCTGCGGACCACGCGGATGCCGGTCAGCTGCTCGCGCAGCACCCGGTTGACGGTGTCGACGCGGCCCTGCAGGACCCGGAACAGCGGGCCCAGCCGGACCATGATCGCCGCGATGGCGACGACGAGGGCGGGCACCGCGACCAGCAGCAGCCAGCTCAGCCCGGCGTCCTCGCGCAGCGCCATGACGACCCCGCCCACGATGAGCAGCGGCGAGGAGATCAGCAGCGTGCAGACCATCAGCACGAGCATCTGCACCTGCTGCACGTCGTTGGTGCAGCGCGTGATGAGCGAGGGGGCGCCGAAGCGCCCCACCTCGCGCTGGGAGAGGTCCATGACGTGGCCGAAGACGCCGGCGCGCAGGTCGCGCCCGACGGCCATGGCCGTGCGGGCGCCCAGGTAGACCGCGCCCACGGCGCAGACGACCTGCAGCAGCGTGATGACGAGCATCACGCCGCCCGTGCGCAGGATGTAGCCCGTGTCCCCGGTCGCGACGCCGCGGTCGATGATGTCGGCGTTCAGCCGGGGCAGGTAGAGGGTGGCGGTCGACTGCAGCAGCTGCAGGACGACGACGCCGATCAGCAGGGAGCGGTGGGGGCTGAGGTACTGCCGCAGCAGCGGGACGAGCACGGTGCAGGTCTAGCACCGCGGCCCCGCCGCCTTCCAGGGCGTTCGCGTCCTCGCCACCGGGCGGGGCTCAGAGCCGGCCGGCGGCCTTCAGCGCGAGGTAGGTGTCGGCCAGCGCGGGCGCGAGGTCGTCGGGCGCCGCGTGCACGACCTGGACGCCGAGCCGCTCCAGCAGGGTGGCGGTGGCGGCCCGCTCGGCGGCGGCGGCCTCCGCGGCCGCCGCCCCGTAGACCTCCTCCGAGGTCCCGCGCTGCCGCGCCATCTTCTCCAGCGCCGGGTCGTCCACGGCCGCGACGACCACGGTGTGCCGGGCCGCGAGCTGCTCCAGGACGGTCAGCAGCCCCGACTCCAGCGCTGCCGGGTCCAGCGCCGTCAGCAGCACCACGAGCGCCCGCTGCCGCGCGAGGGCGCGCACCTCGGTGGCCACCACGTCCCAGTCGGCCTCGACGAGCGCGGGCTCCAGCGGGGCCAGCGCGTTCACCAGGCTCGGGAGCAGGTCGCCGCGCGAGGAGCCGCGCACGCGCGCGCGGACCCGGCGGTCGTGGGCGAAGAGGTCGACGCGGTCACCCGCGCGGCTCGCCAGGACGGCCGTGAGCAGGGCCGCGTCGATCGCCGCGTCCAGGCGCACCTCCGTGCCCTCGGTGCTGGCGAGGCGGTCGTGCCCGGCCGCGGGGCCCGTGCCGATGCGCGCGGCCGAGGTGCGGGAGGCGTCGACGACGAGCAGCACCCGGCGGTCGCGCTCGGGCCGCCACGTGCGCACGACGACGGACTGGCGCCGCGCCGTGGCGCGCCAGTCGATCGAGCGGACGTCGTCGCCGTCGACGTAGTCGCGCAGCGAGTCGAACTCGGTGCCCTGTCCGCGGTGCAGGACGGCGCTGCGCCCGTCGAGCTCGCGCAGCCGCGACAGCCGCGACGGCAGGTGCTTGCGCGACGTGAACGGCGGGAGCACGCGCAGCCGCCCCGGCAGCGGCGCGGAGCGCTGGCGCGCCGCGAGACCGAGCGGCCCGAGGCTGCGGACCGTGACCCGGTCGGCCAACCGGTCCCCGCGCCGGGTGGGCACGAGCACGGTCGTGAAGCGCCGCCGCTCGCCCGCGGGCAGGTCGAGGCGGTGGCGGTCGCTGCGGGCGCCCGCCGAGGGCTGCCACGCGTCGCGCAGCAGGCCGCGGACCCGGCGGCCGGAGGAGTTGGCCACCAGCAGGGTGCTCTCGACGGGCTCGCCGAGGCGCACCGCGGGCAGCACGGAGCGGCGCACGACGAGCCGGCGCGGGGACGGGGCCAGGGCCACGTCGAGGCCCACGAGCACCGCCACGACGAGCAGCCACGTCCACACCGCGGTCAGCGACGGCCACAGCGCCACGAGGACGACCCCCAGCGCGAGCAGCAGCGGGACGCGCCCCGAGACGCTCACGTCGACCCCCGCACCGTCGTGCCCCTCACCGCGGGACGGGGACCGCGCCGAGGACCGAGTCCAGGACCGAGTCCACGCTCACGCCGTCGAGCTCGGCCTCGGGCCGCAGCTGCACCCGGTGGCGCAGCGTCGGGCGGGCCAGCGCCTTGACGTCGTCGGGGGAGACGTAGTCGCGCCCCGACAGCCACGCCCAGGCGCGCGCGGTCGACAGCAGCGCCGTCGCACCGCGGGGGGAGACGCCGAGGGCCAGCGACGGCGAGGAGCGCGTCGCCCGGCACACGTCGACGACGTAGCCCAGCACCTCCCGGGAGACCTGCACGCGCCGCACGGCCGCCGACGCCAGGGCGAGCTGCGCGGGCGAGGCCACGGCCCGCACGCCCGCCGCGCCCAGGTCGCGCGGGTCGAACCCGGCGGCGTGGCGGGCCAGGACCTCGACCTCGTCCTCGCGCGGCGGCAGCGGCAGCGTCAGCTTGAGCAGGAACCGGTCCAGCTGCGCCTCGGGCAGCGGGTAGGTGCCCTCGTACTCGACGGGGTTCTGGGTCGCCGCGACGATGAAGGGCGCGGGCAGCCGGCGCGGGAGCCCGTCGACGGAGACCTGCTTCTCCTCCATGGCCTCCAGCAGCGACGCCTGCGTCTTCGGCGGGGTCCGGTTGATCTCGTCGGCCAGCAGGAGGTTCGTGAACACCGGCCCCTCGCGGAAGCTGAAGTTGGCGGTCTGCGCGTCGTAGACCAGGGAGCCGGTCACGTCGCCCGGCATGAGGTCGGGCGTGAACTGCACGCGCTTGGTGTCCAGCTGCAGGGCCGCGGCCAGGGTGCGGACGAGCAGCGTCTTCGCGACGCCGGGCACGCCCTCCAGCAGGACGTGGCCCTGGCAGAGGACGGCGATGACGAGGCCCGTGACGGCGGCGTCCTGGCCGACGACGGCCTTCGCGACCTCCTGGCGCACGGCGCGCAGCGCGTCGCGGGCGGCCTCGATCTCGTCGCGGCGGGCGTCCTCGCCGGGGCCGTCCACCGCGTCCGGGTCGGGGGCCTTGCCGAGCTGGACGCCCGGGTCCTCGGTCGTGCTCTCGCCGGTGCTCTCGCTCACGGTGGTGGTGCCTTCCTCGGGTGCGGCCTGCGGTGGGTCGGGTCGGGGGCGACGGGTCAGGTCGGGCGGCCGCGCAGCTGCGCCTCGAGGGCGTCGAGCTCCACGGCGAGCCGGACGAGGGCGGCCTCGTCGGCCGGTTCGGCGGGCAGCAGCAGGGCGCGCAGCTCGGTCGCGGGCCGCCCGGTGGCCCACGCGACGGCGTCGGCGACGTCGTGGGCGGGGGCCGTGGCGTCCAGGCGGACCAGGACGCGCAGGCGACGGAGCGCCGCCGAGCGCAGCGCCCGAGCGGCCCGCTCGCGGGCCCCGGCCCTGGCGTAGAGCCGGGCCCGGCCCTCGACGCTCTCCACCGAGCGCACGACGACGGGCAGCGGCTCGGGCACGAGGCGGCCGAGGCGCCGGCCCCGCCACGGCGCGAGCGCGAGCCCCGCCAGCAGCAGCAGCACGGCCGAGGGCAGCACCCAGCGCGGGACGAGCGAGGACAGCGGCGCGGCCCCGCCGTCGGCGACGTCGGTGGGGCTGGGCAGGTACCAGACGAGCGTGGGGCGGGCGCCCAGCGTGCGCAGCGCGAGGGCCGCCGCGCCGCCCTGGTCGACGTGCTGGTTGGTCAGCACGTCGCGCTGGCCGAGCACGGTGACGGTCCCGCCGCCCGCCGCCTCGACGCGCGCGTAGCTGCCGCCGAAGCAGACCGTCGGGGTGCCGCCCGCGCCCGCGCCCGGCGCGTAGAGGTTGCCGCCGGCCCGCGTGCGGCCCGCGGCGACGGCGTCGGGGGCGTCGCAGCCGGGGGTCCGCTCGGTGGCCGGGTCGACGCCCGCGACCTGCAGCGGCAGGCGCAGGGAGTCCAGCACGACGGCGTCGGGGGCGACGAGGACGAGGTCGGTCCCCGCGGCGACGAGGCGGCCGACCTCGCGCAGCCGGTCGGGGTCCAGCAGCACGGGCGCGGTGACGAGCAGCGTCGTGGACGCGCCGCCGCCGACCGCGGCGGTCGCCGTGGCGAAGGTCCGCGCCTCGCGCACGGTGATCCCCTCGGCCTGCAGCACCTGGGCGAGCGCGCGGCTGCCGGCGGGGGCGACCGAGGTCGGGGCGAGGGCGTCGCGCGTGGTCCGCGGCGCGGCCAGCGCGAGCCCCACCGCCAGCAGGACGAGCAGCCCGAGGGGCACGACGACGACGCGCGAGCGCCGCCAGGCCGCCCGCGCCCGCCCCACGCGCCGGACGGGCCGCGCGCCGGTGGAGACGGGGCTGCGGACCGGGCTCTCCGTGCTCACGAGGTGCTCCGCCCCGCCAGGTCGGGAGCGTCGGCGAGGGCGCGGGGCCGGGTCGCGGCGACCTCGGCCGCGAGGCGGCGCACCTCGGCCTCCACCTCGGGGGAGGCGGTGCGCCCGCCGTAGCGGACGTCGTCGAAGGTCCGGGCGGCGCGGCGCAGGCCGGCGGCGCACGCCGGCAGCGGGACGGCCGCCTCCTCGGCGACCTCGTGCGCGGTGCGGCCGGGGCGCCGCTCCAGCAGGGCCCGCTCCTCCAGCGAGCGCACGACGGCGCGGAAGCGCTCCTGCACGGCGACGGACCACTGCCCGGCGGCCGCGGCCGCGTCGGCGCGGCGGTGGTGCTCGGCGGCGGGGACGAGGTCGTCGAAGGCCGCGTCGGCCTCCGGCGCCCGGGCCCCGCGGCGGACCGGTCCCGCGACGGCGAGGACCACGACGACGACCGCGACGAGCACCAGCACGACGAGCAGCGGCCCCGTCCAGCTCGTGCCGAGCCCGGGGACCTGCACGCGGTCGAGGCGCTCGGTCACCCACGTCCAGACGCGCTGCAGCCACGGCTCCTCCTGCCCGCGGTACTCCCCGCCGGCGAGCTCGCGGGCGAGCAGCTCCCGCGCCTGGCCGGCGTCGGGCACGAGCGGGGCGCCCAGGCGCAGCAGGCCGCTCACCCGCCGGCCGCGGCGCGGTGCAGCTCGACGTCCAGCCCCTCGCGGCGCATCCGCAGGTCCACGTAGACCAGCGCCGTGACGGAGGCGAGGAAGGGGTAGGCCACGACGCTGCCGATCATCGAGCCGACGCTGGCGATGACCTGCTGCAGGACGACGGCCCCGGTCGGGTCGTCGGCGCTGCCCGTGGCGACCACCACGGCCTGACCCACGAGGGAGAACGGCACCCCGACGGCCGCGACGACGGCGTAGACCACGACCAGCGTCAGCAGCAGGATGCCCAGGGTGCGCCAGAAGCTGCCCTTGACCAGGCGCGACGAGCGGCGCACGGCCTGGCGGACGGTGAGCCGCTCCAGCAGCAGCGCGGGCGTCGCGAGCGCCCACCGGATCCAGAGGAAGACGGCGACCACGGCCCAGACCAGGGCGCCGGCCAGGGTGAGCACGACGCCCGAGGCGATCGCGGCGTCGCCGTCGGCGCCGACGAGCACGAGGATCCCGGGGGCCAGGGCGACGAGCCCGACGAGGGCGGGGACGAGGCTGAGCAGCAGCGAGAGGCCGAGCAGGGCCGGCAGCCGGCGGCGGGTCTCGCGCCAGAGCTCCCCGAGCGTCACCGTCCGGCCGAGGACCGCGCGGCTGACCGCCACGATGAGCATGCCGTTCAGGACGAGCACGGCCACGGCCTGCAGCAGCGTCACCACGAGGTAGAGCGGGATGCTGCGCTGCAGGGTGCCCGCGACCTCGGAGAACGACACGTCCGCCGCCGCGCCGGCGCCCAGTTGCTCCGCGAGGCCCACGAGGTCCCGCGTCAGCACGACGGTCGCGACGAGGGACACCAGCTGCGTGGCGACCACGACGATGGCCGACAGGCCGACCATGACCTTCGGGTTCTGCCGGAACGCGCGGAAGGCGCCGTCCCAGATCTCGCCGAGGCCGATCGGGCGCAGCGGGATGATGCCGGGCTGCCCGGCGGCGGGCCGGTCCCAGCCGCCCGTGCGCTCGTTCCAGCTCGGCTCGCCCCAGCCGCCCGCGGCGGGACCGCCACCGGCAGAGGGGGTCTGGGCGGGCGCTGGCTCCGTCGGCGGGGTGGGACCCCAGCCGCCCGGGGTCCCCGCGGGGGCACCGTTCCCGTCGTCGGGTGCTGCCCACTGGCTCATCGGTACCTCCTCGTGGCGGCCTGGCTCCTGCGCGTGATCGCCGTCCCGTCCATCGTGCCAGAGGCGTGCCAGCGGGCCGATGGGCGCGCCCCGGCCCGCGCCGAGGTCACGAGACGGCATCATGTGGTCATGAGGGGACGCGTCCTCGTGGTGGACGACGACACCGCGCTCGCCGAGATGCTCGGCATCGTGCTCCAGGGCGAAGGTCTGGAGACGCGGTTCTGCGCCCACGGCGACGAGGCCCTGGAGGCCTTCCGGAGCAGCCGGCCCGACGTGGTCCTGCTCGACCTGATGCTGCCCGGCAAGGACGGCATGGAGGTCTGCCGCCTCATCCGCGCCGAGTCGGGCGTGCCGATCGTGATGCTCACCGCCAAGAGCGACACCGTCGACGTCGTGCTGGGCCTGGAGGCCGGCGCCGACGACTACGTCGTGAAGCCGTTCAAGCCCAAGGAGCTCGTGGCGCGCGTGCGGGCGCGGCTGCGCTCGGCCTCGGACCGCCCGCCGGAGACGCTGCGCATCGGCGACCTCGTCATCGACGTGTCCGGGCACTCCGTGCGCCGCGACGGCCGCTCGCTGCCGCTGACGCCCCTGGAGTTCGAGCTGCTGGTCACGCTGGCCCGCAAGCCGTGGCAGGCCTTCACGCGCGAGCTGCTGCTGGAGCAGGTGTGGGGGTACCGGCACGCGGCCGACACCCGCCTGGTCAACGTCCACGTGCAGCGGCTGCGCTCCAAGATCGAGGTCGATCCCGAGCACCCCGAGATCGTGGTCACGGTCCGCGGAGTGGGGTACCGCGCAGGCCCGCTGTGATGCGCCCGGCCCGCCGGGTCCTGCCCGCCCCGCGCACCTGGGTCCCGGCCGCGCTGCGGCTCCTCGCGCGGGCCGCCGGGCGCTGGCGGGCCTCCCTGCAGCTGCGGGTCGTCGTCGCGACGACGGCGCTCGGGCTGCTCGTGGTGGTCGGCGTCGGCACCTACCTGCTCGACGGCATCGGCGACGGCGTCGTGGCCGAGCGCGAGCGGGCGGCGATGTCCGACGCGGCGCGCGGCGCGAGCACCGCCCAGGCGCAGTTCGACGCGTCCACGACCACGACCACCGCCGAGCTCGACCAGCTGGCGGGCGACGTCGTGTCCTCGCTGGAGGGCGCCGGCCCCGACCGGGTCCGCGGCGTCGTGCTCCTGCGCGCCCAGCCCGCCGCCGGCGGCGTCCCCGGCCCGAGCGCCTCCCCGAGCGCGTCGGCCGGCGGCGAGGGCGAGGCCACCGTGGTCGTGCGCGACATCGCCTCGGAGGGGCTCGCGGCCTCCGACGTGCCGCCCGGGCTGCGCCGCGCGGTCCAGGCCACCGACGTCCAGCAGATGCAGCTCGTGGACCTGCGCGCGAGCACGGGCAGCCCGGCGCTGCTCGTGGGCTCGCTCGTGACGCTGCCGCGGGCCGGGCAGTACGAGCTCTACTTCGTCTACTCCCTGGCCAGCGAGGAGCAGACGCTGCGCCTGGTGCGCACCACCTTCACCGGGGGCGGCATCGCCCTGGTCCTGCTCGTCGGGGCCGTGGCCTACGTCGTCGCGCGCACGGTCGTGCAGCCCGTCCGCGAGGCGGCGGGCACCGCCGAGCGCCTCACCAGCGGCCGCCTGCACGAGCGCATGCGGGTCCGGGGCAGCGACGACCTGGCCCGCCTGGCCCGCGCCTTCAACGAGATGGCCGCGGGCATGCAGCAGCACATCGAGCAGCTCGAGGAGCTCTCCCGCCTCCAGCGGCGCTTCGTCTCCGACGTCAGCCACGAGCTGCGCACCCCGCTGACGACCATCCGCATGGCCGGGGAGGTGCTGCACGACGCGCGCGCCGACTTCGACCCCGCCGTGGCGCGCAGCTCCGAGCTGCTGCTGACCCAGCTGGAGCGCTTCGACTCCCTGCTGCAGGACCTGCTGGAGATCTCCCGCTTCGACGCCGGGGCCGCGGCCCTGGAGGCCGACCCGCAGGACGTGCGGGCCATCGTCCACCGCGTCGTGGAGCACACCTCGGCGCTCGCGGAGCGTCGCGGCAGCCAGGTGCGGGTGTCCGCGCCGGGCGGGCCGTGCACGGCCGAGGTGGACTCGCGGCGCATCGAGCGGGTGCTGCGCAACCTGCTCGGCAACGCCGTCGAGCACGGCGAGGCGCGCCCCATCGAGGTGACCGTCGTGTGCGACGAGCGGGCCGTGGCCGTCGGGGTGCGCGACCACGGCGTGGGCCTGAGCCCGTCGCAGCTGCCCCGGGTCTTCGACCGCTTCTGGCGCGCCGACCCCGCGCGCGCCCGGACCACGGGCGGCAGCGGCCTCGGCCTCGCCATCTCGCTGGAGGACACCCGGCTGCACGGCGGCTGGCTGCAGGTGTGGGGCCGTCCCGGCGAGGGCTGCCACTTCGTCCTGACCATCCCGCGCACGGCCGGCGGCGTGCTGCGCAGCTCGCCGCTGCCCGTCGTCCCGCTGAGCTGGCGCCCGGCCGTGGCGGCGCTCACGGGCGGACCGCCCCGGTCCCCGGCCCCGCAGGACCTCCCGTGAGGGGGCGGGCCGCGGGGGTCGCGGCCGCCGCCGCGCTGGTCCTGCTGGCCGGGTGCGGCGGGCTGCCGACGTCCGGTCCCGTGACCAGCGGCTCCCGGACCCTCGACGACCCGCGGATCGGCCTGCTGGAGGTGATCCCGGAGGGCCCCCGCGAGGGCGCCTCGGCCGAGGACGTGGTGCGCGGCTTCCTGCTCGCGGCCAGCTCCGCGAGCGAGGACGCCGCCGTCGCCCGCACCTTCCTCACCGCGGCCGCCGCCCGGCGCTGGCGCCCGGAGGACTCGACCACGCTGGTCGACACCATCCCCGTGGTCGACGCGGCGCCCGCCCCGACGGGCACGCCGGCCCCGTCACCGGCCACGCCCGACGGCGCCTCGGTGCAGGTGGCGGTGTCCGCGGCCGTCGTCGCGGAGATCGACGCGACCGGGCACTACCTCCAGCGCACCCCGGGCACCCGGCTGCTGCAGACGCTCACGCTGCGCCGCGAGGGCGGGCAGTGGCGCGTCGACGAGCTCCCCGACGGCGTCGCGGTGAGCGAGCTCGACGCCTCCCGCACCCTGCGCGCCTTCCCGGTGTACTTCGCGACCGCGGACGCCCGCCAGCTCGTCGCGGACGTGCGGTGGTTCACCTACGGCTCGTCCACGGCGACGCGGATCGTCACGGAGCTGCTGGCCGGGGCCTCGAGCTGGCTCGCCCCGGCCGTGCGCTCGGGCGCCCCGGCCGGCACCCGGCTGCGCGTGGGGACCGTGCCCGTGGCCGACGGCACGGCGGCCGTGGACCTCACCGACGCGGTCCTGCAGGGCAGCCCCGAGCAGCGCAGCCTGCTGCTGTCGCAGCTGCGCGCGAGCCTCACGCGCCTGCCCGGCGTGGCCCGGGTGCGGGTGACGGTGGACGGTGCCGAGCTGACCCGCGCGGGCGACGGCGACGTCGGCGACGTGCCGCGCACCCTGGCCACGACCGACCCGCGCCTCGTCCTGCTCGGGCCTGCGGGGCTCTCGCGCTGGGACCGCACGGCCGTGGGCGCCGTGCCCGGCACCGGGCCGGGTCTGGCCAGCGGCGACGACGCGGCGCACCCCGCGGTGGGCCCGGCGGGCGGGCCCTTCGCCGTCCTCGACCGCGACGACCGGACCCTGCGCGTGCAGGCCGCGGGCGGCGAGCTGGAGACGGCCCTGCGCTCCGACGTCCCGCTGTCGCCGCCCTCGGTCGACCGCGACGGGTGGGTGTGGACCGTCGCCGCGGCGTCCGGCGCCGTCCCGCGGATCGTGCCGTCGGGCGACCCGGCGGCCCCCGCGCAGGCGGTCGACCTGCCCGCCGACGGGGTGGGCGGCACGGTGCGCCTGCTGCGGGTCTCCCGCGACGGCGCCCGGGTGGTGCTGGTCGTCGAGGCGCCGGACGGCAGCACGCACGTGCGCGTGCACGGCGTGGTCCGCGGGGCGGGCGCGCGCCCGCTGCGGCTGACCGCCGGCTCCCCGGAGCTGGTGCCCGGGACGGCCGACGTGCTGGACGCGTCGTGGCTCGAGGACGACCGCCTCGTGCTCCTGGCCCGTCCTGCGGCCGGCGACGACCCGGTGCCCCTCGTCACGCAGACCTCCGGGCCCGTCGACGCGCTGCCGGCGGTCCCCGGCGGCGTCTCGGTGGCCGCGGGCTGGAGCGAGCGCGACGTCGTCGTCGGCACCCGCGACGGCCGGCTGCTGACGCGCAGCGGTGCCGAGTGGGTCGTCTTCGCGGACGGCCGCGACCCCGCCTACCCCGGCTGACCGCCGACCCGGGCTGACCTCCCGCCGCCGGGTCCACAGGTCCCGCTGCCGGTCGCCGCCGGCGGGAGCCTGTGGACGGCGGCCCGGGCGCCGCGGCCGGGGGCGACGGTGGCCCGGTGACCCCCTCCGCACCCCGCAGCGCCCGCACCGCCCTCGCCGGGGCCGCCGACCTCCTCTGGCCGTCCAGCTGCGCGGGCTGCGCGCGGCCGGCGACGAGCTGGTGCCGCGGGTGCGCGGCCGCGCTGGCCGGCTCGGGCGCCGTCGCGAGCCTCGGCGACGGCACGCCCGTGCTCGCGGCGGCCCCGCACGAGGGCCCGGCGCGGTCGCTGCTGCTGGCGGTCAAGGAGCACCGCCGCGCCGAGGTGCGGCCC